>NZ_WBXP01000005.1 GCF_016415625.1 Shimwellia pseudoproteus
TTTGAACTTTTGCTTTGTCACAGGATGTCGCTACAGGGTCAGGAGTGTGGTGATCTGATCCTAATTTCGGCTAAAAGTTCGATTTATTCAACAAAGCCGGTCGCATCTACAAGTGCGTATTCTTTATCGATAATCATAACTCTCAGGTGGATTAGGGGGAAGGCATTTGATGAGCTGATTAGTAAAACGAAAGCGTGTCAGGCTGCACATATTAGCTCCTTGATTGGCGTAAAGAACGTCAGGGTTGAGCCATCCCTGGTACGGCAGTGTTTATGACAGAGTGGATTTACTGTTGTGGCGAAGGGTATGCAGGTGCCACAGAAGAGGAATAAAGACGTGAAAAGCAGACGATACAGGCTTTACGGTCCTGATCTGGTCTGAAGGGTAAAGATGCCGTGGGAAGGTACTCAAAGAAATAATATGTGTCTGAGTCAGTTCGTATTACATCTCACTGGAATGGTTTTATTTTGACGGGGGAAACGGGGAAGTGTCATGATCATATGACTTAAAAGGAAAATAGACTTTTATTCTAGTGGGCGGAAAGGTGGGTTTCCCCGAACAACAGGTGGGAAATGTATGTGATCAGATTGCCCCCGAGTGCAGAAGGGGAGTCCCCCACTGTTTTCCCCGTATCAGAAACCCTTAAAGACCAGTAGATTAAGGCTAAATACCGATTCCCCCATTTCCCCCGCGTTTTTGAATCATTATGAACAACCAGAGAGAAGAGAAACCGTAACTGACCGTAGAGAGACCGTAGCCGGGGGCAAGATATAGACACATTAGAGGGTATAGATGTTTTTAAAAGCAAAGAACAACTAAGAAAACGACGAAGAATCCAGCAAACAAATAACGTTCTGTAACTACCAGAAATCTACCGTAGCCAGAAACGAAAAAAGCCTCGCTTTTCAGCAAGGCCTTATGAATAGTGGTGCCCGGACTCGGAATCGAACCAAGGACACGGGGATTTTCAATCCCCTGCTCTACCGACTGAGCTATCCGGGCAACGGGGCGCATTAAACCGTAAAGGCGCTGGAGCGTCAACGGTTTTCCACTAAAAAAAGCCAAATTGCGTGTTGATTGGCTGATTTTCAGTCAAAACGCCCGTAATTGGTGAATTTCAGGTCAGCGCACCGGCGGTACGGCAGCAGGCAAAGCGCAAAATATCTTCTGCCAGATGGCGGGCGGTATCCACATCGGCCTGGCTGCGTTTGACCAGCAGGCGGCTCAGGCAGCCCTCCAGCACCAGTTCCATCTGTTCAGCCACCATAGCCGGGTCATCCACTTCCAGTTGGGTTAACAGGGCGTGAGTGAACTCCCATGCCGCGCGTTTTTGCTGATTAGCCAACTGGTGAATCGGGTGTGCCGCATCCGGGAAAAAGCTACAGGCCGCTACAAACAAGCACCCCGGGTAACGCTGGTTACTCACGCAGGTGGTAAGACCGGCATAACGCGCCAGCAACTTGGCGTGGGCGCTCATGGTGTCGTCATAAAAAACCTGACGCCGCCAGGCCTCAATTTGCTGGCTATGATAACGCAGCGCGTCATACAGCAGGGCTTCGGTATCCGGCCAGAAACGGCGTAATTCCGCCAGCGAGAGCCCCGCTTTCCGGGCAACCATCTCCAGTGTTGTATTTGCAAGCCCCTGATGTTCAAGGACTTGCAGAGCAAGCTCTAATGTTTCTTCGCGTTGCACGTTAATATCCTCTGTTTTATCCAACGGTAGATCCCCCCCATAGAGTGTTATTTACCGCAGATGATTGTGCAAATGTGCTTCAAAGGCCGCCGCATCCATAAACCCGGTAACGCGCGTTCCCTGGGGTTCGGTGCCATCGCGACCAAAAAAGACAATCGTGGGTAAACCCAGCACCTGCAAGCGCTGGAGCAAGGCCACATCCTGCGGGCTGTTTGCCGTGACATCAGCCTGCAATAATACGGCGCCGGACAGCGCCTGCTGTACTTGTGGCGCGCTGAAGGTATATTTTTCGAACTCTTTACAGGCCACACACCAGTCAGCATACAGATCAAGCATCACCGGCTTGCCCTTCGCCTGGGCAGCGGCCAGGGCCTTATCAAGATCGTCCACGCTGTTAATCCGGGTGAAGGTCAGGTGATCTGCCGCTGCGGCCTGGTGGGATTGGCCAAATACCCAATCTTGTAGCGGGCTGGCGCTGATCAGGGCGGCGGCAAACAGCACGATTTGCAGCACCCGTCCCCAGCGGCGTTCGGCGTTCAGGCTGGTGATAAACGCCCAGCCAAAAAAAGCGATCCCCAGCGCACTCCACAGGCGCACGCCCCACAGTTCACCGAGCACCCGCTCCAGCAGGAACACCGGCAGGGCGAGGATAACAAAACCAAAGGCGGTTTTGACATGCTCCATCCACGGGCCACTGCGCGGCAGCAGGCGGCTACCAAATACCGTAATCAGGATCAGCGGCAGCCCCATCCCCAGGGCATACAGATACAGCGTCCCACCACCGGCCAGCATATTACCGCTCTGGGCGATATACAGCAGGATCGCACTCAGCGGTGCGGTGGTGCAGGGGGAGCAGATCAGCCCGGCCAGGGCCCCCATGGCGAATACCCCGAACAGCGAGCCGCCCTGCTGGCGGTTACTCCACAGGGTGAGACGGGTTTGCAGCGAGGAAGGGAGCTGGAGCGTAAACAGGCCAAACATTGACAGCGCCAGCAAGACAAACAGGGCCGAAATGCCAATCAGCACCCAGGGGTTTTGTAATGCCGCCTGGAATTGCAGCCCGGCCGCGGCCACCACCAGCCCGAGGGCGGTATAGGTCAGCGCCATCCCCTGCACATAAACAAAAGCCAGCAGCAGCGCTCTGGCGGTGCCGGGGCGCTGCTGGCCACCGAGCACTATCCCGGAAATCAGCGGATACATCGGCAAAACGCAGGGGGTGAAGGCGACCCCGATACCAATTAACAGCGCCCAGAGGGCAGAAAAGGGCAGTTTGGGTGCCGCGGTTTCCGGGGCCGGTGCCTGGGCGATGGTGGGCTCAGCTACCGGTGCGCCAGGCTGCGGGGCCACCGCATTCAGCGGGATCACTTTGGTTTCTGGCGGGTAGCAAAAACCGGCATCGGCACAGCCCTGGTAGGTCACGCTAAGCTGCCCACCGCGCTGGACCTCAGGAAGATTGACGGCCAGTTTCAGCCCCTGGCGATATACGGTGGTTTTACCAAAAAATTCGTCTTCGTGGGGCTCGCCCCCCGGCAACGCGGGCGGGGTAATTCGGGCGTTTTCCGGCACCAGACGGATCTGTTTCTGGTACAGATAATAGCCGGGCTGGATATCCCAGCTCAGGGCCAGCTGGTGATCCTGCTGGCGAAATTCGAAAGCAAACGCCTGATCTACCGGGGCAAAACGGCTATTGCCCTGATGACTAAACAGGCCCGCAGATGCGGTGGTGCTGAAAAACAGCAGTATCAGCGTAATGAAGCGTAAAGCCATGACAGGTACTCACTCTCTCCATGGGCAACCGGGAGTGCCAGAATTTCAGGGGTTTTATAGGGGTGATGTTGTTTCAGGGTGACCATCAGCGCATCCAGATGGGACTGATCGGTTTTGAGGATCATTTGCACTTCGTATTCCTGCTCCAGTTTCCCTTCCCAGTAATAGAGTGAGGTCGCGCCGGGCAGCAGGGTGGCGCAGGCCGCAAGCTTTTCGCCTAACACTAACGCCGCAAGCTCCTGGGCACTGGCTTCATCCGGGGTCGTGCAAAGTACAACAACAGCCTGGGTCGCAGTCATGGTTCACCTCGTCTGAGCAAATCAGAAGGGCACTATAGCATGATGAGATGACAGAAACAGGAAATGGAAAGTGGGCCGGAATGCGGCCCACTTGATCAGAGGATTACAGCACCATGCCGCCGACCAGGAAGCCGAGGATCACGCACAGCGCAATGGCGACCACCCCGGGGATCAGGAATGCATGGTTAAAGACATATTTGCCAATCCGGGTGGAACCGGTGTCGTCCATTTCCACTGCCGCCAGCAGGGTTGGGTAGGTGGGCAGCACGAACAGGGCGGATACCGCCGCAAACGAGGCAATGGCTGTCAGCGGGGTGACCCCCAACATCAGGGCCGCGGGCATCAGCGCTTTGGTGGTGGCCGCCTGGGAATAGAGCAGGGTTGCGGCAAAGAACAGCACCACCGCCAGCAGCCACGGGTAGGTTTGCAGCAGGTCGCCGGCAACCGCCTGGATATCCTGAATGTGGTGCTTGACGAAGGTATCACCCAGCCAGGCCACGCCCAGTACGCAGACACAGGCACTCATCCCGGATTTAAAGGTGCTGGCGTTAAGGATTTCGCCGGTATCCACCTTACAGGTAATACAAATCAGGGTGGCGATGGTCAGCATAAACACCACGATGGCTTCGTTACGCGGCAGCACCGGGTTCTGGATCAGGCCCACGGTATCGCTGATGGCGGTGGCGTAGAACATCACCGCCACAATCCCTATCAGGAACAGCAGCACGGAGCGTTTAGCGTAAGGTTTCAGTTCAAAAACCTGGCTGCCGCGCAGTTTTACTTCGCCTTTTGCCAGACGCTCCTGATACACCGGATCGTCTTTTAATTCACAGCCGAGGAAGTTACACAACACGGCGGTTATCATTACCGCCACCAGGGTCACCGGAATACAGATCCCCAGCAGGGTCAAATAGCTGACGCCCATCGGCTCCAGCAGCCCGGCAAAAAACACCACCGCGGCGGAGATAGGTGAGGCGGTGATGGCTATCTGGGAGGCGATAACCGCGATAGAGAGCGGTCGGGAAGGGCGGATGCCCTGCTCTTTGGCCACTTCGGTAATAACCGGCAGGGTCGAAAACGCGGTATGGCCGGTACCCGCCAGGATGGTCATAAACCAGGTGACCAGCGGGGCGAGAAAGGTAATGTATTTGGGGTGACTGCGCAGCAGGCGCTCTGCCAGGCTCACCAGATAATCCATCCCGCCGGCAATTTGCATTGCGGCGATAGCGGCAATCACCGCCATGATTATCTCAATAACATCAAAGGGGATAGCGCCAGGGTTGATTTGAAAGACGAGGGTAAGTACCAATACGCCCAGACCGCCAGCAAAGCCAATGCCTATGCCACCGAGCCGGGCGCCGAGGTAGATCGCCAATAGGACGATAACGAGTTCAGCTCCAAACATAAATGCTTCCTTGTTGGTTAACTTGAAGATGATTAATTGTTGTTTATTTGTTTCATTATAAAAAGAAAAAGGCACGTCACTCCGGACGTGCCTTTAAGGATTATGTTAACCCGGGACGGTTACTGTTCGCTTTCATCGGTATAACGTTTCGCTTTGTAGGCCGGGTGCATCAGGTTCTGCGGTGAGAAAATATCATCCAGCTCTGCTTCGGTCAGCAGGCCGCGCTCCAGCACCACTTCCCGGACACTTTTCCCGGTTTCGGCACAAATCTTACCGACAATGTCACCGTTATGGTGGCCAATGAACGGGTTCAGGTAGGTCACGATGCCGATGGAGTTATACACGTAGCTTTCGCACACTTCTTTATTTGCCGTGATGCCGTTAATGCATTTTTCCAGCAGGTTATAGCAGGCATTGGTCAGAATATGGACTGACTCAAACAGCGCCTGGCCGATAACCGGCTCCATCACGTTAAGCTGCAGCTGGCCCGCTTCGGACGCCATGGTCACCGTGGTGTCGTTACCAATGACTTTAAAGCAGACCTGGTTGACCACTTCCGGGACCACCGGGTTAACTTTCGCCGGCATAATGGACGACCCCGCCTGCAGTTCTGGCAGGTTGATTTCGTTCAGGCCAGCCCGCGGGCCGGAAGAGAGCAGGCGCAGGTCGTTACAGATTTTGGATAGCTTCACCGCCAGGCGTTTCAGGGAGCTGTGGACCATGACATAAGCGCCGCAGTCTGACGTGGCTTCAATCAAATCTTCCGCTGCCACCACCGGCAGGTTGCTGACTTCCGCCAGTTTCTGCACGGCCAGTTGCTGGTAGCCGTCCGGAGTGTTCAGGCGGGTACCAATGGCGGTAGCGCCGAGGTTGACCTCCAGCAGCAGCTCTGCGGTACGCAGCAGGTTTTTGGTTTCTTCGTTCAGCAGTACATTGAAAGCGTGGAATTCCTGGCCGAGGGTCATCGGCACCGCATCCTGGAGCTGGGTACGGCCCATTTTCAGGATATCCGCGAATTCTGTGGCTTTACGTTTAAAGCCGTCTTCCAACTGATGGATTGCGTCCACCAGTTTGACAATAGAGGTATATACCGCGATGCGGAAACCGGTCGGGTAGGCATCGTTAGTGGATTGGCATTTGTTAACATGGTCGTTCGGGTTGAGGTACTGGTATTCCCCTTTCTGGTGGCCCATCAGCTCAAGGCCGATGTTCGCCAGCACTTCGTTGGTGTTCATGTTCACCGAGGTACCGGCACCGCCCTGGTAAACGTCTACCGGGAACTGATCCATGCATTTGCCGTTGTTCAGGACTTCATCACAGGCAGCGACAATGGCGTTAGCAATGCTTTTCGGAATGGTTTGTAGCTCTTTATTGGCAAGTGCAGCGGCTTTCTTCACCATCACCATACCGCGCACAAATTCAGGGATATCGCTAATTTTACTGTTACTGATGTAAAAGTTTTCAATCGCTCTCAGAGTGTGGACGCCGTAGTAAGCATCCGCTGGTACTTCCCTGGTCCCCAACAAATCTTCTTCGATACGAATGTTATTGAGCATGTGAACCTTCTTATTCAGTCTGCCAGTGATGAACCCTGCTCTCACACAGGATATTTTGGTTGTCTAACGCTTTAACCGATATTATGTCCGTAATCAGCCATCTGACCATGATCATATTCTGATAATAGCGAAAAGCAGTAACCTGGATCACTTATTACCAGGGGAACGAAATTCTCTTCCCGATTCTGTGAAACGACTCACTGATTATGATGCGCGCAAAAAACTGTTATGGCGGGTGGTTGCTTTTTGGCATAAGCGCCACCATCTGTTAACAACAGGATATGAGTGTAGCTGGCGTCTCGCTGAAGACGCCACCCATGACAGGAGAATACGGTGCGCTGGATACCGTTTATTGCATTTTTTCTCTACGTATACGTAGAAATCTCTATTTTTGTACAGGTCGCACACGTGCTTGGCGTCCTGTTAACGCTGCTGCTGGTGATTTTCACCTCGATGGTGGGTTTCTCGCTGATCCGCAATCAGGGATTTAAGAATCTGATGCTGATGCAGCAGAAAATAGCGGAGGGTGTCAGCCCGGCAGCAGAAATGATCAAAAGCGTCTCGCTGATCATCGCCGGTCTGTTGTTAGTGCTCCCCGGCTTCTTTACTGACTTCCTTGGCCTGCTGCTGTTGCTGCCGCCGGTACAAAAGCATTTAACCCTGCGGCTGATGCCTTACCTGCGTTTTTCCGCTTTCCCGGGGGGCTTTAGCGCTGGTGGCGGCACCGGCGGTGGCCAGACGTTTGACGGTGAATTTCAGCGTAAGAGCGATGAGCAACAGCGACTGGACGATAAAGACCACCATCAATAAGCACGCTCCCCGCTGTTGGGGCAACGTGGTGCAGTGAAACGCCGGGGTTACCCGGCGTTTTTTTGCGCCCGGTCGCTGGCCACCCCAGGAGGGAGCAACCACCAGAGCGCCGCCAGCACGATCAGCGCATACAGGCTTTTCCAGCCGATCATCAGCAACAGTCCGAGGCACAGCAGCGCGCCAGGCACCGCCAGCAGGCGGCTTTTCCCTGTCAGTAACCGGCAGCCCGCCAGCATACACAGCAGGTAAATCATGATGAAGATACCGTTGGCATAGACGATCAGGGTATTCAGGTTAATCCCCACCAGATAGATAACCAGCGAGCTCACCACACAGCAGCCAAGCACCAGCTTCAGGGCATTGACCGGTAGCTGGCGGGCGCTGAGCTGGGCCAGATAACTGGCGGGTTTGCGCTGGGCTTGTGACCACACCAGCCGGGCAAAGCTCTGGATATAGATATTCAGGCTGGCAAAGCAGGCCAGGTAGCCAATAATGCAGGCGATCCACAGGGCGTTAACCCCAAAGAGCTGTACCACGATGGTGGGCAGTGAAGCCGCGGCGGCCCGATCGGCACCAAAGGCATGAAAGTGCAGCACGATGGCGGTACAGGCCCAGTAAACCGCACCGGCCAGCAGCAGGCCAATTATCAGGGCTCTGGGGAAATCGCGCATCGGGTTACGAAATTCAGTGGCCAGATGGGCGAATGCCTCCAGCCCGACAAAGCACCAGAACATTACCGAGAGCGCGGCGAACAGTTGCGGCTGGTTAATCTGGTTGACCGCCGGGAACGGGATACGGCTGACAGTCATGCCCCCCGCCAGCCAGATAGCCGCGATCAGCGCAACGATCAGCAGCGCCACGATTACCTGTAAATTGGCACTGGTGCTGGCCCCCCGGGCACCCACCCACCAGATAATGGCCAGGGTGCCCAGTTGCGCCAGGAGCAACTGGGTATCGTGCCAGCCAAACAGCGCCTGGCCGAACCCGGTGGCGATGTGCAGGGCCGCGGGTAGCCCAACGGGGATAACCGAAAGGAATAGCCAGCCGGTGACCCGCTCAAGGCGGGGGCCGAACGCCAGGCCGACAAAATGCGCCACGCCGCCCGCGCTGGGGTAGTGGCGGCCAAGGCTGGCAAAAACGATAGCAATCGGAAATACCAGCAGGATCAGCACCGGCCAGGCCCACAGGCTATTATCACCGGCCACCGTGGCTGCCAGGGCCGGTACCGCGAATACCCCCGTGCCCAGTAACGAGGTGGAAAGTAAGCCGATGCCCTGGGTTAACCCCAGCGCTTGTTTAAGACCGCTCATGACCCTGCCCTGCGAGAAAGAAAGGCCAATGGTAGCACAACCGGGTTTTGCGATGATGGCGGCTAAATCCCTGTATTTTGCAGGGTTCAGCGAATTTTTGTCGGCAAAGCCGCATCAGGAAAATTTTTTTCATTTTCCCCCTTGAAGGCGGGATACCCCATCCCCATCTCTTTCGTCACCAGCTGAGGTGAATATACACCCCGGCGCAACCCAACAACCGTTACGGACTTTCTCAAAGGAGAGTTATCAATGAAAATTCGTCCATTGCATGATCGTGTGATCGTCAAGCGTAAAGAAGTTGAATCCAAATCTGCTGGCGGCATCGTTCTGACCGGCTCCGCTGCGGGCAAATCTACTCGTGGTGAAGTGCTGGCTGTTGGCAATGGCCGCATCCTTGAAAATGGCGAAATGAAACCGCTGGACGTAAAAGTTGGCGATATCGTTATTTTCAACGATGGCTACGGTGTAAAAGCTGAAAAGATCGACAACGAAGAAGTGCTGATCATGTCTGAATCCGACATTCTGGCAATTGTTGAAGCTTAATCATTTGCGCTAAACCGAACAAATTTGAGGTAGGAAAGAATGGCAGCTAAAGACGTAAAATTTGGTAGCGACGCTCGTGTGAAAATGCTGCGCGGCGTTAACGTACTGGCAGATGCAGTTAAAGTCACTCTGGGCCCGAAAGGCCGTAACGTAGTGCTGGATAAATCCTTCGGCGCGCCGACCATCACTAAAGATGGTGTTTCCGTTGCTCGTGAAATCGAACTGGAAGACAAGTTCGAAAATATGGGCGCTCAGATGGTAAAAGAAGTTGCCTCTAAAGCGAACGACGCTGCGGGTGACGGTACTACCACTGCAACTGTTCTGGCACAGTCCATCGTTAACGAAGGCCTGAAAGCCGTTGCCGCCGGTATGAACCCGATGGATCTGAAACGCGGGATCGACAAAGCCGTTGCCGCGGCAGTTGAAGAGCTGAAAGCGCTGTCTGTACCGTGTGCTGACTCTAAAGCGATTGCGCAGGTTGGTACTATCTCCGCTAACTCCGATGAAACCGTTGGTAAGCTGATTGCTGAAGCAATGGATAAAGTCGGTAAAGAAGGCGTGATCACCGTTGAAGACGGTACCGGTCTGGAAGACGAACTGGACGTGGTTGAAGGTATGCAGTTCGACCGCGGTTACCTGTCTCCTTACTTCATCAACAAACCAGAAACTGGTGCGGTTGAACTGGAAAGCCCGTTCATCCTGCTGGCTGACAAAAAAGTATCCAACATCCGCGAAATGCTGCCGGTGCTGGAAGCAGTAGCAAAAGCCGGCAAACCGCTGGTTATCATTGCTGAAGACGTTGAAGGCGAAGCGCTGGCTACCCTGGTGGTTAACACCATGCGCGGTATCGTGAAGGTGGCTGCGGTTAAAGCACCGGGCTTCGGCGACCGTCGTAAAGCGATGCTGCAGGATATCGCTACCCTGACTGGCGGTACCGTTATCTCTGAAGAGATCGGTATGGAACTGGAAAAAGCCACCCTGGAAGACCTGGGCCAGGCAAAACGCGTTGTTATCAACAAAGACACCACCACCATCATCGATGGCGTGGGTGAAGAAGCCGCTATCCAGGGCCGCGTTGGTCAGATCCGCAAACAGATCGAAGAAGCAACCTCTGACTATGATCGTGAAAAACTGCAAGAACGCGTAGCGAAACTGGCTGGCGGTGTTGCGGTGATCAAAGTCGGTGCCGCTACCGAAGTTGAAATGAAAGAGAAAAAAGCCCGCGTTGATGACGCCCTGCACGCGACCCGTGCTGCGGTTGAAGAAGGCGTGGTTGCCGGTGGTGGTGTTGCGCTGGTTCGCGTTGCGGCCAAACTGGCTGACCTGAAAGGCCAGAACGAAGAACAGAACGTCGGTATCAAAGTTGCGCTGCGCGCAATGGAAGCGCCGCTGCGCCAGATCGTGGCTAACTGCGGTGAAGAGCCGTCTGTTGTGGCGAACAACGTGCGCGGCGGTGAAGGTAACTACGGTTACAACGCGGCGACCGAACAGTATGGCAACATGATCGACATGGGTATCCTGGATCCGACCAAAGTGACCCGTTCTGCACTGCAGTACGCGGCATCTGTTGCGGGTCTGATGATCACTACCGAATGCATGATAACCGACCTGCCGAAAAGCGATGCGCCTGATTTAGGTGCTGCTGGCGGTATGGGCGGCATGGGTGGTATGGGCGGCATGATGTAATTTGCCGCACGTGTTGCGCCTGTCGGCGCAACACGCTGTATACCCACACGACAAACCCCCGGGCAGCGATGTTCGGGGGTTTTTCTTTGCCGCCGTTTTTAGTATAAGGATTTGTCCGGTTTTTATCCGGCTTATCGATTACGGGGAACAACATGCAAAAAATAATTTCAGCAGGAATGGTTGTCACTACACTGTTACTCGCAGGCTGTAGCACCGGCAACCAGCTGAGCAGCAGCGGACAGAGCGTACGTTTTGTAGAGCAGCAACCCGGCAGTGAATGCCGGCTGTTGGGCACGGCAACCGGTGAGCAGAGTAACTGGTTGTCCGGGCAGGATGGTGAAGAGGGTGGGTCAATGCGCAGCGCGGCAAATGCGTTACGTAATCAGGCGGCAGCCATGGGCGGTAACGTACTCTATGGTGTTACTACCCCCACCCAGAGCATGCTGTCCAGTTTTGTTCCCACCGCCACGAAAATGGTCGGCCAGGTTTACAAGTGCCCGAACTGATCCCGGGCCGCAGAAAAGTGCCGGGCTACCCGGCACTTTTGTCTGTGCTGATAAGGTTAGTTAATCTCATGATCCGGGTGCTGGCGCATTCGCAGATCAATCGTGGTCTTACTCGGTTCACCGCCAATTTCCCGGGTCAGCTTCGGCACCATATAGCCGGATACCCGCTGCATTAAACCGCGCATAATTTCCCGGGCCTCATCATCACTTATCATGTAATGGGCCGCGCCCTGGACCCGATCAAGCACGTGCAGGTAATAAGGCATAACGCCGGCATCGAACAGCGCATTGCTGAGGTCCGCCAGGGTATCCGGATTATCGTTCACCCCACGCAGCATCACGCTCTGGTTGAGCAGGGTCACACCGGCCCGGCGCAGCCGCGCCATGCCATCGCGGAACGCGTCGTTTATTTCGTTGGCGTGGTTAATATGGTTAACCAGCAGGATTTGCAGCCGCGAGCGTTCAAAGCGCGCCACCAGCTCTGGCGTAATACGGGCCGGGATCGCAATCGGCAAGCGGGTGTGGATACGCAGGCGTTTAATATGCGGGATATTTTCCAGCGCGCTAATCACCCAGTCCAGCTCGTTATCTTTGGCCATCATCGGGTCACCGCCGGAGAAGATAATCTCATCCAGGGCCGGTTGCTGGCGAAAATAGTCCAGCGCCCCCTGCCAGGTGCGTTTATTACCCTGGTTTTCGTTATAGGGGAAATGGCGCCGGAAGCAGTAGCGGCAGTTCACCGCACAGCCGCCTTTGAGGATCATCAACGCCCGGTTTTGGTACTTATGCAGCACCCCGGGGATAGCGTTGTCCTGCTCTTCCAGCGGGTCGGTACTGTAGCCGGGTAACTGCATAAACTCTTCCCGGGCGGTGAGTACCTGGCGTAAGAGCGGATCATTGGGGTTACCCGGCTCCATACGGGCGGCGAAAGAACGCGGCACCCGCAGCGCGAAAAGTGAACGGGCGTCGCGGCCTGCCAGCAATTCCGGATGATCGTCTAGACTTAAAATGCGCAAAAGTTCGTCAGGATCGGTGATAACATCACCAAGTTGCGCGATCCAATCTTCTCTGTAAGAGGGGTTTAGCGTTACAATGTCTGCCATTTTTTTGGCTTCGTACCAGTTAACAAATTCAGAGGGCCTTATGGCGACTTATTTTAGCAACGATTTTCGTTCCGGTCTTAAAATCATGATGGATGGCGAACCTTATGCGGTCGAATCCAGTGAATTCGTGAAACCAGGTAAAGGTCAGGCATTTGCTCGCGTAAAACTGCGCCGTCTGCTGACCGGTACCCGTGTAGAAAAAACCTTCAAATCTACTGACTCCGCTGAAGGCGCAGATGTTGTGGATATGAACCTGACTTACCTGTACAACGACGGTGAGTTCTGGCATTTCATGAACAACGAAACCTTCGAGCAGCTGGCCGCCGACGCAAAAGCCATCGGCGACAACGAAAAATGGCTGCTGGATCAGGCTGAATGTATCGTGACCCTGTGGAACGGCCAGCCGATTTCTGTAACCCCGCCGAACTTTGTTGAACTGGAAATTGTTGATACTGATCCGGGCCTGAAAGGTGATACCGCAGGTACTGGTGGTAAACCGGCAACCCTGAGCACTGGTGCAGTGGTTAAGGTTCCGCTGTTCGTTCAGATTGGCGAAGTTATCCGTGTGGATACCCGCTCTGGCGAATATGTCTCTCGTGTAAAATAATTACACCAGAGATAAGCGGTGCGGCTATCTGCCGCGCCGCGTTGGTGAAAAATCATCACAGGAACGGATGATGACCCGCATATCCCGATTGCTTATCTTGTTTTTCCTGAGCGCGTTTTTACTGACCGGGTGCAATACCACCCGCGGTGTCGGTGAAGATATTCGCGATCTTGGGGGGATAATCAGCCACGCGGCCAGTTAACGTATCTGGCGGCGTTATCAGGTAATTCGCAGATGTGTTGATAATTTGGCTATGCTTAAAAAGCGACCAAAACTGTCAACAACAGGAAGCGATATGATGAAGAAAACCCTCGCAGTTATTTTTTCTGTGCTCGTGCTTTCGACCGTCTTGAGTGGCTGTAACACCACCCGTGGTGTCGGCCAGGATATCTCGGCAGGCGGTTCGGCCATTTCTGGCGCTGCCACTAAAGCGCAAAATTAATTCACAGCCACACCGGAACGGTACGTTGCGGTGCTGCGTACCGTTCCTGTCGCGGCGATCCTCTTGACCACTGCGCGCATTTTATTCACACTGTTTGCCATCACATTGATACTGCCTCTCTGTCTGCAGCGCCTGTTGCGGCGGGCGCCGTTTTACCGGACGACCGGTAAAATTGTCTTTGATCCGGGGACGACCCCATACCTGTATTGTGGGGAATGGTATGTCCTGGTTACTCCTTGTTATTGCGGGCCTGCTGGAAGTGGTGTGGGCGGTCGGTCTTAAATACACTCATGGCTTTAGCCGCCTGGTGCCCTCGGTAATTACCATCGTGGCGATGATTGCCAGCATGGCGCTGCTCTCCTGGGCGATGAAAAATCTGCCGGTGGGGACGGCCTATGCGGTGTGGACCGGGATTGGTGCGGTAGGGGCATCGATTACCGGCATTCTGCTATTAGGGGAGTCGGTCAGCCTGCTGCGTATCGCCAGCCTGGGGATGATCGTGTTTGGTATCATCGGCCTGAAGCTGGCGACACACTGACACAGGCTACGGCTGCCGGACCCAGAGAAGGTCACCAGTCTTAAATCCCTGGCGGGCAGCGCTATCCAGTAATTGCTGCTTTTGCTGTGGGGTGATCACCGGGGCCCTGGCCAGCAGCCACAAATAGCTACGATCCGGCCCGCAAATCACCGCCAGGCGATAGTCCTGGTCGAGATAAAGAATATTGTAGCCGCCGTAGAAGGGGCCGAAGAACGAGACCTTCAGCGCGCCGCGGGTGGGGCTGCCGGTGAACAGGGCGGTGCCATCAATAGACTGCCACATCCCCCGGTCGGCGTTATAACCGCGGTTAATCACGGTGATGCTGTTGTCCGGGTTCAGGGTGTAGGTGGCGCTGACCCGGTCAAGCCCGCGCTCAAACGGGTGGTCCAGGCGGGCAATTTCATACCAGCGCCCGGCGAAGCGCTGAACATTAAAATTCTCCACCACCGTCGTCCCCTGAGGCGGTGTCGGGGTACTGCACGCGGTGGTGAGTAAAACCATAACCAATGCCAGTAAACGGGTGAAGAGGCCCATCGCCATCTCCTTGCTGTTTTTTAGTTTAAGTATAGAGGGTTACGGCCGGCTCGCTCTGGCAGGGCGTGATCTTTTGCGGTAAATCATCGGCGGATAAAAAAAGGCCCGCAGCGGCGGGCCTTTGGTTGACAGCGGGCGATCAGAGGGTCAGCACGCCAATCAGGGTAATGACTGTCAGGATCGCGGCCAGGCCATAGAAAACCCATTTGCCGGAGGGCACGTGAATTTTCAGATCATGCATCGCGTGGTGGATGCGGTGCAGGCCGCACCACAGCGGCAGTACAATCATCAGGAAGATAAACAGGCGGCCAACCCAGCTCTGGGCAAAGGCCAGCACCCGGTCGTAGCCCAGCGCTTCCCCGGGGTAGATCCCCAGGGGCAGCATAATGCCAACCAGCAGCACAATCACCGGGGCAATGATCGCGCCCCACATACCGCCAGCGCCAAACAGGCCCCAGAAGACCGGCTCATCGGAACGTTTTGGATGTTGATTAATCACGCTGTCTCCTTACCAGAACAGGGCCACGAACAGAATAACCACCGTCACCGCGATGGTGACGCCCCACAGTCCTTTGATGATCGGTTCCGGGCCCATTTTCTCACCCTTGACGATCAGATTGGCCGCTTTCGGGGCCAGTTCAAACCAGGTTTTGGTGTGCAGCAGTGCCGCCGCCAGGGTGACCAGGTTGAGGATCACCACGACTGGGTTTTGTAAAAACGCGACAAAACCATCCCAGGACTCCGCCCCGCCTTTCAGGGAGAACAGCCCGTAGAGTAAAACGATGCTGAACCATACGGTAGGGACTGAGGTGCCCTCACGCAGCATGTAAAAGCGGTAAAAACCCAGCTTTTGCCACCAGGTTGGTGCCATTGTCCGGACGTATGGCTTACGTTTAGTCATCATGGTGCACTCCTTAGCGTGGTTTCAGGGTGACGATAAGAAAGTCTTTAGAACTCTCCACCTTGCCCTGCTGAATGGCCGCCGCCGGATCGACATGCTTCGGACACACTTCCGAGCAGAAACCGACAAAGGTGCACGTCCATACACCGTTCTGGCCGTTAAGTTGCGGCATCCGCGCTTTTTTGCCGTGATCGCGGCTGTCGAGGTTGTAGCGGTGGGCCAGGGTAATGGCCGCCGGGCCAATAAACTCCGGGTTAAGACCGAACTGCGGGCAGGCGGCGTAGCACAGGCCGCAGTTGATACAGCCGGAGAACTGATGGTATTTCGCCATCTGCGCCGGGGTTTGCTTATTGGGGCCCTGGTCCGGGGTGCGCGGGTTGCCGATAATATAGGGCTTGATGGCTTCCAGGCTTTCGATGAAGTGGGTCATATCCACCACCAGGTCGCGCTCGATGGGGAAGTTGGCCAGCGCCTCAACCCTCATGCCGCTCTGATAATCGCGCAGGAAGGTCTTACAGGCCAGTTTCGGGATACGGTTAACCATCATGCCGCAGGAGCCACAGATGGCCATGCGGCAGGACCAGCGGTAGCTGAGGTCCGGGGCGAGGTTATCTTTGATGTAACCCAGCGCGTCGAGTAATGATGTTTGCTCATCCCAGGGCACATCATAGAAGGCGCTGTGCGGCTTACTGTCCGTTTCCGGGTTATAGCGCACAATCTCAATGCGCGTCGTTTTCATCTCAGCCATTTGCCGTCTCCTTTTTTTCGGCAGCTTCAGCTTCCGCACCATAAACACGTTTTGCCGGGGGCAGCGTGGTGATTTTCACATCGCTGTATTCCAGCCGTGTGCTGCCGTCCGCGTCGCGGAAGGCGAGGGTGTGCTTGAGGAAATTGACATCATCACGCTCAGTGCAGCCTTCATTGAGGCGTTGATGCGCCCCGCGGGACTCTTTACGCGCCATGGCGGATTTTGCCATACACTCGGCGACGTTCAGGCCGTGTCCCAGTTCGATGGTGTACAGCAGGTCGGTATTGAAAACGCTGGAGTTATCGGTGATACGCACCCGCTTAAAGCGCTCTTTCAGCTCCGCCAGCTTGTCGATGGTTTTTTGCATCAGCTCCGGGGTGCGGTAAATCCCGCAGCCTTCTTCCATGCTCATGCCCATTTCATCGCGGATTTTGGACCAGTTTTCGTTACCCTGCTGGTTAACCAGATTTTTCAGGCGCTGTTCAACATCGGCAACTTGCGCATTCAGCGCGGCGTCATTTTCCGGGGTGGCCTGGCTGGCGCGTTCGATGGCCTGTTCACCGGCCATACGGCCAAAGACCACCAGCTCTGCCAGGGAGTTAGAGCCCAGGCGGTTAGCCCCGTGCAGCCCAACGGAGGAGCATTCGCCCACCGCGAACAGGCCCCTGATGCGGGTTTCACACTGCTGATTGGTTTCGATGCCGCCCATGGTGTAGTGGGCTGTCGGGCGAACCGGAATCGGCTCTTTCACCGGGTCAACCCCCACGTAAGCCTTGGCCAGCTCACAGATAAACGGCAGCCGCTCCAGCAGTTTCTTCTCGCCCAGATGGCGCAGATCAAGGTAGACCACATCGCCACGGGGGGTGGAGATTGTGTTGCCTTTACGCCACTCATGCCAGAAGGCCTGGGAGACTTTGTCGCGCGGGCCCAGCTCCATATATTTGTTTTTCGGTTCACCCAGCGGGGTTTCCGGGCCCATACCGTAGTCCTGAAGGTAACGGTAGCCGTCTTTGTTCACCAGAATACCGCCTTCACCGCGGCAGCCTTCGGTCATCAGGATCCCGGAACCCGGCAGGCCGGTAGGGTGGTACTGGACAAACTCCATGTCGCGCAGCGGGATCCCGTGGTCCAGCGCCATGCCCATCCCGTCGCCGGTGACAATGCCGCCGTTGGTGTTGTAGCGGTAAACGCGGCCTGCGCCGCCGGTGGCCATCACCACCGCATTCGCGCGAATCTGTACCAGGGAGCCTTCCATCATGTTCATGGCAACCAGGCCGCGGGCCTGGCCGTCATCAACCAGGATGTCCAACACAAAGTGCTCATCAAAACGCTGGATTTGCGGGAACTGGAGGGATGCCTGAAACAGGGTATGCAGCATATGGAAGCCGGTTTTATCGGCGGCGAACCAGGTGCGCTCGATTTTCATTCCGCCGAAGCGGCGAACGTTAACCGAGCCATCGGGTTTACGGCTCCAGGGACAGCCCCACTGTTCCAGTTGGGTCATTTCGGTGGGGCAGTGGTGAACAAAGTAATCGACGACATCCTGTTCACACAGCCAGTCACCCCCGGCCACGGTATCGTGAAAATGATATTCAAAGCTGTCGTGATCCTGCGTGACAGCAGCAGAACCACCTTCGGCGGCAACGGTATGGCTGCGCATCGGATAGACTTTTGAGATCAGCGCAATTTTAGCCTGTGGGTTAGCCTGGGCTGCTGCAATGGCAGCGCGAAGCCCCGCTCCGCCAGCACCAATAATGGCGAGATCGGCTTGAAAAGTTTGCACGACATTCCTCCAGTTTATAGTTATTCCGCAGCGAGTAACGCCCAGGGTGTAGAACACCACCGTGGCGGAGTATTACTGCGAAAGGTTAATCCCTGCTCCTTATATGGGAAGCCCGAATTATAACCGGGCAATTCGTGAGGAAATTTGACGTGCTCGATTATTTTCTGTGACTGTTACGGGAAGAAATCACAATTTTCGTCAGGCTGACTACAGTTTAGACAATGTACCGCGCCGGATATTTTTTGAACGCTGATCGTGCGAAGTTTGTCTCTTCATCCTTATGCGAGTAGACTTCCTCGCCTTATTACCAGCAGGAGATGACATTATGAGCGATACGGCCCTCTGGCAGCCGAGCGCTTCCATTGCCAATTTATTAAAGCGTGCCGCAGTGATGACGGAGATCCGCCGTTTTTTCTCTGATCGCGGTGTGCTGGAAGTGGAAACGCCTTGTATGAGCCAGGCAACGGTGACGGATGTTCATTTGTTCCCGTTTGAAACCCGTTTCGTTGGCCCCGGTCACTCCCAGGGGATGAATCTCTATCTGATGACCAGCCCGGAATACCATATGAAGCGCCTGCTGGCAGCGGGGTGTGGGCCGGTCTATCAGCTATGCCGCAGCTTCCGTAATGAAGAGATGGGGCGCATCCATAACCCGGAATTTACCATGCTGGAGTGGTATCGCCCGTGTTATGACATGTACCGTCTGATGAACGAAGTCGACGACCTGTTACAGCAGATCCTCGAAACCGGGGCAGCAGAAATGCTCTCCTATCAGCAGGCGTTCCAGCGCCATCTGGAGATTGACCCGCTCTCTGCGGATAAAACCCAGTTGCGCGAGGTGGCGGCCAAACTGGATCTCAGCAATATTGCCGATACCGAAGAAGACCGCGATACCCTGTTACAGTTGCTGTTTGCCATGGGGGTTGAACCCCACATCGGTAAAGAGCGTCCGGTCTTTATTTACCACTTCCCGGCAACCCAGGCCTCCCTGGCACAAATCAGCACCGAAGACCACCGGGTGGCCGAGCGTTTCGAGGTCTACTTTAAAGGTATCGAGCTGGCCAATGGCTTCCACGAGCTGACCGATGCCCAGGAACAGGCCCAGCGCTTTGAACAAGATAACCGCAAGCGCGCCGCCCGCGGCCTGCCGCAGCAGCCCATCGACACCAACCTGCTCGAAGCACTAAAAGCCGGCATGCCGGACTGCTCCGGTGTTGCGCTGGGGATTGACCGGCTGGTGATGCTGGCGCTGGGGGCGGAGAGCCTGGCGGAGGTGATAGCGTTTACTGTGGATCGTGCCTGATAGCGCCGTTATTCTTCACCATGCAGGTGTGTTGGCTGCCTCGCTTACCCCGGTCACTTACTGATGTAAGCTCCCGGGGATGCGCTGCGTTGCCGCCTGCCTGGGAATAACACGGACGACAGTACAGACAGAAAAGGCCCGAGATATCGGGCCTTTTCTTTTTTGGGTGGGGTTATAAGCTGCCCGGCGGTGTGGCTTTACGGCCGGTAGAACTCACGCTGCGGGACTTGCCCCCCAGACTCTCCAGACGCATCTGGAACGGCGGGAACGGCAGCTCGATACCGTGCTCACGGAACCCGGCGAGGATCAGCTGATGGATCTCATGGCGTAGCGGCATACGGTGGCCCATTTCGGCGGCGTAAATACGCAGCTCGAAAATCTGAATCCCCTGCTGTAAATCCACCAGATAGACCTCCGGCGCCGGGTTTTCCAGCACCAGCGCACTGCGGGCGGCGGCCCGCAGCAGGATCTGGGTCACCTCTTCACTGTTTGCCTCGGCAGGGGCGGGCACCGTCAGCACCACGCGGGTTATCGAGTCCGACAGGGACCAGTTGATAAACTGCTCGGTAATAAATGCCTGATTCGGCACAATTATCTCTTTGCGGTCCCAGTCGCTGATGGTGGTGGCGCGGGTGTTTATCCTGGTCACGCTGCCAGTCAGATCGCGGATAGTGACGGTATCGCCGATACGGATAGGTTTTTCGAACAGAATAATAATGCCGGAGACAAAGTTGGCGAAAATCTGCTGTAAACCAAAGCCGAGGCCCACGGTCAGGGCGGCAACCAGCCACTGCAATTTTGACCACTCAATCCCAATCATCGAAAAGCCCACCAGGGCGCCAATCAGCATAATCAGGTATTTGGTCAGGGTGGTGATGGCATAGCCGGTGCCGGGGGTCAGCGACAGATGCTGTAACAGCGCCAGCTCCAGCAGGGCAGGCAGGTTACGCACCAGCTGGGCTGAGATAATAAACACCAGAATTGCGATCAGTACCGACCCAAGGGTAATGGGCTCAAGGCTCTCGACCCCCTGTACCGTGGAGGTGACATCCCACAGGGTGATATTGCTGAGGAAGCTAAATGCCGAATGGATCTCTGACCAGAGCACAATCACCGACACCAGGGCTATCAGCATCAGAATCGAACGCACCAGGCGCAAAGATTGGGTGCTTATCGCATCCAGATCCACTTCCGGCTCTTCGGTGACCTCGGTACTGCCTTCGACATTATGGTGCGGCTGATCGTCTTCCCCTTTTGCCCGGGATGCCAGGATATCTGCCCGCCGCTGTTTGGCCCGATCAAACGCTAACCGGCGGCGCTGAATAAACATCCAGCGGCGCACGATATGGTAGACCACCAGCAGCGCAAACCAGATAGCGACCGAGGTTTCCAGCCTGGCCAGCAGCGCCTGGGCGGTGGCCAGATAGCCCACAGCAGACGCCAGCAGCGCTGCCAGCGGGGCGCAGAGCATCAAATTCCACAGCAGGCGGTTGACCAGGTTGTCGCGATTGCCCTGTTTGTCCTGCCACAGGGAGATCCCGGCCCGTTTCAGGCTCAGGGTGACCATCGCCAGCGCGCCGCAGATCAGCATAAAGCAGACCCTGCCGAGGGTGCTGGAGAACTCCCGATCGTTGAGGTTATCAAACATGATAAGCGCCATGATCAGCGGGACAATCATCCCGATGCTCATAATGTAATAGCGCATCGCCCGGGCGACTTGTACCCGCGACCAGCCGAAGTGCACCACAAACAGGCCGTCAGGCCGGGCGAAAGTGGCACAGATCATCACCCCCCACAGCAGCGGCACTGAGGCGCTGATACCGTCGCCAATGGCCACCGCGATAGGCCAGGGCCAGGCCGCCGCCAGCCCGTGGCCCAGGGTAGCCCACAGCACCGGTAACGGCAGCGCCACCAGGATAGACCAGAACACGGTACGCAACGTCAGCGAAAAACGATCCTGGGTCACCTTGCCGACCCGGGCACTGGCTCGGGTGAGGAAGGCATTAAAATGGCGCCGGGAACTGATGCTAAAGCCCACCAGAATCAGGGCCCCGAATAGCGGCAGCAGGGTCTCTTTACTGGTCACCATCATGACAGCGGCTTTGCCAATTTGGCCAAAGGTGTCCAGCGAGATAAGCCGGCGCAGATCCTGCATCACTGACAGTGGCCAGGAGAATGACACCGGGCTGACATCGGCAGTCCAGAACAGGTAGCGGTGGGTGGCCTCGTTAACCTCATTCAGCGCCTCTTCCAGTTGACCATTGGCCACTTTGAGCTTGGTCAGTTCGAGGATCAGCGAATCACCCCCCTGCAAGAGCGAGTTCAGCAGCGAACGCTGGGTACGCAACTGCGCATTGAGGATGTCCTGCTGCTCCTGGGTTAGCGGGCTGCCATCGGGCTGGCGTAACTGGCGCAGTTGGGTCTGTTTGTTGAGCAGGTCTTCATAATGCAGGCGCTGGACGCGGATCTGCGCCAGCTCGGTATCCAGCTGCTGGGGCTTGGGCCGGTCCGGCAGGCGGGCGACCTGGGCGCGCAGGGTTTCCCCCAGTACGGTGGAGACCCCCAGCCACTGGGACTGCTCACGCAGGGTGTTTAGTGCCTGGCGCACTTGCAGGGTCTGGCTGGCGGCCTGGCGCTGCTGGGAGGCTATCAGGTCCATACGCTGGGACTGCTGATTGAGGGCCTGGGAGAGCTGACGGTTATTACGGAACTGCCCGACAATAGCCGGGGGCAGGTTGGCGCTGTTCTCCGCCAGTAACTCAGTACTTTCGAGGGCGTACTCCGCCTCTTGCTGGCGCTGGGTATTGAGCTGATTACGCAGCACTTGCAGCCAGCTATCCAGTTGGGCGGCTTGTTTCTGGGCCAGTTCGGCCCGCAGCCGGGCCAGCTCCTGGCGGTTACTGGCGGACAGTTGCGCCAGTTCTTGCTCATCGAATAACGCTTTCAGGCGCGCCGCATCGGCTTGCAGGGCAAAGGTTTGGGCCTGGGAGAGCGGGGTCGGGCTGGATGGCGCGATCCCGGCCCGGCGCTCAATATCATTAAGCTGTTTACGGGTTTCAGTCTGCTTCTGGGGCAGGGTGGTGAGTGAATCGGCAATATCCCGGGTGCGCTCTTGTTCCTGCTGGGCGGCGCGGCTCTTATCCAGTAACTGGCTGCTGACCTGGAGAACTTCCTGATTCAGGGCGTCGATGGTCAGCCCCTGGGGTGCCTGGCGGGTATCCTCTTCCGGGATACGGGCCAGTTGCTGGCGTAATGTCTGGGAGAGTTTGGGAAAGTCGTCGATCACTTTCTGGTACTGCTGGGCACGCTCTAGCGAGGATTTGCGCTCCTCAAGGGCATTGAGGGCATTTTGTAAGGTGTCGATGATTTCAGCCTGATTAGGCTGATTTTTAGCGGCTTTCGCCTGTTCTAGCTCTTGGGTAATCTGCCTGGCATCGGGGGCGTTAGCGGCTAACGCCCCCTGGCTGAGGCACCATACCATCAGAAATGTGACAATGCGGCGCATCAGTCTTCCTTTATGGTGATTTACGGGGTGGGCTGGCTGTCCTGTTCGCTCTGGGTTTCCGGGGCCTGGGCCTCTGCGGAATGGGGCGCCTCGGCCACGGGGCTGTCAACCGGTTCGGCCTCTGGTGCCGGCGCCGGGGACTCAGCCTGAGCGGCACTGGTCGCCAGTGTTTCGCCAATTTTGGTCACCGACAGGTTCTGTAAGGACGGCGTCAGTACCACCTGGCCTGGCGCAAACAGGTTGATCACCGTGGAGCCCAGCTTAAAGCGGCCCATTTCCTGGCCTTTTAACAGCGCAACGGCGCCGTCTTCTTCGCCCGCCGGATAGGTCCAGCGTTTGATGACCCCTTCCCGTGGCGGGGTGACGGTACCGGCCCAGACCGTTTCAATACTGCCGACAATGGTTGCCCCTACCAGAATCTGGACCATCGGCCCAAATTCGGTATCAAAGCGGCAGATGACCCGCTCGTTACGGGCAAACAGGTTCGGTACGTTTTGCGCGGTCAGGTGGTTAACGGAGAATAAATCCCCCGGTACGTAGATCATCTCGCGCAGGATGCCATTGCACGGCATATGCACCCGGTGGTAATCCCGGGGGGAGAGGTAGGTGGTGGCAAAGCTGCCGTTGCGGAACAGCTCCGCCATCTGGTAGTTACCCGCCAGCAGCGCCTCAAGGCTGTAGGTGTGCCCTTTAGCTTGCAGCAGCTGATCGTCTTCAATGGCCCCCAACTGGCTGATGACGCCGTCCGCCGGCATGATTAACGCATTGGCATCATGGTTGATGGGGCGGGCGTCTTCGCGCAGTGGGCGAACGAAGAAGTCGTTAAAGGTACGGTAGCTGGCGGTATCCGGGCGCTGGGCCTCATCCATGTCGACCTTGTAATATTTTACGAACAGGTCGATAACCAGCTTGGTCAGCCATCCGCCACGTTTCCTTGCCCCCCAGCCCGCCAGGCGAGTGAGCCACAGTTTTGGCAGAATGTATTGAAGCGAAAGTTTAATGTCGTTCAGCAAGTTAGCCTCCGGGCTATGTTTTTTGCTAGTCCCTATCCTGGGCCAGTAGGGCACAGGGTCAGTAAAAAGGGGGCGATTTTAACGATCTGTGCCGGGATTGTCAGTCGCCACTGTCGGAAAATCCTTTACGGACTTTAATTTGGGCCATGCTTTCCAGGATGCGGTGGTAGTTTTCAAAGCGGATTTCGGCAATTTTACCGGCGTCCACGGCCGCACGGATGGCACATCCTGGATCAGTATCGTGACGGCAATCGCGATATTTGCAATGGCCTAAATAGTCATGAAATTCGACAAACCCCTGGGTTATTTGTTCCGGCTCGAGGTGCCACAGGCCAAATTCGCGCACCCCGGGGGAGTCAATCACATCGCCACCGTGCGGGAAATGGTACAACCGCGCGGCGGTAGTGGTGTGCTGCCCCAGCCCGGAGACACTGGATACATCGTTGGTCAGAATGTCGCGGCTCAGCCCCAGTAATGCGTTCAGCAGGCTGGATTTCCCCACCCCGGACTGGCCGGCAAAAATACTGATGCGATCGGTCAGCGCCTGCTCCAGGGGCGCTAAGCCCTCCTGACGCTGGCTGGACACCATCAGTACCCGGTAACCAATATGGCGATAGATATCCATTTGCTCATTGACGAAGCGCATGCCGTCGTCATCCAGCAAGTCCACTTTATTTAGTACAATCAGCGGCTCAATATCCAGGGTTTCGCAGGCCACCAGGTAGCGGTCAATCATATTGAGCGACAGCTCCGGCAGGATCGCCGACACGATAATTATCTGGTTAATGTTGGCGGCGATGGGTTTTACCCCGTCGTAGAAATCCGGGCGGGTGAGCACCGAGGTTCGCTCGTGGACTGCCTCAACAATGCCGTTGATGGTGACCCCTTCGGCCACCTCTTTGGCCGGGCGCCACACCACCCTATCCCCGGTGACCAGCGATTTAATGGTTCTGCGAATGTTGCAGCGGTAAATCGTGCTATTTGCCGCCTCGACATCCGCATGCATACCAAAACGGCTGATCACAGTCCCCTCCCGGGGTTCACCGAACAGATTATCGTCGTAATCTGCTGCCTGTGTAGTTTGTTTGAGGCGGCGCTGGTGGTTAGCACTAACCCGGCGCTGCTGCCCCCTGGAGAGTTTATTTTTGCTCAATCGTACTGGCTCCTGGTCGCCCGTGATGGGCAAAACCTCTATGATACACGCTATTGCTATTCTATATCAGTTAACCTGCCGTCACCGACGGCAGGCTGCGCAAAGGGTGGAAAATACCATGAGTCAAAACGAAAACAATCTGATTTGGATCGATCTGGAGATGACCGGCCTGGATCCGAAGCGCGATCGCATTATTGAGATCGCCACCCTGGTGACGGACGCTCAGTTGAATATTTTGGCTGAAGGGCCGGTGATTGCGGTACACCAGAGTGATGAACAACTGGCGCTAATGGATGACTGGAATGTGCGCACCCATACCGGCAGTGGCCTGGTGGATCGGGTGAAGGCCAGCACCATGGGGGATCGGGAAGCAGAACTGGCGACCCTTGCATTCCTGAAACCGTGGGTGCCGGAAGGCAAATCACCGATTTGCGGTAACAGCATCGGCCAGGATCGTCGCTTCCTGTTTGCCTACATGCCGGAACTGGAGGCCTATTTCCACTACCGGTATTTGGATGTCAGCACCTTAAAAGAGCTGGCCCGGCGCTGGAAACCGGAAATCCTGGCCGGTTTTAAAAAGCAGGGCACCCATCAGGCGATGGACGATATTCGTGAGTCTGTGGCGGAACTGGCGTACTACCGGGAAAATTTTATTAAGTTGTAATCCCCCCCGTTGCCGGGCTGTTATGCCCGGTATGGGCGCTGGCCAGTTGACGAAAACATCAAATTGGCTAAACTATCGCCACTTGGAAGAAATTTAAGAAAATTTTTGTTCCGGGGGTTGCAGTGGAAATGATTTCTCGTATAATGCGCCTCCCGTACCGATGCAGAAATGCATTGATTACGCAGAGCGGGAATAGCTCAGTTGGTAGAGCACGACCTTGCCAAGGTCGGGGTCGCGAGTTCGAGTCTCGTTTCCCGCTCCAAATTTGATTTACACCAATTTCTGGTTAGCCAGAACGCAGATGATGCGGGAATAGCTCAGTTGGTAGAGCACGACCTTGCCAAGGTCGGGGTCGCGAGTTCGAGTCTCGTTTCCCGCTCCAAATCTGCTTCACAAGTTGAAAGTGTAGTGATACACGAACCATCCAGTTTTATGGATTTCCGGTTTACCACCAGGTAACCAGAAAGACGCAATATGCGGGAATAGCTCAGTTGGTAGAGCACGACCTTGCCAAGGTCGGGGTCGCGAGTTCGAGTCTCGTTTCCCGCTCCAAATCTTCCTCACACAAATTATCCACACCGACACAGGCTGTTGTACGCGGCATTTTTGGCGGCTGTAATACTTTTTTAAACAGACTTATCCACAGCTCCCGCTTTCCTCCTGCCGACAAATTAACCTTACTAATTTTTACGTCTTATCTATAACTTTATGTATTTTATGGATAATATTTCATTTCAAATTGTTAATTTGATCGCTTGACGAATTTTTGTGCGTTGATGCACAACCCTTTTTTATTTTTATGCACAGCGGAAATGTGTTCAGGCATCCCGGGGAAGCCCTTTCTCAATCACCCGCACCAGACGCTGTTTTTTAGGCAACTGAACCTCAACGCTGTGTTCCTCCCGGCGGGCCAGCTGTTGGGCAATCGCCCAGTGAATATGCTCATCCAGCATGGCGTTCTCCCCCAGCCGCTGTTGCAGGGCGGCAAAGATAACCTCATCCCAGGGGGCATTGCCCATGGCCACCGCAATATTGCGCAGCCAGCGCAAATGGCCGATACGGCGAATGGCCGAGCCTTCGGTAATTTTCAGAAACTGTGCTTCGCTCCAGGCGAACAGCGCGCTGAGCTGTGGCGCGTGCAGGGGCTGGCGCGGGGCGAAGTCTGCTTCATCCGTTAACTGGGAAAAACGGTTCCAGGGGCAAATTAGCTGGCAGTCATCGCAGCCGTAGATCCGGTTGCCAATCAGCGGGCGGAACGCTTCAGGGATGGCGCCTTCCAGCTCAATGGTCAGGTAAGAGATACAGCGCCGGGCATCCACGGTATAGGGCGCCACAATGGCCCCGGTGGGGCAAATGGTCATGCAGGCCACGCACTTACCGCACCCTTCTTCCACCGGGGTATCTACCGGTAACGGAATATCCACCAGTAATTCGCCGAGGAAGAAAAAGGAGCCTGCCTCCCGGTTGAGGATCAGGGAGTGCTTGCCGGTCCAGCCGAGCCCTGCTTTGGCGGCCAGCGGGCGCTCAAGAATAGGTGCAGAATCAACAAAGGGTCTAAAATTAAGCGCAACGCAGTGCTGTTGCAGGCGTTCACCGAGTTGTTTCAAGCGGTTGCGCAGCAATTTATGGTAGTCGCGCCCGAGGGCGTAGCGGCTGACATAGCCTTTGAGCGGATCTTTCAGTACCGCGGCGAACTGCGCTTTGGCGGGTAGGTAATTCATGCGAACCGTGATAACGCGCAGGGTGCCAGGGTGTAATTCAGCGGGGCGAGCACGTAACATACCGTGGCGGGCCATCCATTCCATTTCGCCGTGGTACTGGTTGTCCAGCCATGCCTGGAGCTGCGCTTCACTGGTGGTCAGGTCCGTATCGGTGATACCTACCTGCTGAAAACCCAGTTCGGCCCCCCAGCGTTTAATGTCTTGTGCTAATTGATAATAGTCCAGGGGTTGTGACATGACGGATCATACTCAGAAAAAGAACCAGCCAAGTATACCACACCAGGTATGGCCTGCAGCCTGGCTGCGTGGGGCAGAGCCACAGGCGGCACAGGCGATGGGGTTAACCCTGTATGGTCTGATGCTGCGCGCCGGGGAGGCCGCTTTTACACTGGCCCGTCGTCAGTACCCCCACAGCCAGCACTGGCTGGTGCTGTGTGGCCACGGTAATAATGGCGGTGACGGCTATGTGGTGGCCCGGCTGGCCCGCCGCGCCGGTGTTCAGGTCACGCTGCTGGCCCAGGGCCATGATAAACCACTGCCGGAGGAGGCGCGCCAGGCCCGGGAGGCGTGGCTTCATGACGCTGGCTCTGTGGGGGATATCGCCGCCCCCTGGCCCAGCGACGCTGATCTGATTATTGACGGGCTGTTGGGTACCGGATTACAGCAGGCTCCCCGGGAAGGGGTAGCGGCGGTGATTGCGCAGGCAAATGCCCACCCGGCACCGATCCTGGCGCTGGATATCCCTTCCGGGCTGCTGGCAGAGACCGGCGCCGCGCCGGGGGCGGTGATCCACGCGGCGGATACGCTGACTTTTATTACCCTCAAACCCGGGCTGCTGACCGGGAAAGCCCGGGATGTGGTGGGGCGGTTACATCACCATGATTTGGGGCTGGGGCCGTGGCTGGCGGAGCAGCAGGCGCCGATACGCCGTGATGACGCCACCTGCCTGGGGGGCTGGTTACCCCCCCGGCGGCCCACCGCCAATAAAGGCGATCACGGGAAGCTGGTGATTATCGGTGGTGACCACGGCACCGCCGGGGCGATTCGTATGACCGGAGAGGCGGCATTACGCGCCGGAGCTGGTCTGGTTAGGGTGCTGACCCGGGCGGAAAATATCCCGCCTATCCTGACCGCCCGGCCAGAGTTGATGGCCCAGGCGCTGACTGATGACGCGCTCAGCGCGGCCCTCGACTGGGCCGATGTGGTGGTGATTGGCCCGGGGCTGGGGCAGCAGAGTTGGGGGAAGCGCGCCCTGCAAAAAGTCGAAAACGTTCGCAAACCGATGTTATGGGATGCGGATGCACTTAACTTACTGGCAATTAACCCGGATAAACGTCAGAATCGCGTCATTACCCCGCACCCGGGGGAGGCGGCCCGCCTGCTTAACTGTACGGTGGCAGAGATTGAGCGGGATCGTCTCGCGGCCTGCAAGCGCCTGGTGGCCCGTTATGGCGGTACCGTGGTGCTGAAAGGCGCCGGGACGGTGATAGCCGATGCCGGGCGGCTGAGTATTGCCGATGTCGGTAACGCCGGCATGGCCAGCGGCGGTATGGGTGATGTGCTGTCCGGTATTATTGGCGCCTTTCTGGCGCAGAAATTAACGTGCTGGGAGGCAACCTGCGCCGGTTGTGTGGCCCACGGCGCGGCGGGCGATGCTGTTGCCCGTGAGTCTGGTATGCGTGGCATGCTGGCAACGGATCTGTTTACCACGTTGTATCGTTTTGTTAATTCGTAAGTGAACTGAAAATATCATGATAAATCGTGTGATACCGCTTTGTGACGAATCCGCCACCCTTGCGCTGGGGGAGCGTGTTGCCCGGGCCTGTAAAGGGGCCACCGTAATTCATTTGTACGGGGACTTAGGTGCCGGGAAAACGACATTCAGCCGCGGCTTTTTGCAGGCGCTGGGGCACAAGGGCAACGTGAAAAGCCCAACGTACACCCTGGTTGAGCCCTATAGCCTGGAAAATCTCACGGTTTATCACTTTGATCTCTACCGCCTGGCTGACCCGGAAGAACTCGAATTTATGGGGATCCGCGACTATTTTGCCGACAACGCAATTTGTCTGGTGGAATGGCCCCAGCAAGGGGCCGGGGTGTTGCCGGCGCCCGATCTTGACATTCACCTGAGTTATCAGGATCAGGGCCGTGAAGCCGTAATTACGCCGACCTCACCCGCAGGTGAGGAGGTACTGTCCCGTCTGGCCCGCTGATCAAAGGTGGTGGGATGATGCGTCGTTTAAACGGTTGGTTACTGGTGTTGCTGCTGCTGTGCATACCTGGCTGGGCAGCACAATTGTCCGATCTTCATGTCGCGAATGGCACTAACCAGGCGCGGATCACCCTGAGCTTTGTCGGGGACCCTAATTATGCCTACAGCACCCAGGACAAGCGCAGCCTGGCGCTGGATATCGAACAAACCGGTGTATTACAGGGGTTACCGCTGACGTTTAGCGGCAATAATCTGGTGAAAAGCATCCGTGCCGGGCAGCCGAAGGACAGCCAGTCCATGCGCCTGGTGGTGGATCTCACCCAAAAGGGGCTGACCCGGGCCGAAAAGCGCCAGAACGGCGCTAACTACACGGTGGTGTTCACCATTAATGCCGAGGTACCACCGCCACCGCCTGCGGTTATCGCCCAGCACATTGAACCCCCAACCGCGCCGGTTATCAGCCAGCGTATAGATCCCCCAGCGGCACCGGTGACGGCCCAGCGGATAGCGCCAGCGGTGCCGCAGCCGGTGGTCCGGGCCCCAGAGCCGGTGCGCAAGAATCCGTTTACGCCTGATGCTGGCCGCCAGACCGGAATGATAAATAATGACACCGGCCTGCGCAGCGCCCGTTCGGCCAGTGCCGGTGGCGCGGAGCGTGTTACCGTGGCGATTGACGCCGGGCACGGTGGCCAGGATCCCGGGGCCATTGGCCCGGGCGGCACTGAAGAGAAAAACGTCACCATCGCTATTGCCCGTAAGCTGCGCCAGTTGCTGAATGCGGACCCGATGTTCAAAGGGGTGTTGACCCGGGATGGCGATTATTTTATTTCGGTGATGGGCCGCTCTGATGTGGCCCGTAAGCAGAACGCCAGTGTGCTGGTGTCGATCCATGCGGATGCTGCCCCAAACCGCGATGCCACTGGCGCCTCGGTATGGGTGCTGTCCAATAAGCGGGCCAACAGCGAAATGGCCGGCTGGCTGGAGCAACATGAGAAGCAGTCGGAGCTGCTGGGCGGTGCCGGGGATGTGCTGGCGAACAGCCAGGCGGACCCTTACCTGAGCCAGGCTGTGCTTGACTTGCAGTTCGGCCATTCCCAGCGGGTGGGCTATGATGTGGCCACCCAGGTACTGGCCCAGTTGGGCCGGGTAGGCGATATTCATAAACGCCGCCCGGAACACGCCAGTCTTGGGGTATTGCGTTCGCCGGATATCCCGTCGCTGCTGGTGGAAACCGGGTTTATCAGTAACGCCGGTGAAGAGCGCTTACTGGGCAGTGATGATTATCAGCAACAGCTGGCAGATGCCATCTACAAAGGGCTGCGTAACTACTTCCTGGCGCACCCGATGCAGTCAGCACCGAAGATGGAAATGCAGCCCACGCGCACGGTCACTAACGGCCTGCCTGATGGCCAGGTCGCCAGCAACTAAGCCACAATTAAGGAGTCAGCATGCCGATACAAGTTTTACCCCCCCAACTGGCGAACCAGATTGCTGCCGGTGAAGTGGTGGAACGTCCGGCATCGGTGGTAAAGGAACTGGTAGAAAACAGCCTTGATGCTGGCGCCACGCGGATTGATATTGATATTGAGCGCGGCGGCGCCAAAATGATCCGCATCCGGGATAACGGCTGCGGGATTCGCCATGCGGAGCTGGCCCTGGCCCTTGCCCGCCACGCGACCAGCAAGATTGCCTGCCTCGACGACTTAGAAGCCATCATGAGCATGGGGTTTCGCGGTGAAGCCCTGGCCAGTATTAGCTCGGTCTCGCGCTTAACGCTGACATCCCGCACCGACGATCAACCGGAAGCCTGGCAAGCCTATGCGGAAGGCCGGGATATGGACGTTACCGTTAAGCCCGCGGCCCACCCGGTCGGCACCACGCTGGAAGTGCTGGATCTGTTTTACAACACCCCGGCCCGGCGTAAGTTTATGCGCACCGAAAAAACCGAGTTCGGCCATATTGATGAGGTGGTGCGGCGCATTGCGCTGGCGCGCTTCGATGTGGCTATTACCCTGAACCATAACGGTAAAATGGTGCGCCAGTATCGCGCTATCCCGGATGGCGCCCCCCGTGAACGGCGGTTAGGGGCGATTTGCGGCACGGCTTTCCTGGAGGGCGCCGTCGCCATTGAATGGCAGCACGGGGAGTTAACCCTGCGCGGTTGGGTGGTTCAGCCAGAGTCGCTGACCCCGGCGCTGGGGGAAATCCAGTATTGTTATGTGAATCAGCGTATGATGCGCGATCGCCTGATTAACCACGCGATACGCCAGGCCTGTGAAAACCGGCTGGGGGGTGATCAGCAACCGGCTTATGTGCTTTATCTGGAGGTGGATCCACACCAGGTGGATGTCAACGTTCACCCGGCAAAGCATGAGGTGCGCTTCCATCAGGCCCGGCTGGTACATGACTTTATCTACCAGGGGGTCTTAAGCGCCTTACAGCAGACGGGGGATGCCTTACCGCTGGCGGATGAGCAGCCCGACGCCGCCGTACGCTGGCAGCCGGAGAACCGGGTAGCCGCCGGGCGTAACCAGTTTAATCAACCGGCACCCGCCGGTGGTGCTTGCGGTGAGTCTTCCCGGGCATCGCCCCCGCGGGAGCCCCGTACTGGCAGCCACGTCCCCGAGGGCAGCGCTGTGTCCTGGCCCCATGCCCAGCAGGGTTACCAGAAACAGCAGGGGACGTTGTACCAGCGTTTACTGGAAACGCCGACACCGGCTGCGGATACCCGGCTGCGGGAACCTGACGCGGCGGAGGCGATTGCCGATCAGGCCACCAGTTTTGGGCGGGTGCTGACGGTGGTTAACGGCCAATTGGCGCTGCTGGAAGCGAACCAACGGCTGCAACTGTTGTCTTTGCCTGTAGCGGAGCGCTGGCTGCGGATGGCGCAGTTAACGCCAGGGAGCGATAAACTGTGCGCCCAGCCGCTGTTGATTCCGGTACGTCTGAAGACCTCAGAACAGGAACATCAGACCGCCACCCGGTGGCAGGAGGCCCTGGCCACTGTGGGGATAGAATTCCATCTGGATGCCCAGTATGTGACGATCCGAACTGTGCCTTTACCCTTGAGAAAACAAAATTTACAAAACTTGATTCCTGAACTGATAGGCTACCTGGCGCAGCAAAATGAAGTGAATACCACGGCGGTAACGCAGTGGCTGGCACGTCATCTGGAAGGTGAAAACCACTGGACGGTTGCCCAGGCGATCACACTACTGGCGGATGTAGAGCGGCTTTGCCCGCATCTGGTTAAAGCGCCGCCGGGTGGTCTGTTGCAATCAGTGGATTTACATTCGGCGATAGCAGCCCTGAAGAATGACTGACGTGATATCTGAAACCAATAAAGAAACCCTGCCAACGGCGCTCTTTTTAATGGGCCCGACGGCATCCGGTAAAACTGCACTGGCCATGCGCCTGCAGGAAATATTACCGGTGGAATTGATAAGTGTTGATTCTGCCCTGATATATAAAGGCATGGATATCGGTACCGCGAAGCCCTCCGCCGCAGAACTGGCACAGGCACCGCACCGGTTACTGGATATTCGGGATCCCTCACAGGCGTATTCTGCCGCGGACTTTCGCAAAGACGCGCTGGTCCAGATGGCGGACATTACTGCCGCCGGGCGGATCCCCCTGCTGGTTGGCGGGACCATGCTGTATTTTAAGGCTTTGCTTGAGGGGCTATCGCCTCTGCCCTCAGCGGATCCGCAAGTAAGAGCACAGATTGAAAAAGTCGCGACAGAGCAAGGATGGGAAGCGTTGCACCGCCAATTACAGGTGATTGATCCTGTTTCGGCAGCACGTATTCATCCAAATGATCCGCAAAGGCTTTCCCGGGCACTGGAAGTTTTTTTCATTTCGGGTAAAACTTTAACGGAACTGACGCAAACGTCTGGCGAAGCATTGCCTTATCGTGTGCATCAGTTTGCTATCGCTCCGGCGAGTCGTGAGCTGCTTCATCAGCGAATTGAGCAGCGTTTTCACCAGATGTTAGCTGCAGATTTTGAATCAGAAGTACGGGTGCTCTTTGCTCGCGGAGATTTGCATACGGATATGCCTTCCATTCGTTGTGTAGGTTACCGGCAGATGTGGTCGTATATTGCCGGGGAAATATCTTACGATGAAATGGTTTACCGAGGTATTTGTGCCACGAGACAGTTAGCGAAGCGCCAGATAACCTGGTTACGTGGCTGGGAAGGGGTCCACTGGCTGGATAGTGACAACCCGGAACAGGCCTGTAGCGAAGTGACAAAGGTTGTTAGTGCTAAGCACAACTGAATGTGTACAATTGAATCGCATCGTGCGCAAATTTTTACGCAGTTTTTCAGGGCCATTGGCCCTTGAGTACAAACAACAAGCATATAAGGAAAAGATAGAATGGCTAAGGGGCAATCTTTACAAGATCCGTTCCTGAACGCATTGCGTCGGGAGCGTGTTCCGGTTTCTATTTATTTGGTGAATGGTATTAAGCTGCAAGGCCAGATTGAATCTTTTGATCAGTTTGTGATCCTGTTAAAAAACACCGTTAGTCAGATGGTTTACAAACACGCGATCTCTACCGTCGTGCCGTCCCGTCCGGTTTCTCATCACAGTAATAATCCCGGAACAGGCACCAGCAATTATCACCACAGTGGTAATGCGCAGGCTGGCGCAGGTAGCGCACAGCAGGAAAACGAAGACGCCGAATAAGGTTGATGGCTGTTTTTCCATGTCGGGGAACCAGTTCATCTGTGTTCCCCGCTGATCTTTTTGGAGGGTTTACGCTTGTTTGACCGTTATGAAGCCGGTGAGCAGGCGGTACTGGTACACATCTATTTTACGCAAGACAAAGATTTGGAAGATATTCACGAATTTGAATCTCTGGTTTCTTCCGCCGGTGTCGACGCAATGCAGGTGATTACCGGTACCCGAAAAGCACCGCACCCCAAGTATTTTGTCGGGGAAGGCAAGGCAATTGAAATTGCCGATGCTGTTAAAGCCACTGGTGCGTCGGTCGTGTTATTTGACCATGCGTTAAGCCCGGCTCAGGAACGTAATCTCGAGCAGGTTTGCCAGTGTCGGGTTATTGACCGCACTGGACTTATTTTAGATATTTTTGCTCAGCGTGCCCGCACCCATGAGGGGAAGCTGCAAGTTGAGCTGGCGCAGTTGCGCCATCTGGCGACCCGCTTAGTACGCGGGTGGACTCACCTTGAGCGCCAGAAAGGGGGGATCGGTTTACGCGGCCCGGGGGAAACCCAATTGGAAACGGACCGCCGCTTACTACGTGGCAGAATCAGCCAAATCCTTTCCCGCCTGGAGCGCGTTGAAAAACAACGTGAACAGGGACGCCGGTCACGGACGAAAGCAGATATCCCGACTATTTCTCTGGTGGGCTATACCAACGCCGGAAAATCCACCCTGTTTAACCGCATCACTGAAGCGCAGGTGTACGCTGCGGATCGGTTGTTTGCTACCCTGGACCCCACCCTGCGGCGTATTGATATTGCCGACGTGGGCGAATCCGTGCTTGCCGATACCGTTGGGTTCATTCGCCAGTTACCTCATGATCTTGTGGCGGCGTTTAAAGCCACCTTACAGGAAACGCGTCAGGCGACACTGTTATTACATGTGATTGACGCTGCCGACGCGCGGATTCAGGAAAATATTGCCGCAGTCGATGAGGTGCTGGAAGAGATCGATGCGCACGAGATCCCGACCCTGCACGTGATGAACAAGATTGATGCTCTGGACGGGTTTGTCCCGCGTATCGATCGCGATGATGAAAATGTACCGGTACGTGTCTGGCTTTCCGCCCAGACAGGTGAAGGTATTCCACTGCTTTTCCAGGCTCTGACGGAACGTTTGTCTGGGGAACTGGCGCAACATTCGTTGTGCTTACCCCCACAGGCAGGGCGGTTACGGAGCCGGTTTTATCAGCTTCAGGCGATAGAAAAAGAGTGGATGGAGGAGGACGGTAGCATTGGCCTACAAATTCGTATGCCTATTGTTGACTGGCGTCGCCTTTGTAAACAAGAGCCAGAGCTGGTGGATTATATTGTCTGATCAGTGAATGGCGATGGTCTGAAGACTTTTCCCCCTCGGGGGATATCACCGCACAACTAATATGGAGCATATACATGGCGTGGAATCAGCCCGGTAATAACGGACAGGACCGCGACCCGTGGGGAAGCAGCAATAACCAAGGCGGCAACTCTGGGGGGAACAAAGGAGGTCGTGATCAGGGGCCACCTGATCTGGATGATATCTTCCGCAAACTGAGCAAAAAGCTTGGTGCGCTGGGCGGGGGGAAAGGCACAGGAACCGGTGGTACAGGCCAGGCGCCGCGTGGCCCATTAGGCGGGCGCGTAGTCGGGATAGTGGCGGCGGCAGTCGTCATTATTTGGGCCGGTAGTGGTTTCTATACCATTAAAGAAGCCGAGCGCGGTGTGGTGACCCGCTTTGGTAAGTTCAGCCATCTGGTTGAGCCCGGCCTGAACTGGAAACCGACGTTTATTGATGACGTCACCGCGGTTAACGTTGAATCGGTACGCGAGCTGGCGGCATCCGGCGTGATGCTGACCTCCGACGAAAACGTGGTGCGGGTAGAAATGAACGTCCAGTACCGGGTTACCGATCCGGAAAAATACCTGTTCAGTGTGACCAGCGCGGACGACAGTCTGCGTCAGGCTACCGATAGCGCCCTGCGCGGCGTAATCGGTAAATACACCATGGACAAAATTCTTACCGAAGGCCGTACCGTGGTGCGTAGCGATACCCAGCGTGAGCTGGAAGAAACTATCCGCCCGTACAAAATGGGGATAACCCTGCTGGACGTCAACTTCCAGACGGCGCGTCCGCCAGAGGAAGTGAAAGCGGCCTTTGATGATGCTATCGCGGCCCGTGAAAATGAACAGCAGTACATTCGTGAGGCGGAAGCCTATTCTAACGAAGTACAGCCGCGGGCTAACGGCCAGGCGCAGCGTATTTTAGAAGAGGCCCGGGCGTATAAAACCCAGACCGTCCTCGAAGCGCAGGGTGAAGTGGCGCGTTTTGCCAAGCTGCTGCCTGAATACAAAGCCGCACCGCAGATTACCCGCGAGCGTCTGTATATCGAAACCATGGAAAAAGTGCTGAGCCATACCCGCAAAGTACTTATTAACAACGATAAAGGTGGCAACCTGACGGTACTGCCGCTGGATCAGATGCTAAAAGGGGGAAGCCAGCCTGCGGTAAAGAGCAATAGTTCTGCTGCGGGAAATCTGCTGCGCCTGCCGCCAGCCCCATCTGGCCAGGATAGTGCATCAACGTCCTCTTCCTCATCAGTGAGTAGTGGCGACATTATGGATCAGCGTCGGGCTAATGCTCTGCGTCGGGGAGGAGAATAACCATGCGTAAGTCGATTATTGCTGCCATCATCGTTGTACTGGTGGTGCTGTATACCTCCGTCTTTGTGGTTAAAGAGGGTGAGCGTGGTATTACGCTGCGTTTCGGTAAAGTGGTGCGTGATGATGAAAACAAGCCGCTGGTCTTCGCACCGGGCCTGCATTTCAAAATTCCGTTTATCGAATCGGTGAAAACGCTGGATGCCCGTATTCAGACCATGGATAACCAGGCGGACCGCTTTGTTACCAAAGAGAAGAAAGACCTGATCGTCGATTCCTACATTAAATGGCGTATCAGTGATTTCAGCCGCTACTACCTGGCAACCGGCGGTGGCGATGTGTCTCAGGCCGAAGTGCTGCTGAAACGTAAGTTCAGTGACCGTCTGCGTTCTGAAATTGGCCGCCTGGATGTGAAAGATATCGTGACTGACTCCCGCGGTCGTCTGACCCTGGAAGTGCGCGATGCCCTGAACTCCGGTACCGCTGGCACGGATGATGAAGTGGCAACCCCGGCGGCGGATGATGCGATTGCTTCTGCTGCCGCCCGCGTGACCCAAGAAACTAACGGTAAAGTGCCGGTGGTGAACCCGAACAGTATGGCGGCACTGGGTATTGAAGTGGTGGATGTGCGTATCAAGCAGATCAACCTGCCAACCGAAGTGTCTGAAGCTATCTTCAGCCGTATGCGTGCCGAGCGTGAAGCCGTTGCCCGTCGTCATCGTTCTCAGGGCCAGGAAGAGGCTGAGAAGCTGCGTGCCGGTGCGGACTACGAAGTGACCCGTACTCTGGCGGAAGCCGAGCGTGCTGCCCGTATCGACCGCGGTGAAGGTGATGCGGAAGCCGCGAAGCTGTTTGCCGATGCATTCAGCCAGGATCCGGACTTCTATGCCTTTATCCGCAGTATGCGTGCCTATGAGAAGAGCTTCCAGTCTAATCAGGATGTTATGGTACTGAGCCCGGATAGCGACTTCTTCCGTTATATGAAGACGCCGACCAGCAGTTCGCGCTAAACTAGTAGCAGGTTAATTATTTATAAGAGCCGGTGAATGCCGGCTCTTTTTTTATTGGTTATTTTTCTAGAGAAAACAACATGCATGCATCAATTTGGCTGTCGGTGGCCCTGGTTTTGATTATTGAGGGGCTTGGCCCGATGCTGGCTCCCCGGCTGTGGCGGCGGATGGTGTTAACAATGTCACAAGTGCCTGACATCCTGTTACGTCGCTTTGGCGGCGGACTTGTGGTTGCTGGCTTTGTGATCTACTACATGTTGACGAAAACGATTAACTGAGCAAAAAACAGCCAAAACAACGCGATTTTGTATATATTAAGTGCTGACCATTTTATTAACCTCTGGTAGAATCCATTTTTAAGCAAACGGTGATTTTGAAAATGGGTAACAACGTCGTCGTACTCGGCACCCAATGGGGTGACGAAGGCAAAGGGAAGATCGTCGATCTTCTTACCGAACGGGCAAAATATGTTGTGCGCTACCAGGGTGGTCACAACGCCGGTCACACTCTCGTCATTAACGGTGAAAAAACCGTTCTTCATCTTATTCCATCAGGTATTCTGCGTGAAAATGTCACCAGCATCATCGGCAACGGTGTGGTGCTTTCCCCTGCAGCACTGCTGAAAGAAATGAAAGCGCTGGAAGACCGTGGTGTTCCCGTTCGTGAACGACTGCTGTTATCTGAAGCCTGTCCGCTGATTCTGGATTACCACGTCGCGCTGGATAACGCCCGCGAAAAAGCACGTGGCGCCAAAGCTATCGGGACTACCGGTCGCGGCATTGGTCCGGCTTACGAAGATAAAGTTGCTCGCCGCGGCCTGCGCGTGGGCGATCTGTTCGACAAAGACACCTTCGCAGCCAAACTGAAAGACGTGATGGAATATCACAACTTCCAGCTGGTGAATTACTACAAGGTTGACGCCGTTGACTACCAGAAAGTCCTTGATGACGTGATGGCGGTTGCCGACTTGCTGACCAGCATGGTGGTTGATGTGTCCGATCTGCTGGATCAGGCCCGTAAACGTGGTGATTTCATCATGTTTGAAGGCGCCCAGGGGACACTGCTGGATATCGACCACGGTACTTATCCGTACGTAACCTCTTCTAACACCACTGCCGGTGGCGTGGCGACCGGCTCTGGCCTGGGCCCGCGTTATGTGGATTATGTACTGGGTATCATCAAAGCGTACTCTACGCGTGTGGGTGCGGGTCCATTCCCGACCGAGCTGTTTGATGAAACCGGTGAATACCTGTGCAAACAGGGTAACGAATACGGTGCTACTACCGGTCGCCGCCGCCGTACTGGCTGGCTGGATACCGTGGCGGTACGCCGCGCTGTACAGATCAACTCCCTGTCTGGCTTCTGCCTGACGAAGCTGGACGTTCTGGACGGCCTGAAAGAAGTGAAATTGTGTGTCGCTTACCGTATGCCGGATGGCCGTGAAGTGACCACCACACCGCTGGCGGCGGACGACTGGGAAGGTATCGAGCCGATTTACGAAACCATGCCGGGCTGGTCTGAATCCACCTTTGGTGTGAAAGAACGCAGCGGCTTGCCGCAGGCGGCACTGGATTACGTGAAACGTATCGAAGAACTGACCGGTGTACCGATTGATATTATTTCAACCGGTCCGGACCGTACTGAAACGATGATTCTGAGCGACCCGTTCGACGCATAATTATCCAGGGCGGGGTTATCCCGCCCTTTTAGCATCCCGCGCTTTCCTTTCTTCTTTCCCCAAATAAATTAGCGGCCTGATACAGGGCTGGTTTATCATCAATATTATCTATACTGGCGTTTTCTGCCGGGGACTACGCACTTCCGTGGTTTTTACGCCAGCTAAGCACTTTAGCAAAGGGTGTGGTTTTTTCTGCGACACGAGGTTGATGTGCAGTTAACAAGTTTTACGGATTATGGCCTGCGTGCCCTGATTTATATGGCATCCCTTCCCGAAGGGAAGATGACCAGTATCTCGGAAGTCACCGAGGTCTATGGCGTGTCCCGTAACCATATGGTGAAGATCATCAACCAGTTGAGCCGGGCAGGGTATGTAGCGGCGGTACGGGGAAAAAACGGCGGTATCCGTCTGGGAAAACCGGCCAGCGATATCCGGGTTGGTGATGTGGTCCGTGAACTGGAACCGCTAACCCTGGTGAATTGCAGCAGTGAGTTTTGCCATATCACCCCGGCCTGCCGCTTAAAACAAGCCCTTGCACGTGCGGTAAACAGCTTCCTGGCGGAGCTGGATAACTACACGCTGGCGGAACTCGTTAATGAGAACCCGCCGCTCTACAAATTATTGCTGGTGGAATGACGACATTGCCGCCAGATGATGACAACGGAGGAACCGCTATGTCACAAGACCCTTTCCAGGAACGCGAAGCAGAAAAATACGCTAACCCGATCCCCAGCCGGGAATTTATTCTCGACTTGCTTGCTAAGCGCGACAAACCCGCGAAGCGGGAAGAAATTGCCCAGACGCTGAATATTACCGATGAAGAACAGCTTGAGGCGCTGCGCCGCCGCCTGCGCGCCATGGAGCGCGACGGCCAGCTGGTCTTCACCCGCCGCCAGTGCTATGCCCTGCCGGAGAAACTCGACCTGCTAAAAGGCACGGTCATTGGTCACCGGGATGGCTACGGCTTCCTGCGTGTCGAAGGCCGTAAAGACGATCTGTATCTGTCTTCCGAGCAGATGAAAACCTGTATCCACGGTGATGTGGTGCTCGCCCAGCCGCTGGGTGCCGACCGTAAAGGCCGCAGTGAAGCCCGCGTGGTGCGGGTACTGGTACCGAAAACCAGCCAGATTGTTGGCCGGTACTTTACCGATGCCGGTGTTGGTTTTGTGGTGCCGGACGACAGCCGCCTGAGCTTTGATATTTTAATTCCGCCGGAAGAGATCCGCGGTGCCCGTATGGGATTTGTGGTGGTGGTGGAGCTGACCCAGCGCCCAACCCGCCGCACCAAAGCCGTCGGGAAAATTGTTGAAGTGCTGGGTGACAATATGGGCACCGGCATGGCCGTGGACATGGCCCTGCGCACCCATGAGATCCCCTATGTCTGGCCGAAGCCGGTAGAAGAACAAGTCGCCACCCTGAAAGAGCAGGTGCCGGAAGAAGCCAAAGCCGGCCGGGTGGACTTGCGGGATCTGCCGCTGGTCACCATTGATGGCGAAGACGCCCGTGACTTTGATGATGCGGTTTACTGCCAGAAGAAACGCGGCGGCGGCTGGCGCCTGTGGGTGGCCATTGCTGATGTCAGCTACTACGTGCGCCCCTGGACCCCGCTGGACAAAGAGGCCCGCAACCGCGGCACCTCAGTGTACTTCCCGTCCCAGGTGGTACCGATGCTGCCGGAAGTGTTGTCTAACGGCCTGTGCTCCCTGAACCCACAGGTAGACCGACTGTGCATGGTATGTGAGATGACCATCTCCGCCCGCGGCAACCTGTCTTCCTACAAATTCTATGAAGCGGTGATGAGCTCCCATGCCCGGCTGACCTACACCAAGGTGTGGCATATTCTGCAAGGGGATCAGGAGCTGCGCGAGCAGTACCGTCCGCTGGTGCCGCACCTGGAAGAGCTGCACACCCTGTACAAAGTCCTCGACCAGGCCCGCGCCGAACGCGGCGGGATCTCCTTTGAAAGCGAAGAAGCCAAATTTATCTTCAACGCTGAGCGCCGTATTGAGCGCATTGAGAAAACCGAGCGTAACGACGCCCATAAGCTGATCGAAGAGTGCATGATCCTCGCCAACGTGTCAGCGGCGCGCTTTGTCGAAAAACACAAAGAGCCATCGTTGTTCCGTATTCACGACCGGCCGTCTAACGAGGCTATCACCGCGTTCCGTTCGGTACTGGCAGAGCTGGGGCTGGAACTGCCCGGCGGCAGTAAGCCGGAGCCGAAAGATTATGGCGAATTGCTGAACTCCATTGCCGATCGCCCCGATCACGAGATGCTGCAAACCATGCTGCTGCGCTCCATGAAACAGGCGATTTATGACCCGGAAAACCGCGGCCACTTTGGGTTATCGCTCAGCTCTTACGCGCACTTTACCTCGCCGATCCGCCGTTATCCTGACCTGTTATTACACCGGGCTATCAAATACCTGCTGGCGCTGGCCAATGGTGAACACCCGGGCGATAAAGGCACCGCCACCGGCGGCTGGCACTACAACACCGAAGAGATGCTGCAACTGGGCGCCCATTGCTCAATGACTGAGCGCCGCGCCGACGAGGCCACCCGCGATGTTGCGGACTGGCTGAAGTGCGACTTTATGCAGGATCAGGTAGGCCAGGTCTTTAACGGGGTTATCGCCAGCGTGACTGGCTTTGGTTTCTTTGTCCGGCTGGATGATCTGTTTATCGACGGGCTGGTACATGTCTCTTCCCTGGATAACGACTACTACCGCTTTGACCAGGTGGGCCAGCGCCTGATTGGCGAGTCCGGCGGCCAGACGTATCGTCTGGGGGATAAAGTGGAAGTGCGGGTTGAAGCCGTCAACATGGACGAGCGTAAAATCGACTTCTCGCTGATCTCCAGCCAGCGCGTGGTGCGCGGGGCCGGTAAGACGGCCAAAGACAAAGCCAAAAAGGCCACCGGCGGTAGCGATAAACCTTCACGTCGCCGCAATGCGGGCAAACGGGTTAACTTCGAGCCAGACAGCGCCTTTCGCGGTAAAAAAACCGGCGGCAAAAAAGAGGGCGATAAAGCCAGCGCGAAGCCAGGCAAAAAAGCCAAACCGTCCGCCAAAACCCAGAAAATCGCTGCGGCCACGAAAGCCAAACGCGCAGCGAAGAAAAAAGCCGACTGATCGGGTAAACTTCCCGCCTGATAACCGGGGCGCATTGCTGCCCCATCAGGCGGGACACAACGAGTATTTTTCATGAGTGAAATGATTTACGGCATCCATGCGGTGCAGGCCCTGCTGGAGCGCGCTCCGGAACGCTTTCAGGAAGTATTTATGCTCAAAGGGCGTGAAGATAAACGGCTGATGCCGCTGATCCACGCACTGGAAGCGCAGGGGATTGTTATCCAGCTGGCTAACCGCCAGTGGCTGGATGAAAAATCCGAAGGTGCCGTTCACCAGGGGATTATCGCCCGGGTGAAACCTGGCCGTCAGTACCAGGAAAATGACTTACCGGATCTGCTGGATGGCCTTGAACGCCCGTTTTTGCTGATCCTTGATGGCGTGACGGACCCCCATAACCTCGGTGCCTGCCTGCGCAGTGCGGACGCCGCCGGGGTACATGCGGTGATCGTGCCGAAAGATCGCTCCGCCCAGCTCAATGCCACGGCGAAAAAAGTGGCCTGTGGCGCTGCGGAAACGGTGCCGCTGATCCGGGTCACTAACCTGGCCCGCACCATGCGCCTGCTTCAGGAAGCGAATGTCTGGATCGTCGGCACCGCCGGTGAAGCGGACCACACCCTACACCAGAGCAAACTGACCGGGCCGCTGGCTCTGGTGATGGGCGCTGAAGGGGAAGGGATGCGCCGCCTGACCCGGGAACATTGCGATGAGCTAATCAGCATCCCAATGGCAGGGAGCGTCTCCTCCCTGAACGTCTCGGTGGCTACCGGGATTTGCCTGTTCGAAGCGGTGCGCCAGCGCAGCCTGTAATTCCCCCACGGGGCGCGATCTGCGCCCCGTTTCCCCGCACTGCCCCGTGCAGACCCCCCGGAAATGTCCATACTTAACCGAGTGTGATAACGGGAGGGACGCCATGGCCTGGCAAACACATACCGTTTTTAACCAGCCGCAGCCCCTGAGTAACAGCAACCTTTTTTTATCCGATTGCGCCCTGCGTGAGGCGGTGGTGCGGGAAGGCGCCGGCTGGGACTGTGAACTGCTGGCCAGTATCGGCAGCCAGCTTGGCTCTGCGGAATCCCTGGAACTGGGGCGGCTGGCCAATCTCCGGCCACCGGAGCTGCTGAGTTTCGATCCCCGGGGCGCACGGCTGGACGATGTGCGCTTCCACCCGGCCTGGCATCTGCTGATGCAGGGGCTGTGCGCCAGCCGGGTACATAACTTGCCCTGGCAGGAGGACGCCCGCAGTGGCGATATGGTCGCCCGGGCGGCGCGGTTTATTCTTCATGCCCAGGTTGAGGCGGGCACACTGTGCCCGGTGACCATGACCCACGCCGCTATCCCCTTACTGCAACAGATGCTGCCTGCTCCCTTCCAGGGCTGGCTACCGCGCCTGCTGAGCGATCGCTATGATCCGCGGTTCGGCGTTGGCCATGAGAAGCGCGGCCTGCTGATCGGCATGGGGATGACGGAAAAACAGGGGGGCTCCGACGTACTCAGCAACACCACCCGGGCTGAACCTGCCGCCGCCAGAGGGCCGGGAGAGCACTACCTGCTGACCGGCCACAAGTGGTTTTTCTCCGTGCCCCAGAGTGATGCTCATCTGGTGCTGGCCCAGGCCGCTGGCGGGCTGTCGTGCTTTTTTCTGCCGCGCTTTCTACCAGACGGCAGCCGTAATCAGGTGCACCTGATGCGCCTGAAAGACAAACTGGGTAACCGTTCCAACGCCAGCAGTGAAGTGGAGTTTTGCGGTGCCAGCGCCTGGCTGATGGGGGAAGAGGGCGACGGGGTGCGGCATATCCTGAAAATGGGCGGTTTGACCCGGTTTGACTGCGCGCTGGGGAGTCACGGCCTGATGCGCCGGGCGCTGTCGGTGGCGCTGTATCATGCCCATCAGCGCCAGGTCTTCGGCAAAATGCTTATTGACCAGCCCCTGATGCACCAGGTACTGGGCAGAATGACCCTGCAACTGGAAGGGCAGACCGCATTCCTGTTCCGCCTTGCCAGGGCATGGGATCAACGCCAGAACCCCGCAGAAGCGCTGTGGGGCCGTTTATTCACCCCGGCGGCAAAGTTCGGGATCTGCAAGGCCGGTATCCCGTTTGTGGCCGAAGCCATGGAAGTATTAGGCGGTATCGGTTACTGCGAGGATAGCGAGCTGCCCAGGCTGTACCGGGAGATGCCGGTCAACAGTATCTGGGAGGGCTCTGGCAATATTATGTGCCTTGATGTGCTGCGGGTGCTGGCCAGAAACCCGGCGATAAACGCGCTGCTCCAGCAGGAGTTTGAGGCGGTTAAAGGCCAGAACCGTCATTTTGATCGTACCTGGCGGCAAGTAAAGCAACGGCTGGGGAGGCCGCAAGAGGCTGAAGCCCGGGATCTGACGCAGCGCTTAATGTTGCTGGGTTGCGCTTGCCAGGTATTGCAGTATCTGCCCCCGCTGCTGGCAGATGCCTGGTGCCGGATGATGCTTGATCCGCGCGGGCCCGTGCAGCTGTCTGCTAACGTCACCGGGGAGGTATTACGCCGGGCCACCGGCGGTGTGGTGTAGCGGGGCAGGGGCGATAACCGCTATCGCCCCTGTAGGGCGGGGTCAGGCGTAAAAAATCGCCTGCACGCTCCAGTCATCGGCACTGCTGCTTTCCTCTAACTGAATAATGCGGTAGAAGCTGGCACCTTGCTCATCGGCAGTGAGAGCAACAATACGCTCAATATCCTGCGGGCTACCGCTGAGCCCGTGCAGCGAAAATACGCCAATCTCGTTGAACCCGGTGACCTGATCGGCGCAGACATTTTCCGCCGACTGCGCCGTGGTGTTAATCAGTCCGGCAGAGAGCAGTAAGGATGTCAAAGCAAAGGATCGTTTCATGAGTGGCTCCATTTCATCGTGCCCTGTCTCAGACAGGGGGTCCTGCACCCTCACCCGGCAGCAGAGCAGCCGGGCTAACGCGACAGGAAATGGCACACCATGATAGGGGCGGTGGGACTAGCGGCGGTACAAGATAGCCTGAATGTACCATTGGCCGGGGAGGGTGGTGTCATCGTTCATGATGATCATGTAGTAATCTGCCCCGGCGCGGGCCGCTTTCGCTTTGATTGCCGCCTCGCCGTCCATCGGTGAACCTCTCACCATGGCAGATACACTCCCCAGGCGCTGTAAGCCGCTGGTCTGGGCGCGCTGTATTTCTTGCGGATAACTGGCCACTGGCGGCGGTGGTGTGGGGGTTACCTGCAACACACTACAGCCGGTAGTCAGTATTACTGCGACAGCCATCGGCACCCATCTTTTCATTCGTGCACCCATTTCCTGTTAACCATATTGTATATGTGGTCAGAATGTATGTTAGCTTAATGTTCTGAAACTGTTAACTTTGACGTGCTTTTTCACTCTGATCATACGAAAAGCGTAATCAACGTCTCATCCTGACATTAACCGGTTCAGCACTTGCCGGAATGCGCTGTGAGGATCATAGTGAACAGCTGAACAGAAAGCCCCAGAGGACGATATGATCGAAGTCTTTACCGAGCATTATGCTGATACTGCCGTACTGCATGCCTGCCCGGCGGGCATGCGGACCACCCCACTACCGACGGTGGTGTTTTATCATGGATTTAGCTCGTCAAAAACAGTGTATAGCTACTGTGCAGTGGCGCTGGCTATGGCGGGTATTCGCGTTATCATGCCGGATGCAGCAGAACACGGCGATCGCTATTATGGCGACAACACCGGGCGTTTGACCCATTTTTGGCACATTCTGTACCAGAACCTGGTGGAGTATCCGCGTCTGCGTGACGCTATCCTGGCAACCGGCCAGGTCTTGCCGGGGGCGCTGGGGGTGGGTGGGGCGTCAATGGGGGGGATGACGGCCCTGGGGATCATGGCCCGGCATCCTGAAGTGGCTTGTGCCGCCAGCCTGATGGGGTCCGGGTTTTATGCGCCGTTAGCCAGAACGCTATTTCCGCCATTGCCCCTTACCAGCCGGGAGGCGGAGGCGACATTCGGGCAGATTATGGCGCCGCTGGCGGATTATGAGGCGAGCGTAAACCTCCGCACCCTAAGCGATCGCCCGCTGTTTTTATGGCATGGGCTGGATGATGATGTGGTGCCCGCGGCGGATTCGCTGCGTTTGCAGCACCAGTTACTCGAACAGGGGGGAGCCGCGCTACTGACCTGCCAGTGGCAGGCCGGTGTGCGCCACCGGGTGACACCGGAGGCGCTGGAAGCCACCGTCAGGTTTTTCGCCCAGCACCTGCCCGGGGCTTAGCGGAACAGCTCTGCACTGGCGTGAATATTGCCATTGCTGCCCGGTTCTCGCATCAGGATCGGGCTGTAGAAGCGGGCACCGTTGGTGTCTGCTTGCGCATCCAGCGCGCTGTTGGCGTCGTCTTCGGTGGCAAAATTGTGATTGATATAGATAACGCCGAGGCTCTGGACGTCATCCATATTTTTGGCCTGGCTTCCCGAGACTTTGATCGCGGCACTGGCGCTGGCCGAAAGCAAAAACAGCGTGGTGGTGAGAGCGATGGTGATGATTTTCATGGTTGACTCCTTACCCGTCGGGGGCCAGGTCACACCGGTGTGGGTCTACTGCAGGACTGCTTAACATACTGCGAGTTGTGGGCTGCGCTTACAGGGCGCTCCTGGTGGCGCTTAATCCCTGTATTAGTAGTTTAGTCCGTTATTATTGAATGAAAAGTGAGCAACATTGATGCTCTCGTTCAAATAAATTCATGCTGTGGCGCTAACGCCTCAATAACTAACGGGTTTCCATAATAGTCCCGGTAAATGTGCGTTTTACCTGAATGTTTCCTTGAGTTCCCGGGGGGCTATGAGTAGAATGGCGCGTCAAATTTTCAGCCGCACTTAAAACTCGTTCCTTGCCTCCCAGGGCCGCGGCTGACCCGTACAGGAGGCTGAATAATCCGTAAGGAGCAATTCGATGCGTCATTACGAAATCGTTTTTATGGTCCATCCTGACCAGAGCGAACAGGTTCCGGGTATGATCGAGCGTTACTCTGCTGCCATCACTGGTGCAGAAGGCAAGATCCACCGTCTGGAAGACTGGGGCCGCCGTCAGCTGGCTTACCCGATCAACAAACTGCACAAAGCACACTACGTTCTGCTGAACGTTGAAGCGCCGCAGGAAGTTATCGATGAGCTGGAAACTACCTTCCGCTTCAACGATGCCGTTATCCGCAGCATGGTTATGCGTACTAAACACGCTGTGACTGAAGCGTCTCCGATGGTTAAAGCGAAAGACGAACGCCGTGAGCGTCGTGAAGATTTCGCTAACGAAACCTCTGATGATGCTGAAGCTGGGGATTCTGAAGAGTAATTTCTGATGGCCAACCGTCTGGTGTTGTCCGGCGTGGTTCGCAGGGCACCTCTGCGTAAGGTCAGCCCATCAGGAATTCCACACTGCCAGTTCGTGCTTGAGCATCGTTCTGTGCAGGAGGAGGCCGGTTTTAATCGGCAGGCGTGGTGTCAAATGCCAGTTATTGTTAGCGGGCACGAGAACCAGGCCATTACTCACAGTATAACGGTCGGTACGGCAGTCACGGTCACTGGGTTTGTTTGCAGCCATCAGGCGCGCAATGGGCTAAGTAAACTGGTACTGCATGCCGAGCAGATTGAATTGATAGATTCTGGAGACTAGCCATATGGCACGTTATTTCCGTCGTCGCAAGTTCTGCCGTTTCACCGCGGAAGGCGTTCAAGAGATCGACTATAAAGATATCGCAACGCTGAAAAACTACATCACCGAAAGCGGTAAGATTGTCCCAAGCCGTATCACCGGTACCCGTGCAAAATATCAGCGTCAGCTGGCTCGCGCTATCAAACGCGCTCGCTACCTGTCTCTGCTGCCGTACACTGATCGTCATCAGTAATCGGTCACGGTCCACTAATACGACTTGAGAGGATAAGGTAATGCAAGTTATTCTGCTTGATAAAGTAGCAAACCTGGGCAGCCTGGGTGATCAGGTTAACGTTAAAGCGGGCTACGCTCGTAACTTCCTGGTACCGCAGGGTAAAGCTGTTCCTGCTACCAAGAAAAACGTTGAATACTTCGAAGCACGCCGTGCAGAACTGGAAGCCAAACTGGCTGACGTTCTGGCAGCTGCTGAAGCGCGCGCTGAGAAAATCAACGCACTGGAAACTGTTACCATCGTGTCTAAAGCAGGCGACGAAGGTAAACTGTTTGGTTCCATCGGTACCCGTGATATCGCTGATGCTGTAACTGCAGCTGGCGTGACTGTTGCGAAAAGCGAAGTTCGCCTGCCGAACGGCGTTCTGCGCACCACTGGTGACCACGATGTGAGCTTCCAGGTTCACAGCGAAGTGTTCGCACACCTGAACGTGCTGGTAGTTGCTGAATAAGTTTCTTATTCGCAGCGCTAACACGAAAACGCCGGCCTTCGCCGGCGTTTTGCTTTCTGCTTTCCCCGCCGATATACCGCCTCCTGCGGGCATTTTTTGTTTATTTTGTTATTCCGCAAACAGTTATTTCGCGTCTGTTAGTAGAAAATAAAACATTATTTTATTTTTCTATTGGTAACAGATATGGAGATAACGGCACCCGCCCCGGTCTTTTCCCGTAAAAATATGGCGTACTTATCAGCCACCCTGTGTTGTTTATTGTGGGGGAGCTCTTATCCGGCGATCAAAAACGGTTACGCACTGTTCCAGATAGCCACGGATGATATTCCATCAAAAATCGTATTTGCCGGGTATCGCTTCTTATTGGCCGGGCTTTTACTGCTGCTGTTTGCGCTAGCCCAGGGGAAACCGGTTACCGGGCTGAGCCGCCGTCAGTTTGGCCAGCTCACGGCGCTGGGGCTAACCCAGACCTCAATACAATATGCGTTCTTCTACGTCGGCCTGGCCTACACCACTGGGGTGAAAGGGTCGATCATGAACGCCACCGGCACGTTTTTTAGCGTTTTGCTGGCGCATGTTATCTACCAGAATGACAAGCTGAGCCTGAATAAATCCCTCGGCTGTATCGTCGGCTTTCTTGGCGTGATGCTGGTGAACTTCAACCATTCGCTGATGGATTTTAGTTTTACCTGGCAGGGGGACGGTTTTATTGTGCTGGCGGCGTTTATTCTCTCGGCGGCCATGCTGTACGGTAAGCGCCTTTCGCAAACCCTGGACCCGACGGTCATGACCGGCTGGCAATTGGCGATCGGTGGCGCCGCGCTGGTGGCGGGCGGCTACCTGACCGGCGGCACGCTGGTGGTGCACAGCGTAACGGCCCTGGCGGTTCTGGGATACCTGATTTTGCTGTCATCCGTGGCATTTGCGCTATGGAGCGTTATCCTGAAATATCACCGGGTCAGTATGATTGCGCCGTTTAACTTCGTGATCCCGGTCGCCGGGACGGTGCTGTCAGCCGTTTTTCTTGGCGAAAATATCCTGGAGTGGAAATACGCGCTGGCGCTGGTGCTGGTGTGTTCCGGGATCAGGTGGGTTAATAAGCGGGGCTGACGATGACAACGCCATACCGGGGGCTGCCCGGTATGGCGTGTGGTGGGTTAGCGGGTGCGCACAAAGCTGCCGTCTGACAGACGGCTGAAGACCACCTGTTGGCCATTGGCATCCAGGGCGAGGCCGATAACCACGCCGCTATCGTTCTGGCGAATCTGCACCACCTGGCCGCTTTTCAGACTGCTGAGCGGGCTGCCATTGCCCTGCACCTGGGCCATGGCGTAAACGTCGGACGGCGGCAGGTTATTGTCCCGGAATAACTGGGCCAGGGTCTTGCCTGCTTCGAGGGTATAGCTACGCCAGCGAGGATCTTCACTGCTTCCCTGATAGGGAATCGCTGACTGCTGCTGGGCGCGGCCCTGAATGGTGGTTTGCACGCGCTGGGTTGGCTGCGGGGCAGGTGGCTGGTACTGGGCGCTGGATTGTGCCTGGCTGCTATCGTCCTCTGCGGGTTCATTTACCGGCTGGGGATCAATCGGGGCCACTTGTTGTGGGGCGGACTGGTTGCTGACAGCGATTTGCGGGTCCGGTTGCGGCTGCCCGGAGGTATAATCCAGGGTGCCGCTCCTTTCGGTGGGCTGCGACGTATCACTACCGGCAGGCAACAGGAAGCCCAGCAGTATCAGTAGCACGCCCGCGATAATACCGCGGCGGTGCGCCAGGGGCAGCGGATCCATCAGCGTGAAATCATCCGGCGCGTGCCAGATGCGTAACAGCACAGGTTTTATGGCGAATCGCATTGGCGCCTCCTTATTTCCTGTTCTTGTCGTCCGGTCCATCGTTGTGCGCAGCCAGCTGGCACAGCGGGTCAGTGGGCTTTTTCTCCCCGGAGCGGTTCTTCCCATCGCTTCCTCGTTCTCTTAAGGAACAAAATATATCCAGCTGCTACCAGTATAGCGATCTAACCCGTTGATGCCGGTAACAATGTCAGAGTGCGTGACGGGCATATCGTCACAGGCACAGTTGTATTGCCTATTGTTTCTGTTTCCAGGCGGTTTGTCATCTTTCCTGCAGGAACATTTTACCCTGTTCGCTCGTACTGCTATGCTGCCCGCTACTTTGTACATCACGAAAGGAAAACTCATGACAACCCCTTCTTTTGACAGCGTTGAATCCCAGGCAAGCTACGGTATTGGTCTGCAAGTTGGTCAACAGCTGCGTGAATCTGGCCTGCAGGGCCTGTTGCCAGAAGCCCTGGTCGCTGGCCTGCGTGATGCGCTGGAAGGGAATTCCCCGGCAGTTCCGGTTGATATTGTTCACCGTGCGCTGCGGGAAGTCCATGAGCGCGCCGATGCGGTACGCCGCGAGCGCCAGCAGGAGCTGGCCGCTGAAGGCCAGAAATACCTGGATGAAAATGCTAAGCGCGATGGCGTGAACAGCACTGAAACTGGCTTACAGTTCCGGGTATTGACCCAGGGCACTGGCCCGATCCCGGCACGTAAAGATCACGTGCGTGTCCACTACACCGGTAAGCTGGTTGACGGTACTGTGTTCGACAGCTCCGTTGCCCGCGGTGAACCGGCTGAATTCCCGGTAAGCGGTGTGATCCCAGGCTGGATCGAAGCGCTGACCCTGATGCCAGTCGGCTCCAAATGGGAACTGACTATCCCCCAGAACCTGGCCTATGGCGAACGTGGCGCGGGTGCATCCATTCCGCCGTTCAGCACCCTGGTATTTGAAGTGGAACTGCTGGAAATTCTCTAAGCCTGTCCGGAAAAAACCCGCTGCGGCGGGTTTTTTGTTGTTGGTTACCGTTCTGTCCAGTGCTGCGCTTCTCTCGCCATAAAGACACCGCACCCCACCATAAAGACACCATATTTTATATTGCTTAAATGCCGGAACAGGGTATTTTTGTGATTCTATTCTCGTTACTGATTTAATTTAATACAAAAATAAAACATAAAATTAACATATTATATTCTTAAGCCGTTTCCAGTAAAGCTGGTACCCGGCCCGGTAGCGTGGACAGCGTTATCTGGCTTCCTTTATCGATACTCACAGGCCATCAGAGCCTGATACACAACACGACGTACAGGAAAGTTAAACTATGGTAGATCAGGTTAAGGTTGCGAAGGCGACTCAGCCCCCGGAAGAGCACACGCTCAGAAGAAATCTCACAAACCGACATATTCAGCTTATCGCCATCGGCGGGGCAATTGGTACTGGCCTATTTATGGGCTCGGGCAAAACCATCAGCCTGGCAGGCCCCTCGATCATTTTCGTCTATATGATTATCGGCTTTATGCTGTTTTTCGTGATGCGCGCCATGGGGGAGTTGCTGTTATCCAATCTGGAGTACAAATCGTTCAGTGACTTCGCCGCCGACTTACTTGGCCCCTGGGCGGGGTATTTTACCGGCTGGACCTACTGGTTCTGCTGGGTGGTCACCGGTATGGCCGATGTGGTGGCAATTACCGCCTACGCCCAGTTCTGGTTTCCGGGGCTGTCGGAGTGGGTGGTCTCTCTGGCGGTGATTCTGTTGCTGCTCTCGCTGAATCTGGCAACAGTAAAAATGTTCGGTGAGATGGAGTTCTGGTTTGCAATGATCAAAATTGTCGCCATTGTCGCGCTGATCATTGTGGGCCTGGTGATGGTGTTAACTCACTTTACCTCCCCCTCCGGTGTGCAGGCCTCTTTCGACCATTTATGGAATGACGGCGGCTGGTTCCCGAAAGGGCTGAGCGGCTTCTTTGCGGGCTTCCAGATTGCGGTATTTGCCTTTGTGGGTATTGAACTGGTCGGGACCACGGCGGCAGAGACCAAAGACCCGGAGAAATCCCTGCCCCGGGCGATTAACTCGATCCCTATCCGCATCATTATGTTCTATGTGTTCGCGCTGATTATGATCATGTCGGTGACCCCGTGGAGCTCTGTTGTCCCCAGTAAGAGCCCGTTTGTGGAGCTGTTTATGCTGGTGGGGCTGCCTGCGGCCGCCAGTGTGATTAACTTTGTGGTGCTGACCTCGGCGGCCTCTTCCGCCAACAGCGGGGTGTTCTCCACCAGCCGTATGCTGTTTGGCCTTGCTCAGGATGGCGCAGCGCCTACACTGTTTGCCCGCTTATCCCGCCGGGCAGTACCGGCCACCGGCTTGACATTCTCCTGCATCTGCTTGCTGGGTGGGGTAGTGCTGATTTACCTGAAGCCAGATGCGATAGCGGCCTTTACTATGGTGACGACCGTTTCGGCGATCCTGTTTATGTTCGTCTGGACCATTATCCTGTGCGCTTACCTGGCTTACCGTAAGCAGCGCCCGGAGCTGCATGCGAAGTCCATCTACAAAATGCCGCTGGGTAAATTGATGTGCTGGGTGTGTATGGCGTTCTTCGCCTTCGTTCTGGTCTTGCTGACCCTCGAAGATGATACCCGCCAGGCGCTGATGGTTACGCCGCTGTGGTTTATTCTCCTCGGCGCGGGCTGGTTGTTTATCGGCAAGCAGCGGGTTGCCCGCATCAGCAAATAAAAAAGGGGCCACGCGGCCCCAAAAAGTAAGACAACATCAGGCGCCCGCGGGCGCCTTTTTCATGAGAGTCGATCAGTTACCGGCCAGCGCCCGGGGGAACAGAACATTATTTTCAAGGCTGATATGGTTCATCAGATCATCAATCATCTCATTGATGCCCATATACAGCGCTTTCCAGGTGGTGCAGGCTTCCGGCGGCGGCGTAACGTTATCGGTCACGTGTTTGATCACTTCCAGCAGTTCACCGGCTTCATCATGTTCACTTTCCATGACGTTGATTGGCCCGGCCGCATGAGCGCCCATACCCTGTTTGATCATCGGGAACAGGATCTGCTCCTCTTTCATCATATGGCTGCTGAGCTCGTCATGGAGCTGGGTGAGATATTTTGCCAGGCCGCGGGGTACGCTGGGTTTTGCGGCATGTACACGCTCAACTTTGGTGGCCTGCATGATAAGCTCAGGCAGTTGTTCGCGATGGCGGTCATGGTAACGGACGATAATATGATCGATGATTTCCGCCAGCGGCGCGGTGCGCCAGTCCTTTTCCGGCTGGGTTTTAGCCAGCTCTGCTAGTTCTGCTTCCAGGGCGTCGAGATCCAGGGATTTACGGTTAGCCGCTTTCTCAAGGGTCTGTTTACCGCCGCAGCAGTAATCCAGCTCATATTTACGAAACAGCGCCGATGCGCGCGGAATAGTTAATGCCAGTTCCCCTAAAGCCTGTTCGCGAAATGCCATGGTGGTTGCCTCATCAAAAAGTATAAGATGCATTTTAAATACATCTTATAGAAAAGCTATACCCCTTTTGAGTTAGCGGTTTTTTTCAACTGGGGTTGCCAGCGTCTGTACGGGCTGTGGTTTGACGCGTACCGCGATAACGACACCGATAATCAGGCAGCTAATACCGCACAGGGTCATCAGCGGCGGCATCTGGTGGCGTAATAAAAAAGCGTACAGCAGGCCGGCAAGGGTCTCAAAGACAATCAGCGGGCCCACCAGCACGGTAGGCAGGCGCTGGCTGGCAATGTTCCAGCACAGGTTACCCAGCCAGGAGCAGAGCACCGCAATGGCCAGCATCAGGGTAATAAACACCGCCGGGCGCGGCCCAAAGGGCAGGGGGAATTCAACCGCGCTGTGCCGTAACCACAGACAGCTCAGCAGGTAACCCAGCAGGGAGAGCGGCAGGATTGCCAGGCCCTGCGCGGTCGCCCACATCAGCGGGTTTTTATCCGGGTTCTGCCGCAGCCAGCGGCCATTACGCAGGGCAAACCACGCCCAGCTGGCCACGGCGATCAGCGCCAGCCCGATACCGCTTAAATAGCGCCACCAGTTGAAGCCCGGCACCCCGTGGCGTAATTCTGCGCTGTTCACCAGCACCAGCCCCAGCAGGATCACCACCAGCGCCGGTGCCAGTCTGCTCCAGGGCAATTGGCCATCCTGCTGGCTGTAGATAAGGTTAGCGCATACCGGGATCACCACTGGCAGGGTGCCGATAATCATGGTTGAGATAGGCGCCCCGGTGCGCTGAATGGCGCAGGCCAGGCACAGGTAATAGACAATATTCCCCACGCAGGAGAGCCGGAAGGCGGTAAACCAGTCATGCAGGCTGAGCTGCTTCAGGCGTTTACGTCCCAGCCAGGCGATGGGCAGAGCGATGATCCCCAGCGCCAGATAGCGGCCAAATGCCTGCAATATCGCCGGGTAGTCCGGCACAATCAGCGGGCCGACAAAAATCAACCCCCACATCAGCCCCGCCAGGAGGGCATAGCTCACACCTGATAACAACATGGTTTACCTCATCGATCAGCAGTGGCCATTGTGTGGGGGGCCGCCCGGGGGCGTCTTGTACCAGATTGCGCTTTTAGCAGGAAACTTGTTTTTGGTAGCGCACCGGGGTAATACCGTAGCGGCGGGTAAAGGCCCGGGTAAGATGGGATTGGTCCGCCAGGCCGCAGGCGGCGGCGACCTCGGCAGCGGGCATTCCCTGTGCCAGAAAGAGCTTGGCGCGCCACAGGCGAATGGCCATCAGCATCTGGTGTGGGGTCACGTGGAACTGCCGGGTAAACTGGCGCTGGAAATGCCATGGGGTCAGCGAGAGCAGGCCAGCCAGGTCACTGAGGGTGATGTTGTGCATGTAATTGTCGTGCAGGTACGCTTTGACGATGGTAAAACGCTGGCGGCCAGTGGCGCTATCCTCGCCGCTACACTTCGCGTAGGGCCGAATGGTATCGACCAGGTGGAGGAGTAACCCGTCCCGGGAAAGATCGTCATGGCTGTGCCAGATAGCGAAGATCAGGTCACATACTTGCCGGGCGCGCAGGGGATCATCGCGCACAACCTCATTAAACCACCATTGCTGGCTACCGGTCAGCGCATTGAGCAACGGCGAATCGAGGTAGACCATGCGATAGCACCAGCCATCACTGGTTTCTGCCTGGCCGGTATGCAGCTCATCCGGGTTCATCATGATCAGTGAGTTGGCGGCGGCAATATGCTGGCTACCCCGGTAGCGAAAGCGCTCTGCCCCGGCGGTAATGGCGCCAATACCAAAGGCTTCATGAGTATGGGGCTCGAAGCTATGGTGGGTGATATGGGCATGGTATAGCTCCACGCCAGGCAGCGCCGGAAAGTGCCGGAACTGGGCGCGGTCGCGCGTATCCGTGAATTGTCCTGGTACCCCTTGCACGCTTACCCCCTGAGAAAATGACCTGTCCATTATAGAACAGCCGCCACCTGTTGCTTGTCTATTGATTGTTCTGGGTGGGGTTTAATGCTAACTTTTGGTAAGTTTTGGCGTTATAACGAGGGTAAAACCAGTGTCGGATATCACTCCTCCCGCCCGTTGCGGGGATCTTTTTGCCAGCGGTTGCCCGTCCAGAGAGGTTCTGAAGCACGTTACCAGCCGCTGGGGGTTACTGATCCTGGTGGCGCTGCGGATGGGCACGCATCGCTTCAGTGAATTACGCCGCCGTATTGATGGTGTCAGTGAGAAAATGCTCGCCCAAACGTTACAGTGGCTGGAGGGGGATGGCTTTGTGCTGCGGGTGTCGTACCCCGAAGTACCGCCCCGGGTCGAGTACAGCCTGACAGACGCCGGTATTGAGGTAAGCGAGCGGGTAGCCGCACTGGCGCTGTGGATCGAAGCAGACCTTCCCCGGGTGCTGGCGGTGCGCCGCCGGCAGCATGAGGCGGGATAACCATCTAAACGGCAGTGAACTAAACTTAATCAGACCACGACCACCCAGTGGCGTATTCAGCGCGGATGCCGCCATTCACGGCAGTGGATATGATGACGCGCCACTTCCCGGCAGCGTTATACCCAGACCGGGTAGGTTCACAGATAGCAGAATCCGGCGAAGTACGTTATAAACCATCATGAGAAAACAAAGGGTTATCCCTTTTTTATCCAGGGTTTCTGCTCCAAAAGGTGAGGTACGCGATGTTAGAACAAATTTGCCAGTTAGCCCGGGAGGCGGGTGATGCCATTATGCAGGTATACCAGGGGGAGAAACCCCTTGAAGCAACCAGCAAAGCGGACCATTCACCGGTCACGGCTGCGGATATTGCCGCCCATCAGGTTATCATCCGTGGCCTGAACACCCTGACCCCGGAGATCCCGGTCCTGTCTGAAGAAGCGCCGCAGGCCTGGGATGAGCGCCAGCACTGGCAGCGCTACTGGCTGGTGGATCCGCTAGATGGCACCAAAGAGTTTCTGAAGCGTAACGGTGAATTCACGGTCAATATTGCCCTGATTGAACAAGGGAAACCGGTGCTGGGCGTGGTCTACGCGCCGGTGAAAAAGGTGATGTACAGCGCCGCCAGTGGGAAGGCCTGGAAGGATGAGTGCGGGATCCGTAAATCAATTAAGGTTCGGGACGGCCGGCCGCCGCTGGTGGTAGTGAGCCGTTCGCATGCGGATAACGAGCTTAACGATTACCTGGCGGAACTGGGGGAACACCAGACCGTGTCGGTGGGATCATCCCTGAAATTCTGCCTGGTGGCGGAAGGGGAAGCCCAGCTTTATCCGCGCTTTGGGCCAACCAATATTTGGGATACGGCCGCAGGCCACGCGGTGGCGGTGGCTGCCGGGGCGCAAGTCCATGATTGGCAAGGCCGTACGCTGGACTATACCCCCCGGGAGTCCTTCCTGAACCCGGGGTTTCGGGTGTCTATTTTCTGAGTAACATGTTATTTCAGTAGTTTGTGCAGCAGAGCGATAACCTGCTGCACGTCTTGCTGGCTCAGGCCGCCGTCTTTGACAAACTGCACCCGCCCGGTGTTATCCAGCACCACAATGGCCGAGCCGCCCGCTTCCAGCTGCCATTTCTGCTTCGCGACCCCGTTACTGTCGACAATAAACTGCGACCACGGATACTGCTTCTTGCTGCTCTCAATACTGCTACGGACAAACATGCCGGTACCGACGATGGCGTCATCAGTATTGACGATGGTGGTGGTCTGGTAACGGTCGTGGGGGAACTGCGCGCTTTTAATCGCCTCAATCAGGGCGGCGTTTTGCTGTTTGGCGGAAGAACGCCCGGCAATATGCTGGATAACGCGCACTTTTCCCGGCAGTTGCGCGCTGTTCCAGTTACGGTAGCTGAAGTTACCGTTATCCAGTATCAACTCGCCTTTATCGCTGATGCCCACCGGGGGAACGCGCTGGTTTTCGGCAAGGTTATGGGCAGATGCCAGCAGCGGAAATACCAGCGCCGCCAGGGTTATCAAAGTTCGCAGGGTCATAGGGCACTCCATTATTATTGTCTTAGTGATCGGACCAGATAGTTACTGGCTAAGCATAAGTGTGGTTTTGTGACTTTTCACGCAACTACAGTGCCAGTTTGCGGACAAACGCACACATTCGAATTAATTCGACTCGTTATACTTCGGTGCCTAAAGAACTGAAAAGATAATTCTGAATAAGTGTAATAAAAAGGTAAAAAAAGTTATATAGACTAGCGATATCTGGTATCTGAGCTATAGTTCAATCGCTTTGGAAATCCCTAAAGCAGTTTTGGATCGCAGCGTGTCTGCTACCGGAGGAAGAGAGGACCTCTTCTGACAATGTTCCGGAAATTACCGGTGCGGTCTGAAAGGTGATGGGTATTTTTTACGTCTTATATGGGTTGGCCGATTGTGGATCAGCAGAGACGTATGACTAGCAGGAGTTGAAAAGAATGAAAATTTTCCAGCGTTACAATCCCCTTCAGGTGGCAAAGTACGTAAAAATCCTGTTTCGTGGACGGTTGTACATCAAGGACGTTGGCGCGTTTGAATTTGATAAGGGTAAAATCCTTATCCCCAAAGTGAAGGATAAGCAGCACTTTTCCGTCATGTCCGAAGTTAACCGCCAGGTACTGCGTTTGCAGACCGATATGGGGTGACCGGCAGGCCTGCTGCGAGGGCAACGCTACTCCGGTAGACGTTGTCGATAGATAGCCTGAGATCGGCAATGTCCGGCTCAGGCTTTTTTGTGTCCGGATTTTGGTATCTGGTTATCGCGGCAATAAAAAAGGGCGGTGAATCACCGCCCTGCAAGCTATGGGGTAGTACTGCGCCGGTTATTTGGCCTCCGGCTGTATCTCCGCCCCTTCGGCATCCGGCAACTTAGGCGCCAGAGCGACTGGCCGGCTCTCCAGTCGGGTGACCAGCAGCTGGTCAATACGGAAGTTATCAATATCCACCACTTCAAACTTGTAGCCGGAGAACTTCACAAAGTCCGTGCGTTTCGGGATCTTACGCAGCATAAACATCATAAAGCCGCCGATGGTTTCATAGTTATCGGACTGCGGAAACTCATCAATATCCAGCACGCGCATCACGTCATCAATGGGGGTGCCGCCTTCAACCAGCCAGGAGTTTTCGTCACGGGCGACGATCTGCTCTTCTGTGCCCATGCCCACCAGATCACCCATCAGCGTGGTCATCACGTCATTGAGGGTAATAATCCCCACCACCAGCGCGTATTCATTCATGATGACCGCAAAGTCTTCCCCGGCAGATTTGAAGCTTTCCAGCGCCTCAGACAGGGTAAGGGTATCCGGCACCATCAGCGCACTGCGAATATGTACGCCGCTGTTCAGGGCCAGGCTCTGGTTGCCCAGAACCCGGTTTAACAGCTCTTTGGAGTCCACATAGCCAATGATATGGTCGATATCGTCTTTGCAGACCAAAAACTTAGAGTGTGGGTGGTCGGCAATTTTGTTTTTCAGGCTCTGTTCATCTTCCAGCAGATCGAACCAGACAATATTTTCCCGGGACGTCATCGAAGAGGGAACGGTTCTGGACTCCAGCTCAAAGACGTTTTCAATCAGCTCATGTTCCTGTTTACGCAGCACCCCGGCCAGGGCACCTGCTTCAACCACCGCATAGATATCATCAGAGGTGATGTCATCTTTACGGACCATCGGCAGCTTAAACAGACGGAAAATCATGTTGGCCAGGCCGTTGAAGAACCATACCAGCGGGCGGAATACCAACAGGCAGAAGCGCATCGGGTTGATGATACGTAAAGCGACCGCTTCAGGCGCTACCATACCGATGCGTTTCGGGGTGAGGTCAGCAAACAGGATAAACATCCCGGTGACCAGCGAGAAAGAGAGAATGAAGCTCAGTTGCTCCGACAATTCCGGGGAGAAAAACTTGAGCAGAACATCGCGGAAGATCGGTGAAAAAGCCGCATCCCCAACAATACCACCCAAAATTGCCACCGCGTTAAGGCCGATTTGAACCACGGTAAAGAAGGTGCCGGGGTTTTCCTGCATCTTCAATACCCGCTGGGCATTGATATCGCCTTCATCCGCCAGCAATTTCAGTTTAATTTTGCGGGATGCTGCCAGCGAGATCTCAGAGATCGAGAAGAAGGCACTGATGGCGATCAGACTAAGTATAACTAATATACTGTTTAACATATTTTATCCGGCTGCTATAGCCAGAGCCTCGGAGGGAAGTTGATAATTTGTATAACAAAATTAACAGCCGATCCGCAGGAAATGGACCGGCAATTTTCGGGAGTAGTATAGCGTAACCACCGGTCACGCTGCCAGCAAAGCACAGTGCGTCCGCACTGTCTGAGTGCTGAAACCGGCTACCGTACAGGGATTTAGCCTTTTCGGATAGGGGGCCGGTGATGATTATTGTGGTGGCAGGCAGACACCGATACCACCAAGGCCGCAATAACCATGCGGATTTTTGTGCAGATATTGCTGGTGTTCATCTTCGGCGTAATAGAATGGCGCCGCCCCGGTAATCTCAGTGGTCACCACGCGGTTATCACCGGCGTTGGCCATCGCTTGCTGGAAGCGCGCCAGGCTATCCCGGGCTGCGGCGTCCTGGGCCGGGGATAACGGATAAATCCCGGAACGGTACTGAGAGCCCTGATCATTGCCCTGGCGCATGCCCTGTGCAGGGTCGTGATTTTCCCAGAACACCTGCAGCAACTGGCGATAACTTACTACCGCGGGATCAAAGACCACCCGTACTGCCTCAGCATGGCCGGTCTGGCCGGTGCAGACTTCGCGATATGTCGGATTGGGGGTGTAGCCCCCGGTGTAACCGGCAGCGGTGCTGTAGACGCCGGGCTGCTGCCAGAACAGTCGCTCTACCCCCCAAAAACAGCCCATGGCAAACAGCGCCACCTCCATGCCGTCGGGAACATGGGTCATAGAGTGATGAGTAACACTGTTCAGGGTGGTGACCGGCATCGGCGTGTTACGGCCAGGTAACGCATCAGAGGCGCTAATCAGTTGTGATTTATCAAACATTTTCATTACGGCAATTCTCCCGGTGGAAAGAAAAAGGCCAGATATCAGGACGCAGGTTGTAACCCTGGCGTTATTTGCAGACAATAACCGAATTATTGCCTGTAATCTGGCAAATACACTATAGAAAAACGAAGCGTTGTTACGAAAACGCTAAACTGAATGTTATCGCCTACCGTTATCTATACGACAGCGGCGGGCAAGACGGTGAAAGCGTCGCTATTGTGTATCAGAATTATTGAGATTGTTTTGTGTTTTTCAACCTATTGTTGGTTGATTGTTAAACCGCGGAGCGGTATTGGTTTTTTTAGGGTGAGGGACTCAGGAGAAGACGTGCCACAACTACGAACGATATGTATTGCTGGCCTGTGCCTGGCAAGCGGGGCGGTAAATGCAGCCAGTATTCGATTGCAGGTGGAAGGGCTATCCGGACAACTGAAAAAGAACGTCAGGGCACAGTTATCCACTATTGAAAGCGATGAGGTCACCCCTGATCGCCGTTTTCGCGCACGCGTTGATGATGCCATTCGTGAGGGGCTGAAGGCGCTGGGTTACTACGAGCCACAGATTGATTTTGATTTGCGCCCGCCCCCGGCCAAAGGGCGGCAGGTGCTGATAGCCAAGGTAGACCCGGGCCAGCCTATCTTAATTGGCGGCACGGATGTGGTGTTTCGCGGCGGTGCGCAAACCGATAAAGACTACCTGGACCTCCTGACCAAGCGGCCGAAAATTGGCACGGTGCTGAACCACAGCGATTATGATGGTTTTAAGAAAGACATCACCAGCGTCACCCTGCGCAAAGGGTATTTTGACGGTGAGTTCAAAAAGCATCAGTTGGGCGTCTCGCTCGATCGCCACCAGGCCTTCTGGGATATTGATTACGACAGCGGTAAACGCTACCGGTTTGGGACCGTCACGTTTGAGGGCTCACAAATCCGTGACGAATATCTTCAGGCGCTGGTCCCTTTTAAACCCGGCGATTATTACACCTCCGCCGATCTCGGTGAGCTGAACCGCCGCCTTTCCGCCACCGGCTGGTTTAACTCTGTGGTGGTGGCGCCGGAGTTTGATAAATCCAGAAAAACCAAAGTGCTGCCGCTGCACGGTGTGGTGAGCCCGCGAACTGAAAACTCCATCGAAACCGGTATTGGCTACTCCACCGATGTCGGGCCGCGGCTGACCACTTCCTGGACCAAGCCCTGGGTCAACACCTATGGGCATAGTCTGACCTCCAGCATCAGCGTTTCCGCACCGGAGCAGACCCTCGATTTCAGTTATAAGGTTCCGCTGCTGAAAAGCCCCCTTGAGCAATATTATCTGTTCCAGGGTGGCTACAAAAATACCGACCTGAACGATACCAAATCTGACTCCACCGCCCTGGCGGCCTCCCGTTACTGGGAGATGACCAGCGGCTGGCAACGGGCTATCAATATGCGCTGGAGCCTCAGCCACTTTACCCAGGGGGAAGTGACCAACACCACCATGCTGTTTTATCCGGGGGTCAGCTTAAGCCGCACCCGTTCCCGGGGCGGGCTGATGCCGACCTGGGGGGATTCACAGCGCTACTCGCTGGATGTGTCCGATACCTCATGGGGTTCCGATGTGGACTTCGCGGTGATCCAGGCACAGAACGTCTGGATCCGCACCCTGTTTGAAAAACACCGCTTTGTGTTCCGCGGCAACCTTGGCTGGATAGAAACCAACGACTTCGAGCGGGTACCGCCGGATCTGCGTTTCTTCGCCGGTGGTGACCGCAGTATTCGTGGTTATGACTATAAAAAAATCTCCCCGGAGGACAGCAGCGGCAAGCTGACCGGTGCGTCCAAGCTGGCAACCGGCTCCATTGAATACCAGTACAACGTGACCGGTAAATGGTGGGGGGCGGTATTTGTCGACTCTGGCGAGGCGGTCAACGATATCAAGCAAAGTGATATTAAAACCGGCGCCGGTGTCGGGGTGCGTTGGGCATCTCCGGTGGGGCCCGTTAAGCTCGATTTCGCAGCCCCAATAGGGGACAAAGACCAGCATGGGGTGCAGTTCTATATCGGGTTGGGGCCGGAATTATGAGTTTATGGAAGAAGATCAGCCTCATTTTACTGCTGGTGCTGGTGGTTATCATCGGCGCCGTGGGCTTCCTGGTGGGGACCACCACCGGGCTACATATACTGTTTAACGCGGCCAACCGCTGGGTGCCTGGCCTGGATATCCGCAGCGTAACCGGGGGCTGGAAAGATTTGACCCTGAAAGGGGTTAGCTATCAGCAGCCCGGCGTGGCGGTGAATGCCGGTGAGCTGCACCTGTCGGTGGGGCTGAGCTGCCTGAAGCGCAGCAGTTTCTGTGTGAATGATCTGGCGCTGAAAGATATCAATGTCGCCATCGACACCAGCAAAATGCCCCCGTCCGCGCCAGAAGCGCCAGACGAGGACGCCGGCCCGCTGGATCTCAGCACCCCGTATCCGATTAGCCTGAGCCGGGTGGCCCTGAATAACGTCAATGTGAAAATCGACGATACCACCGTCTCGGTGCTGGACTTTACTACCGGGATGACCTGGGAGGACCGCAATATGGTCCTTAAGCCCACCTCTCTTGCCGGGTTGTTGATTGCCTTGCCGAAGGTGGCAAAAGTGGCGCAAGAAAACGTGGTGGAGCCGAAAGTCACCGCCCCTAAACCGGACGAGCTGCCGCTGGGCGAGACCCTGAAGCAGCTGTTTGCCAAACCGCTGCTGCCGGAGATTGCCGATGTGCATATCCCGGTAAACCTGACTATCGAATCGTTCCAGGGCAAGCAACTGCGCCTGACTGGCGACACCGATGTGACGGTAAAAAGCCTGCTGCTGAAGGTGAGCAGTGTGGACGGGCTGATGCACCTCGACACCCTGGATGTTGACGCCAACGAAGGGACGGTTAACGCCACCGGTAAAGCCGAACTGCGTGATAACTGGCCGGTGGATATCACCCTTAACAGTACCCTGAATGTCGACCCTATCAAGGGCGAAAAAGTCAAAATGCAGGTTTCCGGTGCCCTGCGTGAAAAGCTGAATGTCGGGGTTAACCTTTCCGGGCCGGTCGATATGCAACTGCGGGCAACCACTGAGCTGGCCACCGCCGGCCTGCCGCTGAACCTTGAGTTACTCAGCAAGCAGTTGTACTGGCCCTTTACCGGCACCCGCCAATTCCAGGCGGACAACCTCGCCCTGAAGCTCAGTGGTAAAGCGACGGATTACACCCTGTCGCTGCGCGGCGCGGTGAAGGGGGAACAAATTCCCGCCACCGGTATTACCCTGGATGCCAAAGGCAACGCCCAGCAAGTCAGCCTCGATAAGTTGAGCCTGGCGACCTTACAGGGGCATGTGGATCTTAAGGCATTGCTCGACTGGCAGCAGGCCATTAGCTGGCGCGGTGAGCTGAGCCTGAACGGTATCAATACCGCGAAACAGTACCCGGAATGGCCGTCGAAACTTGACGGGGTGATCCAGACCCGCGGCAGCCTGTATGGCGGTAGCTGGCAGATGGAGATCCCGAAAATCCAGCTGAACGGGAATGTGAAGCAAAATGCCGTGAAGGTGGAAGGCCAGGCCAAAGGCAACAGCTATATGCAATGGCTGATCCCCGGGCTGCATGTGGCCCTGGGGCGCAATACTGCTGACATCAAAGGGGAGCTGGGGGTCAAAGCACTCAACCTCGATGCGACCATTGATGCCCCGGGCCTGAATAATGCGCTGCCGGGGTTAGGCGGCACCGCGAAAGGGCTTATCAAAATACGCGGCGATGTTAAGGCGCCGCAACTGCTGGCAGATGTCACCGCCAGCAACCTGCGCTGGCAGGAGCTCTCCGTGGCCAGTGTGGTACTGAAAGGGGATGTGACCTCCAGCGAGCAAATTGCCGGGGCCCTGAACCTGCGGGTAGAGCGTATTACTCAGCCGGGGGTAAAACTCGGCCTGGTAAGCCTGGATGCCAAAGGCAATGAACAGCACCACCAGCTGGCCCTGCGCATCCAGGGCGATCCGGTTTCTGGTCAGTTGGATCTGAGCGGCAGTTTTGATCGTAAAGAACAGCGCTGGCGCGGGGAGTTAACCAATACGCGTTTTGCTACCCCGGTGGGACCGTGGTCCCAGCGCGGGGCGATCAGCCTTGATTACCGTAACGCGCAACAGTCGATAGCCATTGGTCCCCACTGCTGGGTGAACCCGGATGCCGAGCTGTGCGTGCCCCAGACCATTGATGCCGGGGCCAAAGGCCACGCGGCGATTAATCTTAACCGCTTTGATTTGGCGATGATCAAACCCTTTATGCCGGAGGCCACGCAGGCAAGTGGGGTATTTAGCGGTAAGGCGGATGTGAAGTGGGACACCACCGCACCGGGGCTGCCACAGGGGAGTGTTACCCTGTCTGGCCGCGGGGTGAAGGTGACCCAGGACGTGAATGGCGCGCCGCTGCCGGTGGCCTTCGATACCCTGAATCTGACGGCCGACCTGCATAATAACCGTGCCCAGTTGGGCTGGCTGATTCGCCTGACCAATAACGGCCAGCTGGAGGGGGATATCCAGGTGGCGGACCCGGAAAACCGGCGTAACCTGTCCGGCAGCGTGAATATGCGTAACTTCTCGCTGGCGATGGTTAACCCTATCTTCTCCCGGGGCGAAAAAGCCCAGGGGATGTTGAACGCAAACCTCACCCTCGGGGGCAATGCCGAGCGGCCGCAGCTGTTCGGGGATTTACGCCTCACCGGGCTGGACATTGACGGCAACTTTATGCCGTTTGATATGCAGCCCAGCCAGGTGGCGATGCGCTTTAACGGCATGAGTTCGGTGCTGAACGGCCAGGTGGTGACCAAACAGGGTTATATCAATCTGACCGGGAATGCGGACTGGAGCCAGCTTGATAACTGGCGGGCACGTATCGCAGCCCAGGGGACCAAAGTCCGGGTTACTGTCCCGCCGATGGTGCGGGTGGATGTGTCACCGGATGTGGTGTTTGAGGCCACGCCGAAGTTGTTCAGCCTGGAGGGCAATGTGGATGTGCCCTGGGCACGTATCGTGGTCCACGATGTGCCTGCCAGCGCGGTAGGGGTGTCCGGTGATGAAGTGATGCTGGATAAAAACCTGAAGCCGGAAAAAGCCCAGAGCGCCGGGATCCCGATTAACAGCAATCTGAATATCCACGTCGGTAATGATGTGCGCCTCGAAGCCTTTGGCCTGAAAGCGCGCCTGACCGGTGACCTTAAAGTGGTACAGGATCAGCAAGGGCTGGGGCTGAATGGCCAGATTACTATCCCGTCCGGCCGTTTCCACGCCTATGGTCAGGATCTGATTGTCCGTAAAGGGGAGCTGTTGTTCTCCGGGCCGCCGGATCAGCCGATCCTCAACATCGAGGCAATCCGTAACCCGGAAGCCACCGAGGACGATGTCACCGCCGGGATCCGGGTGACCGGGCCTGCGGATCAGCCGAAAGCCGAAGTGTTCTCTGATCCCGCGATGTCCCAGCAGGCTGCACTCTCTTACTTGTTACGTGGCCAGGGCCTGGACAGCACCGAAAGTGACAGTTCCGCCATGACATCAATGTTGATCGGCATGGGGCTTGCGCAAAGTGGTCAGGTTGTGGGTAAAATCGGGGAAACATTTGGCATCAGTAATCTGGCGCTGGATACCCAAGGTGTGGGAGACTCCTCACAGGTGGTAGTGAGTGGTTACGTACTGCCGGGTTTACAGGTGAAGTACGGTGTTGGTATCTTCGACTCGCTGGCAACACTGACACTGCGTTATCGTCTGATGCCTAAACTGTATTTGGAAGCGGTGTCTGGTGTTGATCAGGCGCTTGATTTGCTCTATCGATTTGAGTTTTAGCAATGCGAATATTTGTCTATGGCAGTTTACGACGCAAACAAGGCAACAGCCACTGGATGACGAATGCTCAGCTTTTGGGTACGCACAGTATTGAAAACTATGCGCTGTATTCCATTGGGCACTATCCTGGCGCCGTACCGGGTGAGGGTCATGTTACCGGTGAAGTATACCGCGTGGATGCGGCTACCCTGTCTGAGCTGGATGCGTTGCGTACCACGGCGGGTGAGTATTCCCGCCATCTGATTCAGACGCCTTACGGTAGTGCATGGATGTATGTCTACCAGCGCCCGGTGGAAGGGCTAAGGCGTATTGAGAGCGGTGACTGGCTGGATCGGGAGCAGTATCTCTGATCGTGCTGGCTGCCGGTACACCATAAAAAAACCCTGCCAGATGGCAGGGTTTTTGTTTTCGGCCCCGGGGGGAATTATTTCTTCGCGCGTTCGAAAGAGGCAATGATTTCAGCTTTCGCCGCGGCGGCATCAGCCCAGCCTTCTACTTTCACCCATTTGCCTTTTTCCAGATCTTTATAGTGCTCAAAGAAGTGACCAATCTGCGCTTTCAGCAGCTCAGGCAGGTCGCTCACGTCTTTGATATTATCGTATTCTTTGCTCAGTTTGGTGTGCGGCACCGCAACCACTTTCGCGTCTTCGCCAGACTCGTCAGTCATTTTCAGTACCCCAACCGGACGGCAGCGAACCACGGAACCCGGCTGCAGCGGATACGGGGTCGGAACCAGTACGTCAACCGGGTCACCGTCCAGAGACAGGGTGTGGTTGATGTAGCCGTAGTTGCACGGATAGAACATCGCTGTGGACATGAAACGGTCTACAAACAGCGCGCCGCTCTCTTTATCCACTTCATATTTGATAGGATCGGCGTTTGCCGGGATCTCGATGACGACGTAGATATCTTCCGGCAGATCTTTACCGGCTGGTACGTTGAGTAAGCTCATGTCTGTTTCCTTTAACTATGTGCAAACAAGTGGCGGTATTATAGCGAACTGCGTCGGAATGTCTTCGCCTGTTTTCGCCCCAGCCCGCATGTAGACAGGGATTTACCGCCAGATGACAGCTTGAAAATCCATATCCTCAGGCGGATTTTATATAAAAATTTGGAAGCGATTACAAATTCCTGATTACCAGTAAAATACCCATAAAAAACAATGTCTTTTCTGTGTTTTTCTCACCAACTGACCGGTATGGTTTTACCGGTTATCAGCGGTACTTTTACGCAACACTATTGCTACTTTTTGAATATGTGATGTAACGCATTCCGTTACATCACCGGTTGTCTATAGTTTCCCGGACGGTGAAAATCTGACCAATAATAACCCGATGAGGATGCCCTTATGTGGAAGCGCTTACTTCTTGTTACCGCAGTTTGTACAGCCATGTCGTCAGTTGCCAGTGCCGCCCCGCTGACCGTGGGGTTTTCCCAGGTAGGGTCTGAATCAGGCTGGCGCGCCGCCGAAACCTCAGTCGCAAAAAGTGAGGCTCAGAAACGCGGGATTACGCTAAAAATTGCCGACGGCCAGCAAAAGCAGGAAAACCAAATCAAGGCGGTGCGATCGTTTATCGCTCAGGGGGTGGACGCTATCTTTATCGCCCCGGTGGTGGCAACAGGCTGGGAACCGGTGCTGGAAGAGGCCAAAGACGCGAAAATCCCGGTATTCCTGCTGGACCGCTCCATTGATGTCAAAGATAAATCCCTCTACATGACCACGGTCACCGCCAACAACGTGCTGGAAGGGCAATTAGTGGGGGATTGGCTTATCAAAACCCTCAACGGTAAACCCTGTCATGTTGTTGAGTTGCAGGGCACCGTCGGGGCCAGTGTGGCCATCGACCGTAAGAAAGGCTTTGCCGAGGCCATCGCCAAAGCGCCGAATATCAATATTATCCGCTCCCAGTCCGGTGACTTTACCCGCAGCAAGGGCAAAGAGGTGATGGAGAGTTTTATTAAGGCAGAGAATAACGGCAAGAATATCTGCATGGTCTATGCCCATAACGACGATATGGTTATCGGGGCTATTCAGGCCATCAAAGAAGCGGGGCTGAAACCCGGCAGCGACATTCTGACTGGCTCCATTGACGGGGTGCCGGATATTTATAAAGCCATGATTGCCGGTGAGGCCAACGCCAGCGTGGAGCTAACGCCCAACATGGCAGGCCCGGCCTTTGACGCCCTCGAAAAATACAAGCAAGACGGCACGCTACCGCCGAAACTCACCCTGACGACATCAACGCTGTATCTGCCGGATACCGCCAAAGAAGAGCTGGAGAAGAAAAAAGGCATGGGCTACTGACAGCGGCCCGCCGCGGGAGGATTACCGGCGGCGGGCTTCAGGGGGAATTATGGCGGCATGTAATAATCAGGACATCCTGCGCACGGAAGGGCTGAGTAAACATTTTCCCGGGGTAAAAGCGTTAAATGAGGTCGACTTCAGCCTGCGGCGCGGCGAGATTATGGCGCTGCTGGGGGAGAACGGGGCCGGGAAATCCACCCTTATAAAAGTGCTGACCGGGGTGTACCCCCGGGACAGCGGCACTATCTGGTTAAACGGCGAGAGCATCTCACCGCACAGCACCGCCCACGCCCAGCAACTGGGCATCGGTACAGTTTACCAGGAGGTCAACCTGCTGCCCACGATGTCGGTGGCGGACAACCTGTTCATTGGCCGCGAGCCGCGGCGCTTCGGTATGGTCCGGCGGCGGGAGATGGTGCAGCGCGCCAGCGCGTTGATGCGCAGCTGTGGTTTTGAGCTGGACGTCCGGGAACCCCTTAACCGCTATTCGGTTGCGATGCAGCAAATCGTCGCTATCTGCCGGGCTATCGATCTGTCTGCCAGCGTGTTGATCCTTGATGAACCCACCGCCAGTCTGGATACCAAAGAAGTCGACATGCTGTTTAGCCTGATGCGCCAGTTGCGGGATCGCGGCATCAGCATGATCTTTGTGACTCACTTTCTCGATCAGGTCTATCAGGTCAGCGATCGGATCACCGTGCTGCGTAATGGATCGCTGGTTGGGGTGCGCGATACCAGCACCCTGCCGCAGATAGAGCTGGTGAAAATGATGCTGGGCCGGGAGCTGGATAGCCATGCCCTGCAACGGGCGGGGCGCACCCTGCTGAGCGATACGCCGGTGGCGGCATTTAAAGATTTCGGTAAAAAAGGGGTGATCGCGCCGTTCTCCCTTGCGGTACGTCCCGGTGAGATTGTCGGCCTGGCCGGGTTACTGGGCTCCGGGCGTACCGAAACCGCAGAGGTGATGTTCGGCATTAAACCGGCAGACAGCGGCAGTGCATGGATCAAGGGCAAGCGGCGGACCATTACATCCCCCCACCGGGCCTCCTGCCTTGGGATCGGCTTTTGCCCGGAGGATCGTAAAACCGACGGTATTATTGCGGCCGCCTCGGTACAGCAGAATATTATTCTGGCGCTCCAGGCCCAGCGCGGCTGGCTGCGGCCGATCCCGCGTAAAGAACAGCGGGCGATCGCTGAACGGTTTATTCGCCAGTTAGGGATCCGCACTACCGGCCCGGATCAACCGCTGGCGTTTCTCTCCGGCGGTAACCAGCAGAAAGTGTTGCTCTCCCGCTGGTTACTCACCCGCCCTCAGTTTTTGATCCTCGACGAACCCACCCGGGGCATTGATGTGGGGGCCCATGCGGAAATCGTCCGGCTGATTGAAACCCTGTGCGCCGACGGGCTGGCCCTGCTGGTTATCTCGTCTGAGCTGGAAGAGCTGGTGGGCTATGCGGATCGGGTAGTGATTATGCGGGATCTCCGGCAAGTGGCGGAGATCCCGCTCGATGCGCTGTCGGTCAGCGCCATTATGAATGCAATAGCGGCCTGAGGAGGGGACGATGATGGCAAACTCATTCACCGGCTCACCCCCGGGAAAGCGCCCCTGGCGCTGGCCCCAGGGGCTGGCGCAACTCGCCGCTCTGGCGCTGGTATTGCTGGCGGACAGCCTGGTGGCCAGCCATTTTTTCCAGATAGTTATCCAGGACGGCAGGCTGTTTGGCAGCCCAATCGACATCCTTAACCGGGCGGCGCCGGTGGCGCTGTTGGCGATTGGTATGACTCTGGTGATCGCCACCGGGGGCATTGATCTCTCCGTGGGGGCGGTGATGGCTATCGCCGGGGCCAGCGCGGCGACGCTCACGGTACAGGGCCACAGCCTGGCGGTTGTGCTGCTGGCGTCGCTGGGGGTGGGGGTACTGGCGGGGTTGTGGAACGGTGTGCTGGTGGCGATAGTAAAAATTCAGCCCTTTGTGGCCACCCTGATCCTGATGGTGGCGGGGCGCGGTGTTGCGCAGTTGATCACCGCCGGGCAGATAGTCACCTTTGATGCCCCGGCGCTGGCGTGGATAGGCAGCGGCACATTACTGTGGTTTCCCACGCCGGTTATCGTGGCGCTGGTGACGTTGATCCTGTGCGGGTTACTGATCCGCAAAACCGCCCTCGGGCTGTTTATTGAGTCGGTCGGGATCAACACCCGGGCGGCAAAAAATGCCGGGGTGAATACCCGGATCGTTGTGATACTCACCTATGTGCTGAGCGGGGTATGCGCGGCGATTGCCGGGGTTATCGTGGCGGCGGATATTCGCGGGGCAGACGCTAATAACGCCGGTTTGTGGCTGGAGCTGGACGCCATCCTCGCGGTGGTGATCGGCGGCGGCTCGCTGATGGGCGGGCGCTTCAATATGGCGCTTTCGGTGGTGGGGGCGCTGATTATCCAGGGGATGAACACCGGGATTTTGCTGTCCGGCTTCCCGCCGGAGATGAACCAGGTGGTGAAAGCGGTGGTGGTGCTGGTGGTTCTGGTGGTCCAGTCACCGCGTTTTATTGCATTGCTCAAGAAGGTGCGCCGTCATGATCAAACGTAATTTGCCGCTGATGATAACCCTGGCGGTGTTTATCCTGGGTTACCTGTACTGCCTGACCCAGTTTCCGGGGTTTGCGTCGACCCGGGTCATCTGCAATATCCTGACCGATAACGCCTTTCTGGGCATTGTCGCGGTGGGCATGACCTTTGTTATCCTCTCTGGCGGGATTGATTTATCGGTCGGCTCGGTGATTGCTTTTACCGGGGTTTTCCTCGCCAGGGCGATTGGCCAGTGGGACATGTCGCCGCTGCTGGCTTTCCCGCTGGTGCTGGTGATGGGGTGCGGCTTCGGGGCGTTTATGGGGCTGATTATTGATGCACTTAAGATCCCGGCATTTATTGTGACCCTGGCCGGCATGTTCTTCTTGCGCGGGGTCAGTTACCTGGTCTCAGAAGCCTCACTACCGATTGATCATCCGGTCTATACCCTGTTATCGGGGCTGGCCTGGCGTATCCCCGGGGGCGGGCGGCTGAGTGCTATCGGGTTGCTGATGCTGCTGGTGGTGGTGGCCGGGATGATTGTTGCCCATCGTACCCGCTTTGGTAACCAGGTGTATGCCATCGGTGGCAATGCGACTTCTGCCACACTGATGGGGATCCCTACCCGCAGCACTACGGTGCGGATTTATATGCTGTCGACCGGGCTGTCGACCCTGGCCGGGATTGTGTTCTCGATTTATACCTCTGCGGGCTATGCCCTGGCGGGGCTGGGGGTTGAGCTGGATGCTATTGCCTCAGTGGTGATTGGCGGTACGCTTCTGAGCGGCGGGGTGGGGACGGTGCTGGGGACCTTGTTTGGGGTCGCGCTTCAGGGGCTTATCCAGACTTATATTAATTTCGATGGCACCCTCAGTTCCTGGTGGACCAAGATAGCCATTGGCATTCTGCTGTTTGTGTTCATTGCCCTGCAACGCGGGCTGACGGTACTGTGGGAGAATCGACAAAGTGCGCCGGTTCGCCGGGTGAAAGGGGCGGCGGGGTAGCGAAAAAACAGGGCGCTGCGGCGCCCTGTTGAGAGTCAAGCCGTTAGTCGTCCGGATTGTCGCGGATAAAGCTTTCTACGTCATCCACCATGTGGTTGTTGCCCACAAAGAACGGACGGCGCTGGTGCAGTGCCGTTGGCACGATATCCAGGATGCGCCCGTGGCCATCACTGGCTTTACCACCGGCCTGTTCTGCCAGGAATGCCATCGGGTTGCATTCGTACAGCAGACGCAGTTTCCCTTCCGGGTGGCTGGCGGTGCTTGGGTAGAGGTAAATCCCGCCTTTCAGCAGGTTACGGTGGAAGTCAGCCACCAGGGAGCCAATATAACGTGAGGTATACGGGCGGGAAGTGGCTTTATCTTCTTCCTGGCAGAACTTGATGTACTTTTTCACACCGCGGGGGAATTTGATGTAGTTCCCTTCGTTGATGGAGTACAGCGCGCCTTTTTCCGGGAAGCGCATACGCTCCTGGGACAGGCAGAAAACCCCCAGCGACGGATCGTAAGTGAAAGCATGAACCCCGCAACCGGTGGTATACACCAGCATGGTGGAGGAGCCATAAACCACGTAACCGGCGGCAACCTGTTTGCTACCCGGCTGGAGGAAATCCTCCATGGTGACCGGGGTACCTACCGGCGTGATGCGGCGGTAGATGGAAAAGATAGTGCCGACAGAGACGTTAACGTCAATGTTGGACGAGCCGTCCAGCGGGTCCATCAGCACGACGTATTTGGCGTTTTCACAGCCGTCGAAGATAACGATATCGTCTTCTTCTTCCGAGGCAATACCGGCAACGATATCGCGGGCTTTAAGGGCCGCTTTTAGTTTTTCGTTTGCGAACAAATCCAGTTTTTGTTGCACTTCACCCTGGACGTTCTCCGCACCACTGGCCCCCAGAATATCGACCAGACCCGCTTTATTGATGTCGCGGTGGATAATTTTGGCGCCGAGCTTTATTGCTGACAGTAAGGCAGTCAATTCACCCGTTGCGTGAGGGAACTCATTCTGCTTCTCAACAATAAATTCACCGAGCGTTTTCATAAACTTCTTTCCCTGCTAAGTAGATTGGAAAAATCAACGTGGCAATCCTAACAAACTTTAAAATCACTTTGCTCGGGTGAATCGCATCAGCATGCTACAGAAAATACTGAAAACGCTGTCCGTTACCGGGATGTGGACGATTCAAGAGCAGGACATGGCCTGGACATCCGGGTAGAATATGCGCCGAACTGATAAAGGATAGCAACTATGCGCATTCATATTCTGGGGATTTGTGGCACCTTCATGGGTGGTTTGGCGATGTTGGCACGCTCCCTGGGCCATGAGGTGACGGGCTCTGATGCTAACGTCTACCCGCCAATGAGTACCTTACTAGAACAACAAGGCATTGATTTAATCCAGGGTTACGACGCAAGCCAGCTCGATCCGCGTCCGGATCTGGTGATTATTGGTAATGCCATGACCCGCGGCAACCCTTGCGTGGAAGCAGTACTGGAAAACAACATTCCGTATATGTCTGGCCCGCAGTGGTTACATGATTTCGTATTGCGCGACCGCTGGGTGCTGGCCGTGGCGGGTACCCACGGTAAAACCACCACCGCCGGGATGGTGACCTGGATCCTCGAAGCCTGTGGTTATAAACCCGGCTTTGTTATCGGCGGTGTGCCGGGTAACTTTGAGGTCTCTGCCCGTTTAGGGGAGAGCGACTTTTTTGTTATCGAAGCCGATGAATACGACTGTGCGTTCTTCGATAAACGTTCTAAATTCGTCCACTACTGCCCGCGCACTCTGATCCTCAATAACCTTGAGTTTGACCACGCGGATATTTTTGACGATCTGAAAGCCATTCAGAAGCAGTTCCACCATCTGGTGCGCATCGTACCGGGGAAAGGCAAAATCATCTGGCCAGAGCATGACGCGAACCTGAAACAGGTGATGGGCATGGGCTGCTGGAGTGAGCAGGAACTGGTGGGTGACCAGGGGCACTGGCAGGCGAAGAAACTGAATACCGACGGTTCTCACTGGGCGGTGCTGTTTGACGGCGAGCAGGTGGGGGAAGTGAACTGGCAACTGGTGGGCGAACACAACATGCATAACGGCCTGATGGCGATTGCCGCTGCCCGTCATGTGGGGGTCACTCCGGCAGATGCGGCCGCAGCGCTGGGCGCATTTGTGAATGCCCGTCGCCGCCTGGAACTGCGCGGTGAAGCGTACGGCGTCACCGTTTATGATGATTTTGCTCATCATCCGACGGCGATTCTGGCGACCCTGGCCGCCCTGCGCGGTAAAGTGGGCGGCACGGCGCGGATCCTGGCGGTGCTGGAACCCCGCTCCAATACCATGAAAATGGGGGTGGCGAAGAATGATCTGGCGCCGTCTCTGGGCCGGGCAGACGAAGTGTTCCTGTTGCAGCCGCAGCATATTCCGTGGCAGGTTTCTGAAGTCGCCGACGCCTGTGTGCAGCCCGCACACTGGAGTGCCGACGTCGACACGCTGGTGGATATGATAGTGAAAACCGCCCAACCGGGGGACCATATCCTGGTGATGAGCAATGGCGGGTTTGGCGGTATACATCAGAAGCTGCTTGATGCTCTGGCGGTAAAAGCGGAGAAAGCCAGCGAGGCTGATGCGTAAAATGTAGCCTAACCGCAAAGGCCACCCGTGCTGCCTTTGCGGTTTTCTTTCCGCTAGCGTGCGCCCGCACGCTATGTTTTCACCCTGTCCTCCTGCGCTTGCCGCGACTTTCTGATTTTCTCCAATACCTGGGGTTACCGGGCTATCGTACTATGTTCCGGCTCTTCTCAGGGACGGGGATGATGACCAAAACCAACGGCACGCCAACACCCCATGATGCAATATTCCGCCAGTTTCTGAGCCAGCCGGATATTGCCCGTGATTTTATGGCACTGCATTTGCCGGCGGCGCTGCGGGACATCTGCGCGCTGGAGACGCTCAAGCTGGAATCGGGGTCGTTTGTTGAGGATGATCTGCGCCAGTATTTCAGCGATGTGCTGTACAGCCTGAAAACCCGGGACGGTAGCGATGGCTATATTCATGTTCTGATTGAACACCAGTCTGCCCCAGATAAGCATATGGCATTTCGCCTGTTACGTTATGCAGTGGCGGCTATGCAGCGCCATCTGGAGGCAGGCCATAAGGTATTACCGCTGGTGATCCCCATGTTGTTTTATACCGGTAAGCGCACCCCTTACCCGTATTCCACTAATTGGTTGCAGGGATTTGCCGATCCGCCGCTGGCGGGTAAACTTTATACTGCGGACTTTCCTCTGGTCGATATTACCGTGATACCCGATGAGGAAATTATGCAGCACCGCAGCATGGCGGCGCTGACACTGTTGCAAAAACATATTCGCCAGCGTGATTTGGCCGAGCTGGCCGATCAACTGGCCACGATATTGCTGATGGGGTTATTGCCCGTCCAGCAGGTCGTTTCGCTAGTACACTATATGATGCAGGCAGGAGAAACGTCAGACGCCGGTGCGTTTATTTACGGGCTGGCGAATCGGGCGCCTGGATATAAGGAACAACTGATGACCATTGCACAACAGCTGGAGCAGAAAGGCAGACTTGAGGGCAGGCTCGAAGGTCGCCTTGAAGGTCGCCTTGAAGGCCGTCTCGACGTAGCCCGGGCGCTGCTGGAGAACGGCGTCGATCCCGATACGGTGATGGAGATGGCGCAATTGACGGAAGAAGAACTGGCGCAGATTCAGCACTGAGCCTGCGCCTTGCGGTAATAGCCTGGGGGTTATGCCGCCGGCGGCTGGCCTGCCAGAATCCGCCGGGCCTCTTTCCGGGTGAGCCCATAGTCAAAGAAGCGGCGGTAGAAATCCTGCGTCAGCCGCACGATATCTACCCGGTTAAAGATCTCCGGGTGCAGCATGCGGGCCGCCCAGGCAAGCTGTAAGGCACTTTCCGCACCGTAGCGATCCCAGGGGAAGACCCCCGCCGGGTTATGCCACACTTTGCCGTTTTTCACCGCGTTAAGGCCGGCAAAAAGCGCAGCATACTGGGAATGGTTAATATCCCCGCATCCGGAACCCAGAATAATCACCTCTGGCTGCCAATACAGCACCATCTCCGGTGAGATCTCTTTCATATTCCCTTCAATGCCGGCTGCGGCATTACGTCCCCCCACGGCGGTAATCCAGGTATCAATCAGCGTATGGCTGCCATCAACCCTGAGTGGATTCAGGGACTGAATATGCAGGACCGTAGGGCGCTGTTGCTGGGTCAACTTGCTGGTGCGCGTGGTTACCGATGTCAGCGTATCATCCAGATATTCGCTCCAGGCGGTAGCGCGATCGATGGCGCGTTGCGTGCCAATGGTTTCGGCAGTAGTACGCAAAGATCGCTTCATTGATGGGTAATCAGTGAACGCCATCTCCAGGGTGGGCAATCCAGCCTGGCGGTAGCTGTCCACTTCCGGGTTACCTTTGGCGACAAACACCACATCAGTATGCCTGGCCAGTAACGCCTCACTGTCAAAGCTGGTACCGTGGGCCAGCAATGCATTACTGAGGCCCGGCGATACCTTATACATCCACGGCCGGTTTTCCGGGCGATTTACTGTAGCGATGACCTGATCGCCGACACCTAATACCATCAGCATTGACTGGTGAGCGTACCAGCCTTCTGCAATATGCTGCACCTGCACTGGCAGGGCAACGGTATGTCCTGCATCGTCTACGGCCTGGCGTGCTGCCAGGGCCGGAAAAGCCAGCCCGGCCAGTAAGGCCAGGGCGGCAAAGCGAAAGGTCATTAACTATCCTCAGAAATCAATTTGCATCGACACCTGGGCCTGGCGCGGTGCGCCTGCCTGAGCACTGGCATAGCCAGCACCGGAATAGCCAGTCAGCGCGCCGGGCACAATATTTGTCCAGTAGTGACGGTTGGTCAGGTTAGTGATATCCAGCCGGAACGTGGTGGCTGTTCCGAACATTTTTGTCCGGTAACTGCTGCCAACGTCCACGGTAGTATAACTCCCGACCCAGCTATCGTTAGCATTATCCGTTGCCCTGCGCCCCACATAATGCACATTAGTATCCAGATCAAGATTTGGCATCTGAGGCAGTGTATAGATTGCCAGCATATTGGCCGTGTAGCGCGGCAGCCCGACAATGCGTTTGCCGTCGGCATCTTCACTGGCGGTGTCGTGCAATTTCGCATCCAGCCAGGTAACCCCGCCAAACAGGCGCAGGTTTTCCGTCACATGGCCGTCAGCCATTAACTCGACACCGTGGTTTTTCTGGGTGCCGTCTTCTTTAAACTCACCGCTCTCTGTGGTGTAGGCAAACGGACGTTTCGCTTCGAATACGGCAGCTGACAGCAGCAGATCCTTAACCGGTGCGTATTTGGCGCCAATCTCTACCTGATGGCTACGGTACGGTGAAAGCACCTGGCCCACGTTACTGGCCCCTGCCGGGGCGGTATCCCCCTGTTGCAGGCTGTCTGCCCAGGTGGTGTACAGGGTGAGATTATCCACCGGTTTGTACATCAGGCTGGCGGCCCCGCTGGCGCCATTATCTTTCGAGTCACTGGTGCGGCTACCGGCTTTACCGTAGTTGCTGACGGTAAACAGGTTTTCACTGCCGGAGAGCATCAGGCTCCACTGGGGGTTAAAGGTCAGCGTATCGCTTAACAGAAACGCGTGCTGGGTGGTTGAAGCGGAGTGATAGCGATCGGTAAAGTCTGGATAATCCGGTTTAGTAAAGTGTACCGGATTGTCTAACGAGGCATGGCCTACCGTGGTGGTCGCCCCGTCTACCGGGTTGTAGTTTTTCCAGACAAAACCCCGTACGCCCATGGCCAGATCGTGTTGCAGCCAGCCGGTATCAACGTGGCCGGTCAGGTTGGCCATATAGCTGTTGATAGTAAAGCGGCTGGCGGCGGAGTTCGCCGTGGTACTGGTGTAGTTGCCTTTATTGTCGGTCAGCGTATTGGTTATCGTGGTGGATTCGCGGTCAGCGATTTGGCGCAGTACGCCGACATCCAGCAGCCAGTTACCGTCGAAGTCATGCTTAATATGTACGCTGGCCGTGGTGGTTTTGTCTTTATTCCCGGCATAGGTCTGGCCATATTTCCCGTCAGTCGGGTTGATGGGATGCGGGAACTGGGTGCCTTTCGCCAAGGCGAAGCTGGCGGGCAGGCCCCGGTCATAGTAGTTGTAATAGCTGAAGTTAGTCTCGATAACCGTTTGATCGGTCACCTGGAAATCCAGCCCCAGCCCCGCATAGCGGCGGCGTTTGGTACTGCCCGCGGTGTAACCCCGGCCATCTTCATCCAGCAGGTTCAGGCGATACTTGATCCTATCCTGGTCATCCAGCGGGCCGCTGAAATCCATGGAGGCCAGCGCACCGTTGCCGGTACCTGCGCCAACGGTGACCCGGTGCAGCGGAACGTCGGTAGGCCGCTTGCTGACAAAGTTAAACATCCCCGCCGGGTTAGCCGGGCCATACAGCGCCCCGGCCATGCCGTTAAGCACTTCAATTTGCTGGAACTGCTCGGCGGGGTATTCGGTGGTAGAAACCACATTCAGCCCGTCGATCATGCTGTTTTGCACCACGCTGCCCTGCATCCCGCGGCTCTGCGGGCGCACGCCTTCCCCCTGCACCGATGGCATATACCGGAAGACATCCTTCACGCTTTTGAGTTGTTGTTGGTTAATCAGCGAAGAGGACATGGTCTGGACGGAGAACGGCGTATTAATCAGCTCCCGCTTGCCCAGGCTACCCAATGAAGCTTGTTTCTCAGATGCCGGTGGTTCGGCATCGGGATCGAAGGCCCCGGAGGCGGCCGGCGCAGTAGCGCCAGTGGAGACAACCATAGTGTCTTCCGCGTGTACTGCGGTGGCGCCCATCATCCAGGCGAGTGAGATAAGACCCGCCAGCGGGGTCAATTTGGTGGTTAATGACATTGTGTTAATCCGCCTTGTGGCAGTAAAAAAGACGCAGTGAAGCAGCCCGCTTCACAAACCTGCAGGGGAACAGTTATTAGTTTTGTATGATGAACAATGATGACATAAACGATGTATAAAGCAATATATAACGGTAGCTATTAAGGGGTAGTGGTGAAGGAATGAGTGATTTGGCGAAAAAATAAAACCGGCGGGATTATTCTATGAGCAGGGCAAACAGACGAAACCAGGGGCGATGCCCCTGGCCGGGGAGCCGATCAGTCCTGGGCTTCGCTAAGATCGCGCAGGTACTGGAAAATCTGGCGGGCAGATTTTGGCGGTTTGTTATCGGTCTTCTCTTTGCGGGCATTACGCACCAGAGAACGCAACTGCTGGCGGTCTGCGGCCGGGAAGAGTGCCAGCACATCCGGGATCGCATCATCGCCTTCCTCAATCAGCCGGTCACGCAGCCCTTCCAGTTTATGGAACAGGGCCACCTGCTGGTTGTGGCGGTTTTTCAGCTTATCCAGCGCCTGGCGAATCGGCTCGACATCGCGCTGGCGTAACATTTTACCAATCAGCTGGAGCTGGCGGCGACGGCCTTCCTTTTTGATCTTCTGGGCCAGCTCAACAGCCGCGCGCAGATCGTCATCCAGCGGAATTTTATCCAGGCCATTTTTGCCCAGTTCGGTCAGCTCAACACCGAGATCTTTCAGCTCTTCGGCATCGCGTTTAATTTCACTTTTACTGACCCAGATGATCTCGTCATCTTCTTCTTCATCATCCGGGACATTCTCGAGCCAGTCTTCAGGCTGCTTGGTCATTTCAGGCTCCTCAACAAAAGAGACTAATAGTATCAGTTCAGAGGCGCACAGCGAAATGGTTCTCTGATAGACTTCAACCCAGATGGCTTTACTTTATCTGGAATAAGTTGGGCTGAGTGACCGCCTCCAGGCGGTGTTGGCGCACTCCACCGTACATACATTATGGCATCGCAATGAAACTAATTACACAAGTTACTCAGCAACGCAAAACTCTTGAGCAGGCTGTGGCCCGGGCACTGGAGCTGGCCTCCGGCAAAGCGGATGGCGCTGAAGTTGCCGTTACCAAAACCACCGGCATTAGTGTCAGTACGCGCTACGGTGAAGTGGAAAACGTCGAATTTAACAGCGACGGCGCCCTGGGGCTGACGGTTTACCTTCAGAACCGCAAAGGCAGCGCCTCTTCTACAGATCTCAGCCCCGAGGCAATCGAACGCACGGTGCAGGCGGCGCTGGATATCGCCCGCTACACCTCTGCGGACCCTTGTGCCGGGGTGGCGGATAAAGAACTGCTGGCGTTTGAGGCCCCGGATCTGGATCTGTTCCATCCGGCGGAAGTGGACGCGGATCGCGCTATTGAGCTGGCCTCCCGGGCGGAACAGGCGTCCCTCAATGTGGATAAACGCATCACCAATACCGAGGGGGGCAGTTTTAACAGCCACTACGGTATTAAAGTTTTCGGCAACAGCCACGGCATGCTGCAAAGCTATTGTTCTACCCGCCATTCCCTGTCCAGCTGTGTGATCGGCGAGCAAAACGGCAGTATGGAACGGGATTATGCCTACACCATTGGCCGGGCTATTGAAGATTTACGCAGCCCGGAATGGGTGGGTGAAGAGTGCGCCCGCCGCACCCTGGCCCGTCTGGCCCCCCGTAAACTGTCGACCATGAAAGCACCGGTTATCTTCGCCGCAGAGGCCGCGACCGGCCTGTTCGGCCACCTGGTGGGCGCCATTGCCGGTGGTGCGGTATACCGCAAATCCACCTTCCTGCTTGACGCGTTGGGCCAGCAGATCCTGCCGGAATGGCTGACCATTGAAGAGCACCCCCATATCCTCAAGGGCCTGGCATCCACCCCGTTTGACAGTGAAGGGGTACGTACTGAGCGCCGGGATATCGTGAAAGACGGGGTGTTACAACAGTGGCTGCTGACCAACTACTCGGCCCGTAAGCTGGGGCTGAAAAGCACCGGCCACGCCGGGGGCATCCACAACTGGCGTATTGCCGGGCGCGGCCTGGATTTTGACGGTCTGCTGAAAGAGATGGGCACCGGCCTGGTGGTCACCGAGCTAATGGGCCAGGGGGTTAGTGGTATTACCGGGGATTATTCCCGCGGCGCCGCCGGTTTCTGGGTTGAAAATGGACAAATCCAGTACCCGGTCAGTGAGATCACCATCGCAGGAAATCTCAAAGATATGTGGCGTAATATCGTCACAACCGGGGATGACATTGAAACCCGCAGCAATATTCAGTGTGGTTCGGTATTGCTGCCGGAAATGAAAATCGCCGGGCAATAACTTTCCCTGCCAGCGCCGCGCCGCCCCGCACAGTATTGCGTTGCGGCGCGGCGAATCATGGGGATGCGCGGTGGGGGCATCGCATTACCGGTCTACCCAATCCCTGCCGCATCGACACCTCGATTAATAACCCTGCCCGCTCGCGGGTACACGATAAAAGGGACGCCGATGCGTAACACACTCTTTGCAATGTTAACCGTTTCAACGCTGCTGTTTACCAGCGCCAGTGCGCTCGCCCGGGACGTGGGTGAGGATATGGACACCATTGCCGGGCACTACAGCATTGTGCTCAAAACCGATGATGCCGCTAAGATGAAAGACGCCCTTGAGAAAATGCGCGCCGCGGCAGTGGACGCCCAGCGAGGGACCCCGCCAAAGCTGGAAAAGCTGGATTATGACAGCCCGGAAATGAAAGATTACCGCCACGGTATGGACATACTGCTTAGCCAGATTGACGGGGCGCTGGCGCTCGTCAATGAGGGCAAAGTGAAAGAGGCCAAAGCCGCCGCCGAAGATTTTAAAACCACCCGCAATACCTACCACAAAAAATACCGCTGATCCGGCGGCTACCACCAACGTATCATGGTCACCGCTGGTGGCCATGATATAAGCTCTCCCGGCAATCACGCCTCCTGCACCTGCGGTTTCCTTTCCCCATAGCAGATATCCTCCAAATAATTATTACTCTCAGGCTAATGGTTATGCATGATGCTTAATTGATGCATTTATCATCGTGGTCCAGACTAAACCCCAGCATTAAGCAATCAAAATGATTAGCTGAATCAGGAGGTTAATAATGTTGTCTGGGCAAACGCCAGCGCGAGTCTGGAATTCGCGCCGTACTGAGAAGCAGCGTCGCAAAGCCTTGCTGCCGGTACAGGGCAAGGTGATCCCAACGGCTCACCTTGTCGATATGATGGAAAAACTGATCGCCCCTGGCGACCGTGTGGTTCTGGAGGGTAACAACCAGAAACAAGCCGATTTCCTCTCCCGCTCCCTCGCGGAAGTTAACCCGCAAAAAATTCACGACCTGCACATGATAATGCCAAGTGTCGGTCGCCCTGAGCATCTGGATATCTTTGAAAAAGGGATTGCCCGTAAGCTGGACTTTTCGTTCTCCGGCACCCAGAGCCTGCGGATCTCCCAGTTGCTGGAAGACGGTTTACTGGAAATCGGTGCAATTCACACCTATATCGAGCTCTATTCCCGCCTGTATGTCGACCTGGCCCCCAATATCGCGCTGATCGCCGGCTATAAAGCGGACCGCAACGGTAATCTCTATACCGGGCCAAGTACCGAAGACACGCCGGCGCTGGTTGAAGCGGCCGCCTTCCACGACGGTATTGTCATTGCCCAGGTTAACGAACTGGTGGATGAAGAGTGCGACCTGCCGCGGGTTGATATTCCTGGTTCCTGGATAGACTACGTGGTGGTTGCCGACAAGCCGTTCTTTATTGAACCGCTGTTCACCCGCGACCCGCGCCTGATCAAACAAGAACATATCCTGATGGCGATGATGGCCATCAAAGGGATTTATGCCGAGCACCAGGTGCAGTCACTCAATCACGGTATCGGCTTTAACACCGCGGCTATCGAACTGCTGCTGCCCACCTATGGTGAACAACTGGGGCTGCGGGGCAAGATCTGTAAACACTGGACCCTGAACCCGCATCCGACCCTGATCCCCGCCATCGAAAGCGGCTGGGTTGAAAGCGTGCATTGCTTCGGCGGCGAACTGGGGATGGAAGAGTATATCCGCGCCCGTCCGGACGTGTTCTTTACCGGTGCCGATGGTTCTATGCGCTCTAACCGTGCGTTCTGCCAGTTAGCCGGCCAGTATGCCGTTGATATGTTTATCGGCTCTACCTTACAGGTGGATGGCGATGCCAACTCATCCACTGTTACCCGGGGCCGTCTGTCCGGATTTGGCGGTGCGCCCAATATGGGCCATGACCCGCATGGCCGCCGCCATGCCTCTCCGGCCTGGCTGAACATGATAACCGAGCCTGACCCGATGAAACGCGGCAAAAAGCTGGTGGTACAGATGGTGGAAACCTTCCAGGCCGGCGTTAAACCCACCTTTGTGGAAACCCTGGAAGCGGTAGAAGTTGCCAAAACCAGCGGAATGCCGCTGGCCCCGGTAATGATTTACGGGGATGACGTGACCCATGTGCTGACCGAAGAAGGCCTGGCCTACCTCTACCGTGCGAAAGATCTGGAAGAGCGCCGCGCCATGGTGGCCGCGGTTGCCGGGATCACCGATGTCGGCCTGGGGGTTGATCCGAAACGGGTAGCCGAACTGCGTAACAGCGGCAAGGTACTGTTCCCGGAAGACATGGGGATCCGCCGCAGCGATGCGACCCGTTCGCTGCTGGCCGCCAGCAGTGTCGCGGACCTGGTGGAATGGTCCGGTGGCCTGTACAACCCGCCTGCGAAATTCCGGAGCTGGTAATGAAACTGCAACCACAGACTCACGCTGAGGAGCTGGCCTGCTGGCTGGCCGCTAACGCCACAGCGTCCCTGATAGACGAAGCGCGGCTTAGCCCGAAGCCGGGTCTCGTGGATAGCCGGGGGAACGGGGCGCACAGTGATTTATCCCTGGCGCTGATGGAGCGCTCTGCGCACAGCCTGACCCCGACGTTTCATGCGCTGGCATTACAAAGCTGGCGACGTCCTGCGGATATTGCACTGCGTGAAACCGTGGGGCGCCTGGGCCGGGAAGGGGAAGTAGCGATGATGCAGGCCACCGGCGGGGTGAATACCCACCGTGGGGCTATCTGGGCATTAGGTTTACTGGTCAGCGCCAGCGCCATGCTCGGTGCCCAGGCCAGTAGCCATCAGGTGGCCCGCCAGGCCGCCGGGCTGGCGCAACTGCCGGACAGCGCTGCCCCCCGGGTCTTCAGCAAAGGGCTGCGCGCCACCCACCGTTATCGGGTGCCGGGTGCCCGGGAAGAGGCCCAGCGTGGCTTCCCACATGTGATGGACCTGGCACTGCCCCGGTTGCGCCTCAGTCGCGCCCGGGGAGGTAACGAGAGCCAGGCCCGGCTGGATGCATTGATGGCGATTATGACCTCCCTGAGTGATACCTGTGTGCTGAACCGCGCCGGAATGCCGGGGCTGGAGGCGATGCAACAGGGGGCCAGGGCGGTGCTGGCCGCCGGCGGCTGCGCAACCGCGCCAGGCCGCGCGGCGCTCGCCCGGCTGGATGACCGGATGCTGGCACTGAATGCCTCACCGGGCGGTGCCGCAGACTTGCTGGCCGCCACGGTCTTTCTCGACAGCATCAGTGACCCGCAGGCGTCCCATTTACCAAATTAAGAGGGTGTTATGGAACAGATTACATTGTCATTTCCTGCCAGCCGTTCGCTGAACGGCAGAGCACTGGCAGGGGTGGTAGGTTCCGGTGATATGGAAGTGTTGTTCACCGCGGACCAGGGGCAAATGCTCACCATTGAAATTACCACGTCCGTTGATAACAGCACGGGCCGCTGGAACGCACTGTTCGACCGGCTGGACAAACTGAATGGCCTGCCTGCCGGGGTCCTGACGATCCACGACTTTGGGGCCACGCCAGGGGTTGCCCGCATTCGTATCGAACAGGTATTTGAAGAGGTGAGCCATGCGTAACGATCCGAGTTTTATTGAATTAAAAGCGCGCCAGCGTGCTAAAGCGCTGCTGGATGACGGCAGCTATCGCGAACTGCTGGATCCATTTGACGGCATTATCTCCCCGTGGTTAGGTCCTCAGGGCATCGTACCCCAGGCCGATGACGGCATGGTGGTTGCCAAAGGGACCATTAACGGCAAACCCTCGGTGGTGATTGCCATCGAAGGTGCCTTCCAGGGCGGCAGTATGGGGGAAGTCTCCGGGGCCAAAATGGCCGCCGCGCTGGAAATGGCCGCCGAAGATAACCGCAACGGCATTGCCACCCAGGCCGTGCTGTGCCTGGAAACCGGCGGTGTGCGCTTACAGGAAGCGAACCTTGGCCTGGCCGCCATTGCCGATATTCACGCCGCCATTGTTGACCTGCGCCAGTATGCACCGGTGGTCGGGATTGTGGCCGGTACCGTGGGCTGCTTTGGCGGGATGTCTATCGCCGCGGCGCTGTGCAGCTACCTGATTGTCACCCGTGAGGCCCGCCTCGGCCTGAACGGCCCGCAGGTTATCGAACAGGAAGCGGGGATCGACGAGTACGACTCCCGGGATCGTCCGTTTATCTGGAGCATGACCGGTGGCGAAGTGCGTTACCAGAGTGGCCTGGTGGATGCTCTGGTCGGGGATGGCGTCAACGCGGTGAAACAGGCGATGAACGACATGCTGGCCAAAGGCGTGCGCCGCGAAGAACGCACGGATAAATACCAATGGTTCCTTGAGCGTTTGACCAACTTCGACACCCGTCAGCAGGCTGATGCTGCCCAGATCAACGCGCTTTTTGCAGGGGAGAAGAAATAATGACCCAGAATAGTAGCCGTGGTGCCCTGTGGCTGGAAAAACTGGCACCCAATGCCCAGCGCCTGTCTGGCCTGTGCGCCTCTGTACAGGTTGCCGATGGTGACCTGAACGGTGAACCCGCCCGCTTTATTGCCGTGGTGCCCGATGCCAACAACCACTTCCCCCGGGCTGCCGGCGGTGAAGTTGGCTTGCTGGAAGGCTGGACCCTGGCAAAAGTGGTTAATGACACCATCGCGGCGGACGCTGCTCAAACAGTGAAACGGCCGATCATTGCGGTGATCGACGTACCAAGCCAGGCCTATGGCCGCCGTGAAGAAGCCTTTGGGATCCATCAGGCCCTGGCCGGTGCGGCAGCGGCTTATGCCAAAGCGCGTCTGGCGGGCCACCCGGTGATTGGGCTGATTGTCGGTAAAGCCATGTCCGGGGCGTTCCTCGCCCACGGCTACCAGGCCAACCGCCTGATAGCCCTGAACGACAGCGGCGTACTGATCCACGCCATGGGGAAAGCGTCTGCAGCGCGCATTACCCTGCGCAGTGTGGCGTCCCTCGAAGCGCTGGCGGCCACCATCCCGCCAATGGCCTATGACATCAGCAACTATGCCACCCTTGGCTTGCTCTCTTCACTGCTGAATGTCACCAGTGCCACCGCCCCGACCAGTGATGACCTTACGCTGGTCAATAACACACTAAAACAAGCGGTTATTGATGCCCGCCAGGACGTGACCCTCAAAAATCGTCTGGGTGCCAAAAACCGCCACAGCTCTGCGCTGGTGCGTGAACGTATGCGTGCCAGTTGGTCATCAGCTAACTAAGTATTCATTGCCCGACCAAATACCTGCCGGACATTAAACCCAATAGGTGGGCACGCACTGTGCCCACCGGGAAGGTTGTTGCCGAAAAATAATAATCATCGCTTTCTATCCGTATTTTTTTAACTACAGGTGAAGTTATGGCTTATGTAATTATTCGTGCACTTGCCCCTATTTTTGTCATCATATTACTGGGTTTCTGGGCCGGTAAGACAAAAATGGTGGACAACCAAAATGTCTCCCTACTCAATATCTTTGTGATGGATTTTGCCCTGCCGGCGGCGCTGTTCAGCGCCACCGTGCAGACCCCCTGGGCAGGTATTGTTGCCCAGTCCCCGCTGGTGCTGGTATTAACCCTGGCGATGTGGATAACCTACGCGGCGATCTATTTCCTGGCGGTGGGCGTATTTAAAAAATCCCCTCAGGACGCTGCAGTGCTGACCCTGACAGTAGCATTGCCCAACTATGCGGCACTCGGCTTGCCTATCCTCGGCAGCGTGCTGGGGGAAGGCCCGTCAACCTCCCTGTCTGTGGCGGTGTCTATCGCCTGTGGCTCTGTGCTGATGACCCCGTTCTGCCTGCTGATCCTCGAGCGCGAAAAAGCCCGCGCCGCTGGCGAAAATATGGGATCTACACTGTCCATGCTGCCGGTGTTGATGTGGCGCTCCGTGAAAAAACCGATTGTCTGGGGGCCGCTGCTGGGGGTTATTTTGTCCGCCATCGGGATTAAAATGCCGGATCTGTTCCTCGCCGCTATCAAACCACTGGGCCTTTCTGCCACGGCGGCAGCGCTGTACCTGACCGGGGTTATCCTGTCTGCCCGTAAGCTGAAAATTAATACCATGGTCGTGGTGGCCACGGTGGCTAAACTACTGATTCAGCCGGTGATTGCCTGGGGTCTGGTGGTGGCTTTTGGTATTCAGGGGCCGGTGGCCATCACCGCTGTGCTGATGATTGCGCTGGCGGCGGGTTTCTTCGGTGTCGTTTTTGGCAACCGCTTTGGCGTACAGTCACCGGATGCGGAGGCCGTATTACTGCTGAGTTCGATTCTGAGTATTCTGTCACTGCCGCTGTTTATTAGCTTAACCTCAGGAATGTAATCATGAAATTTACGTCACGGGCTCACGATCTGCTGTGGCTGGATCGCGACACCTCCCTGGAGGGGATCACCGCAAATTGGGTTACTGAGCAGTGGCACTGTGGGCTACCTGTGGTGGTGCGCCGTGACGTAAACCAGCAAGGGCGGATCCCGGTTGGGGTCCGCGGGGCAACGCGGGCTGAGCGTGCCGCCGGTTGGGTGGACCCCAGCCATATCGTGCGGGTGGTCACCCCGGAGCAGTTATCCCGGCCTGCGATGCTGGACGCTTCTCCCTATGCGGGGTTCGCCCCGCTGCGGGGGGCCAGGCAACTGGCGATGATTTCCTGGCCCTGGGAATGGGGCATTACCGGCAGCAGCGGCTATGCCCTGGCGACCGGGGCCTCTGTGCTGCATGCGGACAGCGACCTTGATGTGATTATCCGCGCGCCCCACCCGCTGAAACCGGCGCTACTGCATATCTGGCAGCAGCAGGTGGCCGGGTTATCCTGCCGGGTGGATACCCAGCTGGAAACCCCCCACGGGGCAATGGCGCTAAATGAATGGCTGCGCGACGGGCGGGGGCTATTGAAAACCAACCACGGCCCGTTACTGGCCGCCTCGCCGTGGCATCTGGAGGCGTGAGATGAAAATCGTATTTACCTTCCCGGGACAGGGCACGCAGTATGCGGGCATGTTTCAGGGAATGCCGGACGTCAATGGGCGCCTGGCGGTTGCCCGGGAGATTCTCGGGGACGAGCTGGACCACCTCGACAGCGCGCCCGCGCTACAGCACACCCGCGCGGTGCAGCTGGCCTTGTTAATTGCCGGGGTCTGCTGGGCGGATGCCTTGCAGGCCTGCCAGGTCACCCCGGATATTGTCAGCGGCCTGTCGATTGGCGCGTACCCGGCGGCGGTGATTGCCGGGGTGCTGGACTTTCGCGATGCCCTTGGCCTGGTGGCGCTGCGCGGCGATTTGATGGAACAAGCGTACCCCCAGGGCTACGGGATGACCGCCATCATGGGGCTGACCCTTAACCAGGTGGAAAATATCGTTGCCGGTAGCGACACCTATATTGCGAATCTCAATGCCGAGACGCAGATAGTGATTGCCGGGCGCGACGATCAGATGGCCCTGGTGGCTGAAAAAGCCCTCGCGCTGGGGGCTACCCGGGCCAAACGGCTGGCGGTGAGCGTGCCTTCCCACTGTGCGCTGCTGGATACCCCGGCCAGTAAACTGGCGGCGGCCTTCCGGGAGGTGACCCTGAACCGCCCGCGCTGCGCTTATCTGAGCGGCAGCAGTGCACGGGTGCTGTGGCAGACAGAGCGGATCGCGGATGATCTGGCGTTTAATATGGCGCGTACCATGCACTGGGAAGAGGCGATGATCGCGGCAAGAGAGCGGGAAGGGCGGCTGGCGATTGAAATGCCCCCGGGGGGTATTCTGACCTGTTTAACCCGCCAGGCCCACTGGGAAGGGGAGGCCATCTCCCTGGAGCGTAGCGGGATAGCGGTTGCCCGGCATCTGGCCCGGCGGCTGGCCGCGGCTAATTAGCGGGTTTTTTCTCTGGCTGGTCGAGGATGTACATCCGGCTCTCCGCCGCCAGCGCCAGCAGATTAGGGTCCCGCTCGCGATTACGGGCAAAGACCACGCCGATGTGCTGGCGCATCTGAAATTCAGGGTTAAGTTTCACCATCTGCACCGAATCAGTATAGATCTTCCCCATTCTGCCGGGTAACAGCGTCAGCCCAACCCCGGCCTGCACCAGGCTGAGCATTGAGAAAATATCATTTACCCGGGTAATAATCTGCGGCTCAAACCCGGCGATAGTAAAGGCATCCTGGAAGCAGCTATGGGTGGCAAACCCCTCGGCCAGCGCGACAAATTTGCTCTCTTTGTAGTGGCGTAAATCCGCCCGGTGGCGTTTGTCGATTTTGATATTGCCCGGTAACGCCAGATAGATATCGTCGTGAAACAGCGGCAGCACTTCGAACATGCTGCGGTCAATTTCGCTGGCGGAAATGGATATCAGCACTGCATCCAGCTGGTTGTCTTCCAGCATACGTAGCAGGGTCTGGTTAGAGCCCATGGTCAGGTCAATTTCCACCTGGGGGCGGCGCAGTTTCATGCCCATCAGTAACCGGGGGATGGTTTCGAGGGTGAGCGAATAGAGGGTGCCTATCCGCAATCGGCCCTGGCCAACCCCGGCGATTTTGCGCGTTTCTTCGATGGTATGCTTCATCAGCGCAATCACCTCTTTGCCTTGCTCCTGCAAGGTCCAGGCCGCCGGCAGCGCCACCAGATTTCGGCCTTTATGCATAAACAGCGGGCAGCGGAATCCTTCTTCCCGGCTGTGCAGTGCCCGGTGCACGCTGACACCGCTGATCCCCAGGGCTTCCGCCGCGCGGGCGATATTGCCGCTTTCCATAAACGTCATAAAGATTTCCAGCTTACGGAAGGTAATCTCGTCGTTAATCTCTGATTTCATTACCGGTAGCACCCTCTTTGTGCCTGGTCTGGCGGGTTGGTCATCCACAGCGATAAGTATTAATGATAGTGAGCCAGAATTTGCACTGGCTCGCAAAATACACCGGGATAGTATCTTTTTTAAAACCCCACGTTCTTGTCACAACCGGTGATGTTCATCACATTAATCCAGCACGAAATGTTTATTCCTGGCTTGTTTGTGGGACAGATCACTGCTCTGGCTGTAATTTCCACTTTGAAGTGGAAAACAACTCGCTACACAGCACCGGCGGCCCCCGGTAGTTTCATCTTATCCACATGATTAAGGGACAACCAGTGAATAACGAAGCGGTAGTAGCGAATAACACCGGCCAGGACCAGGCGGCGGTCATTAAGCAACTGGCCAGCGAGGCGCTGAGCTGGGTCTACGATCTGCTGAAAAGCCAGCATATTGTGCCGAACGCCGTACAGGAGCAGATGCTCAATTCTCACGTATGCGCCATGGCCCATCGTTCTGTGACTGGCGAGCCGTTACCGGAAGTCGATGCCAGCCTGTTTGAGGAGATCTCGGAAGATTCTCTCAGCCTCGCAAAACAAATTGTTGCCCATTTTGGCAATTTGCCTGTTGAAGAGGCGTGGCTGCTGTCCGTGCATTTTGAAGTCGCAAAAGACAACCTTTAATTTTCAGGAGCAAAGCATGAGTCAAATTACTGTAGTGATCGGCGATCGTCTGGGCAAAGGTCAGAAAGTTGCGGCTGGGGTAGAAAAAGCCGGTGGCCGCGCGGTGGTAGTACCTGGCGTGGCGGCGGATATGAAGCTGGGCGACGTCATGAAAGCGGAAAACGCCACGTTCGGGATCTCCTTCTGCGGCAGCGGCGGCGCCGGGGCCATTACCGCGCAGAACAAATACGGCTACAAGGCTAAATACGGCATGCGCTCTGTTGATGAAGGGGTTACCGCCATTAACGAAGGCAGCAATGTGCTGGGCTTTGGCTTTATGGACAAAGAAGAGTTAGGTGAGCGGCTGGTCCAGGCCTGGCAAAAGAAATACGGCCAGTAAGTATGAAAGAACAATTCACCACCACGGTGAGTGTCAGCGGCAAAGGTGACTCTGAAACCAAAGCCTTTGCCGACGCCCTGAACCAGGTTCAGGGCAGCGTGATGAAGTCCTCACCCCATATCTTACTGCGTATCGAGCCACAGGACGTGAAGGTTGTTGATGCGCGGGTCACGGCCCGAAAAGAGGCATTCCTGTTTTTCTTTTTGCGCCGGGAGCGACGCACTTTCAGCGTAGCGCTGGAAGTCACTGTCAACGTGACAGCCATCAATCTCGATAAGGTGGATTTCGTCACGCAATAACCACCGAAGCATTTACAGAAGGTTAAAACGGATGTTTTTAATAATATTAATAAAATCACTCATCATCGGGGCCCTGGTGGGCGTCGGCGTGGGGGCGGAGGCGGCGCGTATGTTCCATGCGCCCACCACCCAGGGGATGGGCGCATTTCGTACCCTGGGGGAGTTAAACTCCTGCGAGGGCGATCCGGCATCGCATTTCTCTTTCGGGCTCGGCTTCTTCTTTAACGCCTGGGCTTCTTCCGTTGCAGCAGGTTCTTTTACCCAGGACGTTGACCACCGCATTATCCCTAACTGGGGCGCCGCTGCGCTGATGATCAGCAACCGCAACGTTGCACAAACCCTGCACGATCCCCGCAAGATGGCCATTTCTTGCGGCATTATCGGCATGATTGTCGTGGCATTCCTCAATGTTACTGCCTCCTCCGTACCGGAAGCACTGCAAATCACCGCCGTGAAGGTACTGGTCCCGGCGGCCAACTTGCTGGTGAACACCGTGATGCCGGTCATCTTCTGGCTGGCGGCAATTGATGCCGGTAAGCGCTCAGGCTTTTGGGCCACGGTATTTGGCGGCGCGGCGCAAATGATCATGGGTAACGCCGTACCGGGTCTGGTGCTTGGCATCCTGATCGGTAAAGGAGTGGAAGAGAGCGGCTGGAACCGCGTGACCAAAGTCATGATGGTGGCGATTGTGGCGCTGTTCGTGTTGAGCGGGTTCTTCCGCGGCTTCGACATGAAGATGATCGAATCCTTCCATCTCACCGTGCCGAACTGGCTGGAGATGATCCACAACGGCCTGAGCGGCAAGTAATCGGGGGAACTCATGGAACAGAATAAGAATTTTTGGTACGCGGACTGGTCATTCCCCATCTTCGTTGGCCTGCTGTCAGCGGGGGTATTTGCCGGGACCCATATGTACTACCTCTACGGCATCGGGGCATTTAACGAAGTGGCGTTCGTCTCGATGTTACGCGCCGGGATGGATACCGGGGTTTACGGTGCGGTGGCGGCCTTTGGGGCCAGCTTCCTGTTCGCCCGGATTATCGAAGGCTCCCTGGTCGGGATCCTGGACATCGGCGGCGCTATCCAGACCGGTATCGGCCTTGGGGTACCGGCGCTGTTGCTGGGAGCGGGGATAATCTTCCCGGTCGCCAACTTCGCCGCCTCTCTGGCCACTGGCCTGGTACTGGGGCTGGCTATTGGCTACATCATCATCCTGGCCCGTAAGTTCACCATCAACCAGAGCGACTCCACCTACGGTGCAGACGTCATGATGGGGGCGGGTAACGCTTCTGGCCGCTTCCTTGGGCCGTTGATTATCCTCAGCGCTATGACCGCCTCTATTCCTATCGGTCTTGGTTCTCTGCTGGGCGCGCTGCTGTTTTATCTGTGGCAGAAACCTATCACCGGCGGTGCCATCCTCGGCGCCATGCTGCTGGGTTCCATTTTCCCGGTCGCCATCAGTTAACCGTAAGACGGGCGCTGGGGCGCCCGGTATCTCAGGAGCCGTTGTATGTATGATTTACTGATTCGTAATGCCCGCCTGGTAGCCGATGTTCTGACGGATATCGCGGTGCAGGACGGGCGGATTGCCGCGCTGGGTAATATTGATGCCGACGCGACAACGGTGGTGGACTTACAGGGAGAGCACTATGTCAGCGCCGGCTGGATTGACTCTCATGTCCACTGTTATCCCAAATCCCCGATTTATCACGACGAGCCGGACAGCGTAGGGATCGCCACCGGGGTGACCACGGTGATCGACGCCGGTAGTACCGGTGCTGACGATATTGACGATTTTTATGACCTGACCCGTAAGGCCAGCACCGATGTCTATGCGCTGCTGAACATCTCCCGGGTCGGGCTGATTGCCCAGAATGAACTGGCAAATATGGACAACATCGACGGTGACGCCGTGCGCGCCGCGGTACAGCGCCACCCGGATTTTATCGTCGGGCTTAAAGCGCGGATGAGCAGCAGCGTGGTGGGGGAAAACGGTATTACGCCCCTGGAACGCGCCAAAGCCTTTCAGCAGGCCAATGGGGATCTGCCCCTGATGGTGCATATCGGTAATAACCCGCCGGATCTGGATGAGATAGCCGGGCTACTGACTGCCGGGGACATCATCACCCACTGCTATAACGGCAAGCCTAACCGTATTCTGACCCCCGCCGGGGATTTGCGTGTCTCCATCACCGCCGCCCTGAAACGCGGCGTGCGTCTGGATGTTGGCCACGGCACCGCCAGCTTCAGCTTTGAGGTGGCCCGCCGCGCTATCGCCCTGGGGATCCTGCCCCACACCATTAGCTCTGATATTTATTGCCGTAACCGGATAGACGGGCCGGTTCACAGCCTGGCGGCGGTGATGTCGAAATTCCTCGCGGTGGGCATGACCCTGCCCCAGGTGATCGATTGTGTCACCGCCCATGCCGCAGACGGCCTGCGTCTGGCGGATAAAGGCCGCCTGGAAGTGGGGAAAACGGCGGATTTGACCATCTTCGATCTGCGCCAGCAGCCGACCATGCTGGTGGATGCGGACCACAACACCTTAGCGGCCAGCCAGCAGCTGGTGGCCCTGGCAGCGGTACGCGCCGGGAACTGGTTTACCACCCAACAAGGGAACGCGGAACATGTCTTCGATTTATGAAAAGTATGGGTTAAAACAGGTGATTAATGCCTCCGGGCGGATGACCATCCTTGGGGTATCCACCCCGCGGCCGGAAGTGGTTGAGGCCATGGTAACCGGGGTAAATCACTATTTTGAGATGAAAGATCTGGTCAATAAAACCGGTGACTATATTGCCGGGCTGCTGGGCGTTGAAGGGGCAACGGTGGTGGCCTGCGCCTCCGCCGGGATTGCCCAGTCCGTTGCGGCGGTACTGGTTAAAGACAGCGACTGGCTGTTGGAAAATCTGCACGTGACCCCGGTGGAAAATAACGAAATCGTCCTGCCGAAGGGCCATAACGTCAACTTCGGCGCGCCGGTGGGCACCATGGTGGCACTGGGGGGCGGCAAGCTGGTTGAGGCGGGCTACGCCAATGAATGCTCAGCAGACCAGCTGGCGGCGGCCATCACCCCGCGTACCGCGGCTATTTTGTATATCAAATCCCACCACTGTGTGCAGAAAAGCATGCTCAACGTGGCCCAGGCCGCCGCAGTGGCCCGGGAGCACAATCTGCCACTGATTGTGGATGCCGCCGCAGAAGAGGATTTGCAGCGCTATTACCATGACGGCGCCGATCTGGTTATCTACAGCGGCGCCAAGGCCATTGAAGGGCCAACCAGCGGCCTGGTGGTCGGCAAAAAACAGTATGTCGAGTGGGTAAAACGCCAGTCCAGTGGGATTGGCCGCGCCATGAAAGTCGGCAAGGAGGGCATCCTCGGCCTGACCACCGCCATTGAATACTACCTCACCGCCAGCAAAGAGAGCGGCGCGCAGATGGTAGAAAAAATGACCCCGTTTATTACGGCGCTCAACACCTTGCCCGGGGTCACCGCCCGGGTGGTATGGGATTCTGCCGGGCGCGATATTGCCCGCAGCGAAATCAAGTTTGATGAAACCGTCACCGGGGTGGCAACCGGCAAGCTGGTTGAGCAGCTTAAGCAGGGCGAATACGCGATCTATTTCCGCGGTTACAAAGCCAATGAAGGCATTATTGAGGCCGATGTTCGCAGTGTGACTGCCGGGCAACTGGCGATTATTTCCCGCCGTATCGGCGAATGTTTACAGGAGAACCAGGCATGAAATTAACCCCAAACTTTTACCGCGATCGCGTCTGTCTGAATGTGCTGGCCGGCTCGAAAACCAACGCCCGGGACATTTACCAGGCCGCTGAGGGGCATGTGCTGGTGGGTGTGCTGTCAAAAAGCTACCCGGATGTCGACAGCGCCGTGGCGGACATGCGTGACTATGCTGCGCTTATCGATAACGCCCTGTCCGTGGGGCTGGGGGCAGGGGACCCTAACCAGTCAGCGATGGTGAGCGAAATTTCCCGCCAGGTGCAGCCCCAGCATGTTAATCAGGTCTTTACCGGCGTGGCGACCAGCCGGGCGCTGCTGGGCCAGAATGACACCGTGGTCAATGGCCTTATCTCCCCCACCGGCACCGTCGGGATGGTGAAAATTTCCACCGGCCCGCTGAGCTGTCGTGCGCCGGACGCGATTGTGCCGATTGAAACCGCCATCGCCCTGCTGAAAGATATGGGCGGTAGCTCGGTGAAATACTTCCCGATGGGCGGCCTGAAATGCCGTGATGAGTACCAGGCCGTGGCAGAGGCGTGCGCCAGCCATGACTTCTGGCTGGAGCCGACGGGCGGTATCGATCTGGAAAACTACGGCGAGATCCTGCAAATCGCCCTGGATGCCGGTGTCAGCCGCATCATCCCGCATATTTACAGCTCGATTATTGATAAAGCCAGCGGCGATACCCGCCCGGCTGATGTCCAGACACTGTTGGCGATCACAAAACAACGGGTTGGTTAACGATATTGCCCTCCTGGCGCATCCGGGGTCTTCCGGCACTGCGCCAGGCGCTGTACCCTGCTATTAGCCCCTCATACCAAGGAAAACGCCGTGCGATTCCCTAACCAGCGTCTGGCCCAACTCTTCGATATGCTGCAAAACGAAACCCTGCCTCAGGATGAGCTGGCGTTACGGCTTGCGGTGTCGACCCGTACCGTGCGTGCGGATATTTCTGCCCTCAACACCCTGTTACTGCACCACGGCGTGCAGTTGGTGTTAAACCGCGGCGCCGGGTACCAGCTCCGGGTGGATGATGCCGGGCGCTATGCGGCGCTACAGGCAGAGCAACCGCGCCCGCTTCGTATCCCGCGCACCTCGGCGGAGCGGGTCCACTATCTGTTAGTTCGCTTTCTCACCTCCGCTTTCTCACTGAAGCTGGAAACGCTGGCCGAAGAATGGTTTGTCAGCCGCGCCACGCTACAAAGTGATATGGCAGAGGTAAGAGAGTGGCTGACCCGCTATAACCTGACCATTGAAACCCGCCCCCGTTACGGGATGAAGCTGTTTGGCAGCGAGATGTCGATTCGCGCCTGCCTGACGGACCTGCTGTGGCAGCTATGGCAGGAGGACAGCAGCAACCCGCTGCTGGTGGAAGAGGCCCTTAATGCCGGGATCCAGGCGCGGCTGGCTGGCCTGCTACAGCCGTGTTTCAGCCAGTCCCGGGTACGGTTAACTGACGAGGGCGAGCAGTTTATCTGCCTGTACTGCGCGGTGGCGGTGCGCCGGATAAGCGAAGGGTATCCGCTCAGCGATTTTAGTGCCGATGATGTCGATGGCCCGGTGCGCGAGGCGGCCCGGGGGATTGCCGGGATCCTGCAACAGCTGGCGGGTAAACCGCTCTCTGACGCCGAAGAACACTGGCTGCGGGTGCATATTGCCGCCCGGCAGATCCTTGAATCGGCCCCCAGCGCCATTAATGCCGACGACGGCGAAGCGCTGGTGAGCTATATCCTGCGCTACATCAACAGCCACTATAACTACAATCTGCTGACCGATAACCAGCTCCATGCGGATCTGCTCACCCATATCAAAACCATGATAACCCGGGTGCGCTACCAGATAAATATCCCCAATCCGCTGCTGAGCAATATCAAACAGCACTACCCGCTGGCCTGGGATATGACCCTGGCGGCAGTGAGTAGCTGGGGGAAGTACACCCCGTACAGCATCAGCGAAAACGAAATTGGCTTCCTGGTACTGCATGTCGGTGTCGGGCTGGAGCGCCACTACAATATTGGCTATGAGCGCCACCCTAGGGTGCTGCTGGTGTGTGACACCGGCAATTCGACGGTGCGGATGATCCAGGCGATGCTGCTGCGCAAATATCCCCAACTGGAGGTGACGCAAATTATCGCCCTGCGGGACTATGAGCAGCTCAGCGAGGTAGACGAAGACTTTGTGATAACCACGGCGCGGATCAACGAAAAGAACAAACCCACGGTGCTGATGTCCCCGTTCCCGACGGAGTACCAGCTTGAGCAGATCGGTAAGCTGGTGCTGGTGGACCGCACCCGCCCGTGGATGCTGGAGAAGTTTTTCGACGACCGCCATTTTATGATTATCGACCAGCCCATCAGCCGCCAGGCGCTGTTTGATAAGCTGTGCGGCCAGCTGGAAGCCGAAGGCTATGTCGATCATGATTTTCTTGGTTCGGTCACTGAGCGTGAAGAGATTGTCAGCACTATGCTGGGGGACGGTATTGCGCTGCCGCACTCCCTGGGGCTGCTGGCCCATAAAACCGTGGTCTACACGGTGCTGGCCCCGCAGGGTATCCCCTGGGGGGAAGAAACCGCGCAGGTGATTTTCCTGCTGGCTATCAGCAAAAGCGAATATGAAGAGGCGATGGGGATTTACGAGCTGTTCGTCACCCTGCTGCGCGAGCGGGCGGTGCCGCGCCTGCAGGCCAGTAAAGACTTTGCCAGCTTTAAAGCGGTGGCTATCGAGTGTCTGAGCCGGTTATAGGGAGACCGGCAGCGGGGCGCTGCCGGCAATAGGGCACGGATTAGCGCAGCCGGTGGATAACCTGATTGCTGCTGCCGCGCCAGATGAGCGACGGGTCACGCAGATCCTGAACAAACTTACCGTCCACCAGGGCGTTAATCAGATCAACCACTTCCATCTGGGCCGGGGTCAGCTCGTCGAGCTTATAACCGGTCCACACCCAGATATCTTTCCCCGGGCACTCTGCCCGCACCCGACGCACCAGCCGCAGGACATCCGGCACATTTTGTGGATGCAGCGGATCGCCACCGGACAGTGACAACCCCTGATGTTTCACCCGGGTATCATTGAGATCCCGGATAACCTGGTCTTCCATCTCCTGGGTGAACTGCACCCCGGAGTTCAGGCGCCAGGTGCTTTTGTTATAGCAACCGGGGCATTCATGGACGCAGCCCGCCACGAACAGGGTACAACGGGTACCGGGCCCGTTGACCACATCCACCGGATAATACTGATGGATATTCATCGCTTAACCAATCTGTCCGGCACCGAGGTGTTTCACGCGGCGCTTCACTTCTTCCTGCTTACCGGCGTTGAACGGGCGGGCATCCGGGCTACCGAGGTAACCACATACCCGGCGGATAACCGACACCCGGGAGGCATCGTGGTTGCCGCATTTCGGGCAGGTGAAGCCTTTACTGGTGCAGTCGAACTCACCGGTAAAGCCGCATTCGTAGCATTCATCGATCGGGGTGTTGGTGCCATAGTAAGGCACGTGCTGGTAGCTATAGTCCCAGACATCTTCCAGCGCCCGCAGGTTATGCTGAATGTTCGGATACTCACCGTAGCAGATAAACCCACCGTTGCTGATTGGCGGATAAGCCGCTTCAAAGTCCAGCTTGTCGTACGGGTTTACTTTTTTCTCAACGTCGAGGTGGAAGCTGTTGGTGTAGTAGCCTTTTTCCGTCACACCCGGGACGATGCCGAACTCTGCGGTGTCGAGGCGGCAGAAGCGGTCACACAGGTTTTCACTCGGGGTGCTGTACAGGCTGAAACCGTAGCCGGTCTCATCCTTCCAGTCATCCACGGCTTTACGCAGGCGGCTGACGATGGCAATGGCTTTCTGGCGCAATTCCTCGCTGTCATAGACATGCTGATTACCGGAGAGCGCATTAATGGTTTCGTGGATACCGATATACCCCAGCGAAATCGACGCCCGGCCGTTTTTGAAAATCTCAGACACGTCGTCGTCGGCTTTCAGGCGTACCCCACAGGCCCCTTCCATATACAGGATAGGCGCCACCCGGGCTTTCACCCCTTCCAGACGCGCGATACGGGTCATCAGCGCGCGTTTTGCCAGCGCCAGACGGTCATCCAGCAGCGACCAGAACCGGGCTTCATCGCCTTTGGCTTCCAGCGCGATACGCGGCAGGTTAAGGCTGATAACCCCCAGGTTGTTGCGGCCTTCGTGGATCTGCTCGCCGTTCTCTTCGTAAACACCCAGGAAGCTGCGGCAGCCCATCGGGGTTTTAAAGGAACCGGTCACTTTCACCACTTGATCGTAGTTCAGGATATCCGGGTACATGCGCTTGCTGGCGCATTCCAGGGCCAGCTGTTTGATGTCGTAGTTGGCATCGCCAAATTTGTGGTTCAGGCCGTCACGGATAGCAAACACCAGTTTCGGGAACACCGCGGTTTTACGGTTTTTCCCCAGCCCGGCAATACGGTTACGCAGAATAGAGGTCTGGATCAGACGGCATTCCCAGCTGGTGCCCAGCCCGAAGCCAAAGGTGACAAACGGGGTCTGGCCATTGGCGGTATGCAGAGTGTTAACTTCATATTCGAGGGACTGGAACGCGTCGTAGCACTCTTTCTCGGTACGGGATTTCGCGTAGCCGTCGACATCCGGGATCTGCCACTCTTCGGCGGTCTTACGGTGCTTGTTAAAGCTGGCGGTGACAAACGGCGCCAGCACTTCGTCAATCCGGTTAATGGTGGTGCCGCCATAAATGTGGCTGGCCACCTGGGCAATAATCTGCGCGGTTACCGCGGTGGCCGTCGAGATAGACTTCGGCGGTTCAATTTCCGCATTGCCCATTTTGAACCCGAGGGTCAGCATGCCTTTGAGGTCGATAAGCATGCAGTTGAACATCGGGAAAAACGGCGAGTAGTCCAGATCGTGGTAATGAATGTCACCGCGTTCGTGGGCCAGCACAATGTCGCGGGGCAGCAGATGCTGCTTGGCGTAGTGTTTGGCCACAATACCGGCCAGCAGATCGCGCTGGGTGGGGATCACTTTGCTGTCTTTGTTGGCGTTTTCGTTCAGCAAGGCGGAGTTGGTTTGCTCAACCAGGCCACGGATTTCCTGGTTCAACTGGCCGCGTTTTTCACGGGCGATATCGCGGTCGTGGCGATATTCAATATAAGCCCGGGCCAGCTGTTTGTATGGGCCGGACATTAACTGGTTTTCAACTGCTGTCTGGATCTCATGGATATCAACCTGATTACGGTTGGCCATCTGGTCCTTAACGACATTTGCGACGGTGGCGCAATAGTCTGCGTCATCGACTCCCGCTGCTTTAGCTGCACGCAAGATTGCGGCCTGAATGCGCTCTGAATTGAAAGGTGCCTTACACCCATCTCGTTTCATCACATGCGGTGTCATGATCTCTCCATTTTAAAAACAGGTTATCCACATAAGCAGAGGAACACCCGGATAATGAAAATGCACTGCTGCCATCCACTTCCCCGGGACAGGCCCATTTTTATCCACAACGCTCGGTTTCCGGGGTTGTGGGCAATTGGTGTTATTGTAGACTAAAAATACAATATATTGGGCCGGGGCGCATTTTAATGTCTATATGTAGTGAGTTTCATCAAACATGTTTGCGATTTTATTGATGTAGGACAAAGTAAATCTGCCAGTACAGCGGTGACGCGGCTCAGGGGATGACGTTATTTTTGAGAAATAAATCGTATAAAAAATAGCCACATAAAAAGGCGGGTAAAGCTTAAGCGCAATGTGCTGCAATCAGAAGCAGGTGGCGGGAATATAACCAATTCCCGCCGTTATTTTGTGGGTTATTGCCGGGTGTCAGGCGTGACTGATCCACCACCAGGCTTCCCAGGGTCGCAGGGTATTGGTTTTCGGGGGCTGGGGATAATTGTGGAGCAGGTACTCACCTTGTCCACTGATCCCCACATCCGGCAGCGCCAGCGGCTGGTGACTCAGATTGGCCGCCACCACCAGGGTTTGCCCCCGCCACTGGCGCCGGTAGCACCACAGTGCGGGGTGTTCCGGCAGTAAATCCTGATAATCCCCGCAGGTTATTACCGGCAGTTGCTTACGAAGCTGGATCAGCCGCTGATAGGTGTAAAACACCGAGTCTTCATCGGCCAGGGCGGCGGCAACGTTAAGGGTGTCGTAGTTATCGCACAGGTCAATCCACGGGGTGCCCCGGGTAAAGCCGGCCTGTTCGCTGTTATCCCACTGCATTGGCGTGCGCCCGTTATCCCGGGATTTACTGGCGAGGATGGCCAGTAGCTCTGCGTCACTGCGGCCCTGCTGGCGCAATGCGCTGAACATGTTGAGGCTTTCCACATCCCGGTAGTCGCTAATCTGGCGGAAGTGGGGGTTGGTCATGCCTATCTCTTCCCCCTGGTAGATATAGGGGGTGCCCTGCATACCGTGCAGCACCATCGCGAGCATTTTCGCCGCCGGAACCCGGTACTGCCCCTCGTCACCGAAGCGCGACACAATGCGCGGCTGGTCGTGATTACACCAGAACAGCGCATTCCACGCCCGGTTATGCATCCCCTGCTGCCAGTGGCGGAACAGCGCTTTCAGGGCCACAACATCGGGTGCCGCCAGGGACCATTTTTCCCCGTGGGGGTAGTCAACTTTCAGGTGGTGAAAGTTAAAGGTCATCGAGAGTTCCTGCCCGCTGCTGGCGGCATACTGTTGGCAGTGTTCCAGGGTGGTGGAGGACATCTCGCCAACGGTCATCAGCCCGCGGGGGGTAAACACGTCGCGGCTCATTTCCTGGAGAAATTCGTGGATCCGCGGCCCGTCGGTGTAGTAGCGGCGGCCATCGCCCAGCGCATCACTGGCGAAGGATTTATCTTTCGAGACCAGGTTAATCACGTCGAGGCGCAGGCCGTCCACGCCGCGATCCGCCCAGAAGTGGCACACCTGTTTCAGCGCCTCGCGCACGGCGGGGTTCTCCCAGTTGAGATCCGCCTGTTCCGGGGCAAAGAGGTGTAAATAGTGCTGGCCACTGTGGGGATCGTATTGCCAGGCCTCGCCGCCGAATTTGGAACGCCAGTTATTGGGCGGGCGCTGGGGTTCACCGTCGCGCCAGATATAAAAGTTGCGGTAGGGGCTGCCCGGCTCCCGGGAGGCCACAAACCACGGGTGCTGTGTCGAGGTATGGTTAAATACCATATCGAGGATGATGCGTATCCCGCGCTGGTGGGCCGCCGCTACCAGTTGGTCAAATTGCGCCAGGGTGCCGTAAGCCGGGTCAATGGCCTGGTAATCCGCCACGTCATAGCCGTTATCCACCTGGGGGGAGCAATAAAACGGGGTGATCCAGAGTGCGTCGACCCCGAGGGTGGCCAGATAGTCCAGCCGCCGGGTGATACCCGCCAGATCACCGGTGCCGCTGCCGGTGGTGTCCTGAAAACTCTTGGGGTAAATCTGGTAGATGACACCGTTTTGCCACCAGGGAAAAGTCATTGTCATTGTTGCAGTCCTGCATCAAAGGGCGGGGCGCAGCGGCCCCGCAGAAGGAAATCAGGCAATTTGTAAGCTGTTGGTACGGGCTTTACGTTTGTAGACCATGGTGGTCAGCATGATAGGCACCACAATGGCAATCACCATCGCCATGGCGTACACCGTCCAGAAGCGCGGCTGAATAGACAGGATGCCCGGTAAGCCACCCACGCCAATACCGTTGGCCATCACCCCGTCCAGGCCGCACAACAGGCCCGCGAGGCCGGAGCCAATCATGGCGCACAGCATCGGGAAGCGGTACTTGAGGTTAATGCCGTACATCGCCGGCTCGGTAACCCCGAGGAAGGCGGAAATCGCCGCCGGAACGGAGATCTCGCGCTCGTTCGCTTTGCGGCTGCAAATAATGATGCCCACCACCGCAGAGGCCTGGGCAATATTGGACAGCGCAATCATCGGCCATACCGGGGTGCCTCCCATGCTCTGGATCATCTGCATGTCCACCGCCAGGGTGGTCTGATGGACCCCGGTAATCACCAGCGGCGCATACAGGAAGCCAAACAGCGCGGCGCCCACCGGGGCGAAGCTGCCGGTCATCAGGTGGCGGACCGCGAAGGCGACACCATCGCCGATCATGCGGCCAAACGGGCCGATAAACGCATGGGCGAGGAACACCGCGAGGATCAATGAACACACCGGGACTACTACCAGGTAGAGGTAGTCCGGCACCAGGCGTTTGAGGCGGGTTTCAATCATCCCCAGCATCAGGCCTGCCAGCAGGGCCGGGATCACCTGGGCCTGGTAACCGACTTTTTCAATGGTGAACCAGCCGAAGTGCCAGACCTCCGGGGCCTGGCTGCCCAGCAGATAGGCATTCATCAGTTGTGGCGACACCAGGGTGACCCCCAGCACGATGCCGAGGATCGGCGTACCGCCCATTTTGCGCACCGCGGACCAGCAAATCCCCACCGGTAAATAGAAGAAGATGGCCTCGCCAATTAGCCACAGAAAGTCATAGGCGCTTTGCAGGGCGGGGTACATCTGGGCGAGGGTTTTCCCGCCGCTCATCGGTACGTCGCCAATGACGTTACGGAAGCCGAGGATCAGGCCCCCGCTGATCAGCGCCGGCAGCAGCGGGAAGAAGATCTCTGCAAAGTGAGAGATCCAGCGCTCGTGCCATTTCATATTCTGGCGCGCCGCCAGTTTGGCTTGCTCTTTATTGGCCTCGCTATGGCCGGTGGCCGCGATCAGCGCCTGGTAGTAGTCACCCACGTTGGTGCCAATCACGACCTGGAACTGCCCGGCATTGGTAAAGCAGCCTTTGACCATCGGCAGGTTTTCTATTGCCGACGGCTGGGCCAGGGCCGGATCATTAAGGACAAAACGCAGACGGGTAATACAGTGACTGACAGTGGCGATGTTCCCGCGGCCACCGACCAGGGTAATCAGTTGCTCGATATCTTGTTGTTTTACTTTGCTCATCATGAGCTCCCGTAGTGAGTAGATAGCAGAGGGGTACTGATGTTGTTGTGATGACGATGAGCAGAGAATAACCAGGGGGCGAAAAATACAAAATGGGAACGTTCCCGAAAGCGGTTACGGATCACGAAAATAGCCGGCTGCGGGGATCAGTCCGGCAGTTGCAGGGCCGCAGGTATTACTATCTGGCGCGGGGGCTGCTGGCCATTGAGCTGGGCGATCAACTGGGCCGCCGCCTGTTGGCCCGCGAGGGCGTAGCCGGGATCCACCATGATTATCTCCGGGTGGAGAAATTTCACCAGCGGGGTGTTACCAACGCTGGCCAGTTGTAGGCTGCGGCCGGTTTCCTGGAGGTATTTACTGGCCCCAAGGGCCAGGGTATCGCTGGCGCACACCAGGGCGCTGGTCTGTTCGCTGAGAACGCTGGACACCTGCTGGTAGCCCTGTGTCATGGCCAGCCCCGGCAGGGTCGCCCGGGGTGCCAGGCCGTGTTGCAGGCAAAACGCCTGGTAGGCGAGGAAGCGCCGCTGGCCGGTGGTGGTGTCGCTCTCTGGGGCGCCGATATAACTGATATGGCGATGGCCCTGGTTGTACAACTGGCTCATCAGCAGGTGGATCGCGCCTTCATCGTCATAACAGACCGAGGCATAGCCGTCGGCATCCCGGGCCAGCAGCACCAGGCTTTGGCGCCAGGGCTGTAAGAGCGCCTCATTAATGCCGGTAAAGCCGAACAGGATAACGCCGTCGATATGGCGCAGTTGCAAGACCCGCAGGTGCTCTTCCACCCGGGCAGGAGAGAACTGGCTTTCCATCATGATCGGATCATAGCCCTGGTCGTAAAAACGGGGCAGCATGGTCTGGACCGCGAGATTTTCCGACAGCGAATCCAGCCGGGTGACGATAATGGCCACCACTTTATCGCTTTGCCCGCGCATTGCCCGGGCGGAGCGGGAAGGGGAAAACCCCTGCTGGCGCATCACCGCCTCTATACGTTCCCGGGTTTCTGGTTTTACACCGCTTTCATTATTCAGCACCCGGGAGACGGTGGATTTACCGACACCACTCAGGCGGGCGATATCTTTTATTGTCAGCTTGTTATGTGGCATCAGGGTAATCCGGTCGGTGCGTTGTTGCGGGAATGACCCATGCTACCCAACCGGGCGGGTGCGGGCAAAAGAAACTGCGGTTGATTTCGGGTTTAGTAATTATCCGATATAATCACCGATGTTTACTGTGGTCTTCATTTCAGACCCGCTATGTTGTTATTACCGGAGGCTTACTATGGATCCCGATCCCACCCCTTATCCCACGTGGATAACCCCTGCCTGGTAAACAGCCCTCCTGGTGTCTGCTTTCCGGGCCCGGAAAGCAGAAACGCATCCTTTTCGTTCCTGCTGAATACATAATGTGCCTGTCAGGTACGGCGTTGCCGTGCATGCAGGATTCAGGCGACTCATGTGAATGAGGCGCAGAGGACGTATCTATGCAAATGAATACCCTGGCCCGCCAGCTGCTGGCGAAACTTAGCCGTCATTTACCTCACCGTTTGATCCAGCGCGATCCGCTGCCGGACGCGGCTCACTATGCCAGTGGGGCTATCCCGGAATCGCTGTCTCGCCATTGCCTGATGCTGGCCCGCGCCAGCGAAGATCAGCTGTATCAGCAATTCAACAGCCATCCTGAAGGGCTGGAACCCCGTGAAGTACAGCAGGCCAGAGAGACCCACGGGACGAATCACATTCCCGGCCAACAGCCCACCCCCTGGTGGATCCACCTGTGGCTGTGCTACCGCAACCCGTTTAACTTGTTGCTGACGGTGCTGGGCGTGGTCTCCTATGCCACGGAGGATCTGTTTGCTGCCGGGGTGATAGCCCTGATGGTGGGGATCTCGACACTGCTGAACTTTGTGCAGGAGGCGCGATCCACCCGGGCGGCGGATGCCCTGAAAGCGATGGTCAGCAACACCGTGACTGTGTTGCGGGTTACTGATGCGCTGGGGGCCAGCAATTGGGTGGAGATCCCGGCCCAGGAGCTGGTCGCGGGCGATATTGTCAAACTGGCGGCGGGGGATATGATCCCCGCGGATCTGCGGGTGCTCCAGGCCCGGGATCTGTTTATCTTCCAGGCGTCACTGACCGGCGAATCCCTACCGGTGGAAAAGGTCGCCAACAGCCGCGATACCGGCCATAACAATGCGCTGGAGTGTGACACCCTGTGTTTTATGGGCACCAGTGTGGTGAGCGGTACCGCCCGGGCAATGGTGATTGCCACCGGGGGCAGCACCTGGTTTGGGCAACTGGCCGGGCGGGTGACCCAGCATGAAAGTGAGCCCAATGCTTTCCAGAAAGGCATTAGCCGGGTGAGTATGTTGTTGATCCGCTTTATGCTGGTGATGGCCCCGGTGGTGCTGTTGATCAACGGTTACACCAAAGGGGACTGGTGGGAAGCGGCGCTGTTCTCGCTGTCGGTGGCGGTGGGGCTGACCCCGGAAATGCTGCCGATGATTGTCACCTCAACCCTGGCCAGAGGGGCGGTGAAGCTCTCCCGCCAGAAAGTGATTGTTAAACACCTTGATGCCATCCAGAACTTCGGGGCGATGGATATCCTGTGTGCCGACAAGACCGGTACCCTGACCCAGGACCATATCATCCTTGAGACCCACACCGATATTTTTGGCGACATCAGCCAGCGGGTGCTGGAAACGGCCTGGCTCAACAGCCACTACCAGACCGGCCTGAAAAACCTGCTCGACAGCGCGGTGCTGGAAGGGGTGGACGCCGAACAAGCGCGCCAGCTCTCCGGCCGCTGGCAGAAAGTGGACGAGATCCCGTTTGATTTTGAGCGCCGCCGGATGTCGGTAGTGGTGATGGAAAGCGCCCTCCCTGAGGTACATCAGTTGATCTGTAAGGGGGCGCTGCAGGAGATCCTCAATGTCTGCACCCTGGTGCGCCTGGGGGAGGACATTGTGCCGATCAGCGACAGAATGCTGGCGCGGATCCGCGGTGTTACGGACGATCTTAACCGCCAGGGGTTACGGGTGGTGGCGGTTGCCAGCAAAGTGGTACCGGCCCGCAGCAGCGATTATGGCCGGGTCGATGAGTCTGACCTGATCCTCGAAGGCTATATCGCGTTTCTCGATCCGCCCAAAGAGACCACAGCCCCGGCTCTCAAGGCGCTGAAGGCCAGCGGGATCACCGTGAAAATTCTTACCGGCGATAGCGAACTGGTGGCGGCGAAAGTCTGCCGTGATGTGGGGCTGGGCGTCGGCTGCCCGGTCACCGGGGGGCAGGTCGAAAATATGGACGATGCCGAGCTGGCGGCGCTGGCCCAGCGTACCACGCTGTTTGCCCGCCTGGCGCCGCTGCACAAAGAGCGCATTGTCCGGCTGCTGCGCCGTGAAGGCCACGTGGTGGGCTTTATGGGGGACGGTATTAATGATGCACCGGCCCTGCGCGCCGCGGATATTGGCATTTCGGTGGATAGCGCCGTGGATATTGCCCGGGAAGCGGCGGATATTATCCTGCTGGAAAAAAGCCTGATGGTGCTGGAGCATGGGGTGATTGAAGGGCGCCGTACCTTCGCCAATATGCTCAAGTACATCAAAATGACCGCCAGCTCTAACTTCGGCAATGTGTTCAGCGTGCTGGTGGCCAGCGCCTTTCTGCCATTTTTGCCGATGTTGCCGCTGCACTTACTGATCCAGAACCTGCTGTACGATGTATCCCAGGTGGCTATCCCGTTTGATAACGTGGACGACGAGCAGATCCGCAAGCCCCAGCGCTGGGAACCCGCCGATCTGGGCCGGTTTATGGTGTTCTTCGGGCCGATCAGTTCGGTGTTCGATATTCTCACCTTCTGCCTGATGTGGTTTGTGTTCCACGCCACCGTGCCGGAAGCCCAGACTCTGTTCCAGAGTGGCTGGTTTATCGAAGGGCTGCTGTCCCAGACCCTGATTGTGCATATGATCCGTACCCGCAAGGTGCCGTTTATTCAGAGCCGGGCCGCCTGGCCGCTGATGATGATGACCCTGGTGGTGATTGTGGCGGGCATCTCCCTGCCGTTCTCGCCGCTGGCGGAATATCTGCAACTACAGGCGCTGCCGCTGGGTTATTTCCCGTGGCTGATTGCGATTCTGGTGGGCTACATGGCGCTGACCCAGTTGATGAAAGGTATCTATAGCCGCCGCTATGGCTGGCAGTAAGTGATGGGGTAACGGTGGGGAAATAAATACTGGCCACGCAATGTGGCCAGTATTCTGCCGAATTGGCATCAGGCCATGATCGCTGGCCTGCGGTGTCCGCAATTAGCGACGTACGGCGATGGCTTCAATCTCGATTTTAACGTCTTTCGGCAGGCGGGCGACTTCTACGCAGGAACGCGCCGGGAACACCGCGTGGTGCTCGGTGAAGAACGCTTCATAGGCGGCATTAACCACTGCAAAATCATTCAGATCTTTGACGAAAACGGTGGTCTTGATGATATCGCCCACTTTCAGGCCTGCGGCCTCAACAATGGCTTTCACATTGTCCAGTGACTGGCGTGCCTGAGCGGCAACGTCATCTGCTACGGCACCGGTTTTCGGATCAACAGGGATCTGACCAGAAGTGATCACCATATTGCCCAGATCAACACCCTGAACATAAGGGCCGATTGCTGCAGGTGCATGTTCCGTACTGATGACTGACATATTTTCTCCTGAAAAAGGTAGAACCGATCCCATCATAACCAGACATAACAGAACCGGTTTGAGAGTACAGCCCCATCAGCGGACGTCCGTCACGACTGGTGAGGCACAGCGGACAATAAAAACCCTCCCATTATAGGAGGGTAAATCGCCATTTCCAGCGCTTATCCTGCCAGCACAACCTGCTGAGCAAACTCTTTCTCACAGTATTTACACTTCAGGCTGATTGCCTGGCCGCGTCTGATAACCGCAAAGCTGGAGTTTACCGGCTCGCTGCGGCTGATGCAGTTACTGTTCGGGCAAGTGAGGACTTTCTCAACCCGGTCCGGCAGGATAGGGCTCGATTTCCCCACCACGTTATAATTGTCGATGCGGTTCACCGTCGCGTGTGGCGCATAGAGTGCCAGCTGGTTGACCTGCTCTTCGGTGAGGAAGGTATTTTCGATTTTGATAAGGTCTTTGCGGCCCAGCTCCCGGGAGGGCAGATTAAGGCCGATGGTGATACGGGCATCGGTTTCGGTCAGCCGGAACAGGCTTAACAGTTTGAACCCCACCTGGGCCGGAATATGGTCAATAACGGTACCGCAGTTGATGGCTTCTACCTGTAATTTATTATCGTGTGTCATCTCTTGTTCCCCCTGTTACAGTGCCGGATCGCGATTCAGAACCAGTGCCAGGAGCGCCTGGCGGGCAAAAATACCGTTCCCCACCTGCTGGAAGTACCAGGCGTGAGGTGTGCTGTCCACATCGGTGGCTATCTCATCAACGCGCGGCAGCGGGTGTAACACTTTCATATTCGTTTTCGCCCCGGCCAGATCCGCCGCCCGCAGAATAAACTGCGCTTTGACGCTGGCGTATTCCGACGGATCGAGGCGCTCTTTTTGTACCCGGGTCATGTAGAGAATATCCAGCTCGCCCATGACTTCGTCCATGTTTTCATGGCGGCTCCAGGCAATGCCTTTCTCATCCAGCATATCGAGAATGTACTGGGGCATTGCCAGGGCATCCGGGGCGATAAAGAAAAAGCGGTTGCCGTTAAATTTCGCCAGGGCCTGGGTCAGCGAGTGCACAGTACGGCCATATTTCAGGTCCCCCACCATGGCGATGTTCAGGTTCTCAAGCCGGCCCTGGGTTTCACGGATGGTAAACAGATCCAGCAGGGTCTGGGTCGGGTGCTGGTTGGCGCCGTCACCGGCGTTAATCACCGGAATACCGCCGGAGAACTCGGTGGCGAGGCGCGCCGCCCCTTCCTGGGGATGGCGCATGACGATGGCATCCACATAGGTGCTAATCACGGAAATGGTGTCGGCAAGGGTTTCCCCTTTTTTACCCAGCGAGGTGTTACTGCTGTCGGAAAAGCCCACCACTGAGGCCCCCAGACGATGTATCGCTGACTCAAAAGAGAGGCGGGTGCGGGTGGATGCTTCAAAAAAGCAACTGGCAATCACATTATGCTGCAGCAGCTCTGGCTGAGGATTGGCCTTCAGGCTCGCGGCGGTTTCCAGCACAAGTTCCAGTTCATCACGGTTAAGATCATTAATAGAAATGATGTGTTTATGGTAGAGCGGGTTGGCCATGGCTATCTCCTCAATCGCAGTGCGCCGGACGAATTCTGGTCAAAAAAAAGCCCCTCAATTGAGGGGCTTTCGAAAAGCGGGGATGCAACGGAAAGAAAAACGACAGCGCGGCGCCTGTATTCAGGCGCTGGGACGGGGCAAATTGTCCAGCGTGCAGTTTCATAGGTCCTCCCGGCAAACCGTCCGGAATTATACGCATGTAACGGTGGACGGCAAGCACAAATCACCACACAACCAGAAGTACAATGAATAGTGGATAAATATCTGAGGTTTAGCGTGATAAGCACCGCTAAAGTTTGCTGCAAACGGCATTATCCAGAGAATCATTCCGGATTTATTACTAAAGTTGATGCATATCACATTTTAATTTCCTGTCGGTCATATAATCTTCCTTGTCTTTTATGGGCTCAATGGTGATTTATATGGAAAACAACAATAGATCATGGCCGCATATACGGCGGGTAACGCATATTATGATGGTTTCTCATCGTAGTTGCTTCGGTTTCCACACATTCAACTCTAAAATACCCTCTTCTCTTACCGGCTAACGGCGTGCGCATAATTTTGCGCTTTTTCTGCAGAGCATAACAATATCGCCTGCCCGCAAACCGGGTGCCGTAGCATATTGTCTTATGTTTTCAAAATAGCCTGAATTATGTTTTCGCCATAGCACTGGCGTTCCCCTTGCTGACATCTGAATAACGTTACTGCTGGTTTTATCAGTCGGGATACGGCTGTGCCGCTAATTTTATTTATTATGTCTGGAAGTTATTTATTCTTCCAGGGGATGCTGTACGCCAAAAAATAATGACTATTCGGTCTGTATGACTGAAGGGAATTAAACACCTGGAGTGTTATGCCCCGCTATTGCCTGGCGTAATATCCAAATAAGAAAGGAGTAAAATTAATGTCTACCTTAAATAAGATTGCGGTTAGTCATGGTGTACTGAACAGTTTTGATACCTCACGTGAAACTGTTGATATTCACAGCAGCGATTTAACCGATGTGTCTGCGGTGGTGCTTTCCGCAGAAGACGCCGCTAATGGTACCCTGCAACATATAGAAGAAACCGGTTTTAAACTGCCGGTATTTGTCGCCGCTTGCGGTAACGACTCCCTGAAGGCGGATATTTTGCCTCAGGTAACCAGCGTGATTGATTTGCATGACGGCAACAGCGACTTTTACGGTAAGCAAGTTGAAGCTGCCGCAGAAAAATATGAAAAAGAGATGCTGCCGCCGTTCTTTGGCCGCCTGAAAGATTATGTCAGTAAAGGCTACGCCGCCTTTGACTGCCCGGGGCACCAGGGGGGGCAATTCTTCCGCCGCCACCCGGCTGGCCGCCAGTTCTTTGATTACTTTGGCGAAACGTTGTTCCGGTCCGATCTGTGTAATGCCGACGTGGCGATGGGTGACTTATTGATCCATGAAGGTGCGCCCTGTGAAGCACAGCAGCACGCGGCCAAAGTCTATAATGCAGATAAAACCTACTTCGTACTCAATGGTACATCGTCTTCCAACAAGGTGGTGTTAAATGCGCTACTCGCACCGGGCGACCTGGTATTGTTTGACCGAAACAACCACAAATCCATCCACCACGGCGCCCTGTTGCAAGCCGGAGCAACCCCGGTATATCTGGAAACAGCCCGCAACCCGTACGGCTTCATTGGCGGTATTGATTCTCATTGCTTCTCGGAAGCGTACCTGCGCGGGCTGATTAACGACGTTGCCCCGGACCGCGCCAAAGACGCGCGTCCGTTCCGCCTGGCGGTGATCCAGTTGGGTACCTATGACGGCACCATCTATAACGCCCGTCAGGTAGTGGATAAGATTGGTCACCTGTGCGATTACATCCTGTTTGACTCCGCCTGGGTGGGTTACGAACAGTTCATCCCGATGATGAAAGACTGCTCGCCGCTGCTGCTGGATCTGAATGAAAATGACCCGGGTATCCTGGTTACCCAGTCAGTTCATAAACAGCAGGCCGGGTTCTCTCAGACCTCGCAAATTCACAAGAAAGACAGCCATATCAAAGGCCAGGCGCGCTATGTAAACCACAAACGCCTGAATAACGCCTTTATGATGCATGCCTCTACCAGCCCGTTCTACCCGCTGTTCGCGGCCCTGGATGTGAACGCCAAAATGCACGAAGGGGAAAGCGGTAAACGCATGTGGCTGGACTGCGTGAAAAATGGGATTGAAGCCCGTAAGCTGCTGTTAAAACTCTGCCACCATATCAAACCGTTTATTCCGGTCACCGTGGACGGTAAAAAATGGCAAGATCATGATACCGAAGAGATGGCCAACGATTTACGGTTCTTCAACTTTATTCCCGGAGAACGCTGGCATGCCTTTGAAGGCTATGCGGAACACCAGTATTTTGTTGACCCCTGCAAACTGATGCTCACCACACCGGGGATTAATACCGCCACCGGGGAGTATGAAGCTTTCGGTGTGCCGGCGACAATTCTGGCTAACTTCCTGCGGGAAAATGGCATCGTCCCGGAAAAATGCGACCTGAACTCTATCCTTTTCCTGATGACCCCGGCAGAGGATATGGCGAAATTACAACATCTGGTGGCGCAAATTGCCCGTTTTGAACGCCTGCTGGATGAAGATGCGCCGTTATCTGAAGTATTGCCTGCGCTGTATGCCAATAATGAAGAACGTTACCGCGGTTATTCTATTCGTCGCCTGTGCCAGGAAATGCATGACCTGTACGTCAGCTACGATGTGAAAACACTGCAAAAAGAAATGTTCCGTAAAGCCTATTTCCCGAAAATGGTTATGAACCCGCGTGATGCGTATCTGGAATATGTCCGTGGCAATATTGATCTGGTGCCACTGAGCCAGATTGAAGGCCGTATCGCGGCGGAAGGTGCTCTGCCTTATCCTCCGGGCGTACTCTGTGTTGTTCCGGGTGAAGTATGGGGTGGTGCCGTACAGCGTTATTTCCTCGCCCTTGAAGAAGGGATTAATTTACTGCCAGGTTTTGCGCCTGAATTACAGGGCGTTTATATCCAGAAAGGAGACGATGGGTTACAGCACGCCTTTGGTTATGTACTGAAAAAATAAATATAAATATGGGCTTTCCCGCCTGATGAACGAATAGCTTACTGCTCCACCGATAAGACAGTAGACCATCACGTCATCTGAAGGGCTGGTCCTAATAAGTGGGGATCCTGCGTATTATTACGTGCGGCATCCCCACGCCTAAGATCAGGATAAATATTATGAGTACAGCAAAAAATAAAATGGGTGTAGTGCAACTCACCATTTTAACTGCCGTAAATATGATGGGCTCTGGGATTATTATGCTCCCCACCAAATTGGCAGAAGTCGGGACTATTTCTATTGTTTCCTGGCTGGTTACCGCACTCGGCTCTATGGCGCTGGCCTGGGCATTTGCCAAGTGCGGGATGTACAGCAAAAAATCCGGCGGGATGGGCGGCTATGCCGAATACTCCTTTGGTAAGGCCGGTAACTTTATGGCCAACTACACCTACGGGGTGTCGCTGCTGATTGCTAACATCGCTATCGCTATCTCTGCCGTGGGCTATGGTACCGACCTGTTTGGCGCGACCTTGTCCCCGGTAGCGATTTGTATCGCCACCATTGTAGTTCTGTGGATTTGTACCATTGCTAACTTCGGTGGTGCGCGCATTACCGGCCAGATCAGCGGCATCACCGTATGGGGGGTAATTATCCCGGTGGTTGGGTTGTCGATTATTGGCTGGTTCTGGTTCAGTCCGACAATGTATGCCGAATCCTGGAACCCGCATCACGCACCGGTCTTTGAAGCGATCAGTGCCTCAATCTCAATGACCCTGTGGGCCTTCCTGGGGCTTGAATCTGCCTGTGCCAATACTGACGCGGTAGAAAACCCGGAAAAGAACGTCCCGATAGCGGTACTGGGTGGGACCCTGGGGGCGGCGGTGATTTATATCGTTTCCACCAACGTGATTGCCGGTATTGTGCCGAATATGGATCTGGCCAATTCCACCGCCCCGTTCGGGATGGCGTTTTCCCATATCTTTAACCCGACTATCGGTAAAGTGGTGACCGCACTGATGGTTATCTCCTGCTGTGGTTCCCTGCTGGGCTGGCAGTTCACCATTGCGCAGGTCTTTAAATCCTCTGCGGACGAAGGCTACTTCCCGAAAGTGTTCTCTAAAATCACCAGCGCCGGTGCACCGCTGAAAGGCATGCTGGTGATTGTAGTGGTCCAGACCCTGCTGTCATTTATGACCATCAGCCCTTCCCTGAACAGCCAGTTTAATGTGCTGGTCAACCTGGCGGTGGTAACCAACATCATCCCGTATATCCTGTCGATGGCGGCGCTGATGGTGATGCAGAAAGTGGCCAAGGTTGATCCAGGCAAAGCCCGGGTGTCCAACTTCATCGCGCTGGTCGGGGCGCTGTATAGCTTCTATGCCCTGTATTCATCCGGTGAACAGGCCATGATGTACGGTGCGATTGTGACCTTCCTCGGCTGGACCCTGTACGGGTTTATTTCACCGAAATTTGAACTGCGTAAAGCCTGATCACAGAATGCGAATCACGGGGCGGTAGGGCGGGTAAATATGCGCTACCGCAGATTTTTAACGGAAAATACTGGAGTGACAGACACCCACGGCGTATAAATAAATTAAAACATTGTTTTAATTTAAAGAGGGAGCTCCGATGATCGTTGGCAATATCCATTCTCTGCAATCGTGGTTACCGGCGGCGCTACGCCAGGCTATTGAACATGTTAAACAGCACGTTACCCCGGAAACGGCGCTGGGCAAACATGAGATTGATGGCGAACGCGTATTTATGCTGGTGTCTGAAGACAGCACGGAACCCTTTGCTGACCGTCGCGCGGAGTACCACGCGCGTTACCTGGATATCCAGATTGTGATGCGCGGTATGGAAGGGATGACCTTCAGTACCTTGCCACCGGGAAAACCGGATACGGACTGGCTGGCGGATAAAGACATCGCCTTCCTCGAACACGGGGAGCAGGAAAAAACCGTTATCCTCAGTGCCGGGGATTTTGTGGTGTTTTATCCGGGAGAAGTTCACAAACCGCTGTGCGCGGTCGGTGATCCGGCGAAAGTGCGCAAAGTGGTGGTTAAAATACAGATGGCATAATCCTGTTGGCGGGGCGGGCACGATAGCCCGCCCCGTCGCGGTTATGGTTTCGCCAGGGTGGCGACCATCACGGCTTTAATGGTGTGCAGACGGTTTTCCGCCTGGTCAAACACCACGCTGTTTTCTGATTCAAATACCTCGTCAGTCACTTCTATGCCGCCGTGCATGCCGTAGGTCTCTGCCATCTGTTTGCCGACCGTGGTCTGATCATCGTGGAACGCCGGCAGGCAGTGGAGGAATTTCACCGCCGGGTTACCGGTCAGCGCCAGCATCTGTTTATTCACCTGGTAGTCACGCAGCAGGGCGATACGTTCGGCCCATTTCTCTTTCGGTTCCCCCATAGACACCCAGACATCGGTATAGATAAAGTCCGCGCCTTTCACACCGCTGGCGATATCTTCGGTGAGGGTGATCCGCGCGCCGGTTTGTTTACCCATCGCCTGGCATTCTGCGACCAGGGCCGCATCCGGCCAGCAGGCTTTCGGGGCCACCAGGCGCAGATCGAGACCGGTAAGGGCAGCGGCTTCCAGCATCGAATTCCCCATGTTGTTACGGGCATCACCGGCGTACACCAGGGTCATATCCTGGAAACGTTTCCCCGGCAGATGTTCCTGCATGGTCAGCAGATCGGCCAGTAGCTGGGTAGGGTGGAACTCATCGGTAAGCCCGTTCCAGACCGGTACCCCGGCGTACTGGGCGAGGGTTTCAACGATCTCCTGGCCGTAACCGCGATACTGGATCCCGTCATACATTCTGCCCAGCACCCGGGCGCTGTCTTTAATGGATTCTTTGTGGCCAATCTGATTACCGGACGAACCAAGGTAGGTGACGCGCGCCCCCTGATCGTATGCGGCAACTTCGAAAGAGCAACGGGTTCGGGTTGAGTCTTTTTCGAAGATGAGCGCGATGTTTTTACCGGTGAGCAGCGGGACTTCAGTACCGCTTTTTTTATCTTGTTTGAGTTTGGCGGCCAGCGCCACGAAGCCGAGCACCTGAGCCGGGGTAAAATCGAGTAATTTCAGGAATGATTTCTGATAGAGCGTGTGCATGTGTTCCTCCATGGCATAGGCCACTTGTTGAATTAAAATTCAATTTATATGGATGTTTATTCATTTGCAATACTGTTTACGAAATCTTTGAGGGGAACGCTGGAGGCAATGCGCCGGGTATGTGAAAATAGACACTATCTGCCGACCTGATGAGGAACTCCCCATGGCAAACCCGGAACACCTGGAAGAACAACGTGAAGAAACGCGCCTGATTATTGAAGAGTTGCTGGAAGACGGCAGCGATCCGGATGCGCTGTACACCATCGAACACCATTTCTCTGCCGATGCGTTTGATGAGCTGGAAAAAGTGGCGGTAGAAGCCTTTAAAATGGGCTATGAAGTTACCGAGCCAGAAGAGCTGGAAGTGGAAGATGGCCTGGTGGTTATCTGCTGTGACGCCCTGAGCGAGTGTGCGCTGAATGCTGAGCTGATCGACGCCCAGGTTGAGCAACTGATGAACCTGGCAGAAAAATTCAACGTAGAATATGACGGCTGGGGCACCTACTACGAAGATCCGAACGGTGAAGACGGCGAAGAAGGTGACGAAGACGAAGACGGCATCGATGAAGACGACGACGGCGTTCGCCACTGATTTATCGCTGCACTAAGTGTTTTACCGGTGCGGCGCAGCCTGCCGCACCGTCAAGGATCCGGGTATGGACTATCAGGCACTGCTTTCTCCCATTCACCACTTTTTGCACTGTCCCACCCCCCAGGCCTGGCTGGATCACGCCAGGGACCCCCGGCATTTACCGTTACTGCTAACGGATCACCTGATTTGTGAATTAAAAGCCGCCCAGACCGCGATGCTGCTGGTGCGTAAATATGTGGCGGATAACGCCGGGGCCGAGGCTCTGCTCAGGGAGTTGCGCCCTTATGAAGCCTTTGCCTTTCGGGAAGGGCCAGAGCCGGATTTTGTGGCGCTCCACCGGCAACTGGGCAAAGGTGTGATGCCGGTAACAGACGATCCCTGGGGCCAGCAGCTGATCGCCAGTATGGTGCTATTAATTAAAGAGGAATTGCATCATTTTTGGCAGGTGCGGGAGATAATGCAGGCGCGCAACATTCCCTACCAGAAGATAACCGCCAGCCGCTACGCCAAAGGCTTACTCAGCGCGGTGCGAACCCATGAGCCCCTGACCCTGGTGGATAAGCTGATTTGCGGGGCGTACATTGAAGCGCGCTCCTGCGAACGCTTTGCGGCGCTGGCGCCTTACCTGGATGTCCCGTTGCAAAAATTTTATCTGTCGCTGCTGCGCTCTGAAGCTCGCCATTATCAGGATTACCTGGGGCTGGCACAGCAGATAGCCGGGGCGGATATCGCCAGTCGCATTCGCCATTTTGGCGAGCTGGAAGCGCAATTGATCACCCGCCCGGATAGCGAATTTCGATTTCACAGCGGCGTACCCGTCGCCGCATAGCACGGCCAGCGCGGCCTGGCCGCATGGCGGAGAGACACATGAATGGATTACCCGCAGTTGCCCTGTCCGGGCTGATACTGCTGCTGATGGTATATATCCTGGTGCGTAAGCGCCCGGCGGGAGTTCGTTTCAGCGCCCTGGCCATTACCCTGGTGGTGGTGATTGGCGGCGCGGTGTTATTACACCGGCCACAGCCGATAACAGAGCACGACCCGCAAGTGGTCGGCGAGCCTGATCTGAATACCACACCGCTGTACCAGGCGATTCACCACCATGAGCCGGAGGTCTGGCAGCAGTTACAGCGCCAGATAGACGCCATGCACCAGAATGGCCAGGATGAGCAGGCGCGTATTGATGCACTGCAACAGCAAGTGTTGCGTATTTCGGTACAGCGGCTCCAGCTGGCGCCGGATGCCGAAACGGTTGCCTATATGCGCGCCAATATGGACCAGACCGCGCAGTTACAGAAACTGGGCGGTGAAACCTGCTTCCGCTTCCTGTACCCGGAAGTGCGCGGCGGGATTAACCCGGTATTGCTACTCACCCGCCAGCAGATAGCCCAGCGTATGAATGCCGATGTGGCGATGTATAACGCCTCCTTCGGGCCGCATGCGCATCAGGTCACTCCCCAGGAGCGCGAACAGGCCCACCGGGATATTCAGCCCATTGTGCGCGACCTGATGGATAAATACGGCGATGATTTTGATCTGCTGGCCCGGCCCCGGGACGCCAGCGGTAAAGAGACCGAAATGTGTAATATGGTGCAGGATCTGTGGCATCAGGTCTTTGCCCTGCCGGAGAAAAACGCGGCGGCGGTGATCCGTTATTCGGTGGCGGCGGGGAGCGGCGATCCGCACTGATCGGGGCCCCGGGGATAAAATGAAAAATCCATAACATCAGGTTATGGATTTTTTTTGTTCTTTTTTTGGGTGTCATCTGTCCGGTTTGGTGAATTTTAAACCTTTCGTTTATATAACTGATAATGGTTTTCATTTAGAAATAGCCTGTGCTATAAAACATAGCACAGGCTATTTTTGCTGATGTTTTAACCATTCACGGAGAGATCTGCAATGCATATGATGAAAACCATGACCACCGCTCTGCTGGGGGTCGCGCTATCCCTTGCCGGGGCTACTGGCGCCTGGGCGGCAGAGAAATTTAAGGTGATAACCACCTTTACGGTCATTGCCGACATGGCGAAAAATGTGGCCGGGGACGCAGCACAGGTCAGCTCCATTACCCGGCCCGGGGCGGAAATTCATGAGTACCAGCCCACCCCGGGTGATATTAAGCGCGCCCAGGGGGCCCAGCTTATCCTCACCAATGGACTGGGGCTTGAGCTGTGGTTCCAGCGCTTTTACCAGCACCTGAACGGGGTCCCGGAAGTGGTGGTCACTAAGGGCGTCACCCCGATAGGCATCACCGAGGGGCCCTATAACGGCAAGCCTAATCCCCATGCCTGGATGTCCCCGGATAACGCCCTGATCTACGTAGATAACATTCGCGATGCGTTGATCAAATACGATCCGGCCCATGCCGCTATCTACCAGCATAACGCCGATCAGTACAAAAAACAGATTGCCGCCACGCTGGACCCGCTGCGTAAGCAGGTCGCGCAGGTGCCGGAAAATAAACGCTGGCTGGTTTCCAGTGAAGGGGCATTCTCATATCTGGCCCGGGATCTGGGGCTGAAAGAGCTCTATTTGTGGCCCATTAATGCCGATCAGCAGGGCACGCCGCAGCAGGTCCGCCATGTGGTTGATGAGGTGAAGGCCAACAAGATCCCGGCGGTGTTTAGTGAAAGCACGGTGTCGGATAAACCGGCGCGCCAGGTGGCCCGGGAAACCGGTGCGCACTACGGTGGCGTGCTGTATGTGGACTCCCTCAGCGGCCCGAAAGGCCCGGTACCCACGTATCTCGATCTGCTCAATGTCACCACGAAAACGGTGGTCCAGGGGATCGCCGACGGTCTTAAGGAGTAACCATGTCCCAGTCCACCGCCATTTCTGCCCGTGGTGTCAGCGTCACTTATCGCAATGGGCATACCGCGCTGCGCGACGCGTCTTTCTCGCTGCCCGGCGCATCGGTTATCGCGCTGGTAGGGGTTAATGGCTCCGGGAAATCCACCCTGTTCAAGGCGATCATGGGGTTTGTGCGCCTGGCGTCCGGCAATATCGAGATCCTCGGGATGCCGACCCGGCAGGCGCTGCGCCGTAACCTGGTGGCCTATGTTCCCCAGGCGGAAGAGGTGGACTGGTCATTCCCGGTGCTGGTGGAAGATGTGGTGATGATGGGGCGCTACGGCCATATGGGGGTGCTGCGCATTCCCCGGGCGCAGGATCGCCAGATTGTCACAGACGCGCTGGCGCGGGTGGATATGCTGGCATTGCGCAAGCGCCAGATTGGCGAGCTGTCCGGCGGCCAGAAGAAACGCGTTTTCCTCGCCAGGGCCGTTGCTCAGCAGGGGCAGGTTATTTTGCTGGATGAGCCCTTTACCGGGGTGGATGTTAAAACCGAGGCGAAAATTATTAGCCTGCTGCGGGAGCTGCGCGGTGAAGGGAAAACCCTGCTGGTGGCCACCCATAACCTGGCCACGGTGGCCGACTTTTGCGACCACTGTCTGCTGATCAAAGGCGCGGTCGTGGCCTGTGGGCCAACGGAAACCACCTTTACCCGGGATAACCTGATGCTGACGTTCAGCGATGGTCTGCCGGGCCTGTTACTGCGCAATGACCCGCCCTGCGGTCCGGATCCGCTGATGCGCCAGCTGGCCGGTAATCCCGGGGGGCCGGCATGAGTGCGTTTCTGGAGCCGTTTACCTACCAGTACATGCTCAACGCCATGTGGGTATCTGCCCTGGTCGGCGGGCTGTGTGCCTTCCTCTCTTGCTACCTGATGCTCAAGGGCTGGTCCCTGATTGGGGATGCGCTGTCCCACGCCATTGTGCCCGGGGTCGCCGGGGCCTATATGCTGGGGTTGCCATTTGCTCTGGGGGCGTTTTTATCCGGTGGCCTGGCGGCGGGCAGTATGCTGTTTCTTAATCAGCGCACCCGCCTGAAAGAGGACGTGATTATCGGGCTGATTTTCTCGTCTTTTTTTGGGCTGGGGCTGTTTATGGTGTCACTGAATCCCACCTCGGTGAATATCCAGACCATCGTGCTGGGCAATGTTCTGGCCATCGCACCGGAGGATATTTGGCAACTGGCGATCATCGGTGTGGTGTCGATGGCGGTACTGTTATTTAAATGGAAAGATCTGTTGGTGACCTTCTTTGATGAGAACCACGCCCGGGCCATCGGCCTGGATCCGGCGCGCCTGAAACTGCTGTTCTTTACGCTGTTATCGCTCTCCACGGTGGCGGCACTGCAAACCGTGGGGGCGTTTATGGTTATCTCACTGGTGGTGGCCCCCGGGGCAACCGCCTGGTTATTAACCGATCGTTTCCCGCGCTTACTGGCTATCGCGGTTACCATCGGCAGTGTGACCAGCTTCCTCGGCGCCTGGCTGAGTTATTACCTCGATGGCGCCACCGGCGGGATCGTGGTGGTGGCGCAGACCCTGGTATTCCTGCTGGCGTTTATCTTTGCCCCGGTGCATGGTCTGCTGGCTAACCGCCGCCGCGCCAGAGGAGGAGCCCGCAATGCTGACACTGCTGCTTGAGCCGTTCCAGTTCAGTTTTATGAATCAGGCGCTGGGTATTGCGCTGGTGGTGGCGGTGCCCTGTGCGCTGCTGTCGGTTTTCCTGGTGCTGAAGGGCTGGGCGCTAATGGGGGACGCCATGAGCCACGCGGTGTTTCCGGGGATCGTTCTGGCCTGGATTCTGGGGTTGCCTCTCGGCAGCGGGGCATTTGTTGCCGGCCTGTTTTGCGCCTTTGCCAGTGGCTGGCTGAAGGACAATAGCCGTATTAAGCAGGATACCCTGATGGGGATCGTCTTTTCCGGGATGTTTGCCTCCGGGCTTATCCTGTATATCGCCGTGAAGCCGGCAGTGCACCTTGAGCATATTCTGTTCGGGGATATGCTTGGGATCTTGCCGGGTGATATTGCCCAGACCGTGGCGATCGCGGTGGTGATCGTGGGGGTAATGATCCTTAAATGGCGGGATTTTCTGCTGTTCTGCTTTGATGCGCAGCAGGCCCAGGCCTCCGGGCTGGCGACCCGCTGGTTACACTATGGGCTGCTGGCGATGGTGGCGCTGACCATTGTTGCCACCCTGAAATCGGTGGGGATTATTTTATCGGTGTCGCTGCTGATTGCCCCGGGGGCGATTGCGGTATTGCTTACCCGGCGCTTCTCCCGGACGCTGTTACTGGCGGTGGCCGTGGCGGTGGTGGTTTCAGTCAGTGGGGTGTATCTGTCGTTCTTTATTGATAGTGCGCCGGCCCCCACCATTGTGGTGCTGTTTGCGCTGGTGTTTTGTGCGGCGTTTATCACCGACATACTGCGCACCCGCCGCCAGGAGCAGTAACAGAAACGGCTGGCCGGGAGTGGCGCAGGGGCCCGGTAACACACCGGGCCCACCGGATACGGTTACAGGCTTTTTAGCATCCGCACTTCACAGTCCACATGGCCGGTATTGCCCAGCGGCCCGTCAATATGTTCGAAGCCCAGTCGCTCATATAACGCTATGGCCTGGGTGAGAAACGCGGTGGTTTCCAGATAACAGCGGCGAAAGCCGTATTCACGGGCAAACGCCATCGCGTGGATCGCCAGCTGTTTGGCCTGGCCCTGTCCCCGGGCGGCAGGCAGGAAGTACATTTTTTGCAGTTCGCAAATATCCTCATCCGCCCCGGCAAGCGGTGCAATGCCGCCACCGCCGACGATGTTGCCATCCAGTTCGACCACCCAATAAGCGTGGCCCGGCTGGCTGTACAGCTGGTACAGCTCATCGAGGTTGGGATCGGCCACGGTGTAGCCTTTGTCGGCTGTCAGGCCAAATTCAGCGGAAACATCGCGGATCACCCGGGCAATGGCGGGGTTATCGGCGGGGCTAATGGGGCGAATTTTCAGTGCGGAGAGGGCCGCGACACTCATGTTGTTACTCGTATTAGCTGGTGGTCAGGGGATAAGCATTAAATACCATTTCAGCGGCAGAATGTAAAAGGAACCCTGAACCGGGTGTCATTTTTGGTGATGCTGCCAACTTACTGATTTAGTGTATGATGGTGTTTTTGAGGTGCTCCAGTGGCTTCTGTTTCTATCAGCTGTCCCTCCTGTTCAGCTACTGA
>NZ_WBXP01000050.1 GCF_016415625.1 Shimwellia pseudoproteus
TGAACTTTTGCTTTGTCACAGGATGTCGCTACAGGGTCAGGAGTGTGGTGATCTGATCCTAATTTCGGCTAAAAGTTCGATTTATTCAACAAAGCCATGATTATGTTGAAAAAACAACCTTCTGTATGTGCCGGAGACTATTCAGAGGAAGAGATGTATGAGTGGATGCAGCAAAAGGCAAAATCTATAGAGCAATTAAAATCTGCACGCGCCCATAAAGAATTCCTTCAGCGTGAATTGAACACTGTTGATAAGCTTATTTTAAATCTGACCTCTGATGCTGCCCTGGAATATTCCACACATAAACAGGCAGCAACTCATCCTGACGTAGATGAGAGAAACTCGCGTGATGTTTCGGTGCTGATTTACCTGCTGGAGAAGCCTACAGGCGATGCTGCGAAGGATGCGGAAAACGCAGCGCTGGCTGATATGTACAGAGCTGCGTTAAAAAGTGGAAAAATAGTTGGTTTTATTTCTGACAATGCACCTGGTGTTTCTGAAGCCCGCAAGGCACTTGGTCAAGCATGCGTGGAAACAATAATCACAATTAAAAAATCAGAGATTGAAAAAACAATCCCTGATAAAGAAATGATATCTGTCGATAAAGAACTATTTAAAGAGCTTCTTCAACTGATCCTCAACCTTCCTGATTTCGGAAGTAAGCTGGCTGCTATTGACATTGATAGTGGCCCCACATCGACAAGTGAAACCTTTGTTCGACTTAAGCCAAGCGATTTTCTTCTTCGTCTTAGTGCCGCACTCGGGGCATGCGGGTAACGTAATTTCCTGATTATCAAAAGCGCCCATAAACATCCCTCTTGGTTGTGTGAGAACTCCAAGATACCACCGAGCCTGAAGTGGTGAAAAGACAGGCGTCTCATTAGCTAAACATAGTTCCCTTTGGGGTGTGGTGAATTGCAGTCCACCGAGACAAGCCGAAGATAAGCACCGGCCACCACACCACCAAAGTGAGCTAATCACTAATTTCTAATAGTTGCTGTGCCTTGGCGGTTATCTGGTCTTCAACCAACTCACAGGAGGATGAAGATAATGTTCTGACAGATAGCCGCCCTTTTTATTCAATGTGTCCGCTTCCGGTGTTGGCTGGGACTCCCTACCCAGCGCAGGTTCAACTCCTGCCGGATACCTAATCAAATGGTGACTTATATGACCTTCCGTAACGTTAATTTTTACTACGGCGACCTGATGCGCGTCACTCGTGGTGTGCAGGCTGTTCGTAATCCAAAAACAATCGCTAATTTCTGGCGGCGTAGCTGGTTATGCAGGTTACTCACTCAGAAAGGCGATCCTCGTTTATAACTGGAGATAACTATGTCAGAAACAAAGAACACCACACCATTCAGCCAGCAACTGGCTTATATCAATAAAGGCACTCTGGATGCAGAGCTAACCGAAGCGCTGGCCGAAGTGATTAAAGCAGTCCGTGAGACTGGCAAGGAAGGTGCGGTTACGCTGACGCTAAATTGCGCCATGCTGAATACCCGTGACGAAAACACCATGAAAGTCACGCCAAAAGTAACCCGAACCATTCCTGAACTGGACCGCGCTGATACCATCATGTTTGCAACCGCCGATGGCGATCTACTGCGTGACGATCCTGCGCAGACACAGCTTGATTTAAAGGTTATCGAACCTGCACCACAAACAGCACCTATCAAGCTGGCCCAGTAATACCCACCGAACCAACTATTCCAATCTGATAAGGAAATATTCAATGTCTCAAATTGAAGGCTCTGCCGTGCTCGATATCCGTGATCTGGTCTCTGCAACTCTGAAGACTGAAACGGACATCCCCTCTGTCGTTGTTCCAGACGGTTTCGAAGTCAAATCCCTCGAAAGTCTGCAACTGGCTCCGTCGCGTATTCGTCAGAGCGCTAACCTGATTTCTCCGGGTTCTCTGATCGCTTACATCCAGCGATTCCGTGATGAACGTACTGTAGTTTTTGCGGATAAAACCAAAACACGCATTGTCGCCGTGCTGGATTTCCACCAGAACGCAGACAATCCGAGCTGGGCTGCACACAAAGCTGTTTATGACTGCCCGTTCTCCGACGAATGGAAATCATGGACTGCCAACGATGGCAGCAAAATGGACCAGATCAACTTCGCTGAATTCCTGGAAAACAATATTCAGAATGTTGCGCCGGTTAGTGATTCATACCAGGGCCCGTCCGGTACTGAACTACTCGAAATGGTTCTGGCATTCCAGGAGACTCGCAAATCTGAGTTTAAGTCTGTTAAACGCCTTTCTGATGGTACCTGCCAGTTCCAGTTCAGCGATGAAAAATCAGGTTCTGGTAATACCAAAATGCCGGAAAAAATCAGCCTGGCAATTTCACCATTCCACAACGGCTCTCCTTACCAGGTCGATGCACGTATCCGCTACCGTCTGCGTGATGGTCAACTGGTCCTCTGGTATGAGCTGATCGAACCGAAGAAAGTTGTTGAGCACGCATTCCAGGAAATCGTCACCGATATGGAAAGCCAACTCGGCGAAGACCTCCCTATCTACGAAGGCTCTGTTTAATCCCACCGTGTGTTGTTTTATGCGCCTGCCCTGCGGGCGCATAGCAAAGCACTCTCCCACTACATGAAGGAGTAACCATGCCCAGTTTAGGCCAGCTCTATAATGATAAAGACGCCGGGTTAACTACCCGCAAAACCTACAATGTTCCGCTGGATAAAATTTACGCCGAAGAAGGCTACAATGTTCGTGAACTTAATCGGGCGCATGTTGAAGAATTCCGCGATGCGTTTATTGCCGGTGAATACATCCCGCCGCTGGCCGTGGAAGTTACCGAGCGTGGTGTGAAGGTTATCGACGGTCATCACCGTTATCATGGTGCGTTGGCAGCTATCGAAATGGGCCACGACATTGTGCGCCTGGAATGCAAAGATTTCGTAGGTAGTGAAGCCGACAAGATCGCATTCATGGTAACCAGTTCGCAAGGATTGGCGCTTACTCCGCTTGAACGTGGCGCGGCATATCATCGCCTTCAGAATCAGGGCTGGAGTCCTTCAGAAATAGCGGCAAAAGTTAAACGTTCTGAGTCTGATATTCTGCAACACCTTCAACTTCACGAATGTACCCCGTATATCAAAAAGCTCGTGCGTGATGGTTCTATGAATTATGCCATCGCGATCGGTATCTCCCGCGAGCATGGTGTGTACGCAGACCGAGAAGCCTCCCGGCTGATGAAGAAAGCAGAAGCCGCAGGTAAGAAAAAAATCACTAAAAGCATTGCCAGTCCTCAGTTTAATGCAGGAAAAGCCAGGAAGTTCCTGGAGCTTATTTCTTCATGTGCAAAGGACTCTGGCGAAGCGCTGACCATTGAAGTGCCACCAGCAATGCAGGCTGAAATAATCTCAATTCTTCGCGAATTTCGTCACGAGGCTGATGGGGTGACCTCATGAAAAAAGTTTCTGAACTGGTGATGTGGACCCTGCTCTTTTCTTCTCTTACCGGAATTGGTTTAACCGCAGGATTTTATTGCTTCATCGCCACGGCACGACTGATAGCGAGGGTTATTTCATGAATATCGAATACCAGGATAAGGGCGCGGCGGCAAACATCATCATCACCAGCACAGTTTTTGAGTTTCGTCGTCATGTTCGCGTCGTTGATACGGTGCTGATGTGTACGCAGGGTGTTATTGCCGAGCGTTGCGGCTTCTTCCTGATGAAGACTGTGATCTCAGGTCGCTCTAAAGAAATGCTTCGAGCCAATAAGACGGCGAGGCGGGAGGCGGCGCGATGACGGTTTTTGAATACATCCAGGCTCATCCAAACACCACCAGCGGTGACATCGCCAGAGGGCTGAACAAGAAGACACCCGCTGTATCAGGCGCAATATCCCAGCTTTATACCACTGGTCGCGTTGTGAAATCAGGGATGTGCAACGGTGTCCCTACTTACCGCGTTAACGATCTCCCTTATGGGTGTGGTAACGCAATACTAATTCAATTCAATCAACTACTGATGGAGTGTCGCCGTGAAGCAGTCTGATTTACCAAGATGCCCTACGTGCGGAAATATGCCCGAGTACTCGCTGAAACCCAATCATCTTGGCTGGGTTTGGGGTGGTATCAGATGCCCGTATGACCATTACAGCGTGAAGCTCAACGGACCTGCCAGTAGCCGTGCAAAGGCAAAAGAAATACTAACTCCGCTGTGGATTGAACTGGTCAGAAAAGCCAGTCAGGAGAAAACGGCATGAATGTTTACGAAATGGAAGGTTTTCTCCGTGGCAAATGTCTGCCCGGTGACATGAAAGTCAACGAGAGTGATGCGCAGTATCTGGTGCGTAAATTCTCTGAACTGCAATCCCAAAACGCAGACATGGCAGTACAGCTCGCTAACGCCGAGAGCAAGCGCAGGGAGCTGGCGGCGGAAGTGCAAGCTGTGCGATGGGCTTGCGGTCAGGTGTACATGAAAGGCTATAACCATGGGCACTTGAACACCGTTGATGGACTTGAGTACGCCAGTGATACAGAACTTGTAGAACGCGGCGGAGAGACGCTTGCTGACTTCACTGACCCAGATCATTGCGGTATAGCTGCTGACGCTATTCTGGATGAAGTGCGGGCCAGCGGTGTGGAGATGGTGATTGCTTATCACCGGGAGCGAGCGGATGCACTACATCATGTTGACCGCAGCAATGCCATCCGCCACTCAATGGCGGCGATCGATGCTTCTGACGTAGCCGCCCAACTTCGCAAAGGAGCCGCGCTATGAGCAAACCAACCTATGAAGAACTTGAAAGCACTCTAAAAGAGCTACGCCGTATTGCTTTTTCAGCTCGTCGGAATTCACATAATTGCGGCCCGTTCCAGTATTCGGACTTATGCGAAGAAATTATTGATATGACCAAGTTGGTCAAAGAGGCAGCCCAATGACAGCACTCAACAAACAGGCGCTGCGCCAAACAGCAGAGAAAGCCCAAGAGCATGGCGTATTCAATATGGATATTCACTCCGAGACCGTGCTGGCGCTGTTGGATGAGCTGGAAGCCGCAGAGAAGCGCATAGCAGAGGCATGTGCTGGGTGGGGTAACTGTCAGTTGACGATGGGTGTTTATTGTCACGCGTATGAAGAGGCTAAAACACATATCGCTGAACTGATACATAACCACCGTGTGCATGCCGCGCGCTTAATTGATGAGCGCATCGTACTGAAAGAGCGCATAGCAGAACTGTCTGCAAGCCACAGCAAATTGCGCGACACAATGGCAACCATCCACAACACAATCCGAATGGATGGCGGATATACGCCACTGGCAGCAATCCTTAATGCTGCTAAACGCGCACATGAAGAGTCAGCCACCGCCGCTGGCATTGGCGTGAAGGGGGAGTGAGATGGCGCTGACGAAAAAACAACGCGCAGAGCTACGCATGAAGTTTGGCGGTCGCTGTGCTTATTGTGGATGCGAACTACCAGAGAAAGGATGGCATGCTGATCATGTTGAGGCTGCATTGCGGAAGTGGGAATTTGGCGAACGTCAGTCCAATGGAACCCGGCGTGCTGTTGCAACCGGGGAATTCTGGCGACCTGAGAATGATGCTATCGAAAATCTGTTCCCTGCTTGTGCGCCGTGCAACCTGTTTAAAGCCACATTCAGCGTGGACTTGTTCCGGGAAGAAATTACGCGGCAGGCAGAACGTGCTCGCGCATATAGCGTCAACTTCCGCACTGCTGAACGATTTGGCCTGGTTGAAGTAATCGAAAAGCCGGTTGTGTTCTGGTTTGAAAAATATCAAGAAGGAGCGTCAGCATGACAACTAACCACCCAGCGAACGGTCCTGTATCACTCGAGCGCCTGCACCAGATACGAGAAATACTCAGCAAAGCAGCAGCACAAAGCGACGGCGGTAATCTCGGCTACGCAATGGCTGATGCTGTGAAGGTGATTGATGGGGCAATTGCTGAGTTTGGAGTTGAGCCAGCGCCGGTAGTGCCAGATGATCTGCTGAGCATGGCTGCTTCGGCGATAGAAGACCTTCTGGAGCATACAGACCCAAGCACTAATTATTATTCCGGTGTGTGGGCTGATGTACCTGGTAAGTTGCGCGCCGCCATGCTTCAGTCGTTCGGTAATTCCGAAAAACTTGACGAAGTTGGCTCATGGAATAACCACATGAACACGCCTACTGCTAAACCAGCAATTGATACTGGCGAGCTGCTTAAACACATCGAAGGCATGGAAGTATCAGTAGACGTCAGCACCTGTGATGCAGATGCTGGCCATCGTTATTTCGGCACTGTAACTGAAATATCTGAACTGGATACAGCAAGGAATGGCTACATCCTGTTGGTTCAGGATGCGAAGCCAAACTTCAAACCGGCTGACAACTCTCCGGTAATTCCGGATGGCTGGCAGTTAGTGCCGAAGGAACCAACGGAAGCGATGAATAAAGCTGGCTGGGCCGCAATGAACGAACATGATGCAATTAACCCGACCTATAGAGCTATGCTCGCAGCAGCACCGCAGCAGGAGAATGTATAACGTGAACAATTTAATGATCGACCTTGAGTCCATGGGCAAAAAACCAAATGCCCCTATCGTCTCCATTGGTGCAGTATTCTTCGATCCGCAAAGTGGTGAACTGGGTCAGGAGTTTTACACCGCCGTTAACCTTGAAAGCGCTATGGAGCAGGGAGCGGTGCCAGATGGTGACACTATTCTGTGGTGGTTAAGACAAAGCTCAGAAGCACGATCAGCAATCTGTGTTGATGATGCGATGCCGATATCGTCTGCCCTATCTGAACTGAGCCATTTCATTAATCGGCATTCTGATAACCCAAAATATTTAAAAGTTTGGGGCAATGGAGCTACTTTCGACAACGTTATATTGCGCGGCGCATATGAGCGCGCCGGCCAGGTTTGCCCGTGGCAATTTCGGAATGATCACGACGTCAGAACCATCGTCACGCTAGGCAGGGTTGTAGGTTTCGATCCTAAGCGTGATATGCCATTTGATGGGGTTGCACATAATGCACTTTCTGATGCAAAACACCAAGCTAAGTATGTCTCAGCCATCTGGAAGCGGCTTATCATTACTCCCGTAAAAAGCGAGGAATAACATGACTGAACAACCTGATGATCTCCTCACTCCAGACGAGGTATGCCAGAAACTGGGGATTACGCAAAAAACATTATGTAAATGGAATACAGAACACCGGCACCGTTCTACACTGGCCCCTGTAAAATTTAGCGCTAAAGTCGTTCGCTATGAGCGCCGTAACGTAGAGGCCTTTATCCAGAAATGCCGGAGCCAGTATTAACCCCGTCGTCTTAGCAGCGCAACCTGCGCGAGTATGCTTCGCTCATGAGCCTCAAATGCTTCGCGCTTTAACGCAATCTCTTCCTGCAAAATCTCATCTGAAAAGTCGTAGTGTTCTGCCATCGGGTCATCAGACTTGCTGGAATGGTGAAGGCACAAGAGGCTTACTTCCCTTCTATCTGATCGGGAGTAACCTCTTTCCTTCATCAGGGCAATAACATTGCTCTTAAGGAATTTACGGCACATAGTATTAAATGCCCCCTCTTTCCCTTTTATTGTCCCGTCATGCTTCATACCCTTTACCGCACCTTCCGGGCTGTATGTTTTCACCAGTTTATCCAGTGATCGTTTTGAAAATGCTTGCATAGGGTCGCGCGGCTGCAAGAACACATAATCTTTATTGCACTCAGGAACTGAATCGCGCCAGGCTTTCTGCTCGTCGATAATCCTCCTGATCTCTGGCGTTATCGGCAGACGGAAAGCCTTTTGTGTTTTCATCGCCCCGCGCATACCGATCACGCCTTCTGGATAAACGATTTCATCTGCATCCTCGTTGACGTAATCCCAGCGCAAGTTATTAATGTTTATCGGGCGAACGCCAGTAATAATCATGAATCTAACGGCATTTTTCTGGTGTATAGAGGTGCAGGCAGCCACATTGAGCCAAAGGCGGGCGATTGATTCAATATCCGTAAATAGTCGCGTTGGGGTTGGTTTCTGCACACGAGAAGAAACATAATCATCTGGCAAACTGGCGGCAATATTACGCCCATTGCAAAGTGTAGGAGCACAAAATTTCCAAAACCGACGAAGCTCACCAAATAACTCTAACGCGTTATTATTGGAACGTGTTGCAATCCACTCATCCAGAACATCCACCAGCCGACTGTAAGTCACATCACTGAATACTTCACGCTCCCCGAACGTTGCTTTGATTCTGTCGATACGTACCCCATAGGTCGTGAAGCTATCAGGACTCAACTTCTGCCTGTCTACTTTTGCTTTAAGGTCTTCACGGTACATTTCCAAAGCTGCGTGGACAGATTCAGCACGTAACCCACCCTCTGCCATTTCTGATGCTTTCTCTCTGGCTATTTGAATTGCGAGTTCCGGCCATTCGCCAAGTTTTTTACCTTTCAACCCCATCTTTTTAGGGAACTCAGCGTAAAATGTCACCTTACCTGCTTTACTAAAATCAATGCGGAGATAATTTTCTTTTTCGTATTTGGAACGGCGGGCGACGCCGGAGGCTGAGAGGATAATTTTGGCGGCAGCAACACAGATTTTCATGTGTGAGCTGGTATAGGGGGGTTTACAGGCATCCCACTTTTCAGACGCGGCTAAAACATCGTCATTATTGGGGCTATCCGGTTTATGTGTTACAGTGCGCGGCATTCTCAATCCTTATCTGCGAAGGCACAGAAAACAAGCTCACACATGCAGGTCTTTTCAGCGTGACAAAATGCAATGTGTTGCGGCTTTGTGTTACTGGACTGAGTTTATCAGGGTTAAATACACTGTATCAACATACAGTAAGTAAATAATAGAGAGTGATAGAGAAACTCTTTAACTTGCTGATTTTAAAATGATTTAATGGTAATTCATTGAAATGTCTTTACTAATTACTAAACGCTGTATCAATTGTGATATGTGCGAACCGGAGTGCCCGAACCAGGCGATATCAATGGGGGAGATTACCTATCAGATCGACAGCGAGCGCTGTACCGAATGTGTTGGCCATTACGAGACGCCAACCTGCCAGAAAGTGTGCCCGATCCCTAACACCATCATTAACGATCCGCAGCACACCGAAAGCGAAGATCAGCTGTGGGATAAGTTTGTTCAGCTGCACCATTCCGATAAGATCTGACGCCCGTCGCCGGGCTATCCTTCGATAATCACCGTTGCACAGGCGTAATGGCGTTCATCCGCCAGGGTGACATGTATGGCCGTCACCCCCAGCCGCTCCGCCATTTGCCGGGCCACCCCGTGCAGATACAGCTCCGGTTTCCCCAGCGGGTTATTGCCCACCTCGAACTGGTTAAATGCCAGCCCGTTACGGATACCGGTCCCCAGCGCTTTAGAGGCCGCTTCTTTTACCGCAAAGCGTTTTGCCAGGAAACGGATCGGCTGTTGGTGCTGCTGGTATTGCTGCCATTCGTTATCGCTGAGGATCCGGCGGGCAAGGCGCTCGCCGGAACGGGAAACCACTGCCTCAATGCGGGCAATCTCAACAATGTCCGTGCCAAGGCCAAGGATAGCCATTAGCCACGGCTTTCCAGCATCAGGCGTTTCATTTCAGCCACTGCCTCTTTCAGCCCGGACATCACCGCCCGGCCAATGATGGCATGGCCAATATTCAGCTCGTGCATCTCCGGCAGCGCAGCAATCGCCTGGACATTGTGATAGTTCAGGCCGTGCCCGGCATTCACTTTCAGCCCCTTGCTGACCGCATAACGCGCCGCGTGGGCAATACGGGCCAGTTCCTGGGCCTGGGTGGCTTCGTCCACAGCATCCGCATAGCAGCCGGTGTGCAGCTCAATATAGGGCGCGCCAACGGCAACAGCCGCATCAATCTGCTGCTCGTCGGGATCAATAAACAGTGAAATCTGGATACCGGCCCCGGCCAGTTTCTGGCAGGCTGCGCGCATTTTATCCAGCTGGCCGGCAACATCCAGCCCGCCTTCGGTGGTCACTTCCTGGCGTTTTTCCGGCACCAGGCAGCAGAAATGCGGTTTGGTGGCACAGGCAATCGTGACCATTTCATCGGTCACTGCCATTTCCAGGTTCATGCGGGTGTGCAGGGTTTCACGCAGGATACGCACATCGCGATCAGTAATGTGGCGGCGATCTTCGCGCAAACGAACGGTAATCCCGTCAGCCCCGGCCTGCTCAGCAATAAACGCCGCCTGTACCGGATCCGGGTAGCTCGTTCCCCGTGCATTACGCAGGGTGGCAATGTGATCGATATTGACCCCTAAAAGTAAATCAGCCATGACATTCCTCGGTCAAAAAACAAAGTGACAGCAGTTTACACCGCTGCGAAAAAAACTGCCTGTGTGGCAGATAAATTCGTGCCCTATGGTTTAGTTTCCCCCGGTGCAGGCTGGCTTCTGCGCGGAATAAACTGACGGAACAGCTCACGGCTTTTCAGCGGTTTGCCGCCCAGGTAGGGCTTCAACGCCATACGGGTGAAACGCTTTGCTGCCCGTAGGGTATCGCTGTCCGGGAAGTCCCGCTGATATAGCGCCCGCAACTGGCGGCCGGTAAAACTGCGGTTGTCCACCACCAGGCTGGCAATAAAGCCTTTCTCTTCCCGGTAACGGTAGGTCATGGTATCGGCCACCGCCTCGCCGCTACCGGCACAGTGCAGGAAATCAACCCCATAACCAAGATGGCCAAGCAGCGCCAGTTCAAAACGGCGCAGCGCTGGCTCAGGCGAGCCGGATGTACCGGCCAGCGCCTGCAGGCAATATAAATAATCAAAGAATAATTCAGAGAAGCTGATCTCTTGCTCCAGAACCCGCGACAGGAGTTCATTAACATAGAGACCGCTATACAGAGGGATACCGCTCAACGGTAATGCCAGGGAAACCGCTTCGGCATTACGCAGGGTTTTGACTTCACCACGGCCCCCCCAACGCACCAGCAAGGGGGTGAATGGCTGTAGGGTGCCTTTCAGCATCGAACGTTTAGCCCGTGCGCCTTTGGCAATCAGACGCACGCGGCCAGCGTCTTCGCTGAACAGGTCAAGCAGCAGGCTGGTTTCGCTCCAGGGGCGACTATGCAGTACAAATGCCCGCTGCCAGCCTTCCATCAGGTGGACCCGTTACAGATCTTCGCCATAACCCAGGCTGCGCAGGGCGCGCTCGTCGTCCGCCCAGCCGGATTTCACTTTCACCCACAGCTCAAGGTGCACCTTCGCTTCAAACATGTCTTCCATGTCGCGACGGGCCTCAATACCAATGGTTTTGATTTTAGAACCTTTATTACCGATAACCATTTTCTTCTGGCCTTCACGTTCCACCAGAATCAAGCCGTGGATATCGTAACCACCGCGTTCGTTGGTAACAAACTGCTCGATCTCGACAGTCACCGAGTAAGGCAGTTCGGCACCGAGGAAACGCATCAGTTTTTCACGGATGATTTCAGAGGCCATAAAGCGCTGGGAACGGTCGGTAATGTACTCTTCCGGGAAGTGATGAATGGCTTCCGGCAGATGTTTACGCACGATGCCGGCGATAGTGTCAACATTCAGGCCGGTCTCCGCAGACATCGGTACGATGTCCAGGAAATTCATCTGGCTGCCGAGGAATTGCAAATGCGGCAGCAGATCGGCTTTTTCCTGCACGTTGTCCACTTTGTTCACTGCGAGGATAACCGGCACTTTGCCGTCACGCAGTTTGTTGAGCACCATTTCGTCATCGGCTGTCCAGCGGGTCCCTTCGACCACGAAGATAACCAGCTCAACATCACCGATAGAGCTACTGGCCGCACGGTTCATCAGACGGTTAATCGCGCGTTTTTCTTCCATATGCAGCCCCGGGGTGTCCACGTAAATGGCCTGGTAAGGCCCTTCAGTATGGATACCGACAATCCGGTGCCGGGTGGTCTGCGCTTTGCGCGAGGTGATGGAAATCTTCTGCCCCAGTAACTGGTTCAGCAATGTGGATTTACCAACATTCGGCCGGCCAACGATGGCGATGAACCCGCAGTAACTCTTTTCTTCGCTCATTCAAGCTCCAGCTTTTTTAGCGCCATTTCGGCGGCAGCCTGCTCCGCCTTACGGCGGCTGGAACCTATACCAATAACAGGTTCGCCCAGGCCACTCACCTGACAATGAATAGTAAATTCCTGATCGTGCGCTTCGCCACGCACCTGCACGACCAAATAAGACGGCAGCGGCAGATGACGACCCTGCAGATACTCCTGCAGACGCGTTTTCGGATCTTTTTGCTTATCGCCCGGACTAATTTCATCAAGGCGGGTCTGATACCAGGAGAGGATCAGGCGTTCAATATTCTGGATATCGCTATCCAGGAAAATGCCGCCAATCAGCGCTTCGACAGTATCGGCGAGGATGGATTCACGGCGGAATCCGCCGCTTTTCAGCTCCCCTGGCCCCAGACGCAGGCATTCGCCCAGTTCGAACTCCCGGGCAATTTCTGCCAGGGTGTTCCCGCGAACCAGCGTAGCGCGCATCCGGCTCATATCACCTTCATCCACACGCGGGAAACGGTGATACAGCGCGTTGGCAATCACGAAGCTGAGAATGGAGTCGCCCAAAAACTCCAGACGTTCATTATGCTTGCTGCTGGCGCTACGGTGGGTCAATGCCTGTTGCAACAAATCCTGATGTTGAAAAGTGTAGCCCAGCTTACGCTGGAGACGGTTAATTACTATGGGGTTCATGCGATACCAATATGTGAATGCGTCAAAAACTCAGCACACGGAACAGACCTGACAGGCTCCGATGATTCAACACTGTTTCGTGTGCTGTGGCTCCCTTTCGGGAGCCAGCCAAAACTCGGGGAAATATTCTATACACAACGACAGGGGATGTCGTTAGTTGATTAGGGATAATTTATTAATGAATTCCGCCAATACGGCTTAAACGGACGCCGGTTGGCCATTCACCCTGTTGCTTTTCGAAGCTCATCCAAATTGCAACCGCTTTCCCTACCAAATTTTGCTCAGGGACAAACCCCCAATAACGGCTGTCGGCGCTGTTATCACGGTTATCACCCATCATAAAATAATGTCCCGGCGGAACAATCCAGGTACGGGTATTGTGGTAATACTCTGATACCCGGTCGCTGGCGATAGGCAGAATAAGAATCTGGTGTTCTACCTTACCCAGCGTTTCGTTACGCTGCTGCATCCGCTCTGCGCCCTGCATATTCTGATCCAGCGGCACCTGATAAAAACCGCTGCTGGCTTCTGCGCTGTAATAGCTCGGGATCACCTGCTCAAATACGCTCGGTTCGATATTAGAGTAAGTAATCGGAATAGCATCATCACAGGCCTGGCCGGAACTGCAATTCGGCTCCACAGTCACTTCTTTGGCGATCGGATCATAACTCACCCGATCCCCCGGTAACCCCACCACGCGTTTGATATAGTCCAGGGTCGGATCATTAGGGTATTTAAATACCGCAATATCACCACGCTCAGGATGCCCGGTCTCGATCAGCGTTTTCTGGTAGATAGGATCTTTAATACCGTAAGCGTATTTCTCCACCAGAATAAAATCGCCGATTAACAAGGTCGGCATCATCGATCCTGACGGGATCTGGAAAGGCTCAAAAATAAAAGAGCGCACAATCAGTACCACGGCCAGCACCGGGAATACCGATGCGGTAGTCTCCAGCCAGCCGGGTTTCGCTGCCACTTTGGCCAGGGTTGCTTTGTCGAGGGCGTTCCCGGCAGCCGCCTGGGCTGCCGCACGCCGCTCACGGCGCTTTGCCGCAAAGACAAATTTGTCCAGGCACCAGAACAAGCCGGTCACCAGGGTCGCAATCACCAGGACAAGGGCAAACATGTTAGCCATAACGATTCCTTAATTATTTACCGTCTTTGCCGACGTGCAGAATGGCCAGGAACGCTTCCTGCGGCAGCTCTACGTTGCCCACCTGCTTCATGCGTTTTTTACCTTCTTTCTGTTTCTGCAACAGCTTTTTCTTACGGCTGATATCGCCGCCGTAACATTTCGCCAGTACGTTTTTACGCAGCTGCTTCACGGTGGAACGGGCAATAATATGGGTACCGATGGCCGCCTGAATGGCGATATCAAACATCTGACGCGGGATCAGCTCTTTCATCTTCTCAACCAGTTCACGGCCGCGATACGGGGCGTTATCGGCATGGGTGATCAGCGCCAGCGCATCCACACGCTCAGCATTGATCAGGATGTCCACCCGCACCATTTTAGAGGCCTGGAAACGTTTGAAGTTATAGTCCAGAGACGCATAGCCCCGGGAGGTGGACTTCAGACGGTCAAAGAAGTCGAGCACCACTTCCGCCATCGGGATCTCATAGGTCAACGCCACCTGGTTACCGTGGTACACCATATTGGTTTGTACGCCGCGCTTCTCAATACACAGGGTAATCACGTTGCCAAGGTATTCCTGCGGCAGCAGCATATGGCACTCAGCGATCGGTTCGCGCAGCTCTGCGATATTGTTTACCGCAGGTAACTTAGACGGACTATCAACATAGATCACATCACCGGCGGTGGTCGCCACTTCATAGATTACCGTCGGCGCGGTGGTTATCAGATCAAGGTCATACTCACGCTCCAGACGCTCCTGGATGATTTCCATATGCAGCAGGCCAAGGAAGCCACAGCGGAAACCAAAGCCCAGCGCGGTAGAGCTTTCCGGCTCATAGAACAGCGACGCATCGTTCAGGCTCAGTTTGCCCAGCGCATCGCGGAACCCTTCGTAGTCATCAGAGCTGACCGGGAACAAACCGGCATATACCTGCGGTTTAACTTTTTTGAAGCCCGGCAGCGGCTGTTGTGCCGGATTACGGGACAGCGTTAAGGTATCCCCTACCGGGGCGCCGAGGATGTCTTTGATTGCACACACCAGCCAGCCTACTTCGCCGCAGTTAAGCACATCACGATCGACTTGTTTTGGTGTGAAAATACCTAAACGATCAGCGTTATATACCTGACCGGTGCTCATCACCTTAATTTTGTCGCCTTTACGCAGGGTGCCGTTTTTCACCCGCACCAGGGAGACAACCCCCAGGTAGTTATCAAACCAGGAGTCAATAATCAGCGCCTGCAGCGGGGCATCAGGATCCCCTTCCGGTGGCGGGATATCCCGTACCAGACGTTCGAGGACGTCCTGAACACCGATACCGGTTTTCGCAGAGCAGCGCACTGCGTCCGTGGCATCGATCCCGACGATATCTTCGATCTCTTCGCTCACCCGCTCCGGATCGGCGGCAGGCAGGTCAATTTTGTTGAGTACCGGCACCACTTCCAGGTCCATCTCAATGGCGGTATAGCAGTTGGCAACGGTCTGCGCCTCTACGCCCTGGCCGGCATCCACCACCAGTAACGCGCCCTCACAGGCAGCCAGAGAACGGGAGACTTCATAGGAGAAGTCCACGTGCCCCGGGGTGTCGATGAAGTTCAGCTGATAGGTTTCACCGTCGGATGCTTTGTAATCCAGGGTGACGCTCTGTGCTTTGATGGTAATACCGCGCTCGCGCTCCAGATCCATAGAATCCAGGACCTGAGCCGCCATTTCACGATCGGACAAACCGCCGCAAAGCTGGATAATACGGTCAGACAGCGTGGACTTACCGTGGTCGATATGGGCAATGATAGAGAAATTTCGTATATTCTTCATATTTAATAAGTTATTGGATCACTGTCCGTAAATTACGTGGGGATGGCGTGTCACGACGGGAACCCATCATTCACGTACCACCCATTAATAATGGCGAGCATATTACACTGTACAAGAGGTTGAGTCAGCAGATGTTCATTACGGTCTGTGAACCGTAAGGCGCCGGAAGCATCACTCCCCGCGCCCGCGCTGGGTAATTATGACGGGTAGTGGCCGGTTACATCGTCGACCTGTAGCTGGTCGGCCGTTAACGCCACGTTCAGGATAACCGGTTGCCAGCCTTCTTTTTGCGCCATCCGGCCCGAAAATCCTTTCGCCACCAGGAAACCGCCAACCCCGCCCAGCACCCCGCCGCAAAACGCCGCAAGGTCACTGCCGAAGCACGCCTGGAACAGGCCGGCAATCATAAATAATCCAGCCAGCGGGGATAAGTAGACCAGCATAGCGGACCCCAGCAGGCTGGACTCCGTGATCCCCAGCTCGACCTTCTGGCCGGCCGCCAGGGGCTGATCCCAGCGCACGGCGATAGTATGTTCCGTTTCCGGCCCCAGCTTATTCAGCACCCGGGTACCACAACCGGAACGCGACGCGCAGCTACTGCAAGACGTTTTCACATCGCAGCGTACCAGCGCTTCACCATTTTGCCACGATACAACCGTGGCCCATTCGCGCATCATTGGGTGGCCTTCACATTAACGCTATCGGCAACCCGCTTCGCCGTCTGGGGCGGCAGTTCGCCGACCACGGTGACTTCAGTATTACCGCGCATTTCGGTACTTACCGTACGGCGGCCGTTACGCAGCAACTGTTCGCCGGTATTTGTCGCCGCGGCAGAGCCTGAACGGCTGACATTCACCGAGAAACTAAACAGGCCATCGGTATATAGCCGGGATTCGACCGGCAGCTCCATACCCGGTAGCGGCCGCTTGCTGCTGGAAACCGCTTTAAAGCCCTGAGGTAACCAGCCAGGCGACCAGGTAAAATTCACGTTTTTATCATCAGGCACGGCAAGTAGCGGTGGCAGATTCGCTTTTTCCAGCCCCTGAATCGCCGGGTTCATCTGATTGACCGAGAACGAAATCACCCGAAATTGTTCCAGGGTCTCACCGTCGCGATCCAGCAGGTCTATCCGCAGCGGCAGTTTGGTTTCCGAGTCCATCCACACGATGTAGCTGTAGCGGGTCCCGTCCCGGGAGACAACGCGAATCACCTCACACAGGCGATCCGCAATACGGGTGCGCCCCAGGGCGATAAAATCGTACCAGGCGGCGAGTTTTTTGAAATCGGCATAAACAACGGAAGGCAGCGAATCAACAATATAGTCGCCGGTCAGGGTAAACGGCTCAAGACCAGGTTCAAAATAGCTGATCTCACCGCCACGCTGTACCACTTCCCGACGCGGGCCATCCATTTGCAGCAGTTGCGCATAGGTTTTACTTGCCAGACGGGCATGGCGATAGCGGAGGGATTCAACCCCCTGCTTGTTGATGCTGATGAACGCCAGTTCATAGTTGAGTGACTGACTTGCCACATTCATCTGCTGCAACAACGCCCCGGACGAAAGCGTATCTGCCGGGGCGTTACCAGAGAAGAACAGGCTGCCAGCCAGTAAGGACACGGCACACCAAAGTTGCTTCATTACTGCGATAGGGTTCCTAAAGTCTGGTTTCCTGGTACCTGAACCGCAGCCTGCTGGGTTTGTGCATTTTCAATCTGAAGCTGCTCAGCATGGAGACGGCGCTGCAATTCATAGTCCTGCAGCATAGCATTAATTCTACGCCGCTGTTCCTGAAGTTGCTGCTGGTTGCCATTAGATGCCATCACTGAGTTATCTGCCGGCACCCCAAGACTAACCGGGCTGGCTTTGCCCATCATCGGTAGCGTATTGAACGCCGGGGTATCAGACTGAATGCCAGTTGCAGATGATGCATTGTAATGCTGGACACCGACAATAACGGCCAGTGATACGCAGGCCGCTACACCAATTTGCGTGATCTGAGCGGCCCACGGACGCACCTTCTGCCAGAATGGCATTTTCTGCCACTGGTGCGGCGCCGGTTGCTGCTCGGTAATGACAGGAGTAACCCGGGATGTCGGCTCATTCTGGATAGCGGCCATAACATTAGCCGAGATATCAAGGTGAACAACCTCGCCAGTATCACCCCGCAGGGTATCGCGGATCAGGTGGTAACTCGCCCACGTTTGCTGCAGCGATGCATCTTTCGACAACGCAGTCAGCAACTCAGTGTCGAGGGTTTCTCCATCCATTAAAGCGGAAAGTTTCTCTTTCTGCATACCTAATACCTTTTCCAGTATCCCGCTATCGTCAACGCCGGATAAGCGGTTGAACTTTATTATCAATAGCTTCCCGCGCCCGGAAAATGCGCGAACGCACTGTTCCCACCGGACAGTCCATGATGGCGGCTATCTCTTCATAGCTTAGGCCATCTAGCTCCCGTAAGGTAATTGCCATACGTAAATCTTCCGGGAGGGACTCAATTGTACGGAAAACGATTTGTCTCAGTTCTTCTGACAACATTAAGTTCTCAGGGTTCGAAATTTCTTTTAGCGCTCCGCCACTTTCGAAATTCTCTGCCTCATTGGCATCGACATCGCTCGACGGTGGGCGCCGCCCCTGAGCCACCAAATAATTTTTTGCTGTGTTCACAGCAATACGGTACAGCCAAGTGTAAAACGCACTATCACCGCGGAACGAGTCCAGTGCCCGATAAGCCTTGATAAAGGATTCCTGAACGACATCAGGTACATCCCCTGAAGGCACATAGCGGGAAACCAGACTCGCAACCTTGTTCTGGTAGCGGACCACCAGCAGGTTGAACGAATTTTGGTCTCCCTTCTGGACCCGTTCAACAAGAACCTGATCCGTTAACTGCTCGCTCATCCGAGGTAAAGTCTCCCCAAACCAATATCCACGCGTAATCGAACTGCCACTTAACCCTGCGCCGTTACGAGCAAGCAGGTGTATGAGTCTCGATTGCCGATAAAGTTCACTTACGCTTTAGTTTTTCTGATAGATTTCGCGAAATTCTCATTCTTGTATCGTTGTTCGTTTCGCGGCCCGCCAGGCGAATGTACTTACGCTAACGCGTTGTTAAATGTACAACACGCAGAGTATCTCATGCGTCGTGGTTTTTCATCACCAAATCACGCCTGTATGTACGGTTTATCATATTTTACACAGATTGGCTGGCCTCCCCTTCCCCTCGTTCCGCATATGTTTAGCCAATACTAAACAACTGATAAAAAAACGTGCTATTTACACGATTCAGGTGCTATGCTCAGACAACATTGTTTAGTAAATTAAACACACAACCATGAACACAGCATCTCAACTCTCCTGCGACGTCCTGATCGTTGGTAGCGGCGCTGCGGGGTTATCCGTCGCTTTACGCCTTGCCGACACCCATAATGTCATTGTGTTAAGTAAAAGCACCCTTGCGGAAGGCTCCACCTTTTATGCCCAGGGCGGGGTTGCCGCTGTCTTTGATGACACTGACAGCGTTGACCTGCATGTTGAAGATACGCTGGTTGCTGGCGCCGGCATTTGTGATCCCCACGCGGTGCGCTTTGTTGCCAGCCATGCCCGGCAGTGCATGGAGTGGCTGATTAAACAAGGTGTTATGTTCGATACCGAGCCCGACGCGCAAGGTGCGCCCCGTTACCATTTAACCCGTGAGGGTGGCCACAGCCACCGCCGCATCCTTCATGCGGCAGATGCCACGGGCAAAACTGTTGAAACCACCCTGGTACAGCAGGCAAAAAACCACCCCGGCATACGGATTATGGAGCATTGCAGTGCCGTGGACCTGATCACCTCGGCACAGGCCGGACTACCAGGCCCCCACCGCACCCTGGGTGCATGGATCCAGGACAATCAGACCGGTGAGGTGCAAACCTGCCGGGCCAAAGTGGTGGTACTGGCCACCGGCGGCGCCGCGCGGGTTTACCCCTATACCACTAATCCGGAGATTGCCTGTGGCGATGGGGTGGCAATGGCATGGCGGGCAGGCTGCCGGGTTGCTAATCTGGAATTTAACCAGTTCCACCCCACCGCGCTGTACCACTACGGGGCGCGTAACTTTCTTCTCACTGAAGCGCTGCGTGGCGAAGGCGCCTGGCTCATCCGGCCGGACGGCACGCGTTTTATGCCGGAAATCGATCCCCGCGCCGAGCTGGCCCCCCGGGATATTGTCGCCCGGGCCATCGACCACGAAATAAAACGGCTGGGGGTGGAATGTATGTATCTCGACATCAGCCATAAGCCGGCGGAATTTATTCGCCACCATTTTCCGACTATCTATGAAAAACTGCTTGGCCTGGGGATTGATATTACCCGGGAGCCAATCCCCATCGTGCCCGCAGCCCACTACACCTGTGGCGGGGTGATGGTTGACGACAATGGTCAAACCGATATTCAGGCGCTGTATGCCGTGGGGGAAGTGAGCTACACCGGCCTGCACGGCGCGAACCGCCTGGCGTCTAACTCATTGCTGGAATGTATCGTCTACGGCTGGTCCGCGGCCGAGGATATCCTCGGACATATTGATACCCTGGCGCCTGTTCCCCCGCTGCACCAGTGGGATAACGGCCATGACAGCAACCCGGATGAGGACGCAGTTATCCTGCATAACAGCCAGGAGCTGCGCCAGTGCATGTGGGACTATATGGGAATTGTGCGCACCACGAAACGGCTGGAGCGGGCCGGGCACCGGATTGCGCTACTGGAAGGTGAGTTGGCCCGTTACTACAGCACCATGCGGCTGACACCCGATTTGCTGGCGCTGCGCAATCTGGTTCAGGTGGCCGGGCTCATGGTTCAGTGTGCCAAAGCCCGCAGAGAGAGCCGCGGTTTGCATTTCACCCTCGACTACCCTCAACCCCTGGCGCAATCCGGGCCCACCATTCTCACCCCGGATAACTACATAAAAAGATAAAACGCACCGGTCAGGCCACAAAACTCAGACGAGTATTGCTGGTCTGGCCCGCGGATCACCAGACGGTCCTGAAAGCATTCTCCGGCCCGGGGTGATAACCCCAGCAGTACCCGGTGGGAAGGCCGGGCGTCCATTTCACACACATCGGTGCGCAGCCGTAAAAACCAGCCTTGCTCCACCGCCAGGGCAATAAATTGCTCCCCCTGCTGCTGTGGCAATACAACGCAAAAAAAACCGTCTTCGGTAATGCTCTGGGCGGCGCAGTTCAGCAAGGTGGCGTAATCCAGCGCCCCGGTATAGCGGGCCATATCCCGGGCCTCCGTACTACAGGCCACGCCGGGTTCATAATACGGTGGGTTACTGATGATAAGATCGTAGTGTGGGGGTTGTTGCTGGCACCAGTGTTGAATATCATCCTGATGGACCTGGATCGCGGTTTTCCACGGTGATGCGGCAATATTTTCCCGGGCCTGGCCTGCGGCGTCTGCATCCAGCTCCACCGCATCAATATGCACACCGGGCCGGGCGCGCTGCGCCAGCATCAACGCCAGCAGGCCGCTACCGGTACCAATATCAAGCACGCGACGCAGGCCTGCAACCGGCGCCCAGGCGCCCAGCAGGATCCCGTCAGTGCCCACTTTCATCGCACAGCGATCGTGAGCAACAAAAAACTGCTTAAAGGTAAATCCGTTACGCGGTAGTACGTTTTTTTGTGATGACATTTTGACAGCCCGACGGTGAGATCGCTGTAGCATAGGGTAAACCGGCGTCGCCTCCAAGGGGGGCGGCGCGACAAACAGATGAAGATTAGCGGCGAAACGTCTATAATCTGCGCCCCACACTGAGGTAGATCATGACTGTAACCACTTTTTCCGAACTCGAACTTGATGATAGCCTGCTGGATGCATTGCAGGACAAGGGGTTCACTCGCCCCACGGCTATTCAGGCCGCCGCTATTCCCCCTGCCCTCGAAGGGCGTGACGTTTTAGGCTCGGCACCGACCGGTACCGGGAAAACCGCCGCTTATTTGCTGCCTGCGTTACAGCACCTGCTCGATTTTCCTCGTAAAAAATCCGGGCCACCGCGTATTTTAATCCTGACACCGACCCGGGAACTGGCGATGCAGGTTGCCGACCACGCGCGTGAGCTGGCCAAAAACACCCACCTGGATATTGCCACGATCACCGGCGGTGTGGCCTATATGAACCACGCAGAAGTTTTCAGTGAAAACCAGGATATTGTGGTTGCTACCACCGGCCGTCTGCTGCAATACATAAAAGAAGAAAACTTCGACTGCCGGGCAGTAGAAACCCTGATCCTGGACGAAGCAGACCGTATGCTGGACATGGGTTTTGCCCAGGATATCGAGCACATTGCTGGCGAAACCCGCTGGCGTAAGCAGACCATGCTGTTTTCCGCCACCCTGGAAGGCAGTGCCATTATCGATTTCTCCAAACGTCTGCTGGAAGAACCCGTGGAAGTTTCCGCTACGCCGTCAACGCGCGAGCGCAAGAAGATCCATCAGTGGTATTACCGTGCTGATGACGTTAAACATAAAACCAGCCTGCTGGTTCATCTGCTGAAGCAGCCAGAAGTCAGCCGTTCAATTGTTTTTGTCCGCAAGCGCGAACGGGTGCATGAGGTTGCCCAGTGGCTGCGTGATGCTGGCATTCCATGCTGCTACCTGGAAGGTGAGATGGTGCAGATCAAGCGTACGGAAGCCATCTCGCGCCTGACCGATGGCCGGGTGAACGTGCTGGTCGCCACGGATATTGCCGCCCGCGGTATTGATATCCCGGACGTCAGCCACGTGTTTAACTTTGATATGCCGCGCAGTGGTGATACCTACCTGCACCGTATTGGCCGTACCGGCCGCGCCGGTCGTAAAGGTTGCGCCATTTCACTGGTGGAAGCACACGATCATCTGCTGCTGGAAAAAGTCGGCCGCTACGTTCAGGAGCCACTGAAAGCCCGGGTTATTGATGAGCTGCGCCCGTCGACCCGTACCCCGAGTGTCAAACTCAAAGGCAAACCGTCGAAGAAGACACTGGCCAAGCGGGAAGAGAAGAAAAAAGAGCAGGAAAAAGATAAAGATCGGGTGAAAAACCGCCACCGGGTGAAAAAGAACATCGGCAAGCGCCGTAAACCCAGCGGCACCACGACAGACACCAAAGCATAAACCTTCAGCGCCGGGCAACCGGCGTTTTTTTTACGCCACACTGCGGCCAGTGGAATACGACAACAACAACAAAAAGGCCCGGACCGGCAATATACCGAATCCAGGCCCTTATTACTCTCTTACCGTATTGCCGCCGGCGATAAACGTCCCCGTCTTACCGGATCAGTTCACCTTCGACAGGTAACCGAATTACAGGCTTTCGGTAAAAGTACGCGCGATAACATCACGCTGCTGTTCCGGGGTCAGTGAGTTAAAGCGCACCGCATAGCCAGAAACACGGATAGTCAGCTGCGGGTATTTTTCCGGATGGTTAACCGCATCTTCCAGGGTTTCACGACGCAGTACGTTAACGTTCAGGTGCTGGCCACCTTCAACGCGTACTTCAGGTTTGATATCCATCGGAACTTCACGATATTCAATCTGGCCCAGTTTACTGACCGGAACAATTTCATCTTCAGCAAAACCGCCTTTTGCACAAATGCAACGCGCTTCGCCTTTGTCGCTATCCAGCAACCAGAAAGAGTTCAGAAGATCGTCGTTTGCCGCTTTAGTAATCTGAATACCAGTAATCATAAATGCCTCCCTAAGGCTTAATCTTTATTTACCCGCCAGGCCGGCCACGCTACTGCCGCCATAACAAGGTAAGTTCCTCAGCCATGTTCTGGCTAATTGGTAAAACCATTGTTTCTATGTTGTTTATATACCAGTCAGATGGCGGCGATTCTTTGATTAAAATCAACAAAAACCCAAGGAGCATTAGCACGCCAAATTGATTTATTTGTTTTACATCAACTTAGCCGATTTGGCATCGCGGGATTTATTTGTAAATTTCCAACGTTTTTTTAGCAAAATCCCTACAACACCCCGACGCGATTTTATTCTTGTGCCATAAGCAGTTAAGCTAACCGCAAATTAATCCTCAGGAGCGCGAGATGGGTGCACCTCTCACCTGGCACGATGTGCTGGCCGATGAAAAACAACAGCCTTATTTTATTCAGACCTTACAGACAGTGGCCCAGCGCCGGGCCGCAGGTGTGACGGTTTATCCGCCACAAAAAGAGGTATTTAACGCTTTTCGCTATACCGAGCTGTCAGATGTTCGGGTGGTGATCCTCGGCCAGGATCCCTATCACGGTGCCGGCCAGGCACATGGTCTGGCCTTTTCGGTACAGCCAGGTATCGCCATTCCGCCATCGCTGCTCAATATGTATAAAGAGCTGGAAGGGTCGATTCCAGGATTTGTACGGCCCCAGCACGGCTATCTGGAAAGTTGGGCACGTCAGGGGGTGTTGCTGCTCAACACGGTGTTAACCGTGGAAGCAGGCCAGGCGCACTCGCACGCCAATCTGGGGTGGGAAACCTTCACAGATAAGGTTATCAGCCTGATCAATGAACACTGCCAGGGGGTGGTCTTCTTATTGTGGGGCGCTCATGCGCAAAAGAAAGGCCGGATTATCGATCGCCAGCGCCATATTGTATTGCAGGCCCCCCATCCATCACCGCTGTCGGCACATCGCGGCTTTTTCGGCTGCGGGCATTTCGCCCAGACCAATGCCAGCCTGGCGGAACGTGGCCTGCCGATCATCGACTGGGCCCCGGTATTACCCGCAGTTAAGGAAGAATAGAGGCCCGTCTTCACGGCGAAAAAAAAGCGCCTGTTCAGGCGCTTTTCACGATGTTCTATTGCGTTCAGGCTTTATGCTGACGCCACCACTCGGCCATCACCACACCGGTAGCAACAGAAACGTTCAGGCCGTCAACATCGCCGCTACCGTCGATAGAAATCTCAATATCGCCACGGCCCGCCACGCCGGATTCGCCTTCCCCGCGCTCGAAGCCGGGAACCAGTACCATCTTGTGCGGCAGTTCAGTGTTAAAGAGAGGCTTACCCTTATCGGTTACGGTACTGACCACGGTATAACCTGCGTCACGGAACTGATCCAGCGCATCATCAAAGCTGCTGCCGGTAATCGCCTGAACATGCTCAGCACCGCCTTCCGCAGTACGAACGGCAGCACCGGACTCCAGCACTGCGGCATCTGGCACCAGCACACCGCGAGCGCCAAAATGCGCGCAGGTGCGTACCATCGCCCCGACGTTGTGCGGGTTACCGATATCTTCCAGCGCCAGAACACAATCGTCTGCCGCCGCCGTGCTGATCCACTGCTCTACGGCCATACCGTTACGTTTTTTAATCAGGAAGCACACGCCACCGTGACGCTCAGTACCGGATGCCTTGGCCAGCTCGGCATCATCAACCACGTGGTAGGCTTTACGGTTGGCCGCCATCCAGCGCAGTGCCTCTTTAAAACGCGGCGTCACACTCTGGATAAACCAGGCGCGCACAATAGATTCTGGACGGTTACGGAATAAAGACTGGCACGCATTCTCGCCGTATACCCGGGTCTCTTCCGCACGCTGGCGGCGCAGCACTTCCGGATCAATATAACTTTTGCCACTGATTCCGCCATGGTCCGGCGTGGTGCTGGACTCTTCACCAGGCGCGCGGGAAACGGTACGCCACGGGGAAGCATCCCGGGGGGAGGGCTCCCGTTGCGAAGCATCCCGTTTACGGTCGCGCCCGGCAGTCGTTGCTTTATCATCGCGAGAGCCGCGGCGGCCCCCTTCCTGACGAGGAGCGTTACGCCCGCCGCCTTTTCCGGTACGTGGGTTCTGGCCGCGTTTTTCTGATTCATCATCACCGCGGACATACATCACTTTGACCTTGCCGCTTTTACCTTTTAATTCGTCGTTCATGCTTGTCTCCACCAGCTAGCTCTGCGCGAAGGGCGCAGATTACCTGATGTCCCGACGCTAAGCCATTATCTTTATCTAAAAGCTACTATCTATTGTACTCATTGAATAAACCAGATTGTTGGATTAGTGCATTGCGTCGATAATATTTAACATTATAAATACAAAAAAGATGGTTTCTCCGCATACCCTGCTCTACTGACCCGAGGTTTGTTATGAATACTGGCTTTGTTGAATAAATCGAACTTTTAGCCGAAATTAGGATCAGATCACCACACTCCTGACCCTGTAGCGACATCCTGTGACAAAGCAAAAGTTCA
>NZ_WBXP01000051.1 GCF_016415625.1 Shimwellia pseudoproteus
CGATGTGTTTGCGGGAAAAAAATCGGCCCAGATCCGCGAAATTTTAATCAGCGAGTCAGCTTGGGAAGAAATGACCTGCTTATTCGCACCTTCCTTAAAGCCGCTGGTGCGAAGGCTACCGGGATAAATCCGATAGCCCGTAACCTGGGGATTAAGTGCAGCAACATTGATGCTTATGCCAATTTAACCCTGCGTGTCCAGTCCGATAATGTCGCCGGTAATATCATGGTATCCGGGAATAAAGATGTTGGTTTTGTTATTACGGATGGTAATGATCGTCCTCTGACGCCGAACGATTTTTCCAGCGTTCTGCCGTTTAAAATCGACGGTACTTTGGGCGCGAATATCACTATTAAGGTTTATCCGGCGAGCGTTACCGGGGTTAAACCAGCGGAAGGCCCGGTAATGTCCCAGGGGTATCTGCGTATTGACTTTGCCTGAGGAGTCCACCATGAGAAAGTCATGTATCGGTTTAATTATTGCTGCCTGGATAATTGGTCACCAGGCCCAGGCTGAATTAGGCGTTATTAATATTCACATTACTGCCAATCTGGTGGCTAACACCTGCAGTGTCAGTCTGGCCTCCCAGAACCAGACCGTGAATATGGGGGAGTGGGCCGACAAGCAATTTGCCAACAATAAAACGACGCTACCAAAGCCGTTTTGGATAACGTTTGAAAATTGTGATGCCGGGGCGCAGGGGGTCAAAATAGTCTTTAATGGCCGCACGGACCCGGCCGATCCGGCCCTGCTGGCCCTGTCCGGACCTGGTGAGGCGAAAAATGTCGCGCTGGCGATTCTGGATAAAAATAGAATACCGCTGGCACCCGGTAAATCAAGTAGCGTCAATGTATTACGGCCGGTGGCAGAAGGCCAGCCAGTGCAGTTTTATGCGCAGTATGTTGCGACCGGAGCCCCGGTCGTAGCCGGTGAAGCAAATGCAGAAGCGACGTTTACCGTTGAATATCTCTAGCCGCTAAAGGCGGCCCATGGGCTGGGGGGAATGAATGATAAAGCCCGGGGTTATTCCCGGGCTTTATTGTACAACCGGCAAGCTTGCCTGTGTTGCGGCCCGCTCACACCGATAGTGGCAGTTTATTTACTGCCATCACCGTGGTTCTGGTATTCCCACAGCCGGTTGCTTTGCAGATCGTTAAGATCGCGCTGCTCGGCCACATTACCGCTAAAAGGCCGTTTGCTGCCCAGGGCATCACCCCAGGGTTTTTCACGGTTGAAACCGGCGTTGATCACACTATCGCGGATCACCACCTGGCCGTTGGCGGTCTGCCCGGCAACATAGCCGTTTTCACCGGCCCCGAGATCCCAGGCCCGGCCCAGTTGCGCCACGCCGTCACCGCTGGCCACAAAGCGGCTGTTGACCGCCAGGAAACCGTAGTAGATCCCCGGTAAGGTTGCCGGGGCGAACACGTAGCCTTCTTTATTAGTGCGGGTATCGACCAGGCGGAAGTCGGTATTGTCGAACACCGCCGCCCCGCGCCCGGCCACCATATCCACGTCACCTTCAATATAGCTGTTGGTGACCAGGGTGCGCGGCTGGCCGCCGTTACGCATCTTATTCTGGACATCGCTGTTGGTGAACAGCAGGGTGTTCTGGCGGCCAAGAATATTGACATGGTTGAGTTGGGTTTTATCGCCATCGGTACGCAGGGCCACCGCCGGATGATCGCCTTCACCGCTGGCATCCCCGTGGGTGTTGGCGATGGTCAGGTTCTGCATTTGCAGCCCGCTGTTTTGTGACCACACCACGGCAGAACACATCACGCCGATGCTCGCTGTCTGCTGGCGCTGGCAGCTGTCAAACATATACCAGGCCGGTTTGCCGGGCATATATTTGCCTGACGGGTTCACCGTGTGGCGCCAGGTGTTGGGATCTTGCCCGGCATCCAGCGCACTGGTGATTTTCACCTCTTCCGGGCTATTACCCAGACCATACAGCGTCACACTGTTGGAAGTGGCCGGAATGTACAGGGTGCCCTCGTAGGTGCCCGGCATAATGGCGATGTACTGGCGGCTGGCGGCATGTTTCTGGATGGCGGCATCCACCGCGGCCTGAAGGGTGGTGTGGGTCACACCGGCAACACCCGCCGGGCCGACCACAAAGTCCGGATGCTGGGGCAGCGTAATGGTGGCCGGGGTCCAGGGGGCTTTTTGCGGATCCAGCGCGCTAAAATAACGTTGCTGGGTGTAGTTTTGCGCTTCCTCCGGGGACAGCACCGGACGGCTGGCGGTGCCGGGGGCTTGCTGGGTGGACGGCTGCAATTCCGGCGGTGTTGAGCTACAGGCGGCCAGGGTGCTCCCAAGTGCCAGCGCCAGCGCGAGACGAGAAACTGAAAATCTGTTCAAGGGATGCTCCTTGCTGATTGAAAAATAAGGCTTTCCTCAGGTAACGGCGCCAGCAAATGATCGGTTATCTGGCCGGTAGCCATCCCGTGCCGCGGGTGTGGCCCACCTCAGGAGCCTGCCTTTTTATACCAGGTTGCGCCAAACGGGAAGACATAATTAAAAAAAGTTATTAATTCAGTGAGGTAACTACTTTTTGGCAATAACGCCACCGGGGAACCGGTGGCGCAGCAGGGCAGGGTTAGCTGAACAGCGCGGTCAGCGAGGCGCTGCCGAGGCTATGGAAATGGACGTTAAATCCCACCATGGCGCCGCTGGCGCCTTCATCGACCTCAATAGCGTCAATATCCAGCGCATGCACGGTGAAAATATAGCGGTGGCGTTCACCTTTGGGGGGCGCCGCGCCGCCGTAACCGGCTTTACCAAAGTCGGTGCGGGTCTGGATTGCTGGCTGCGGTACCTGGGCGAGGCCAGAACCGGCCCCCTGGGGCAGCTCACGGCAGTCCGCCGGCAGGTTGGCGACTATCCAGTGCCACCAGCCGGAGCCGGTGGGGGCATCGGGATCGTAACAGGTAACGACAAAGCTTTTGGTCAGGGGGGGAACCTCCTCCCAGGCCAGATGGGGGGAGATATTACTCCCGGTGTAGCCCATCCCGTTGAACACATGACGCTGGGGGAGGATGTCGCCATCGCGGATGTCGTGGCTGAACAGCTTCATGGTATCTCCTTGTGGTTGATATTGTATCGCTCACAGTTGTACCAGAAGTCACCGCCCCCTGTCAGCGGGTGAGGGGGGATTCAGTCCAGGAAAAGTGCCGGGTTCTGCACGGCTTCTGCCACGGCGGTAGTCAGCCGTGACAGCGCTTGCGGGCTGATAATATAAGGCGGCATCACATAAATCAGTTTCCCGAATGGGCGGATCCAGAGCCCACGGTCAACGAAAAAGCGCTGTAAGGCGGCCATATCCACCCGGCGGTGGGTTTCGACCACCCCGATAGCCCCCAATACCCGCACATCGGCCACGGTCTCGGCGGCCTGTAACGGCCCCAGCTCCGCGCGCAGCTGGGTGTCGATACGCGCCACCTGGTGCTGCCAGTGGCCTTGCGCAAGGATATCGAGGCTGGCACAGGCGGCGGCGCAGGCCAGCGGGTTACCCATAAATGTCGGCCCGTGCATAAAGCAGCCGGCGTCGCCATCGCTGATGGTCTCTGCCACATGGCGGGTGGTCAGCGCGGCGGAGAGGGTCATGGTACCGCCGGTCAGGGCCTTACCCAGGCACAAGATATCCGGCACGATCCCGGCGTGCTCGCAGGCAAACAACTTGCCGGTGCGGCCAAAGCCGGTGGCAATCTCGTCGGCAATCAGCAGGATCCCTTCGCTATCACACATTTTACGGATGCGCCGCAGCCACTCCGGGTGGTAGATCCGCATGCCGCCGGCCCCCTGGACAATTGGCTCAAGGATAACCGCCGCAATCTCCTGACGGTGGGCGGCCAGTAACCGGGCAAAAGGCACAATATCCTGCTCATCCCAGTCAGCGTCAAACCGGCAGCCGGGGGCGGGGGCAAACAGATTTTCGGCCAGATAACCTTTCCACAGGCTGTGCATGGAATTATCGGGATCGCACACCGACATCGCCCCGAAGGTGTCTCCGTGGTAGCCGTTACGCAGGGTCAGGAAGGTCTGGCGCTTCTCCCCCCGGGCATGCCAGTACTGGAGGGCCATTTTCATCGCCACTTCCACCGCCACGGAGCCGCTGTCCGCCAGGAATACGCACTCCAGTTGCGCCGGGGTCATGGCCACCAGCCGCTGGCACAAATCCACCGCCGGCTGGTGGGTTATCCCGCCAAACATCACGTGGGAGACCCTATCAATCTGCTGCTTCATGGCGGCGTTGATTTGTGGATGGTTGTAGCCGTGAATCGCTGCCCACCAGGAAGACATGCCGTCGATCAGCGTTTCGCCGCTGTCGAGTGTCAGGGTATAGCCGCTGGCAGAGGCGACCGGATATACCGGCAGTGGCTGGGTCATGGAAGTGTAGGGATGCCAGATATGCCGGGCATCAAAAGCGAGGTCCTGTGGCGTCATGAGGTGACTTGTAAACCTAATTAAAAAGATTTAGTTTACAAGTATAACGTCAAACCATTAACGATAACACCCTTTTTGGGAGAGGCAATATGGCTCACCATACTCGCTGGACAATGTCACAGGTTACTGCGCTTTTTGAAAAACCGTTTCTCGATTTGCTGTTTGAGGCCCAGACCGTGCATCGCCAGCATTTTGATCCCCGCCAGGTGCAGGTCAGCACCCTGTTGTCGATCAAAACCGGGGCCTGCCCGGAAGATTGTAAATACTGCCCCCAGAGCTCACGCTATAAAACCGGGCTGGAAACTGAACGGCTGATGGAAGTCGAGCAAGTGCTTGATTCCGCCCGTAAAGCGAAGCAGGCCGGTTCCACCCGTTTCTGTATGGGGGCCGCCTGGAAAAACCCCCACGAGCGCGATATGCCCTACCTCGAGCAGATGGTACAGGGGGTGAAAGCCATGGGGATGGAAGCCTGTATGACCCTCGGGACCCTGTCGGACACCCAGGCCCAGCGCCTGGCTTCTGCCGGTCTGGATTATTACAACCATAACCTCGATACCTCGCCGGAGTTTTACGGCAATATCATCACCACCCGCAGCTACCAGGAGCGGCTGGACACCCTGGATAAAGTCCGGGATGCCGGGATAAAAGTGTGCTCCGGGGGGATTGTTGGCCTCGGCGAGAGCGTGACCGATCGCGCCGGTCTGCTGCTGCAACTGGCGAACCTGCCAGTACCGCCGGAAAGCGTGCCGATCAATATGCTGGTCAAGGTGAAAGGGACGCCGCTGGCAGATAACGACGATGTCGATCCGTTTGATTTTATTCGCACTATCGCCATTGCCCGCATCATGATGCCCACCTCCCACGTGCGGCTATCCGCCGGGCGGGAACAGATGAGCGAGCAGACCCAGGCCATGTGCTTTATGGCCGGGGCGAACTCTATTTTCTACGGCTGCAAACTGCTGACAACCCCGAACCCCAATGAAGACAAAGACCTGATCCTGTTCCGCAAACTGGGGATTAACCCGCAACAAACCACCACTGAGCACGGTGATAACGAACAGCAACAGCAACTGGCCAGCCAGCTACTGAACGCCGATACCGAACTCTATTACAACGCGGCCGTGTGATGAACTGGCAACAACGTATTGATAGGGCGCTGGAGGCGCGCCGGGCAGCCCAGGCGCTGCGCGGCCGTACGGCGCTACAGCCCCTCCCCGGAGGGCGCATTGGTTACCAGGGGAAAATCTGGCTGAACGCGGCCAGCAATGACTACCTCGGCCTGAGCCACCATCCGGCGGTTATTCGCGCCTGGCAACAGGGGGCCTGTGAGTACGGGGTGGGCAGTGCGGGCTCTGGCCACGTCACCGGCTACAGCCCGGCCCACCAGGGGCTGGAAGCGGCGCTGGCCGAATGGCTGGGCTATCCCCGGGCGCTGCTGTTTATCTCTGGCTTTGGGGCTAACCAGGCGGTGATTGGCGCGCTGATGGCCAAAGAGGACCGTATCCTGGCGGATCGTTTATCCCACGCCTCGTTACTGGAGGCCGCCTCCCTGAGCCCGGCGACCCTGCGGCGTTTTGCCCATAACGACAGCGGCGCGCTGGGCGCACTCCTGGCGAAGCCGCTCAGTGGCCAGCAACTGGTGGTCACCGAAGGGGTATTCAGTATGGACGGTGATAGCGCCCCGCTGGCGGATATCGCCCGGGAGAGCCAGCGCGGTGATGCGCTGCTGATGGTGGATGACGCCCACGGCATCGGTGCCACCGGAGCCCAGGGGCGGGGGAGCTGCCAGTTGGCCGGGGTGCGTCCTGACCTGCAGGTGGTGACCTTTGGCAAAGCCTTTGGGGTGAGCGGCGCGGCGGTATTGTGCAGTGAAAGTATGGCGGATTATTTGCTGCAGTTTGCCCGCCACCTGATTTACAGCACCGCCATGCCACCGGCCCAGGCGATGGCCCTTGGGGCGGCGCTCCAGGTGATCCGCAGTGACGAAGGGGCGGCCCTGCGGGGCCGTCTTGAGGGGCATATTCGCACCTTCCGTGAGCAGGTTGCCGGGTTACCGCTCACTCTGGGCAGCAGCGCCACCGCCATCCAGCCGCTGATTATTGGTGATAACCAGCAGGCGCTGGCCCTGTCGCAGCGCCTGCGTGAACAGGGACTGTGGGTGACTGCCATCCGCCCGCCCACCGTGCCGGTGGGGACGGCCAGGCTGCGGATAACACTCACCGCGGCCCATAGCGATGACGATATTACCACCCTGGTTGCGGGGTTAGCCCATGCCTGTCAATAAAACCGCCATCGCGGCGGCGTTTGGCCGCGCCGCGGGCCATTATGATCAGTTCGCAGCGTTACAGCGCCGCAGTGGTGAACAGCTGCTGGCGCTACTGGGGGATGTCCAGCCCGGCACCGTGCTGGATGCCGGTTGCGGCACTGGCTGGTTTAGCCGGGTGTGGCGCCAGCGCCATGCCCGGGTTGTGGCGCTGGACCTCTCTACAGAGATGCTGAGCGCCGCCAGTCGCCAGCAGGCCGCCGATCATTATTTACACGGCGATATCGAGCAATTGCCCCTCGGGGATCAGCAGGTTGATCTGGTCTGGAGCAATCTGGCCGTTCAGTGGTGTAGCGCGCTGTCCCGCGCCATCGCTGAGCTGTGCCGGGTGACGCGCCCCGGGGGGCAGGTGGCGTTTACCACGCTGCTGGACGGCGCCTTGCCGGAGCTGCATCAGGCCTGGCAACAGGTGGATGCCCACCGCCACGGTAACCGGTTTTTATCCCGGGAGCAGGTGATTGCCGCCTGCGGCGGGCGCCCGCTGCAATGGCACGAAGAGGTTATCACCCTGCGGTTCCCCGATGTGATGTCCGCCATGCGCTCCCTGAAAGGGATTGGCGCCACCCATCTGCATGAGGGGCGGCCAGCCACCACCCTGACCCGGGGCCAGCTTAATGCCCTGGCGTTGGCCTGGCCGCGCCAGGGCGGGGAATATTTACTGAGTTATCATCTTTTTTATGGAGTTATTCGCTGTGAGTAAACGTTGGTTTGTTACCGGGACTGATACCGAAGTAGGTAAAACCGTTGCCAGTTGTGCGCTGCTGCGGGCTGCGGGCCAGGCGGGATTTCGCACCGCGGGTTATAAGCCGGTGGCGTCGGGCAGTGAATTGACCGCTGACGGGCTGCGCAATAGCGACGCCCTTGCCTTGCAGCAGGCCAGCAACCTGACGCTGAGCTATGAGCAGGTGAACCCTTATACCTTTGGTGAGCCCACCTCTCCCCATATCATCAGCCAGGCGGAGGGGCGGCCTATCGATTTGTGCCGTTTATCCGCCGGGCTACATCAGCTGGAGTCGGTGGCAGACTGGGTGCAGGTGGAGGGGGCCGGGGGCTGGTTTACGCCGCTGTCCGGAACGGTATTTTTTTCTGACTGGGTGGTGGCGGAGCAGTTGCCGGTTATTGTGGTGGTCGGGGTTAAGCTGGGCTGTATTAACCATGCGCTGCTGACGGTGCAGGCCGTCCGCCAGGCCGGGTTAACGGTGGCGGGCTGGATTGCCAATGATGTGGTGCTCCCCGGGGCCCGCCATCAGGCGTATATGGCATCACTGCGCACCATGATAGATGCCCCGCTGCTGGGCGAGATCCCGTGGATGGGGGAAGGGGCAGAATACCGGGATACCGGGCGCTTCCTTAATCTGGCCGCGCTGGGGTGAGCCTGGCCCGGGATACCGGGCCGGTTTATGGCACCATCCAGTCGCCGATGGCGCTATCCAGCAGGCAAATATCCCCGTCAGCGACATTGCGCCCCCGGTGCAGCAGAATAAACCGGTCTGCGGCGCGGCGAATAAACGCCAGATGCTGTTCTGCCATCAGAATGGTTATCCCCAGCTCGCGGGTTAACCGGCGCAGCAGGGTAGCCATCTCCCCCAGCCGCTGTGGGGGATTGTGCCGCAGGGGTTCATCCAGAACCAGTAACCTGGGCTGGGCCATCAGCGCCCGGGCCAGGGTCAGTTGCTGTAAGTGCTCTGTGGTTAACTCGGCGGCCCGCACATGGCGCAGGGCGTACAGGGCCGGGAACAGATCGTAGATATGATGCGGCACGTTCCCGGGGGGCGGATTGCCCGCCAGCATGGCAATCTGTAAGTTCTCTTCCACGCTGAGCGGGGTGAATATCCGGTCCTCCCGGGGCAGGTGGCCAATGCCCATCTGGTGGTGATGGCGGGCAGACAGCGGCAGGATATTTTGCAGGCCCCCCTGGGGCGGCCGCCAGAGCATACTGCCGCTGTGTACCGGAAGATGGCCGGTGATACAGTTCATCAGGGTGCTCTTGCCCATGCCCGGCGCGCCAATCACGCAGGCACACTCGCCGGCGACCAGCTCAAGATGCAGATCCCACAGAACATGCTTTTCCCCATAAAACTGGTTTACCGCGTGCAAACTTAACATCGGGACGCTCCTGTAAACGATGGTGTGCTGGCCAGAACATTCCCATGACCGCTATTGCCGCAGCGGGTTGGCTTACGGATACCGGCTGAGCCGTAATGCGGTCGTTCACCCAATAAAGCAAAAAGCTTGCCATACTGAATAACGCGTTAGTTAACAGTGATAAACGTTGTCCGACCAGTTAGCGGCGCGACGTTATCAGGCCGCCCATGCACCTGGTTAGTGCTAATTGCTGCTGGCTGGTGGTGCAGCGATGGCCGGCGACGGGCAGGGTGGCGCTGCGGAAAAAAAATGAAAAATTTTTTTCTGGGGCCGGATTTTATCATTTTGTGGCACCCGGGCAGCGGCGTGGAGCACGGGCCGGAAGCAGTTATCCACTATTCCTGTGGATAACCTTGTGCATTAGAGTTAGAAAAGATGCGGTAAGCGAGAAAATACGCGGCTTGCGCCCGAAGTGGCGTGAAAGAGAGCTTAATTGTAATTAATAGATAAAACAGTTAGTTAAATAAAATCAAGCGCCGTCATAAATCTGCCATTTCCAGGACGAAAACTTTCTTTACTGTGCTTGACAATTGTTAAAAAACGCCATCCTTCTGGGGATAACCTTTTGTGGCGTTTCGCGCAGCAAAAAATGTCGCAACGGGGTTCACCGGCGGCGGTCCCCGGGGACTTTTTATAATATTACTGGCTTTTTATCCAGTATTTTTTACTGGTAAAATTAGCCGGTGCGGGTAAAATTAGCCACCGGCCCGCCGTTTTTTGTCATCAGGTATCTGCGCCATGAGCAAACTTTTCAAATTACACTCTCCCTTTAAGCCCTCCGGGGATCAGCCCGAGGCTATCCGCCGCCTGAAAGAGGGGCTGGAGGATGGGCTTGCCCATCAGACCCTGCTGGGGGTGACCGGTTCCGGGAAAACCTTTACCGTGGCGAATGTGATTGCTGATTTGCAGCGCCCCACCATGGTGCTGGCCCCGAACAAGACCCTGGCGGCACAGTTATACGGGGAGATGAAAGAATTTTTCCCGGAAAACGCCGTGGAGTATTTCGTCTCCTACTACGACTACTACCAGCCGGAAGCCTATGTGCCTAGCTCTGATACTTTTATTGAAAAGGACGCCTCGGTAAACGAGCATATTGAGCAGATGCGGCTCTCTGCCACTAAAGCACTGCTTGAACGGCGGGATGTGGTGGTGGTGGCGTCAGTGTCGGCTATCTATGGTCTGGGCGATCCGGATCTCTACCTGAAAATGATGCTCCACCTGACTAGCGGCATGATTATTGATCAGCGTGCCATCCTGCACCGGCTGGCGGAGCTGCAATACGCCCGCAATGATCAGGCCTTCCAGCGCGGGACCTTCCGGGTGCGCGGTGAGGTGATTGATATCTTCCCGGCAGAGTCCGACGATATCGCCCTGCGGGTGGAATTGTTTGATGAAGAAGTCGAGCGGCTGTCGCTGTTTGACCCGCTGACCGGGCAGGTGGTCTCCGTGGTGCCGCGTTACACCATCTACCCTAAAACCCACTACGTGACCCCCCGGGAACGGATCCTCCAGGCCATGGAAGAGATCAAAGTCGAACTGGCGGACCGCCGTAAGGTCTTGCTGGCGGAAAATAAACTGCTGGAAGAGCAGCGCCTCAGCCAGCGCACCCAGTTTGATCTTGAGATGATGAACGAGCTGGGGTATTGCTCGGGGATCGAAAACTATTCCCGCTATTTGTCTGGCCGCGGCCCCGGCGAGCCGCCGCCCACGCTGTTTGACTATTTGCCCCCGGACGGGCTGTTAGTTATCGACGAGTCCCATGTGACGGTGCCCCAGATTGGCGGCATGTACCGCGGTGACCGGGCCCGTAAAGAGACCCTGGTGGAGTATGGCTTTCGCCTGCCGTCGGCGCTGGACAACCGCCCGCTGAAATTTGAAGAGTTCGAAGGGCTAGCGCCGCAAACGATTTATGTCTCCGCCACCCCGGGCAATTATGAGCTGGAAAAATCCGGCGGCGAGATTATCGACCAGGTGGTACGCCCTACCGGATTGCTGGACCCGGTAATCGAGGTGCGGCCGGTGGCGACCCAGGTGGATGATCTGCTGTCTGAAATTCGCCTGCGCTCCGTGAAGAATGAACGTGTACTGGTGACCACGCTGACCAAACGGATGGCCGAGGATTTGACCGAGTACCTGGAGGAGCACGGGGAGCGGGTGCGTTACCTGCACTCTGATATCGACACCGTGGAACGGATGGAGATTATTCGTGATTTGCGCCTCGGGGAGTTCGACGTGCTGGTGGGGATCAACTTACTGCGTGAAGGGCTGGATATGCCGGAGGTTTCGCTGGTGGCCATTCTTGATGCAGACAAAGAAGGGTTCCTGCGTTCGGAACGCTCGCTTATCCAGACCATTGGCCGGGCGGCGCGTAATATCAACGGCAAGGCCATCCTCTACGGGGACCGAATTACCCCGTCCATGGGCAAGGCAATAGGGGAGACGGAACGCCGCCGTGAACGCCAGCAGCGCTATAACGAGGAGCACGGTATTGTCCCCCAGGGGCTGAAAAAACGGGTGGTGGATATTCTCGCCATGGGGGAAGGGCTGGCGAAGACCAAAACCAAGCGCGGCAAAGGCAAAGCCGAGGCCAGCGGGGCCGATCGCGCGCTCTCTCCCAAAGCGTTGCAGCAGCGGATTACCGCCCTGGAAGCGCAGATGTTCGAACATGCCAAAAACCTGGAGTTCGAAGAGGCGGCGCAGTTACGCGACGAGCTGCACGCCCTGCGCGAGCTGTTTATCGCCACCTCCTGAGCCGCTTAGCGCCCCGGGTTACGCCGGGGTCTTCAGGTAACGGTTGTCCAGCGCCAGCAGGGTATGCTCGAGGGCATCATGCAGTAAATGCCGGTCATGGCGGTAGGGAATATCACTGGCCGACAGCGGCTCACGCACTATCAAGCGCTCCCCGATATGGCCTGCCGTAATATCGGGGCCAATCACTGCGGCATCTATCCATGTCCGCCCCACGTACTGGCTCATGATGGCCAGTTTATCTTCCAGCGCGAGGCTCGCCGCCGCCGGGCTCAGCTCGCGCCCCAGGTTGCCCACGTAAACCATCGGGGCTGTGCTGCGCCGCAGCGCCTGCGCCAGCTCGTTCACCAGCAGAATAGGCATCAGGCTGGTATAAAAGCTCCCCGGGCCGATAATCACCAGTTCAGCCCGATCAATGGCCTGGATAGCCTCCAGGGTGGCGCTGACCGGCAGAGAAAGTTGCAGGCTTTGGGGGACGGCGGTAAGCCGGTCGACATTCAGTTCGCCATGCACTTCATGACCTTCCTGATCGATAGCCACCAGATCCACCGGCTGCTCTGACATCGGGATCAACATCGCGTCCACTTTTAACAAGCTGCGAATTAAATTAATCGCTTCCAGAGGCCGCACGCTGAGGTTATCCAGCGCCTTTAACATCAGATTTCCGAGGTTATGCCCGGAAAGTTCGCCATTACCGGTAAAACGGTACTCAAACATGGTTGATGCGATGCTGGGTTCGGTAATCAGCTGGTTAAGACAGTTGCGGGTATCCCCCCAGGCAATACCGCCTTCTGAGCGGCGGATCCGCCCGGTGGAACCGCCGTTGTCGGTGGTGGTGACAATGCCGGTTAACCGCGGCCCGAGAAAAGAGAGCGCCGACATCACCCGGCCAAGGCCGTGCCCGCCGCCCAGCGCGACAACCTGATTAAGATCAGACAGGGTACGGTTGCCCATACAGCTTCCTTAGTGATTTTCCTGCTCATACGGTAGCGTAAAAGCGGCTAAAAGACGATGTCAGGGCCGCAGAGTATGATGCATATCAATGCGAAAGGTGCAATTTCGCCTATCCTGTAGCGAAAATGCATAATTTGCACGTTATATACAGGTTTATATAGCGAAGGCTGTTGATGGCAGATTTATCCGTAACGCGCTACCATTCGCAGTAACCAGTTTCTGCTGTGGCGGAAACATACACTCAAGCCCCTGTACCTACGTCGTCAGATAGGGTCCCCGGGCCGCGATGCTTGTCCATCGCCAGGGTGCAGAAAGAAATGCCTGCATCTCCCGTATTTGGAAAGGTGTTTATGGTCTCCCAACTTACTGATGCTTTTGCGCGCAAGTTTTATTATTTGCGCCTGTCAATTACCGATGTGTGCAACTTCCGCTGCACGTACTGCCTGCCGGATGGCTATAAACCCGGGGCGGTCACCAACAACGGTTTCCTCACTATTGACGAGATTCGCCGGGTCACCCGGGCGTTTGCCGCGCTGGGTACTGAGAAGGTCCGCCTCACCGGCGGGGAGCCTTCTCTGCGCCGGGACTTTACCGATATCATCGCCGCGGTGCGTGAAAATCCGGCTATTCACCAGTTAGCGGTGACCACCAATGGTTACCGTTTGGCCCGGGATGCCAAACAGTGGCGCGATGCCGGGCTCACGGCGCTCAATGTCAGTGTTGATAGCCTGGATGCCCGTCAGTTTCACGCCATTACCGGCCAGGATAAATTCAACCAGGTAATGGCCGGGATCGATGCCGCCTTCGACGCCGGCTTTAGCCGGGTTAAAGTCAATACCGTGCTGATGCGCGATGTGAACCATTATCAGCTGGATACCTTCCTCGACTGGATCAAAACCCGCCCCATTCAGTTACGTTTTATTGAACTGATGGAGACCGGCGACGGCGGCGAACTGTTCCGCAAACACCATATTTCTGGTACCACCATTCGCGAGCTGCTGCTGGCCCGTGGCTGGATCCATCAGTTGCGCGAACGCAGCGATGGCCCGGCGCAAGTTTTTTGTCATCCGGACTACGTGGGGCAAATCGGGCTGATCATGCCCTATGAGAAAGATTTCTGTACCACCTGTAATCGTCTGCGGGTCTCTTCGGTGGGGAAACTGCACCTTTGCCTGTTTGGTGAAAATGGCGTGCCGCTGCGGGACCTGCTCAGTGAGGATGGACAACAGGATGCGTTACAGGCGCGAATCGCGCAGGCGCTGGCCACGAAAAAGCAGGCCCATTTCCTCCACCAGGGGGATACCGGGCTGACGCAAAACTTGTCGTTTATCGGCGGCTAAGCCAGGAACAGGAGCAGCAACATGAGTAAGGCAAGCGATAGTTTTATCCCCGCGCGGATCGCGGTACTCACCGTATCCAGCCGCCGCAGTGCAGCAGAAGACACCTCCGGCCATTACCTGCGCGATGCCGCGCTGGAGGCGGGCCATCAGGTGGTGGAGAACGCCATTGTCCCGGAAAACCGGTATGCCATCCGCGCCCGGGTGTCTGCCTGGATTGCACAGGATGATGTGCAGGTAGTGGTGATTAACGGCGGTACCGGGTTGAGCGCCGGGGATCAGACCCCGGAGGCGTTACAGCCGCTGTTTGATCGTGAAATCGCCGGGTTTGGTGAAGTGTTCCGCATGCTCTCTTTTGAAGAGATAGGCACCGCGACCTTGCAGTCACGGGCCATTGCCGGCGTGGCAAATGACACCCTTATCTTCGCCATGCCGGGCTCGGGCAATGCCTGCCGCACCGCCTGGGAACAGATAATCGCCCCGCAGCTGGACGCCCGTACGCGTCCGTGCAACTTCCATCCTCACCTGAAGAAATAATTATGTCGCAACTGACCCACATTAACGCCGATGGCGAGGCCCATATGGTTGATGTTTCCGGGAAAAGCGAAACCGTTCGCGAAGCCCGGGCGGAGGCCTTTGTTACCATGGACGCCCGCACGCTGGCGATGATTATCGACGGCAGCCACCATAAGGGTGATGTATTTGCCACCGCCCGCATTGCCGGTATCCAGGCCGCAAAACGCACTTGGGAGCTGATCCCGCTGTGCCATCCGCTGCTGCTTAGTAACGTGGAGGTGCAACTGGCCGCGGAGCCGGAACACAATCGGGTGCGCATTGTGTCCCGCTGCCGCCTGACGGGGAAAACCGGTGTCGAGATGGAAGCGTTGACTGCCGCCTCGGTGGCGGCGCTGACCATCTATGATATGTGCAAAGCGGTGCAGAAAGACATGGTGATTGGCCCGGTACGCCTGCTGGCGAAAAGCGGCGGCAAATCCGGGGATTTCAGGGTGGCTGATGATGATTAAAGTGCTCTTTTTCGCCCAGGTCCGCGAGCTGGTGGGCTGCGATAGCCTGGATGTTGACACGCCGTTTGCCACGGTAGAGGCGCTGCGCCAGCATTTAGCCGCCCGCAGCGATCGCTGGGCGCTGGCGCTGGAGTCCGGCAAGTTGCTGTGCGCGGTAAACCAGACGCTGGTTACCGCCGACCATTCCCTCCAGGCGGGGGACGAAGTGGCCTTTTTCCCGCCGGTTACCGGAGGCTGAACATGAACAATACCCGAATCCGCGTCGGCCATGCGCCGTTTTCTGTGGGTGATGAATACCAGTGGCTGGCCCAGTGTGACGACGACGGCGCGGTGGTGACCTTTACCGGTAAAGTCCGTAACCACAATCTGGGGGATAGCGTTAGCGCCCTGACCCTTGAACATTACCCCGGGATGACCGAGAAAGCACTGGCGGAGATTGTCGCCAGCGCCCGGGAACGCTGGCCGCTGCAGCGGATCTCGCTTATCCACCGTATTGGTGAGCTATGGCCCGGTGAGGAGATTGTCTTTGTTGGTGTGACCGGCGCCCACCGCAGCAGCGCCTTTGAGGCGGCGGAATATATCATGGACTACCTGAAAACCCGCGCCCCGTTCTGGAAGCGTGAGAAAACCGCCGACGGGGATCGCTGGGTGGATGCCCGGGATAGCGACCAGCAGGCGGCGGCCCGCTGGTAGCCACTAGCCCCGGGGGGCGGTATTTGGCCCGCCGGTGGTCACTTCGTCGGCTTCCGGGTGGGCCGGTTTGACCAGATCCTGATGGCTAATATGGGCGGGCAGCCAGCCCACCATCGCCGGGAAGTGCCGCAAAAAGTGGAAGGCAATAATACTGCGCCCGAGGTTCCACCAGTTACGCGCCGGAAGGTGGGCGGCATCGACCCGCTGTGAGTCCTCACGGATCAGGGTGCGCAGCGCCTGCTTCAGGGTGTGATTAAACCGCTGATCCCAGATAATCACATTGGCCTCCAGGTTGAGCGACAGGCTGAGCGGGTCCAGATTGCTGGAGCCCACCGTGGCCCAGTTATCGTCCATCACAGCCACTTTGCCGTGCAGCGGCCGACGGCCGTATTCATAGATCTCCACCCCGCTACTGACCAGATAGTGATACAGCAACCGCGCCCCGGTTTTTACCAGCGGAATATCCGGGTGCCCCTGTAACACCAGTTGAACTTTTACCCCGCGCCGGGCCGCTTTGCGGATGGCGTGCAGCAGGCGGTAACCGGGGAAAAAGTACGCATTGGCGATGATAACCTCATGCCTGGCCTTCGCCAGCATCTTAATGTAATGGCGTTCAATGGTGGTGCGGTGGTAGGCATTATCCCGCCAGACAAACAGCACCTGCGCCATGGTATCCAGCGAGGCCGGGGTCGGCCGGGAACGCCGGAAACCCGGTTTCCAGCGGTGAAAAAGGGTCGGGTTGCCCGGCAGCCAGGAGAGGGCAAAGCGGCGGATGTCGTCCACCACCGGGCCGCGAATTTCCACGGTATAGTCCTGTTTGGCCTCCTGACCGAAACTGAGCAGATGGTCCGCCGAGTAGTTAATCCCGCCCACATAGGCGGTTTTTTCATCGATAACCACAATTTTACGGTGCAGGCGGCGGAACAGGTTAGTGCGCAGCCCGCCAAAGCGACGGGGGGCCGGATCGTAATAACGCAATATCACCCCCGCGTCGGTGAGCCGGCGAATAAAATCATCGCTCAGGGCGGCGCTGCCGTAGCCATCAATCAATAATTCGACCTGCACCCCACGGCCAGCCGCGTCACACAGGGCGGCGTGCAGCGCCCAGCCGACGTTATCTTCGTACCAGATAAAGGTTTCCAGCAGGATGCTGTGGGCTGCCCGGGCAATGGCGTCAAACAGCACCGGGTAGTATTCATCGCCATTGGTAAGCAATGTTAACTGGTTATCGGGATGCCAGGCTGGCTTCATGGTGACCTCTTGCTAAACGGCCCGGGAAAGATAAATGTTAATGTTGTGTTCTGCCCGCCGGTGATGCTGTTCCAGCGGGGAAAATGTAGCGCGCATCACAAAAACAACCCGATTGTGGAATCAATCGGCCGGGGATATGGTCTGATATAGCATTTCACGGGCCGGAGAAACAAGATGAGATGGCAACAGTATGTGCGGGTGGTAACCGGAATGAGCTGTTGGCAGATCCTGTTGCATCTGGTGGTGATTGCGCTGCTGGTGGCGGGCTGGATGCACGGTGCGCTGGTCCGGGTCGGCCTGGTACTGTGTGTCTGCTATGCAGTAACCCTGGTGGCGATGCTCACCCTGCAACGCCACCCGGTAGGGCGGCGTCGCGAGCTGGGGGACGCCCTGGAAGAGCTGACCACTACCTGGTATTTCGGTGCGGCGATGATAGCCCTGTGGTTAATCTCCCGGGTAGTACATAACCCCTTTTTACTGGGATTATGCGGACTGGGGCTGCTGGCGGGCCCGGCGCTGCTGTCGCTGCTGACCCGGGAAAACCGCCGTCGATCAGGCAATCTTGCGTCTAAACATGGCGTACGCCGCTGAGCCGGTACTGACGGCTATCACCATCAGCGGCCACAAGCTCTGCCAGACAATCCCGATGCTGGCATCTTTCAGGTAAATCTGTTTGGTGATATCGGTAAAATGACGGATGGGATTGACCCAGGTTAACTGTTGTAGCCAGACCGGCATATTCTCTACCGGTGAGACATACCCGGAGAGCAAAATCGCCGGCATCGTAAAGACAAATACCCCGATAAACGCCTGCTGTTGGGTGGCACACATGGCCGAAATCAGCAGGCCGAACCCTACCAGTGATAACCCGTAAATAACCATCGCAAAATAAAACAGCAGCAGTGAACCGGCAAACGGGATTTGGTAGGCCCAGATCCCGACCCCCAGCACAATCGACGCCTGGAAGGTGGCGACAATCAGCGCCGGTACCGCCTTACCGACAAATATCTGCCAGGTGGCGAGGGGGGAGACCAGTAACTGATCCAGGGTGCCTTGTTCACGCTCCCGGGCGACGGACAGCGAGGTCACGATCAGCACGCCGATGGTGGTTATCATGGCGATCAGCGAGGGCACCACAAACCATTTGTATTCCAGATTAGGGTTGTACCAGTTGCGGATCACCAGTTCGCTGTTATTGGGCTTCGGCTTGCCCACCAGCAACTCCTGCTGATAATCCTCAATAATTTGCTGCAAATAATTGGCGGCAATCTGGGCGCTGTTTGGGTTGCGCCCATCAAGAATTATCTGCACTTTGGCACTTTTAAACCGGGCGATATTGCGTGAGAAGTCCGCCGGGAAGCGGATCAGCAGCAGCGCTTTTTGCTGATCGAGGGTCGGCTGGATCTGCTGGGGGTTTTGCAACAGCAGCACATGGGAGAACGCTTTGGCTTTGGCAAAGCGCTGGGTCAGTTCCACGGCGTGCTTGCCGTTATCTTCGTTATACACCGCAATGGTGGCGTTGGTCACTTCGAGGGTGGCGGCAAAAGGAAAGAGCAGCACCTGGATAAGCACCGGTAAAATCAGGATTGCCCGGGTTTGCGGCTCGCGCAGCAGGGACTGCAACTCTTTGCGGATCAGGGTCCATAAACGGTGGTACATAGCAGGTCCTTAGTCCAGCCGACGTTTGGTTTTCAGGGCAGTCAGGCCAATAAACATAATGGCGGAGGCAATCAGGAACAGCACATTCACCGCCAGCACCGGGGCAATGTTCCCCGCCAGAAACAGACTTTGCAGGGTACTGACAAAGTAACGGGCCGGAATGATATAGGTCACCATACGGATAACGGCGGGCATACTGTCAATCTGGAAAATAAAGCCGGACAACATAATGGACGGTAAAAACGCCGCGTTCAGCGCCACCTGGGCGGCATTAAACTGGTTGCGGGTCACCGTGGAAATTAACAGCCCCATGCCGAGGGTGCTCAGCAGGAACAGGCTGCTGATGAAGAACAGCAGCAACAGCGATCCGCGGTAGGGGACATCGAGAATAAACACCGCCACCAGCATACAGATAAGCATCGCCAGCATACCCAACACATAGTAGGGGATAAGCTTACACAGCAGCAGCTCCGTGCGGGTCACCTCGGTGGAGAGCAGCGCTTCCATGGTGCCGCGCTCCCACTCCCTGGCCACCACCAGCGAGGTCAGTATCGCGCCGACCACCGTCATAATAATGGTTATTGCCCCGGGGATAATAAAGTGGCGGCTAATGGCGGCGGCGTTAAACCAGTAGCGCAATTGCGGCTCAATCAGCGGTTCAAATTGCTGGCCGTTATCGTCGGCGCGCTGTTGCTGCCAGACTTGCCAGATCCCCTGGGCATAGCCCTGGACAAAGTTGGCGGTGTTGGGTTCACTGCCGTCGGTAATTACCTGTACCGGGGCGGTGTTATCGCTGCGCGCCATCCGGCTGTCAAAATCCACCGGCAGCACGATGATGCCGCGGATCTTCCCGGCCTGCATCAACTGGATCAACTGCTCACGGTTATCGCTGATGGTGGGTTCAATAAACGGTGAGGCGCTTACCGCATGGGTGAAATCGAGGGCATCTTCGCTGCGCTGCTCAAGCAATACCCCGACATGCAGGCGGCTGGAGTCGAGGTTTATCCCGTAGCCGAAGATAAACAGCAGCAGCAGCGGGATCAGCACTGCAATCAGCCAACTGCTCGGGTCGCGGATGATTTGCCGGGTCTCTTTGACACACAGGGCGCGCAGGCGCCGCCAGGAAAATAACCTCATGCGCTATGCTCCTCATCCCAGGCATTGATCAGGCCGATAAACGCCTGCTCCATGGTGGGGTCCGGGGTGGTGTCGGTTGCCACCTTCTGTTTGAGATCGTCCGGGGTGCCGCTGTCAATCAGCTTGCCGTGGTAGACCAGACCAATACGATCGCAATATTCGGCTTCATCCATAAAGTGGGTGGTGACCATCACAGTGACGCCTTTTTCCACCATGCTGTTGATGTGCAGCCAGAACTCACGGCGGGTGAGGGGGTCCACCCCGGAGGTGGGTTCATCAAGAAACAATATATCCGGCTCATGCATCAGGGCGCAGGCCAGGGCGAGGCGCTGTTTAAACCCCAGGGGCAGCGCATCGGTGGCCTGATTGAGGATCGGCTGGAGGTTAAATGCCTCACTCATGCGGGTGATTTTCTCCGCCTGCTGGCGGCCCCGCAGGCCGTAGACACCGGAGAAAAACGCCAGATTCTGGGCCACCGTCAGGTTGCCATACAGGGAAAATTTCTGGGCCATATACCCCAGCCGCTGGCGGGCTTTACCGGAGCCGGCTTTCAAGTCCATCCCCAGCACCAGCGCCTGACCTGAGGTGGGCACCAGCAGGCCGCACATCATCTTAAAGGTGGTGGATTTACCGGCCCCGTTCGGGCCGAGCAGGCCAAAAATCTCCCCGCGCTTCACGGCAAAGTTCACGTGGTCGGTGGCGGTGAAGTCGGCAAATTTTTTGGTCAGTTCCCGGGCTTCAATAATGGTTTCTGTCGGATTTTTTTCAATGGTGTGCAGCACATCGCCAATCGGGGATTCGTTACTGTTCGCGCCCCCCAACAGATCAATAAAGGCATCCTCAAAGCGCGGTTGGGTGGTTTCCATCCGTTCGGTGGGCAGTTGCAGCGCCGTTGCCAGGGCCGGGCCATCCACCCCTTTACGGGAGATAATCCGCACCGAGCGGCCCTGGATCATTCCGTCACTGATCTGCGGCAGCTTCAGGGCGCGCTGGAGTAACTGGCGGTTGTTTTCGCTGGGGCTGTTCATCAGCCAGGTGCGGCCCGCCATCTGGCGGGTGAGGGCGGTAGGCTCGCCGTTATACAGCAGCTCGCCTTCGTTCATTAGCAACACATCCCGGCACTGTTCTGCTTCGTCGAGGTAGGAGGTACTCCACAGGATCAGCATCCCGTCTTTTGCCAGCTCATGTACCATCTGCCACAGTTCACGGCGGGAGATAGGGTCCACCCCTACGCCGGGCTCATCCAGCAACAGGACATTGGGCTCACCGACCAGGGTACAGGCGAGGCCGAGTTTTTGCTTCATCCCGCCGGACAGCTTCCCGGCGAGGCGATCGGTGAACGGGCCCAGTGCCGTGAACGCCAGCAGCCGCTCAAAGGTGGCTTTACGGGTGGCGCCAGTTACGCTGCGCAGATCCGCATACAGGTTAAGATTCTCCTGTACGGTTAAATCTTCATACAGCCCGAATTTCTGCGGCATATAGCCCAGAGCGCCGTGGAGCACGCTGTCGTCTTTGATAGGATCCAGCCCCATCACTTGTGCACTGCCGCTGGTGGGCTTAAGCAGCCCCGCCAGCATCCGCATCAGGGTGGTTTTCCCGGCGCCGTCCGGGCCCACCAGCCCGGTTACGTACCCCGGGTGGATAACCACATCCAGGCTGGCCACCGCCGGTTTGTCCATCCCCGGGAAGGTTTTAACCAGGTGCTGCAGCCGGATGCTGTTGTCGGGGTTATCCATGGTGCTGCTCACCGGCCTGCGGGGCCGTGGTCTGTGGCTGCGCAGCAAAATCAATGGTGACCGGCATCCCCTGGCGCAGGGTGTCGTCCGGGTCGGTAACCACAATGCGTAAACGGTAGACTAAATCGGTACGCAGATCGGTGGTTTCTACGGTTTTCGGGGTAAATTCCGCCGTGGGGGAGACGAAGCCGATTTTGCCGTGGTAAGGCTTGTCCGGGCGGCCGTCAATATAGACCAGTACCTCCCGGCCCGGCTGGGCCTGATTCAGGTTAATTTCATCCACGTAAGCGCGCACCCATACCGGGCGGGTCAGGGAGAGGGTCAGCACGGTATTGCCCGCACTGAGCATGGTGCCGGGCTCCACGGCACGGGTCAGCAAGGTACCGTCAGACGGGGCGATCAGCGTGGTATCCGCCAGGTCCAGCGTGGCCTGGGACAGCTGGGCTTCAGCCTGCAATAAGCTGGCTTTGGCCTGGGCAATTTCCTGAGGGCGATTACCGGTGTGATACTGGCTGAGTTTATCCTGGGCGGCTTTCAGGTTCGCTTTGGCCTGGTCGCGGCCGGAACGGGCATTATCCAGGTCATTGGCTGAGATGGTGCGGCTGGCCCACAGCCCTTGCTGGCGCTGGTAGAAGCTGTCGGCATATTGCCAGGCCGCCTGGGCCTGACGCATGGCGGCCTGGGCCTGGGCGATTTCTTCATCACGGTAACCGGCGGTCATCAGGTCATATTTGGCCTGGGCGGCGGCAACGTTAGCCTCGGCCTGGTGCAGGGCATTCTGGTAAGGGGCGCTATCGAGCTTGCCGATAGTCTCACCGCGTTTAAGGGTGTCCCCTTCATCTACCGCCAGGCTGGCTAAGCGCCCCCCCACCCGGAAGCTGATATCCACGGTGCGGATATCCACGTTGCCGTACAGGCGGAAGGTTTTATCCTGATGGAGGTAATACCAGATCCCGCCGCCGGCCAGCAGCAGGATGACGATGATCACCAGGGCGGTGAGGGAGTTTTTATTCTTCATGGCTTACGGTTCCTTGTGGCATGGTCAGCCCCTGCAAGATGAAATCAAAATGTTGATTAACCACCTGACAAATCAGTTGGGTTTTCTGGTCGTCAAACGTGCTCCAGCCGGTGCGCAGCAGCACCGTTTCCCGCAATAAACGGAAGGTGAGAATTTCCCCGACCATGGCCTGGGCGTGGATAATGGTTTCGATATCGTCCGCCTGACGCCCGGTGTAAACCGCCAGCATGGCGGTAAAAGTTACGTGGAGCGGCTCAATGACCTGGTCATGGATCAGATGGTATGCCCGGGAGGGTGACAGCTGCTCCCGGGAGATATAGCGGCTGATGTTCATGGTGTCGTCGGCAGTCAGCAGATGTATCAGGCGCTCTGCTGCCTGGCGGAGCAGCTCGCGAATGGCCAGACGATCCGGGGGCTGTGCCGCCACCAGCGCCCGGGCCTGCTGAAGATAATCATCAAGATTGTGGTGGATAAAATCGGCAATCCACTGGGCGCAGGCGAGGTATAAATCGTCTTTTGAACCAAAATAGTAGCTGATGGCGGCGATATTTTGCCCTGCGCCAGCGGCAATATCCCGGGTAGTCGCGTGCAGGCCATATTCACCAAACTGGCTGAGTGCTGAGCGGATCAACTGGCTGCGGGCGTGTTCTCCACAGGTGGTAACGGGGGAGGTATTCATCGGCAAAATTGCAAAGTATAAAGTTAGTCAATCGATTGATTAACTAAATGTAGGCTTTTGCCTTCGGTTTGTCCAGCCAGGCCGGGTTAAGTGATTAAAATGTGACAAGCTACGCAAAATTAACCGGAGAACGGGAAACAGTGTTACACTACCCGGCTACACGGCACCGTGGTTTGTGCCCCCTTAAGGCCGAAGTTCTGGCCAACGACATCCCCCCGGAAACTACATTGCCAGCAGGCAATCGGGGCGGGTCTGGAGCAGTTATGTCTTTTGAATCCCTCGGGTTAAATCCGGATATTTTACGCGCAGTGGCAGATGCTGGTTATGATGAGCCGACCCCCGTGCAGCGTCAGGCTATCCCAGTGGTACTGGCTGGCCGCGATCTGATGGCCAGTGCGCAAACCGGTACCGGGAAAACCGCAGGATTTACCCTGCCGTTATTAGAACGCTTAATTACCGATCAGCCTCATGTAAAAGGGCGTCGCCCGGTACGTGCGCTGATCCTCACCCCAACCCGTGAGCTGGCGGCTCAGGTGGGGGAAAATGTTCGTCAGTACAGTACCTATCTGAATATCCGCTCGCTGGTGGTGTTTGGCGGGGTGAGTATTAACCCGCAGATGATGAAACTGCGCAGTGGGGTGGATGTGTTGATCGCCACGCCGGGGCGCTTGCTGGACCTGGAACACCAGAATGCGGTGAGCCTCGACAGCGTGGAAATCCTGGTACTGGACGAAGCCGACCGCATGCTGGATATGGGCTTTATTCACGATATCCGCCGGGTGCTGGCGAAATTGCCGGCCCGCCGCCAGAACCTGCTGTTCTCTGCCACGTTCTCTGATGAGATCAAATCCCTCGCCAGTAAGCTGCTGCATAACCCGGCGGAAGTCGAAGTGGCGCGCCGTAATACCGCCTCTGAACAGGTGACTCAGCATGTTCATATGGTCGACAAAAAGCGTAAACGCGAGCTGCTGTCTTACCTGATTGGCCGCGACAACTGGGAGCAGGTGCTGGTATTTACCCGAACCAAACACGGGGCTAACCATCTGGCGGATCAGCTGAAAAAAGACGGCATCACCGCTGCGGCAATCCACGGTAATAAGAGCCAGGGGGCCCGTACCCGCGCACTGGCTGACTTTAAATCCGGCGCCATTCGGGTACTGGTTGCGACCGATATCGCCGCCCGCGGACTGGATATCGAAGAGCTGCCCTGGGTGGTTAACTATGAGCTGCCGAACGTGCCGGAAGACTATGTGCACCGTATTGGCCGTACCGGCCGCGCGGCCGCAACCGGTGAGGCACTCTCCCTGGTCTGTGTCGATGAGCACAAGCTGCTGCGCGACATTGAACGCCTGCTGAAACGCGACATTCCGCGCATGGCTATTCCGGGCTATGAGCCGGACCCGAGCATCAAAGCAGAGCCGATTCAAAACGGTCGCCAGAGCCAGGGCCGCGGCCAGGGGCGTGGCCAGGGCAATGGCCGTGGGGGCCAGCCTCGTACCGGGCAGGGCGATCGCCGTCAGGGCAGCGCACCGCGCGGTGATAGCGCCCGCGGTGAAGGTTCCCGTCACGGCGGTAATGGCGGCGGTAACGCCGGCAAACCTCAGCAGCGCCGCCGGGCGCCGCGTAAGCCGTCTGACGCATAATCCCGACCCCTATCGCGCAAAGGCCAGAGATTCTGGCCTTTTTCTTTTGCGCGGCGCAACGCATCGTCAGGTAAAAAAGTACGCGGCGGCAGTAAAAAGTGGCAATATAGTGGTTGTTTATACAGTATCAATGGTTATCGCATGACACTCTCCCCGGCGTTAAAAGCGCAAATCGGCGCCTGGTATAAGGCGTTACAACAACAGATTCCGGACTTTATCCCCCGGGCACCCCAGCGCCAGATGATTGCTGAGGTGGCAAAAACCCTGGCCGGAGAAGAGGGCCGCCATCTGGCGATTGAGGCGCCTACCGGTGTCGGGAAGACCCTCTCATACCTGATCCCGGGGATTGCGCTGGCCCGGGAAGAGCAAAAAACCCTGGTGGTCAGCACCGCGAATGTGGCGCTCCAGGATCAGATCTTCAGCAAAGATCTGCCGCTACTGCGCAAGATTATTCCTGAGCTGAAATTTACCGCAGCGTTTGGCCGCGGGCGCTATGTGTGCCCGCGCAACCTGTCGATGCTGGCGTCCAGCGATGCCAGCCAACAGGGGGATCTGCTGGCGTTTTTGAATGATGAGATGGCCCCGGCCAGCCAGGCGGAGCAGGCCTTGTGTGCCGGGCGGCTTTGTTGAATAAATCAGATTTCGGGTAAGTCTCCCCCGTAGCGGGTTGTGTTTTCAGGCAATACGCACACTTTCAGGCATACCTGCTTTCGTCA
>NZ_WBXP01000052.1 GCF_016415625.1 Shimwellia pseudoproteus
CGGAAGTCGCTGTCGTTCTCAAAATCGGTGGAGCTGCATGACAAAGTCATCGGGCATTATCTGAACATAAAACACTATCAATAAGTTGGAGTCATTACCTCATTTTTACTGCATCAATTAGTGTTACCAGACATAATAACAGCCTGGCTATATTATTTATTGTTATTATATCAATGTGTTTTATTATGGATTGTTTTTACAAGGATGTATAAATAAAGTATTGCTATCCATGCAATACCATAATGGCTTATAAAGCTCATCATGAAAAAAATAAACAGGAATAGTATATTTCCAGAGATGAATCCGAGCCACCATCCACCTTTTGTTGTTAAATTTAATTCTCCTGAATACATTAAATAATAGCCAAAAACTATAATAAATATCATGCTGGGTAATATTTTTATCACTTTTTTAATCGGTATTCCAAAAACGACAAATTTGACTTTTTTCCAGCATAGCAGATACATGCCGACTGAAAATAGTGGCCCTGATTTTGTATAAGTAGATGATATTGTTGAGTAAATTAAAAACTCCTCTGAGAATGCCCGGGCATGACCATCACTCATCGTAAAGAGATAAAACAGGATAGGCGAGTCCGGGTTAATAAGATAGAGGGTGAGAATATAAAACAGGGGGAATACCCCAATGGTAAAAGAGATAAGTGAGTATTTTACCAGGCCCCGGCCATTGCTTTCTTTATCTAACATCTCCCCTCCTGCATATGCTGCGCAGAGAGGACGCTAACATGGTGATGTTTTTTTTATTATCGTAATTATTTTATTTACCATCCTGATATGACGCACCGGTTGCTGACTGCGGGAATAGTACCTTGCCCTGAACAGGGTGAGCACCAATAAAAAAACCGCCCGGAGAGGGCGGTTTTTGTGGTCAGCAAAACCCTAATGCAGAACCAGAACTTACAGGGCGCTTATCACGGCCTGTTGTTCAATCAGTTTCGCTTTGGCGTCGTGATAACCCTGCAGCTTCTCACGCTCTTTGGCCACCACCGCTTCCGGGGCGCGGGCCACAAAGCCTTCGTTGTTCAGCTTGCTTTCGATACGGCCAATTTCAGCGTCGATTTTCACCACTTCTTTGGCCAGACGATCCAGTTCAGCGGCTTTGTCGATAAGCCCCGCCATCGGGATCAGCAGCTCCGCACCGTCGATAATTTTGGTTACCGATACCGGGCCTTTATCATCGGCAGGCAGAAGGGTGATACTTTCCAGGCGGGCCATGCTCTGCAGGAAGTTACGGTTGTCGTTAACGCGACGCACTACATCGGCATCGGCATTACGCAGCAGCACATCCAGCGGTTTACCCGGCGCGATGTTCATTTCCGCACGAATATTACGCACCGCCGTGATTGCCTGCTTCAGCCATTCGGTGTCTGCCAGGGCGGCATCATCGGCCAGCGCCGCATCAAACTGCGGGAACGGCTGCAGCATGATGGTATCCGCGGTGATACCGGAGATAACTTTAACCCGCTGCCAGATGGTTTCGGTGATAAACGGAATAATCGGGTGCGCCAGGCGCAGCAGTGCTTCCAGTACCGTCACCAGGGTATGGCGGGTACCGCGTAATTCGGCTTCATTGCCGCCGCTCATTACCGGCTTGGTCAGCTCCAGATACCAGTCGCAGAACTGGTTCCAGGTGAACTCATAAAGAATGCCTGCGGCGATATCAAAGCGGAAGTTATCCAGCGCGTCGCGGTAGGATTTCACGGTGCGGTTGAACTCAGCGAGGATCCAGCGATCCGCCAGGGAGAGCTGCATCTCACCGCCGTTAAAGCCGCAATCCTGATCTTCGGTGTTCATCAGCACAAAGCGGCTGGCGTTCCACAGCTTGTTACAGAAGTTACGATAGCCTTCCAGGCGCTTCATGTCCCAGTTGATATCGCGGCCGGTAGAGGCCAGCGCCGCCAGGGTAAAGCGCAGGGCATCGGTACCGTGTGGCTCGATCCCGTCCGGGAACTGCTTCTCGGTACGTTTGGCAATTTTCTCCGCCAGCTGCGGCTGCATCATATTACCGGTACGTTTTTCCAGCAGATCCGGCAGGGAGATACCGTCCACCATATCCAGCGGGTCAATTACGTTACCCTTGGATTTGGACATCTTCTGGCCTTCGTCATCGCGGATCAGGCCGGTCATGTAGACCGTCTTGAACGGTACCTGCGGTTTGCCATTTTCGTCTTTGATGAAGTGCATGGTCATCATGATCATGCGCGCAATCCAGAAGAAGATAATGTCAAAACCACTCACCATCACGCTGGTGGGGTGGAACTGGCGCAGCGCGTCGGTATTCTCCGGCCATCCCAGGGTGGAGAAGGTCCACAGGGCGGAAGAGAACCAGGTATCCAGCACGTCATCGTCCTGGCGCAGCGCAACGTCGGCACCCAGGTTATTTTCCTGGCGTACTTCATCTTCAGTGCGGCCAACGTACACTTTGCCGCTGTTATCGTACCAGGCCGGGATACGGTGGCCCCACCACAGCTGGCGAGAGATACACCAGTCCTGAATATCACGCATCCAGGAGAAGTACATGTTTTCGTACTGCTTCGGTACAAACTGGATATCGCCGTTTTCTACCGCTTCTACCGCTGGTTTTGCCAGCACCGCAGCGCGCACGTACCACTGGTCGGTCAGCATCGGTTCGATAACCACGCCGCCACGGTCGCCGTAAGGGACGGTCAGATCGTGAGGTTTGATCTCTTCCAGCAGGCCCAGGGCGTCAACCGCGGCAACCACGGCTTTACGGGCGGCAAAGCGCTCCAGCTTCTGGAATTGTGCCGGAATGCTGTTCGGGTAGACGTCAGACTCGCAGCCGTTGGTGTCGAACACTTCGGCAGTGTCACGGATGTCACCGTCAAAGGTCAGAATATTGATCATCGGCAGGGCGTGGCGCTTGCCGACGTCGTAGTCGTTAAAGTCGTGGGCCGGGGTGATTTTCACACAGCCGGTGCCTTTTTCCATATCGGCGTGTTCGTCGCCGACAATCGGGATACGGCGGCCAACCAGCGGCAGGACCACAAATTTACCGATCAAATCTTTATAGCGCGGATCTTCCGGGTTCACCGCCACACCGGTATCACCCAGCAGGGTTTCCGGGCGGGTAGTGGCAACCACCAGATAATCTTTGCCTTCGGCGGTTTTCGCGCCGTCTGCCAGCGGGTAGCGGATATGCCACATGGAGCCTTTGGACTCGCGGTTTTCCACTTCGAGGTCAGAAATGGCAGTGCGCAGTTTCGGGTCCCAGTTGACCAGGCGTTTGCCGCGGTAAATCAGATCGTCCTGATACAGGCGGACGAAGACTTCTTTCACCGCGTTGGACAGGCCTTCGTCCATGGTGAAGCGTTCACGTTCCCAGTCCACGGAGTTACCCAGACGACGCATCTGGCGGGTGATGGTACCGCCGGATTCCGCCTTCCACTGCCAGATCTTGTCGATAAACGCATCGCGGCCATAATCGTGGCGGGTTTTCCCTTCTTCAGCGGCAATTTTACGCTCAACCACCATTTGGGTTGCGATACCGGCGTGGTCCGTCCCTGCCTGCCACAGGGTATTTTTCCCCTGCATACGCTGGTAACGGATCATGGTGTCCATGATGGTCTGCTGGAAGGCGTGACCCATATGCAAACTGCCGGTGACGTTCGGCGGCGGGATCATGATGCAGAAGCTTTCCTGGCTCTCATCGCCATTCGGTTTAAAGTAGCCCTGCTGTTCCCAGTGCTCGTAAAGCGGCTGTTCGATATCTTGGGGGTTGTATGTCTTTTCCATTGTCTGCTATGTCGTTCCGGGCACCGGCGGGGTGGCCGTAGTCAAGTGGAAACCGGCAACGCGGTACGCTTTGTAGCGTTCACGGGCCAGCTGTTTCTGGGATTCTTCGTAAGGAACGAAGTCTATCACTTCCTGGAAAGCGGTGGCAAAATCTACGAACTGAGGCAGTAAGCTGATCAGCACATCCCGGGGAGCGGTGCCCCGGCGCTGTGGCCAGCTCAATTCCACGGGGGCACCGGCCCTGGGGCCTTCACCGGCCAGGTTGTGGGGGACAAAACTGTGGGCATCACGCTGCCAGAGCGCCTCATCCAGACGAATAGCCTGTTGCTCGTCCGCACAGGCGACCAGCACGCGTTTACCTGCCCGCCAGCGTTCTGCGGCAAGGTCGCACACCAGCTGTTCTACGGCGTTAAGGCCGTCAGCGATGTCGTCATTGTCCAGCAGGTAGAAGGTCGCGTTCTTCATTACTTTACCCGTTAAGTTACCTGTGCCGCAGTACACGGCATACGGTGGTATCTGGTTAGTATACCGTTATGCAGATGTTTGCGCTGCATCGGGAGATCGGGACCATAAATGGCAACGGGCCCCCTGATGCTGCCGGAGGCCCGATGTAAGTATGCGCTTACTTATTCTTCGCCATTGAAACCAGAGCGATTGAGCAGGAACTGGGCCAGCAGCGCAACCGGGCGGCCCGTTGCCCCTTTGGCTTTGCCAGAGCGCCATGCGGTACCGGCAATATCCAGATGGGCCCAGTTATATTTGCGGGCAAAACGGGACAGGAAGCAGCCCGCGGTGATTGCCCCGCCAGGACGGCCACCGATGTTTGCCATATCCGCAAAATTGGACTCCAGCTGTTCCTGGAACTCATCCCCCAGCGGCAGGCGCCATGCCCGGTCACCGGACTGTTCGGAAGCACTCACTAACTCGTGAGCCAGCGGGTTATGGTTCGCCATCAGCCCGCTGATATGGTGCCCCAGCGCAATCACGCAGGCGCCGGTCAGGGTGGCCACGTCGATAACGGTTTCCGGATCGAAACGTTCAACGTAGGTCAGCACGTCGCACAGCACCAGGCGGCCTTCGGCATCGGTGTTAAGCACTTCGACAGTCTGGCCGGACATGGTGGTCAGCACGTCGCCCGGACGATAGGCCGCGCCACCGGGCATGTTTTCACAGCCCGCCAGCACCGCCACGATATTCAGCGGCAATTGCAGCTCTGCCACCATGCGCATCACGCCGTACACCGCCGCCGCGCCGCACATATCGTATTTCATTTCGTCCATGCCTTCGCCCGGCTTCAGCGAGATACCGCCGGCGTCAAAGGTCAGCCCTTTGCCGATCAGCACAATCGGGCGCTCTTCCGGGTTGCTGCTGCCTTTGTACTCCATGACCGACATCAGGGATTCATTGCGGGAACCGGCGCCCACGGCCAGATAGGCATGCATGCCGAGATCTTTCATCTGCTGCTCGCCAATCACCCGGGTCACCAGATTGGTGCTGTAAGCGTCGGCTAACTGGCGGGCCTGGGATGCGAGGTACGCGGCATTGCAGATATTCGGCGGCATATTGCCGAGGTCTTTGGTGGCTTTGATACCGGCCGCAATGGCGAGGCCATGCTGGATAGCCCGCTCGCCGCAGGTGAGTTCCCGGCGGGTAGGCACGTTAAACACCATTTTGCGCAGCGGACGGCGCGGTTCAACTTTATTGGTCTTCAGCTGATCAAAGCTGTAGAGCGTCTCCTTGGCGGTTTCCACTGCCTGGCGGACTTTCCAATATGTGCTGCGCCCTTTGACGTGCAGCTCAGTGAGGAAGCACACTGCCTCCATTGAGCCGGTATCGTTCAGGGTGTTGATTGTTTTCTGGATCACCTGTTTGTACTGGCGGTCATCCAGCTCACGCTCTTTGCCGCAGCCGATGAGCAGAATACGCTCAGACAGGACGTTAGGAACGTGGTGCAATAACAGGGTCTGCCCCGGTTTACCTTCCAGTTCGCCACGGCGCAGCAGGGAGCTAATATAGCCGTCGCTGATTTTATCCAGCTGCTCGGCAATGGGGGAAAGGCGGCGCGGTTCAAAGACGCCGACCACGATACAAGCGCTCCGCTGCTTCTCCGGGCTACCGCTTTTTACACTAAACTCCATCCACTACGCTCCTGAATCTTAAAGACAACAGCGGCGGGTATGGATAGAATTACAACCTTTCGTAACGCATGACCGCTGTTGTGATGACTTCGTGTTAATCTTAAGGTGTTTACGGTTTCGGTACGTCTTGTGCTCCCGAAGCGTGCAACCGATGGCTACTCCTGCGCATTCAGGCTGAAAAATCCGCAACTGAGGTGTAACGAGTATAATCTTAGCGATGTTTTTCAACGACTCTAGAGCATAAATGACGTTTAAGCGATGAAACAAGCAATTTTCCAGCAAAAAGACTCGTTTTCACAGGCGTATTTAATGTGATTATCATAAAATATCTCGTCCGGGAGACACTCAAAAGCCAACTGGCGATCTTGTTCATCCTGCTGCTGATTTTTTTCTGTCAAAAGCTGGTGAAGATCCTCGGTGCGGCGGTTGACGGTGAAATCCCCACTAATTTAGTCCTTTCTTTGTTGGGGCTGGGCTTGCCTGAAATGCTCCAGCTTATCTTACCCCTTAGCCTGTTTATGGGCCTGCTGATGACCTTCGGCAAGCTCTATACTGAAAGTGAAATTACCGTCATGCATGCCTGCGGGCTGAGCGATAATGTGCTGATTAAGGCCGCCATGATCCTCACGCTGCTGACCGGCGTTTTCGCCGCCATCAACGTGATGTGGGCAGGGCCCTGGTCATCACGCCATCAGGATGAAGTGCTGGCGGAGGCAAAAGCAAACCCGGGTATGGCGGCGCTGGCCCAGGGCCAGTTCCAGCAATCCAGTGACGGGAACGCGGTGCTGTTTATTGAAAGTGTAGACGGCAGCACCTTTCATGACGTGTTTCTGGCGCAGCTGCGGCCGAAAAATAACGCCCGCCCATCCGTGGTAGTGGCGGATTACGGCCAGTTAGCCCAGCGTAAAGACGGCGCCCAGGTGATCACCCTGCATGAGGGGACCCGCTTCGAGGGGACCGCCATGCTGCGGGATTTCCGGATTACCGATTTTAAAGATTACCAGGCGATTGTTGGCCACCAGGCGGTAGCGCTGGATCCTGACGATGTCGAACAGATGAGTATGCGCGCGCTGTGGGCTAATGACTCCCCGAAAGCGCGGGCCGAATTCCACTGGCGGCTGACGCTGATTGTGGCGGTGGCGATCATGGCCCTGATGGTGGTGCCGCTCAGTGCGGTGAACCCACGCCAGGGGCGGGTGCTGTCGATGTTGCCGGCGATTTTACTGTACCTGGTGTTCTTCCTGTTGCAGACCTCGCTACGCTCTAACGGGGCGAAGGGCAAACTGGATCCGATGATCTGGATGTGGCTGGTGAACATTCTCTACATTGGGCTGGCGGTGTTCCTCAATCTGTGGGATACCCTGCCGATGCGCAAAGTGCGCGCCCGGTTCTCACGTACAGGAGCAGTGTGATGTTTGGCTTCGGCGTACTTGACCGTTATATCGGCAAAACCATCCTCAACACCATCATGATGACCCTGTTCATGCTGGTATCGCTGTCCGGCATTATTAAATTTGTCGATCAGCTCAAAAAGGCCGGCCAGGGGAGCTACACCGCGATGGGCGCCGGGATGTATACCCTGCTCAGCGTCCCAAAAGATGTGCAGATCTTCTTCCCGATGGCGGCGCTACTGGGCGCGCTGTTGGGGCTGGGGATGCTGGCGCAGCGCAGTGAGCTGGTGGTGATGCAGGCCTCCGGCTATACCCGGATGCAGGTGGCCGCGTCGGTCATGAAAACGGCCATTCTGCTGGTGTTATTTACCATGGCGATTGGTGAATGGGTGGCCCCTCAGGGGGAGCAGATGGCCCGTAACTATCGCGCTCAGCAGATGTATGGCGGCTCGCTGCTTTCCACTCAGGAAGGGCTGTGGGCCAAAGACGGCGACAGCTTTGTCTACATCGAGCATGTGCGTAATAACAACGAGCTGGATGGCATTAGCATCTACACCTTTAACAAGGAACGCCGCCTGCTGAGCGTGCGCTATGCGGCGTCTGCCCGTTATGACGCGAAGCAGAAAGAGTGGAACCTGTCCCAGGTGGATGAGTCGGATCTGAAAAATCACAACTGGATTGATGGCTCCCAACTGGTGAGCGGCGTGTGGAAGACCAAGCTGACCCCGGATAAATTAGGGGTGGTGGCGCTGGATCCTGATGCGCTCTCCATCAGCGGGCTGCATAACTACGTGAAGTATCTGGAAGCCAGCGGCCAGGACCCGAGCAAGTATCAGCTCAATATGTGGAGCAAGATATTCCAGCCGGTCTCCGTGGCGGTGATGATGCTGATGGCGCTGTCGTTTATCTTCGGGCCGCTGCGTAGCGTACCGATGGGGGTGCGGGTGGTGACCGGTATCAGCTTCGGGTTTGTGTTCTATGTGCTGGACCAGATCTTCGGCCCACTGAGCCTGGTGTATGACATTCCGCCGATCCTTGGGGCATTGATCCCGAGCGCCACTTTCTTGCTGATCAGTCTGTGGCTGATGGTTAAACGCAGTTAGTGATGCCCCGATGATGCGAAAAGCCCGCGGTTGATGCCGCGGGCTTTTTTATGGGCGCGATTTACGGCGCCTTGGGGGGCGGTTGCGGCACCAGCCTCCGGGCGTGCTCCACGGCGCAACTGACCATAAACTGGGTAAGGGTTTGCCCGCTGTATGCCGCTGCGGCAGCGATCAGGGCTTTGTCTGCTTCGTGCAGCCGTAGCGCAATGCGCTGGTTTTTTCGCTGTGTCATTGCTGTCAGACCTCCGGGGATAGGCCGGTATGGCCTGGGGGTGTCCAGGGGCCGGCACGTAAACGTAATGCCGCAGAATAGCGCAGGCGGGCTGCGCGGGCAGTTATCGGGCTGTTGAAAATAGCGATTATGCGCGGCGTGTCGTATTTGCCATATCGGGGCAAAAATAGGGCCGGGCCACAGGCCCGGCCGGATGATAATGCGGCTTAGCGCTTACGGCCGCCCAGCAGGCTGCCCAGCACGCCGCGCACAATCTGGTTGGTTAGCTGGCGGGCGGCGCTTTTGGCCATGGTCTGGACCACACCATCGTGTTTACCGCCCCGGGGGCCCGTGGTGCCAAACAGGATATTTTTCAGATCCCCCATAATACCGTCGTCAACGTCGACGCCTTTCCCGGCCTCAGGGGCATTCTGCTGCTGGGTTGCCCCCTGAACGCCTTTCTGGAGCATTTCAAAGGCGGACTCGCGGTCCACGGCATCTTCATATTTGCCATACAGCGGGGAGTGGTTAATCAGGCCGTTGCGTTCGTCGTCAGTCACCGGCCCCATACGGGAGCACGGTGCGATGACCATCGCCCGTTCCACCATCGACGGGCTGCCTTTTTCATCGAGGAACGAGATCAGCGCTTCGCCGGTGCCCAGCGCCTGAATCGCCTGTTCAGTATCGAACGCCGGGTTCGCGCGCATGGTCTGGGCGGCGGCTTTCACCGCTTTCTGATCTTTTGGGGTAAAGGCGCGCAGGGCGTGCTGTACCCGGTTACCCAACTGGCCGAGCACATTGTCCGGGATATCGGACGGGTTCTGGCTGACGAAATAGACCCCCACCGCTTTAGAGCGGATCAGGCGGATAACCTGTTCAATTTTATCCAGCAGCACCTGCGGTGCGTCATTAAACAGCAGGTGGGCTTCATCGAAGAAGAACACCAGTTTGGGTTTATCCTGGTCGCCGGCTTCCGGCAGCTGTTCGTACAGTTCAGACAGCATCCACAGCAGGGTGGTGGCGTACAGCTTCGGCATCTGGTAGAGCTTTTCTGCCGACAGGATATTGACGATCCCTTTGCCGCTGGCGTCGGTTTTCATCCAGTCGCGGATGTCGAGCATCGGCTCGCCAAAGAAATGCCCGGCCCCTTCCTGCTCAAGGGACAGCAGCGCGCGCTGGATGGCCCCCACAGAGGCGGGGCTGATATTGCCATACTGGTTCTGGAAGGCTTTGGCATTGTCCCCAACGTACTGGGTGAGGGCGCGCAGATCTTTAAAGTCCAGCAGTAGCAGGCCCTGTTCATCCGCCACCCGGAAGATGATATTCAGCACCCCGGTCTGGATGTCGTTCAGATTGAGCAACCGGGCCAGCAGCAGCGGCCCGAGGTCCGACACGGTGGCCCGCACCGGGTGGCCCTTCTCACCAAAAATATCCCACAGCACCACCGGGTTACTGTGTGGCTGCCAGTCAGTCACGCCGATGTTCTTTAGCCTGGCGAGCAGCTTGTCTGATGCGGTGCCGTCCTCGGCAATCCCGGTCAGATCGCCTTTGACGTCGGCCATAAATACCGGCACGCCGATTTCCGAAAAGGACTCGGCCATTTTTTGCAGCGTGACAGTTTTACCGGTGCCGGTGGCGCCGGTAATCAGCCCGTGGCGGTTCGCCATATGCGGCAGCAGGTTCAGGGTTTTGTCCGCGGTGCGGGCAATCAGCAGTGAATCGGTCATTCACGTTTCCTTACAGGGGTTACTCAAAACAGGGGTTACTCAAACAGTATCCATCTAGCATAGCCCGGTCACGCCGCCAGTACAGCGGGGAATACACTGAAATGCGTGCCGTTATCCGCTAAAAAAATGTTTTTGCAGCACCCGGGCTGCCTTACTGGAAGCTGGCTCTAGAAACGCGGTAAAACCCGATCGCCGGGCTGGTATTACCCCGGCGCAGGGCGGTACTGTGTGTGGGCGTTAGCGGGGCCGTAGCACCACAATCCCGGGATACCGTTGCAGATAGCGGCGCAGCGGGGTGTCGGCCACTTTCATATTGCGTTCCAGGAAGGAGGCATTACGGAAGATAAGCTGGCCATTTTGGTGGAGCGCGATCCCGGAGTGGGTGACATCCAGGCCGGCCTTCGGGGTGTAGATGCCAATCAGATCACCATCCTGGATCCCCTCCAGTACCCGATCTGTCACCTGGGCGGTGGGTATCCAGGTAATGGTGCGCGGCACCACCGGGATCCCCGGTAACCACAGGGTGCCGTCGCTTTTGCGGTTCAGGGTTTTGGTGGTGCGCATAACGTGGCTGGTTAGCGTGGCGGTGATATCCACTGCATTCTGCGGCAGGGTGCTGGACCAGTCCGAGAAAAAGTGTTTGCGCTGGCTGTAGGCCACCTGGCTGTCTTTATAACGGGTGGCGACCAGGCTTTGCAGGAAACTGTCGCGGTCCGTGGCGTGGGCGAGGGCGTGGAGGTATTCCAGCAGCGTCAGGCAGTCTACCGCGTTGAAATTCACCACCAGGGTTTCGGGCACTACCGGTGAGCCCACCAGGGTGTTGGCCCGGTATGGGGTATTCACAAAGGCCGCGGACAGCCTGGCCTGGCGTTCACCGGGGCTGTCATCCTGTGCCGCCGCGGCGTTCTGGGTGAGCAGGGTATCCAGCCGCTGGCTGGTGGTACTGTCCATCACCAGATCACGGGCAACACTGCTGGCGCTGATACAACACAGGGCGAATGCCGCCGCCCGATACGCTTTGATCACGTTCTCTTACCTGTGAGACGGGTTCGCAATGCCCGGTGGTGGGGCATCGTCGACAGGACTAAAAACGGCCCCGTAAACACATCACGGGACCGGGATTGCGGTAAACCACCGCGCAGGCAGGGTACCTGCCCGGCGCTGTACCAACGCTAAATAACTAACGCGCTGGCGGCTAAAAATCCGCTTTCAGCACCACGCGGTAGCGGGCTTTGCCTTCGCGAACGTGCTGCAGGGCATCGTTAATTTTCGACATCGGATACAGCTCTGTAGTGGCGGTGACGCCGGTGCGGCCCGCCAGCTTCATCAGCTTACGCAGTTCCGCCGGGGAGCCGGTTGCAGAGCCGGAGACACTGCGATCGCCGCCGATCAGCGTAAACGCCGGCACCGGCAGTGGCTTCAGTACCGCCCCCACGGTGTGGAAGTTACCGCCCCAGGCCAGGGCTTCAAAGTAGGGCTGCCAGTCGAGATCGACATTAACGGTATTGATTATCAGATCATATTGCCCCGCCAGCGCTTTCAGCGCTGCGGGATCGCGGCTGTTGACCACATGATCGGCGCCCATTGCCCGCACTTCCTGCTCTTTTGCCGGGTTAGAGCTAAAGGCGGTCACTTCACAGTTCATGGCGCGCAGCAGTTTGATGGCGATATGGCCCAGACCACCAATGCCGATGACCCCCACCCGGCTGGTGGTGGTGATATGGTGCATCAGCAGCGGTTTGAACACGGTAATACCGCCGCACAGCAGCGGCCCGGCGGATTCGATATCAATGCTGTCCGGCAGCGGGATAACCCATTGCCAGTCGGCGCGGATCTTCTCGGCAAAGCCGCCGCGGTTGATGATGGTTGGGGTTGTGCCTTCCAGGCAGTTCATCTGGTTGCCGCTGATGCAGGCATCACAGTGGCCGCAGCTGCGCGCTGTCCAGCCGATGCCCACCCGATGGCCGATTTTCAGGCCCTTATGCTGTGCCGCGTTGCCCAGGGCAGTGACGTGACCAATGACTTCGTGACCGGCAACCAGCGGGTAGCTGGACATGCCCCATTCGTTATCGATCATCGACAGGTCCGAGTGGCAAATACCGCAATAATCGACGGTGACTTCGACATCCTCTGCCGCCAGTTCCCCGGCATCGAATTCCCAGAGTTCGAGCCCGGCACCGGCTGCTTTGGCTGCATAGCTTTTGATGATAGTCATTGGTTTTCCTCATAAGGCTGAGTGGATGCTGCTCTGACACGTTCTGACAAGTGTAGTTGAGCTGGCTGGACGGGATGTTACTCCTGAGGGCCGCAAAGCGGCAGGGGGCAGTGGCGGCTGATAGCACAATAAATACCGTGGCGGGGCGGGGAAATAAGGGCCGATCTGCTTTCGCCAGGCCGGTGGGGAAAAAACAGTCGCCGGCCAGCGCTACATGCCGCTGCCATAACCGGATATACTCACCGCCATCGACGGCATATTGCTTAGGAACCTCATGAGCGACTCAAAGACAACAACGGATGTTCAGAATGCGGATACCCCGTTTCACCGTGAAGCGTTCCCGTTCTACTGGATTGTGAACGTCTATGCGCGTTACACCCAGGTCATGGAAGGGCGACTGAAAACGATACAGCTCGACGTGTCGCGTTTTCGGGTGCTGATGATCACCCACCAGTATGGCAAAGCCAGTATTTCCCAGATTTCGGAATACGCGATGGCGAAGATGCCCACGGTGACAAAAATTGTCGGCCGCCTGCGTGATGATGGCCTGGTGACCACCGCCAGCAGCGAGCAAGACGCCCGGGTCACTGAGGTGATGCTTACCCCCGCCGGAAAGGAAAAAATCGAACAGGCCCACAGCCTGGCACAGAAAGTGTTCGATAAAGGCTTTAAAGGCATGAGCAGCGCGCAGGTGGAAAAAATGAATCAGTCGCTGGCCAACGTGCTGGGGAATCTTAACGAGCTGTGAGCGGCTTTCGGGCACATATTCAAATTTGTGATCCGGCTAAACTTTCCTTATAACCCGCTGTAAAAGCGATACTTTATTCTTATCTGTTGCCGGGTGCGCTACCCGGCAGCAGATCCCATTGCCGCTATTTTCTCACGATAATCCAGTTAGTTACCGTAATAGCCACAAATATGTTTTGGTTGTTTTGTTGTTATTTTAATGTAAAAATAACGTGAAAATTTACTTGAATATTCACGTGAATATTTCATGATTAATTCACCCTCAGGGATAAAACCGCAGCAATGACTGCCTCCCCTGAATGTGATTCCTATTTTCTGGTCAGGGTGTTAATCATGAAACCCATTTTTGAGAGCAATGGTTATGTCGCGCAGTTTACGCTTGGTAGTGGTGCGCTGCGCTTTGCCGTTAAAGACACGCTGGATGTGGCCGGTTACCCCACCCGCGCGGGGTGCCCGGCACTGGCTGATGCCCCCCCGGCCCGGCAGCACGCCGCCGTTGTGCAGGCGCTGCTGGATAACGGCTGCCGGCTGACGGGGAAGACCACCCTCCATGAGCTGGCCTTCGGCGTGACCGGGATTAACCCCTGGAGCGGCACGCCGGTTAACCCTCACTATCCTGACCTGATCCCCGGCGGCTCCTCCAGCGGCTCCGCGGCGGTGGTGGCCTCTGGCGAGGTAGATTTCGCCCTCGGTACCGACACCGGCGGCTCTGTTCGTATGCCCGCCGCCTGCTGCGGTGTGCTGGGGCTTAAACCCGGCTATGGCGTACTCAGCCGCCAGGGGGTATTACCGCCCTACAGTTCCCTGGATTGCGTGGGCATTTTTGCCCGCGAACCCGACATATTGCGCCAGGTACTGAGCCATTTATCCATCAAGGTGGGCGCCCCCCTGGCGCAGTTACCGGCGATGGGCTTTGTTGCGGCGGCCGAGCCGGAAATCGACCAGCTGCTGCTGAATACCCTTTCCCGTCACGGCATTCAGCCACAATTCACCGATTTGCCGCTGCTGGAGGAGGCCCACCGCGCCGGGCTGGCGATTATCAACCGCGAAAACTGGCAGGCGTTTCACGGGCTGCTAAGCACGCAGCGGGTATCCCCGGACGTGGCCAGCCGTATCCAGCGTGGTGAGTCCGTTAGCGCGGCAGCACTCGCCGGGGTGGAGGCGGTACGCGTGCAGTTCACAGCCCAGGTGGATGCCTGTCTTGCCCGGACACCGCTGCTGGCGCTGGCGACCCTGCCGGATCTTCCACCGACACTCACGCAGGCGGAAGACCCGCTCAGCGTGGTGAACCTGACGCGCCTCGTCAGGCCATTTAACCTCAGCGGCCACCCGGCGCTCACGCTACCGATGGGTGAGCTACACGGCCGGCCGGTGGCGCTACAACTGGTGGTGGGCACAGGCCAGGAAGGGGCTTTAATACAGGCCGCTGAGTGGCTGATGCGGCGCCGTATCTGACCCATTTCTCACTGTTATTACCTTACCCGTTCGCGCAATGAGTGGTACGCGTTGCGGCATCCTGCGCCTTTTTTTCGCCGGTAAACGTTATTCGGGAGTCAGCTATGTCTGTCGTACAGGTCCGTGAAGCACTTGTTCCGTTACTGAATGAAATCACCGCCCGCAGCGCCGAGTTTGAACGCCAGCGCCATATTTCGGACGACATTATCAGCCGTTTTAAACAGGTGGGGGTTTACCGGGCGCTGGTGCCGAAAATCTATGGTGGCGATGAGTGCTCCCCGGCACAGTTTTGTGAATTGATTGAACAGATTGCCACCGCCGATGGCTCTGCGGGCTGGGTCGCAAGCTTCGGGATGAGCCCGTTTTACCTCGGCGCCTTACCGCCGGATACCCTGACAATGCTCTACCGCCAGGGGCCGGATGTGGTGTTTGCCGGGGGGATTTACCCCACCCATAAAGCCGCCCGGGTGGATGCCGGATATCGGGTCAGCGGCCGCTGGAGTTTTGCCAGCGGCAGTATGGGGGCATCGGTATTTGGGGTCGGCATTCAGCCGGAGGGCGGCCAGGATCTGCCGCGTATGGCGGTGCTGCCCCGGCGCAGTGTTGAGATCGATCCGGTGTGGGACACGGTGGGGCTGGCCGGTACCGGCAGCCACGATCTGCTGGTGGACAATGCCTATGTTCCCCAGGAGTGGACCTTTATTCGCGGCGGGGCGCTGAATCTGGCCGGGCCGCTGTATCGCTACCCGGTGCTCTCCCTCGCCACCCAGGTACTGTCCGTTGTCGCCCTTGGCGTGGCCCGGGCGGCACTCAATGAAATTTACCAGATTGCCCATCGCCAGCAGTCGATAACAGGGGCACCGCGCCTGGCGGACCGGCCCCAGGCACAGATGCAGATTGCCCGCAGCGAAGCGGAACTGCGGGCGGCCCGGGCCTGGTTCTACGAGGCCATCGACGATGTGTGGCAGCGGCTGCTGGCCGGTGATGAGGCCAGCCAGCAACAGATCAATGCCCTGCGCCTGTCATCGACCCATGTTACCCGGGTGGCGGCAGATGTCGCGCGCCAGGCGCTCGCCCTTAACGGGATGGGGGGCGTGGCCATGACCAGCCCGCTACAGCGCTATGTGCGTGACACTCTGGTTATCACCCAGCACGCCTTTATGGGCGATCTCTCGTACCTCAATGCCGGTACGGTCTTTTTCGGCGGTAACCCTCTGCCGGGTTACCTGTAATTTTCCTGAGGAGTGATCAATGAGCCAGAACAACCTATTACGCGTGCTGTTTTGTATGGGCATTAACCAGAACTTTTTTGACGCCAGCGCCGCAGAGGCCAAACAGGTGTGGGGCGCCTTTGGGGTGATGATGAAAGGAATGGCAGAGATGCCGGGCATCCGGGTGATCGGCAATATGGATGACGACCGGCTGATGGTCGGCCCGTCCACGACATCACCCTGGACCACTTACGTGCTGGCCGATGCCGACACGATCGAGAGCGTGGTGGCGGTGTGCAACCTGCTGCGCACCACCCCGGTAGGGGACAGCGGCAGCAAGCTGTGGAAATACTGCAAGATTGAAGCCCGGGTCGGCCGGGAGCTGATCATTCAGGACTGACGGAGCCAAATCATGAACTCACAGGATGCGCTGCGCCTGCAACAGCTTGAGGATCAGCAGGCTGCCCGGGTTTGCATCAGCGACTATATGCGGCTGTGCGATGGGCTGGACAACCTGCACACCGTGCAGGCCATCGGGGAGCTGTTCACCGGGGACGCCTGCTGGGAAGGGGTGGGCGAGCCTTATGCCACGCGGCTGGGGAAGCACCAGGGGCGCGCGGCGATAGTCGCCATGATGGCGGGCTATGTACGCACTCCGGCGCACTTCACGATGAACGCGCATTTTCTCTGTTCCGAGTCCCTGTTCTGCCAGCCGGACGGCCCGCTGTGCGGGCGCTGGCTGATGCTGCAAACCTCCACTTTTAGCGCCGGGGGATCGCACCTGAACGGGGCGGAAATTAGCGTGGAATTCCGCCGGGAGGCGGGCGTGATGCGCATTCACCATTTTGCCACTCGCAACCTGTTTAGCAGGCCAGTGGATAGCTGGCATACGGCAGATGTCCTGCCGGTACCGGCCCAAAAATAGCGCGTTTGTGACGTGCAGGAGAAAGGATATGCAATGTGATAATCGTGACAGCCGGATCCCGGTAAACACTATTAATAACGGTGAGGTACCCAGCCGCGCAGAGATTGCCGCCCTGGTAAAGCCAGATCGGGTACACACCTCGCTTTATTACTCAGAGGCGTTGTTCAGCCTCGAACTGGATCGCATTTTCAGTAAGACCTGGGTGTGGGTGGCCCACACCAGTGAGATCCCGGAAACCGGCAGCTTTAAGACCACGGAAATTGGCACCCAGCCGGTGATTGTGGTGCGCGACCGCAAAGGCAACGTCCATACGCTGCTTAACCGCTGCCGCCACCGGGCGGCGACGGTATGTGAACACCGCAGCGGCAAGACCAACAGCTTTGTGTGCCCCTATCACGGCTGGGGCTATGCCCTGGACGGCAGCCTGCGCGGCGTGCCGCACCCGGAAAGCTATGCTGACCAGCTGGAAAAAGGCGAGCTGGGGCTGGTATCCCTGCGCACTGAGCAGTACGCGGGGATGATTTTCGCCACCTTCAATCCGCAGTGTGAACCGCTGGCGCAATTCCTCGGCCCGGCGAAGAAGTGGATGGATCTGTTTATGAAGCAGGGGGCTGGCTACCCGATTAAGACCGGGCCTGCACACCGCTTCCGCTTCCCCGGTAACTGGAAGATCCAGCTGGAGAACACCACCGACGGTTACCACTTCCCGGTGGTGCACCGCTCGTTTTTAAGCTCGGTGGATAAGCAGACCGAAGAGATGCTCAACTTTGTTGACGGTAGCGGCTATGTGGAAGATCTCGGCAACGGCCACAGCGTGATGGTGATGATCCCTGAGCTGGTGGATCTGGAGGCGGATCTGGAGGCGCCGATCCCGGCGCGCTTTGCCGAACTGGCGGAGGCCCTGCGCCAGGATCATGACGAACAGCAGGTGCGGCGCATCGTGCGCGCGGTGGGCGGCTCCGGCTTTAACCTCAATATTTTCCCCAATATCGCCTGCTCAATGGCGTTTTTCCGCGTTTTGCAGCCCATTTCGGCGACCGAGACAGAAATCCACCACGCGGTGATCACCATGGACGGCGGGCCAGAAATAGCCAACCAGGCGCGGCTGCGGCTGCATGAACACTTCCAGGGGCCGATGGGCTTTGGCACGCCGGATGATGCGGAAGCCTGGGAACGGGTGCAGCGCGGGGCAACCGCGGGTAATGACCTGTGGATCATGCTCAACCGGGGAATGGCGGGAGAGTACCGCAGTGATGACGGCCTGCGCAGCGATGTCAGTGCCGAAACGGGGATGCGCGCGGCGTATCAACAGTGGAAAAAACTGATGACGGAGGCGGAATAAATGCTAACGCCAGATCCGGTACTGATGTCAGCCATCGCGCTGATCAACCTCGAAGGGGATCTGCTCGATCAGGGCGAGTTTACGGCCTGGCTTGATCTGTGGCAGCGGGACGGCCTGTACATTGTGCCGATCGATCCTCAGGAACGTGATTTTAAAAACAGCCTTAATTATGCCTGTGACGATCACGACATGCGCGAGCGCCGGGTAAAACGGCTCTACAGCGGTGAGTCGATCTCCACCACGCCCCAGGCCCGCACCCTGCGCAGCCTGTCGCGGTTCCGCCTGCTGGCACCGGAAGGTGAGTCCATCGTGGTGCGCGGCGCCCAGTCCCTGTGGGAACACCGCAAAGGCTACAGCCGCCACTATGCGGCGGACATTACCTGGCATTTACAGCCCGGGGGCGATCGCCTGCTGATCAAGCAGAAAGTGATCCGGCTTATCAATAGCGATGATGTGTTGCACAGCATCGGGTACATCCTGTGAGGAACGGATCATGACACAAACCGTATTAGTGACCGGGGCGGCGGCGGGGCTGGGTAACGTGATTGCCAGGCACTTGCTGGGCCAGGGGTTCCAGGTGGTGCTGTCAGACGTGGATGCCGGGCGCGCCCGGCAGGCGGCGGAACAGCTGGATAACGGCGAGGGGCGGGTACTGGCCACGGGGCTGGATATCCGCCAGCCGGAAGACTTTACGCGCGTGCTGGCGGAAACCGTCGCGCGCTTTGGGCGCCTTGAGGTGCTGGTGAATAACGCGGCGCTGACCCTGGCCACGCCGGTGATGGATATCGATCCACAAGAGTTTGACCGGGTGATCACCACCAACCTGCGCGGGACGTTTGTCGGCTGCCAGACCGTGGGCCGCTACTTTGCGCAGCAGGGCTACGGGCGGATCATCAACCTGGCCTCCCTGGCCGGGCAGAATGGCGGTACCGCCTCCGGCGCCCATTATGCGGCCTCCAAAGGGGGATCCTCACCCTGACCAAAATCTTCGCCCGGGAGCTGGGAAAATCCGGCGTCACGGTGAACGCCATTGCGCCGGGGCCGATGGATTTGCCATCGGTACATGCGCTGGTGCCGGAAGAGAAGCTGGCCGGGTTATTACAGATGATCCCGGTGGGGGCCCTGGGGGACGCTGAGTTTGTCGCCCAGGCCGTGGCATTACTGGCCTCACCGCAGGCGTCGTTTGTGACCGGGGCCACCTGGGACATTAACGGCGGGCTGTTTATGCGCTAAGGGGGCGTGATGCTGACACTAACGATTGTTGAGCGTGAGTTACAGGGGGATGTGCTGATGCTGACCCTTGCCCGGGATGATGGCGGGCCATTGCCGCCCTTTAGCGCCGGGGCGCATATCGATCTGCATATTGCGGATCGCTGGGTGCGGCCTTACTCGCTGTGCGGCGATCCGCAGGATCGTCACTGCTACCGGCTGGGGATCCTGAAAGATAGCCAGTCCCGGGGGGGATCGCTGGCGGCTCATACCCTGCAAGTGGGGGATAGGGTCCAGGTGAGCCCGCCGCGTAATCTGTTTGCCCTCGCGGAGGACGCTCCCTATAGCTTGCTGATTGGCGGCGGCATCGGTATTACCCCGATGCTGGCCATGGCGGCGGAGCTTCACCGCGCCGGGCGCGCTTTTGCGCTGCACTACTGCGCCCGCTCCCGCCATCAGGCGGCTTTTGTTGCGCAGCTGGAGAGCGCCCCCTGGGCCGGGCGGGCCTGGCTGCATTTCAGCGATCGGCAGCGGCTGGACATTGACGCGCTACTCAGTGATGTGCCGGACGACACGCAGATCTATGTTTGCGGGCCGGCGCGCCTGATGGACGGGGTGAAGGAACGGGCGGCGGCGGCGGGCCTGCCGGCGGGCAGCGTACATCAGGAGTGTTTTAGTGCAGAGGTCGACACTGCCGGTGCCGCCTTTGAGGTGGTGGCGGCAACCCGCGGGATAGCGGTACAGGTCGGGGCGCAGCAGACCATTGTTGAGGCGCTGGCACAGGCGGGGATTGCGGTGTGCGTTTCCTGTAAGCAGGGGATTTGCGGCAGTTGCCTGACCGGTGTGCTGGAAGGCGAGCCAGACCATCGCGACAGTTATCTGACTGAGGAGGAGAGAGCCGATGGCGATCAAATCCTGTTGTGCTGCTCCCGGGCCAGAGGCCCCCGGCTGGTGATTGATCTGTAAGAAGGCAGTGAATATGACTTTGCAAACAGAATTTCGTAATGGTATGGCGCAGCTGGGGAGCGCCGTCTCGGTGATTACCACCGATGGCCCGGCGGGGAAATTCGGTTTTACCGCCTCCGCCGTGTGCAGCGTGACGGACCAGCCGCCCACGCTGCTGGTGTGTATGAACCGTAACTCATTCGCCCATGACGCGTTCAAACACAACGGGGTGCTGTGCGTTAATGTTTTGTCTGGCGGGCATCAGGCGCTTTCCGGCATTTTTGCCGATGCCAGCCTGCGATCCGGGCAGCGTTTTCAGTATGACGACTGGCGGGTGATGGCGACCGGCGCGCCGGTGTTGTGGTCCGCAGTCAGCAGTTTTGACTGCCTGATCGACACCTGCCATGAGGTGGGCAGCCATTCGGTGTTCTATTGCCGGGTGCAGGCGGTGCGGCTCAGCGAACAGCCCCGTGGGCTGGTCTATTTTAACCGTCGCTACCATACCGTGGGCGACGATATTACGGTGAAAGCCTGACCGGGAGCGAGGCCTGTTTATGAGCAATACGGCAGCAGAACAGTATGATCCGCGGCAGATGCGCAAGCTGGTGGTGGCGTCCGTGCTGGGGAACGCGCTGGAGTGGTATGACTTTTTCCTCTACGGCACGGCGGCGGCGCTGGTGTTTGGCCCGCTGTTCTTTCCGCTGGGGGGCGATCCGCTCCAGGGAACGCTGCTGGCGTTTTCCGGTTTTGCGGTGGGCTTCCTGGCGCGGCCATTAGGCGGCATTGTGTTTGGGCATATCGGGGATCGCTACAGCCGCAAGATGACGCTTATCATGACCCTGACGCTGATGGGGGCGACGACGTTTGTTATTGGCCTGCTGCCGGCGTATAGCCAGATTGGTCTCTGGGCGCCGCTCTGCCTGATTATGTTGCGGTTTTTGCAGGGGGTTGCCTCCGGGGGGGAGTGGGGCGGCGGCGTATTGATGCTGAGTGAGAACGCCCCGGCCACCCGGCGCGGCTTTTTTACGGCCTGGAGCCAGATGGGGGTCTCCGGCGGGTTTGTGCTCTCGGCGCTGGCGTTTTATCTGGTGCAGAAGCTGCCAGAGGCGGAGCTGATGCGCTGGGGCTGGCGGGTGCCGTTTCTGCTGAGCCTGCTGATATTCCTGGTGGGGGTGTATATCCGCAAAAATATCCGCGAGAGTGCGGCGTTCAGCCAGTCCGCACCCGGGGATAAGCATCAGAAAATCCCGCTGCTGGTGTTGATCCGTGAGCACCCGAAGGCGCTGATGCAGGCGATTGCGCTGCGTTTGCCGGAGAACGGTGCGTCTTATATTTTCTTCACCTTTTCGGTGGTGTACGCCAGGCATATCGGTATTACGACGGAGATTATCATCAGTGCGGTGACCATTGCGATGCTGGTGGAGTTTTTCTCTATTTTGTTCTGGGGGGCGCTGTCTGACCGGATTGGCGCGGTGCGGGTGTATTACATTGGTGTGATTGGCCTGCTGGTGATGGCGTTTCCGTTTTTCTGGCTGCTGTCCAGCGGTGCCTATGGCGGGATTATGGTGGCGATGCTGCTTGGCCTGCCTGTGTGCCACGGGGCGATGATCGGCACCCAGCCCTGTATTATGGGGGATCTGTTCCCGGTGCGGGTGCGCTACTCGGGGCTGGCGCTGGGGCATGAGGTGGGGTCGGTATTTTCCGGCGGGCTGGGGCCGATGCTGGCGGTGGCGCTGTTGATGGCGTTTGATGCCGCCTGGCCGGTGTCGCTGCTGCTGATAGGGTATGGGCTGCTGGCCTGGCTGGCGCTGTGGAGTATGGGGGCGGATCAGACCCCGGTCCCGGCGGCCCGTGAGGAGGACCCGCAGCTACCGTGATGGCACGTCATCCGGTGCGGGAAACCGCACCGGCGCAGGGCGGGCGCTGCTTTTATCGCCAGTCGGCAGCAAACTGCGGGGTTTGTGGTTGCGCTGGCAGTTGAAGCAGTTATAATCCAAAACGTTTTCCGTATCCCTTCAGTGCCGAAGTGGCGAAATCGGTAGACGCAGTTGATTCAAAATCAACCGTAGAAATACGTGCCGGTTCGAGTCCGGCCTTCGGCACCATCGGAACATCAATAGACGTCAACGGACGTCTTTTTTTGTGCCTGAAATCCGCGCCACGCAAGGCTTTCCGCGATTCTCCTTTCAACAGAAGTCAATCTGAGTCAACCCACATCAAGTCGCTTGTGAGTATAGAACCGAGTATATATGCTGGTTCGATAATGGTTGTATACTCACGGCGGCACATGGAAGGAGAACTTTTATGGCTCTGACAGATATCAAAGTGCGTTCTGCAAAACCGCAGGAAAAGGAATACACCCTTGTCGATGGGGATGGCATGTTTTTGCTCATTCACCCTAACGGCTCAAAATACTGGCGGTTCCGCTTTCGCTTTGGTGGTAAGCAGCACCTGATGGCGTTTGGGGTTTATCCTGAAACGTCATTAGCTGATGCTCGTCAAAAGAGGGAAGAGGCCAGAAAGCTTGTTGCTGTAGGTATCGATCCCCGTGAACACAAACGTGCAGTGAAAGAAGAGCAGGCGAAAGAGGCGATTACCTTTGAGTCAGTTGCCAGAGAGTGGCACGCAGCAAATAAAAAATGGTCAGAAGAGCATAGCCGACGGGTGCTGAAGAGCCTGGAAGATAATCTGTTTCTAGCTATTGGTAAGCGTAGCATTGAAGAACTGAAGACTCGTGACCTGCTTGCACCTATTAAAGTTGTAGAGGCAACTGGTCGCTTTGAAGTCGCTTCTCGCCTTCAGCAGCGAACAACAGCAATCATGCGCTATGCGGTGCAAAGTGGCTTGATTGATTACAATCCAGCCCAGGAAATGGCGGGCGCAGTAGCTTCCAGTAATCGTGTCCATCGCCCTGCACTTGAGCTGAAACGCCTACCTGAACTGCTCCACCGAATTGACTGTTACACGGGACGAGCTATGACCTGCTTGGCCGTCGAGCTCACCTTGTTAATATTTATTCGTTCCAGTGAATTGCGCTTTGCGCGCTGGTCTGAAATTGATTTTGAAACGGCAATGTGGACTATACCGGCAGAACGAGAAGCTATCGAAGGAGTGAAGCATTCTCAACGTGGTTCTAAAATGCGCACACCTCATCTCGTGCCGTTATCTCGGCAAGCACTGGACATCCTCAAACAGGTTCATAAGGTCAGTGGAAATCGTGATTTTGTTTTCGTTGGCGATCATAACCCTCGTAAACCGATGAGCGAAAACACGGTGAACAAGGCTCTGCGTGTTATGGGATATGACACGAAGGTGGAGGTCTGTGGGCATGGCTTCAGGACAATGGCCTGTAGTTCGTTGATTGAGTCAGGGTTGTGGTCGAGGGATGCAGTTGAACGGCAGATGAGCCATATGGAACGTAACTCTGTAAGAGCGGCTTATATCCATAAGGCTGAGCATTTGGATGAGCGTAGGCTGATGTTGCAGTGGTGGGCTGATTATCTAGAGTCATTAAAGTATAAGTTGATGACACCTTTTGATTACGCAAAGGTCAATAATTCTATTAGTTAAGTATATACTTGTGATGAAAAACCATTGAAATCAAGTGAATGTGTTTTTTTAGTTTTTAGAGGTGATTGGGCTATGAGGTAAAGAGGTTATGATCAAAAATTGAGTTAACATCTTTTCCGATAGTATCTCTATGTTTTTACAAGAATAATTAGTGCAGCCGTAGCTGAAATTTAGGGTGCAACACGACTTAATACAGCATGTTTATGACTAAAAATTTGTCGTCAATACTTCTTTGAATCTTTGTTGCCGCGACAATTTCATACATTAGATAAAGCCCCTGAAGAGTTTGGATGGATGCTATCATTGGCATCGCCCCGTTAAGTGTCGAGCTTGTGCTCTATGGTACTACGCTATCGATAACTATCACCTTAAGTTAAATTTAATGCGGCAAATATTAATTGGAGCGTGAGAAAAATGCACAAAGATCCCTCAATAATAGTTAATGTGAACCTGCGTGAAGCCCGGTTAAAAAAGAAGGTTCGAGAACATTTACAATCATTGGGATTTACAAAATCTGATGCAGGAGCGCTACAGGCCCCAGGAAACACGAAAGAGGTAATCAGGACCCTTCATAGCGCTCAACGGGCTGAGCGACTTGCTGCAAACCAAAATTTCATAACACTCAAGTCCTCAAAATTACTGAAATTTTTTGCATCTGGTAAGGATGTTATTCCTGACAAGATATCGCCTGTTCTTGAGCGGGTGTCATCAGGAACTTGGCAAGGTGATCTGTTTAGGTTAGCGGCATTAACTTGGTCTGTACCGGTTTCAAACGGATTTGGAAGGCGTCTCCGATACCTTGTTTGGGATGAAAGTAATGGAAAATTGATAGGGTTAATTGCTATTGGTGACCCCGTTTTCAATCTTGCCGTCAGGGATAGATTGATTGGTTGGAGTACAGAGGATAGAAGCTCAAGACTTGTTAATGTGATGGATGCGTATGTACTTGGCGCACTTCCACCTTATAATTTTCTGCTTGGGGGAAAACTGGTAGCTTGCCTACTTCGTAGTCGCGAGTTATATGATGACTTTGCAAGAGTGTATGGCAACAGTGTGGGGGTTATATCTCAAAAGAAGAAGAGAGCCCGTCTTTTAGCAATTACAACTACATCATCGATGGGGCGCTCTTCTGTATACAACAGATTAAAACTTGATGGAATTCAGTATATGGAACCCATTGGTTATACTGGCGGCTGGGGGCATTTTCACATACCTGATAGCTTGTTTATTGAATTACGTGATTACCTGCGCGACATGGATCATCGCTATGCAGACCACCATATGTTTGGGAATGGTCCCAACTGGCGTCTACGAACGATGAAGGCGGCTTTAAATGCGCTAGGGAAGGTGCGAACAAGTTCCTGATATGAGATCATCATATTCATCCGGAGCGCATCCCAGAGGGACATCATGAGCCATCAACTCACCTTCGCCGA
>NZ_WBXP01000053.1 GCF_016415625.1 Shimwellia pseudoproteus
AACTTTTGCTTTGTCACAGGATGTCGCTACAGGGTCAGGAGTGTGGTGATCTGATCCTAATTTCGGCTAAAAGTTCGATTTATTCAACAAAGCCGTGCTTGGATTGAAACTCAATTAGCTCACGTTGATAAAAATATTATCCGAGGTACGTATAATCATGCGCAATATTTAGGTGAAAGATTAAAAATGCTCCAGTGGTATGGCGATTATCTTGATGAATAAAGTAATTATTTATAATAGGGATTAAGTGAGGTTAATTGTGAACAAAGAGACCATAATATCTGTTTTAATTAGAGTTCTAAAAGAAAAACGTGATGGACTTGTATTGATAAATGGAGAATGGGGAGTTGGGAAAACATACTTTCTTCAAACTGAATTCAAACAGTATTATCCTGATGTGAATCATTTTTACATGTCTGTTCTGGGGCTAAATAGTTTGCAGGACTTTAAAGATAGAATGTTAGGTATAACATACTTAGATAATTCATCGGAACTAAAAAAACTCGGGGATTTAACCTCAAGTGCTGCCTCGGTTTTTACACAAGAAGAAAGTACCGGTAAATTTACTGAGCAAATCTTTTCAACATTTTCTGGTGCAATGAAGGATTATGTTCTTAAGGATCTTTCTGGCATTTTCATCATTGATGATCTCGAGCGGATTCCACAATTATTAAGAGATGAGATAGCAACTTTTTGCCTTCAAGGTTATCAAAATGATAGTAGCCTCGACTACATTTTAGTAGGTAACTTTTCAAAGCAAAGCAGTGAGGTTTTAAGTCATAAAGAAAAGGTTGTTAGTGATGAAATATATTTTTCTGTCAATAATATTTATGAGATATTACAACAAAAATTAGTAGTGTTGGATGAACGATACAGGTCACTAGTAATGCAAGTAATTACAGGATTTGAAGAATCCAATTTACGCATTATTAATAGAGTAATCATGAAACTTTTACCTCTTTTTGAAAATATAGGTTCTGAAAGAGAGATTTCAGAAATAGATATTAAGAATCTCGTGAGTTCGCTTTGTTCACATGTAATTCTCAAAGAGAAATTCTCGTATCAAGAGAATGATTATCGAAATAATTACATGTCTTCTTCTCTTAAAACACTTACAGCCACATCTGAGAATGAACCAGATGAGATTAGTAAAGAAGAAAGTAATTTATTAAACATTGCGGTTTATAAGCCCTATAACAACTTGATGGCTCCATACTGTTTTAATATTATATCTCAAAAAGACATTGCACCATATATTTTTAGTGTTCAAGAGGCACTTAGAAAGTCAGATTATGCTTCATTAATGCAACCAGAGCGCTTCAATATACTTGAAAGTGATTATTTGGATGAGGTAACGAAGGTTATACTAAAAATAAACTCCCCTACGCTTTCCTTATGGTTAACTGCTACAAATAACTATCTCAGGCTTTCAGAGTTGAAGTATATTAAGAAGGTGAAAGGGTTGACTAATAAGGTGATAGAAGACTGCAAACTAAGTTTTTCTGCTGATGAAATAAAAGCATATTTTTATGAAGCAGCTCCGAATAGTGATGATATTCCACTTCATATTCTTAGGAGGGATGGTAACGAGTTACACAATTTCTTTCTTAAGAAATATAGTGAAATCATTAATAATGAAAAAATAGACGGGTTGAAAAATAAAATGATAAAAGTTGGTTGGAACGCCATTGATATGGATATCTACCAATCAAAATTCAAATTCAAGCTGCTTGAAACATTAGATGTTAACTTAATTATTGATGCGATAAAAAATATCTGGTCCATTCATGATATTCAAATGTTCTCAAATCACTTATCGTCTCTTTATAATTTTTCTAATCTGTCTGATTTTCTTTCTGATGAGTTGCCTTATTTAAAAAAATTATATGGTGCATTAAACTCTCATCAAAAAAGAATTCCAAACTCTTTCCGTCGAGGTGCTATTATTGAGCTTGTCAATTGTGTTAAATCTGTTAAGGAATCACTGGAGGAAAATATGTCATCCAAAAATACTAACCGCCAGTAGAATTAGCTCATGCTACTGTTATTACGCAAGTATAAAGCCCTGTACGACATTTCTTTTAAGGCAAACAGAAATTAAGAGGCTTCAGCTTCGCATGCGCGCAATGCTCTCCCCGCCACGCCTGCCCGCTTAAGGGGCCGCTTTTAATGCAGGTGCAAAGGTGGGCTCAGGTCGCGCCGCGACTGGCGCAGGTCGGGAGTATCGGGGCGGGAAAACACATGCAAAACCATGCACCTTATGGATGCATGGCTTATTTCGTTAAATATAGCGGGATTTACGGGGATTTTTAGACTGGCTACTGTGCGGCCATGTCGGCGCGTCGACGGGCGTAAATCATACTCTGTGCAGGGGTGAATTTTTCACGATTATCATCCCGCGAAGGCGCGTCAGGCCTGTATCCGATGGCCGTTAAAATGTCGTTATCCTGTGCAGAATAATTAATTTTATTTCCTGCGGCCAGCCAGACGGAAAGAGCTTCACGCAGGTATGTCACCGAACGGTCGAGCGCGCGACTTTTTAACATCGCGGGCTGGTTCTTAATCCCCATCAGCTCAGGTGCCAGTGTGGCGGCCAGCTCCGCGCCGTTCTGCTGCATAAAATCATGCAGCCGGTTACGGATGCTGATGCGCTGCACCTCCTCATGCGAGAAGATGTAGCGACCGGCGGCCTGATTAATCTCCCATTTTTTTACGTCAATAATATCTCGCAGCATCTGTAATCTACGGGAACCTGATGCGTTGTTATCCAGCAATAATTCCTGATATTCCTGCCCGGCGGCGGCCAGTTCAGCTTTACGGTTTAGCCACGCCGTTTTGTTCGTCTGACAGGCGTCAAACGCCTGCTGTAAGGTCAGAGTGGTCATGGGGTATCTCTCCTGATTAGTGGCGGAACGGCGAGCTGTAGCAGCCTTTTACCCGGCGGGGTGCCACGGGTGCTGTCGGTACTGGCGCGGGTTTCTCATCGACGACCGGGTGTAAGCATCCCTGCAAAACGTCCCATTCACTTTTAGAGATCTTCCGACATACTGATTATGTCCCCAGAGGAGATCGCCATGCGTAAAGCCCGATTCACCGAACACCAGATCATTGCCGTTCTGAAGTCCGTCGAAGCAGGACGTACCGTTAAGGATGTCTGCCGCGAAGCGGGAATATCTGAAGCCTCATACTACAACTGGAAAGCAAAGTACGGTGGGATGGAAGCCTCTGATATCAAAAAGATGAAAGACCTTGAGGATGAAAATCGTCGTCTCAAACAGATGTTTGCCGATCTCAGTCTTGAATGTCGTGCACTGAAGGATGTTATCGAAAAAAAGCTTTAAAACCAGCGATAAAGCGCGAGCTCGCCAGCTATCTGATCACTCAGTTTGCCATGAGCGTGCGCCAGGCCTGCAGGACATTATCGCTGAGCAGGACGGTATATTTTTATCAGGCCGATACCCGGCGTGATGAGCCCGTTATAGAGGCGCTTTCGGTCATGGCTGAACGCTATCCAAAATACGGCTTCAAAAAGCTGTTCCAGGTGCTTCGCCGGCAGGGCCACACCTGGAATCATAAGCGTGTGCACCGTATTTATTGTCAGATGATGCTGAATTTCAGGCGGAGGGGAAAGCGGCGTCTGCCAGCCCGAAATCCTTCGCCATTACGTGTGCCACAGGTACTGAATCAGAGCTGGTCCATCGATTTTATGCACGATGCCCTGACCTGTGGCAGGCGATTCCGGACGTTTAATGTGGTGGATGATTTTAACCGCGAAGCCCTGGCTATTGAAATCGATCTGAATATCCCGGCGCAGCGGGTGGTCCGGGTACTGGACAGGGTTGTCGCCAGCCGGGGATACCCTCTGAAACTCAGGATGGACAACGGACCAGAACTGGTGTCAGTCACACTGGCTCAGTGGGCGGAGGAGCACCATGTTGAACTGGAATTTATCCGTCCGGGAAAACCAACTGAAAACGCGTTCATAGAGCGTTTTAACCGGACATACCGGACTGAAATACTGGACTTTTACCTGTTCAGGACACTGAATGAAGTAAGGGAAATAACAGAGCGCTGGCTGGCGGAATATAACTGCGAGCGCCCGCATGAATCCCTGAATAACCTGACGCCGGAAGAATACCGGCTGATGGCTGAAAACCCGGAAATCTCAAAAAGTGCGTGGAACTAAAACGGGTATGCTTACAAAACCATTAGATCCAAACTTGAATGTGGCATTATATGCCCGCCAGGCGGATCCAATGGCCCCGCCTGACAAGCGTTGTTTTGCAACAACGCGCTAGTTAAACGTTTAGCTCATTGACCACCTCGGCCACGCTTTTAACGTTATGGATGCTGCCAATACCCGTGCCCAATGAGATATACCCCTCATCGCTGTTGCCTTCGAGCATACCAATACGTAACCCGCGCAGCCCTCCCATCGCCTGGCCAATCTCGTCTTTGCTGGCCCCTGCTTTATCCATCGACACCAGCCTGTCGGCAAATTTGCCAGGCAGTGCGCGATAATAGTCCGGCAGCGTACGGAACAACTGCATATCCAGGCCATCCGCGGCGATAATTTTGTCTTTCACCGATTGTGGTACGCGGCTTTCCGTCGTGCTGATAAAGACTGAACCAGCAAATACGCCCCCGGCGCCCAGGGCGTGAGCGGCTCTGGCAGTGCGGCTGTCGGTAATGCCACCTGCGGCCAGCACCGGTACATTTTTCACTGCATCGGCAATCATCGGCACGATGCTGAACGTCCCCAGTGCCACTGCCGGCAACGTCCCGCCTTCATCAAAGCCGGTTGCGACGATAACATCTGCTCCCGCTGACTCGGCTAGGCGAGTATTTGCCGGCGTAGGGTTTATATCCCGATAGATAATTTTAATCCCTGCCTGCTTAAGCTCATCAAATAGAGCCGGGATAATCGCCCCCTCTCCATAGCCGGTGTAAACCACGGCATGCACCCCTTCCTCTTTAATAACTTTCAGGATTGGCGGGGTCCAGACATCATTTTCTGGCGTCGGTATCAGATTTACGCCAAAAGGTTTTTCGGTCAGTGCTTTGGTTTTACGGATCTCAGCACGCAGTTTTTCAGCCGTCTCTTCCGGCGTAGTGGCGGCAGTTTCAGCCGTTAACCCGGCGTTAGGGCCTAATATCCCCATGCCCCCGGCATTACTGACGGCCGCAACTAAGCGTGCATCGGTTAACCATGACAGCGGGCCCTGAATAACCGGTTTTTCAATACCAAGAATTTCTGAAACAGATTTACGTTGCATAACGACATATCCTGAATAACATTTCATTTGACCGTATCTGGCCTAACGCATTGTTTAATAAAGGATGTCTTGCGGAAAACGCCGCACAGACAACCTCACATTTTCGAATGGCTGTAGTTTATGCGCGGAGATTGTCAGGAAAAATAGCTAATAACCTCCATCACTATTACGAAATAAGTAATAATAAGGCTATTCCGCCCGTCGTTAGCCCGCCTTATCCGGCGGCAGGAAGCGCAATATGCAAATCAATCTCTTTGAAGCAATTAAGGTTTATATCGAAATCGTTGAGTCAGGCAGCTTTACCCAGGCCGCTGAAAACCTGCAAATTCATCGCCCGGCGGTAACCAAATTGCTGCAACAGCTGGAACAATCTTGCGGTGTGCGGCTACTTCAGCGCACGACCCGGCGCATCAATATGACACCGGAAGGTGAAGAGTTTTATCGCCGCAGTAAGCCATTGCTTGCTCAGGCTAATGATTTACTGGAGTCGTTTGCGCCAGACCGACCTGTGCATGGGCAGCTGCGCATCGACATGCCGGTGGCTTTTGCCGCCCTGGTGGTGGTGCCTCATCTGTCCGGGTTTTATAAGGCGCATCCCAATATTGAAATTATTCTGAGTAGCTCAGACCGCCGCCAGGACATGCTACGCGATGGGCTGGATTGCGTACTGCGTATGGGGGAGCTGGAGGATGGCGACTACATTGCCCGCTCGCTGGGCACTATAAAAATGGCGACCTGCGCCAGCCCTGCTTATATCGCAGAGCACGGTAAGCCAGAGACACTGGCAGATTTACAGCAGCATCAGGCGCTGTGCTGGATAAACAGCAGCAGTCGCCAGATTATGCCATGGTGGTTCCAGACCTCGTCGGGAGCTAAAGAGATCAATCTTACTGGCAGGCTGGTGCTGGATAACTCTGAAGCCTATCTCGCCGCAGGGCTGGCCGGGCTGGGAGTGATGCAGGGCATGTATTTCTTTTTTAAACCCCATCTGGACAGCGGCCAGCTAGTGGAAATTCTGCCTGGCTATCCGGCACATGCGAGAAAGCTGTCATTGCTGTACCCTCATCGCCATCTGTCGCACAAGGTAAGGGTATTTGCCGAATGGCTGGAAGATCTGCTGAAAAAACTCCCCTGAGCCGATAATGCCCCGCTGGCGCGGGGCAGATCATTTAATGCTTATAGTGTCACGACAATTTTGCCCACCTGACCATTCGCTTCCATATAACGATGGGCGTTAGCGATATCATCAAAAGCAAAGACCTTATCGATAACCGGTTTGAGCTGGCCGGACGCTAGCCCCTGATAGACAAAGTCTTTCGCGTGAGCCAGCTTCACGGGATGGGTGGTAATCTCGAACAGCTCATAGCCCCGAAAGGTGAGATGTTTACCCAATATATCCATCACCGGAATAGACAGGTCGCGGCTGTCCAGCGCGCCATATTGGAAAAAACGCCCGCCCATCGCCATAACGCTGGCAATTTTTGCCGTGTCCGGCCCACCGACCGGATCAAACACCAGGTTAACACCCTGGCCATCAGTCAGTGAATTAACCTCTGCCGCCAGATCCTGCTCGCGGGTGGCAATAACCGCCGCGGCACCGACCTTGCGCAGCAGGTCCGCTTTTTTACTGGTACGGCTCAGCGCAATGGGATGTGCGCCCAGCATATTGGCAATCTGAATTGCCGCTATCCCCACGCTGCTGGATGCGGCTCCCAATAAAGCATACTGCCCGGCCTGCAAATTACCGTACTCCACCAGCGCGCCGTAAGCCGTCACAAACATCATCCAACTGGCGGCAGCCTCCGCAAAGCTGAGGTTTTCCGGGTGATTAACCACCGCATGCACCGGCGCGTTTACCCGCTCAGCATACATACCGTATTCGGTAAACATAAATGACGGAATCACGCTGACTTTATCACCTGGTGAAAATTCACTAACGCCCGGACCAACGGCTTCCACAACGCCGGCTGCTTCGTACCCCAGGCGGGCCGGGAACTGCGGCTCAATAACATAGTGTCCGGTACGGTACATAATCTCCGCCCGGTTAATCCCGAGGGCTTTCACGGCAATCTGTACTTCACCAGCCGCTGGCGCAGGCACCGCCACATCGGTTATCTCCAGAACTTCCGGGCCTCCAACGTGCGAAAAAGTAATTACCTTAGACATATTCAGACTCCAATAGCTGCGCAACCCGGAATATCGGCGGGTCGGAACGGTTTTGATAGGCTGAGTAAGTTACGAGGTTGTCAGGCGCAGAAAAAGACGCATTCTGATACTGCACTATTACACTGAGCGTAATAATTGCAGGTATTGAGAATAAAATGTCACCGTTGAATCCCATGACATTGCCAGCGTCTCTTATCCTTTCCCAAAAACATCGCGCTATTCACAACATGGCAGGCCACGACGTCCTGTTGCGCTGGCAACAAGGCCTTTTCATGGTAAACCTTCTGATATTTCTGACTTATTTTCGATACGGTCAGAGTATCAATTATCATTATTGTCAGTAATAGGGCTAAAATGATGGTGTCTATGAACCCCCTTCATGAGTGCGCGTTGAAGGGCGTGCTTCCACAAGGAAATTGCCAATGCTCAAAGAAAACTTCAACGAACTGCAAATCTTTCTTGTGGTGGCGCGGGAGCGAAGTTTTACCAAAGCAGCGGGCAAGCTCGGGGTTTCTCAGTCTGCACTCAGCCACGCGATGAAAGTACTGGAAGAAAGGCTCAATATCCGCCTTCTGACCCGCACCACCCGAAGCGTAGCCCCTACGGAAGCCGGTGAGCGAATTATTGCCTGCCTGGAACCCCGAATTGCCGATCTTGAGCAGGAGCTGGAATCGCTGGTTCAGCTGAACGGTACCGCCTCCGGCAATATCCGTTTATCTGCCGGGGATCATGCCGCCCAAAGTCTGGTATGGCCGAAGCTAAAACCCTTCCTCAGGGAATATCCGGAAATTAATCTCGAACTGGTGGTTGATAACGGCTTTGTCGATATTGTTGAGGGGCGCTTTGATGCCGGGATCCGCCTGGGAGAAAGCGTGGATAAGGATATGATCGCCGTCAGAATTGGGCCGGACATGCGCATGGCGGTGGTGGGCGCACCGTCCTATTTTGCCGCAAACCCCGAGCCTGAAACACCGCACGATCTACAACATCACCGGTGTATCAATATGCGCCTGCCGACTGCCGGGGGGCTTTACCACTGGGAGTTTGAGAAGGAAGGGAAGCCGTTACGGGTCAGGGTGGAAGGGCAGCTAACGTTTAATCAGCAGGCGCAAAGGATTGATGCCGTTTTATCCGGTTTTGGCATTGCCTGTATACCTGAAGACAGGGTGCAGGATTATCTACAGTCAGGCGCGCTTATTCAGGTTCTGCAGGGCTGGTGTCCGTCTTTCCCCGGATATTATCTTTACTACCCGAGCCGTAAGCAGCATCCGCCCGCGTTTGCGCTGATGATCGATGCCCTTCGCTATGTGGAATAACGGGTCCGCCATTCGCGGTGGACCCGTGCGGGTATTAACGGCCTACGCGGGCCTGGTGCTCAGGAGAATAACGGTCGCCGACGATATTAATCCTTTCAAGCGCCTGGGTTATCTGCCGGGAATCATCCGGCGAAAGAATGATGTCGGCCGCCCCCAGGTTTTCCTCCAGCCGGTGCAGCTTGGTGGTGCCCGGGATGGGGACAATCCACGGCTTTTGTGCCAGCAGCCATGCCAGCGCGATTTGCGCAGACGTCACGCCTTTTCCGGCCGCCAGCTCACCCAACAATGAGACCAGCTTTTCATTCGCTTCAATGGCCTGTTCGGCGAAACGCGGCACTTGGCTTCTGTAATCATCCTTGCCAAACGTCGTCCCGGGTTTAATCGAACCCGTCAGGAAGCCCTTACCTAATGGGCTGAAGGGAACAAAACCAATGCCCAGTTCCTCCAGTAACGGCAGGATCTCCCGCTCCGGCTCGCGCCACCACATTGAGTATTCGCTTTGTAGGGCCGTGACCGGTTGTACCGCATGGGCACGGCGAATGGTTTGTGCACCCGCCTCGGACAGACCGAAATGTTTGACTTTGCCTTCAGCTATCAGGTCTTTCACGGTTCCCGCAACATCTTCAATCGGGACATCTGGATCGACACGATGTTGGTATAGCAGGTCAATGACATCAGTCTTAAGACGGCGTAATGATCCTTCCACAGCTTCACGGATATGCTCCGGACGGCTGTTTAAAATCTGCTGCTTGTTGTCGTCGCCAAAAGTAAAACCAAACTTAGTGGCGATGACCACGCGGTCACGAAACGGTTTTAAGGCAACGCCTACAACCTCTTCATTAAGAAAGGGGCCATACACTTCAGCGGTATCGAACAAGGTGACGCCACGTTCAACCGCGGCGCGAATGAGCTCAATAGCCTGACGGGTATCGGTCGCCGGGCCATAGCCGTGGCTTAAGCCCATGCAGCCGAGCCCAAGTGCGGAGACTTCGAGTCGGGATTTACCCAGATAACGTTTTTGCATTGAATAACGACCTCTTTTATCGTGACTTAAACATCAAGTTTGCGGCCAGTGAGCCATTCCACCATTGCCGGGTCGCGGTGAGAGAAAAAGGCGCTGGTAGCGGTGTCGAGGGCGGCAATCTGCAGCATATCCTCGGGGCTGAGTTCAAAATCGAGAATGTGGATGTTCTCTTCCATGCGTTCTTTGCGCACCGATTTGGCCAGTGAGACGATGCCGCGCTGGAAGATCCACCGCAGCACAACCTGGCCCACGCTTTTGCCGTACTTCTGGCCAATTGCCGTTAACACGGGATGCTGGAACAGGCCATTTTTCCCCTCAGCGAACGGCGCCCAGGCTTCCGGCTGAATGCCACGGCTTTTATTCCATGGAACGGCCTGCAGTTGCTGGTTGAAGGGGTTAACCTCAATCTGGTTCACCGCAGGGGTAACCTTGTTGAAGGCGATAAGGTCGGCCAGGCGGTCAGGATGGAAATTGCTTACGCCAATGGCGCGAATTTTGCCTGCCTGCTGCAATTCGTCCATGGCACGCCAGGCCCCATGGACATCACCGTAAGGCTGGTGAATCAGATACAGGTCGACGTAATCAAGTTGCAGCCGGTTCAGTGAGCGTTCGAACTGTGCTTTAGCACCTTCGTAATTCGTATCCTGCAGCCACAGCTTGGTTGTGACAAATAGCTCGTTGCGGGCGATACCGGTCTGTTTCAGAGCGTTTCCGACCTGGGTTTCATTCTGGTAAGACGCGGAGGTATCGATCAGGCGGTATCCCGTTTCAATAGCATCAATAACGGCGCTCTCGCATTGTGCGGCATCAGACATCTGAAACACACCAAAGCCCAGCAGGGGCATTTCAATACCGTTGTTCAGTTTTACAGTTTGCATTACGTTATCCTTGCGCTGTCGACCAGGAAAAGCATAACGCAAACTGATTTATTCAATTAGATGGGGTAATTAGCTAGGGTTTATCAGATGTGTTCATTAATAGTGAGGGTGGTCGGTGTTGTGCCAGTTGCGGTCGTTAGTGTTAAAACGCCGCGCGAGGGATCTGTGCCCGCGCTTCTTTTTCATTATCTTGTGGCTATTTCATACTACGCGATGACGCATATTTTGCGGGGGTGGTACCAAATGCCTGTTTGAACATAGTGATAAAGCTGGTCACGGCTTCATATCCCAGATCCCCGGCCACCTGCTGAACCGAACAGCCTTCAGTCAGCAGCTCCAGCGCGACCATCAGATGCAATTGCCGGCGCCATTTGCCGAAAGACATCCCCGTTTGTTCAAACAAATGGCGCGCCAGCGTGCGCTCGCTCATTCCCACAATCGCTGACCACTGCTTAATCGTTTTTCTGTCGCCAGGCGTTGAGATCAATGCTTCTGCCATTCGTTGCAACCGTGGATCTGATGGTATAGGAAAATGGGTATTGATCCGGGGCATTGCGCTCAGCTCATCGAGGAGTAACTGGCTGAGAAGCTCTGTACTGGCGGCGCTGCGGTTAGCCCGTCCACCACACAGCTCAATAATCATTTCACGCAGCATGGCGCTGATACTGAATGTACAACACCCTTGCGGAAGGGCGCCGACAGAGGCGTCGATAAACAAAAAATAGCCCAGTGCATTCGCTGAGGCGCGGCTTTGGTGTGCGAGACCAGCAGGAACCCAGAGCGCGCAATGCGGCGGCACAATCCAGTGACTACCGGCCACCTCGCACGCCACAATACCCTGTAAAGACAATACAAGCTGCCCTTGTATATGGTGATGTATACCCGGTTTTGCCAGGCTATCGCTCTGTGCGGTGTAGCGCTTAGCGCTGACAATCCCCGGGAATGAAGCGTTTGGTTGCGTTATGGTTTCGGTCATTTTGGCGTTTTTTAAAGATAAACTGACCTGAATTATAAATCATGCCATAAAAAATGCCGATAAAATCTTCTCCGGGAGCGAGATAGCCATCTCGCCATTACGTCTCTGAATATTTCCGGAGGAAAGCATGAGTAATACCGCAATCACGGCACGTATGGTGGGGTCTGATGAAGGGCACCACGTTTTACATCCCACAGGGGCAAACATGAGCATTAAAGTGTTTGCCAACGAAACCGGCGGGATCTATTCACTGATGGAAACGGTGCTTCCTCCCGGCGGCGTTGTGCCGAGGCATATCCATAAAGGGGAGGATGAAAATAACTTTATTCTTGAAGGTGAACTCACCATGGAGATTGGTGAGAACATTTACCAGGCGGGCCCGGGTAGCTATGTTGTCGCCCCGCGAGGCGTTGAGCAGTATTTCAAGAATAATGGCGATACCGACTGCCGTTTTCTTACTTCTTTTACACCCGGCGGCGCTGAGGGTTTCTTTAAGGAGGCCGGTGAATTGATTCGTCGTTCTGCGCCGGAAAAACCCAACCCGGAGCTGATGGCACAGCTTCAGCAGAAATATGCGTTGCGTTATTTATAGTACCGGGTGACGTCTTCGTTTAATTACGGCGATAAGTTTTAATGCCCCGGCGGAATATCATTGTCGGGGCTATTATGCAGAGAAAATCAAAATTTATTTAACGCCCGCCAACAAAGTGGCCTCCCGGTGAAAATTTACCGTCAAAACCCGCTTCTCTGGGGGGATTTTTGGCAGCAGCATCATTAATGAGATTGCCTATTGCTTTTGCGGTTTTTGACCAGCGATGATCTTTATATTCATTATAAATCTCAGTGCCAAGCTGAGCCGCCGCGCTACCGGCATCTAAATTATGGTCTAAAGCAGGAGGGCTTCCTGCGCCGCCGCTGATTGCATTACATTCAAGTGCCGTGAGTTGTTTCATGTTATTCCCCTTGTGTTTTATATGGTATTTCTATGGTTGCTTACGCTGTACTTATTTATCCCCTTTGAGTGATGTTATAACGTTAGATTAATTATTCATCAAAATGTATTGCTATAAATTATGTAAATAAAAATGAGTTGTGCGGCGGTATCTGGCTAAGGGGCTTTATGGCATTTTAGACACAAGGGCAGGGGAACTGCACTTAACGCGGTGGGATGACCGGGCCAGGGGCCCGGTTTTGGCGAAGAGGGAAGTCGCTGAATTTATGCCTGTGCCACCGTCACTTTATGTGACGTAATCAGACGGCGCAGTAGCGGGATCAGTAATAACAGCACAACGCCGGTGGCGGCGGCTCCCCAGCCCAGTGCGTTAAATATCGCATTGTAGCCCGGGTTAGTGGCGGCGGCGGTACTGCCGCTGTTTTGCGGCATCAGGCCGGAAACATAACCCGCCAGCACAGAGGCAACACCGGTCACCATCATCCAGCAACCCATCATCAGCCCCTGTAAATGGGACGGCGCCAGCTTGCCTATCATCGAATAGCCCACCGGGGAGATCAACAGCTCACCCAGGCTTTGCAAAATATAGCTGATAACCACCCATTTTAACGCCACCATCCCGTCGGCGCCCGCCATGCTAATCCCCAGCGGCAGCATCAGCATTCCTGCGCCCATGCAGAACAGCGACGCGGAAAACTGCACGGGAATATCAAGCTGTACGCCGCGATCGCGCAGCCGCTTGAACAGCAGCGCCATCAGCGGGCCGCCAACGACGATAACGAGCGTATTAATGTTCTGTAACCACTGGGGGGATATTTTCCAGCCGAAGGCATTAAGCGTGACATTGTGCTCAGCAAACAGTGTCAGCCCCATCGGCGCCAGTTGGTACAGCGACCAGAAGACCAGCGAGCCGCTGGCCAGCATAAGGTAAGCCAGCATCCGGCGGCGCTCATCATGGTGGCGGTGGCGCGCTGTCATCACGCACAGCATCACAAACACCAGCGCGCCAAGGGCAACCACAAAACTGCTGCTAAACCCGGTGTGGCTCAGCAGCACGCGCAGGACCGGCACCAGTAAAATCAATACCGCCAGGCCGAAAGCCATCCGTAAATAGAACCGGGCCCCCTTAATATGCTGCAACGGTGTGTTGATATCGCTGAGGATAGGCCAGCGCAACAGGGTAATGACAACCGCGGCAATATTGCCGAAGGTGGCGAACAGAAAAAGTGAACGATAATTTTCTGTTAACTGATAATAACCGGCAACGGTAAAACCGATAAAAAAGCCCAGATTCATCCCGGCGTAATTCCACAAAAACGCTGCCTCCCGGCGATCGTCATCCGGGGTGAACCGCTGTGTCAGCATCATATTCAGGCAGGTCACATTCAGGCCGCTACCGCTGAGAAACATGGCAAGCCCCCACCAGAGCCCGGTAATGCCCAGCTCGGCAATCAGATAACAGCCAATCACCTGCAACACCATGCCGAGAATAAACAAATTGCGGTTACTTAAATAACGGCCACCCAGGCAGCCGCCGAACAGATGCAAACCATAGTTGAAAGCACCGAAAATCCCCATCATGGTATTGGCTTGTGCTTCGCTAAAACCAAGGCGTTTGGTGACATAGAGTACCAGGGTGGAGTACAGAACAGCGAAACCGAGTGTAGCGAACATCTGAATAAAAAACAGTGCGCCGGAGCCAGAAGGCATCGCCCGTTGGGGGGCGCGCGCGGATGATAAACTCATACTGATATCTCTCTGAACAACAAATGATCCGCAGCGAAACTCTCCGAACCTTGCTTTTATAACAATGCAATTATTGATGGGTTTTCTGGCGGTTTTTGTCAACGCTACGGGGAAAAATAGCGGCTAAATCCCTACATAAAATAGTGTCAAAAAATTACAGATAGGCGCTCAGACGCTACTGAAGAGTAGCACGGGTACACAGCGTGTCTCTCGCCAGTCCCGATAACTCCACCCTGCGCGTTCAGGCGCTATGGCCACTGATCCCGAACAAACACATCTGTTTTTTCGAATGTGAATATTGATTTTGTTTATCTGAAGGGTATCCTGTCTGGCAATTACCAGGAGGACTGATGCCGATAACGTCTCTGCAACTCTTCAAAAATCTCTCTGATGAAACCCGCCTTGGCATCGTATTGCTGCTCAGGGAGTTGGGAGAACTGTGTGTGTGCGATCTTTGTACCGCGCTGGATCAGTCGCAACCCAAAATATCCCGCCATCTGGCAATGCTGCGGGAAAGCGGATTATTGCTGGATCGCGAACAGGGGAAATGGGTCCATTACCGATTATCACCCCATATTCCCGCATGGGCCGATCAGGTTATCGGGCAGGCCTGGCTCAGCCAGCAGGAGGAGGTACAGGCCATTGCCCGTAAGCTGGCATCGGCAAACTGTTCTGGTAACGGTAGGGCTATTTGCCGCTAAAAAATTTGGTTGAACATATATGTTTTTTCGAATGTGATTTTTAAGGGGATAGGTATGTTACTGGCGGGCGCTATTTTTGTTCTGACCATCGTATTGGTTATCTGGCAGCCGAAGGGGCTGGGGATAGGCTGGAGCGCGTCGCTGGGGGCGCTACTGGCGCTGGTGTCCGGTGTGGTTCATATCGCCGATATTGCGGTGGTGTGGCATATCGTCTGGAATGCCACGGCCACCTTTATTGCTGTGATTATTATCAGCTTGCTGCTTGATGAGTCCGGCTTTTTTGAATGGTCGGCCCTGCATGTATCACGCTGGGGCGGCGGACGGGGCCGTTTGCTGTTCACTTATATTGTATTACTTGGCGCCGCGGTCGCGGCGCTGTTTGCCAATGATGGCGCTGCACTTATTTTAACGCCGATTGTTATCGCGATGCTGCTGGCCCTGGGATTCAGGAAAAGTACCACCCTGGCATTTGTTATGGCCGCCGGTTTTATTGCCGATACCGCCAGCTTGCCGCTTATCGTGTCGAACCTGGTGAATATTGTGTCGGCGGATTTTTTCCGCCTGGGATTTACTGAATATGCGTCGGTAATGGTGCCGGTAGATATTGCCGCCATTGCCGCTACGCTGGCGATGCTGCATCTGTTTTTCCGCAAGGATATTTCGCCGGCTTACCCTGTGGCCCGGCTGAATACACCGGCTACAGCGATTAAAGATCCGGCAACGTTCATCACCGGTTGGGTGGTTTTGATACTGCTGCTGGCGGGCTTTTTCGTCCTCGAACCGCTCGGTATTCCGGTTAGCGCAATAGCGGCGGCGGGCGCAATTATTCTGTTTGCGGTTGCTAAACGCGGCCACGCCATTAATACCGCTAACGTGTTGCGCGGTGCGCCCTGGCAGATAGTTATCTTCTCGCTGGGGATGTATCTGGTGGTCTATGGTCTGCGCAACGCCGGGCTGACAGCGCACCTTTCAGGCGTGCTCAATAGGCTGGCGGATAACGGCCTATGGGCCGCCACGCTGGGGACTGGGTTTCTGACGGCGTTTCTGTCGGCCATCATGAATAATATGCCTACCGTGCTGGTTGGCGCATTATCGATAGACGGCAGCACTGCGTCCGGTGTGATCAAAGACGCGATGATTTATGCCAATATTATTGGCTGCGATCTGGGGCCGAAAATCACGCCAATTGGTAGCCTGGCAACGCTGCTCTGGCTGCATGTGCTCGCACAAAAGCAGCTGACCATCAGCTGGGGATATTATTTCCGCACCGGGATGATGATGACGCTGCCGGTGCTGTTTGTTACGCTGTCGGCCCTGGCGCTGCGGCTCTCTTTCACGTTGTCATGAGATAATTATATCAATAATGTGGTTATCAGGAGCCGCCCCGGCTATCAGTAAAAAACGCGGGAGCTGAACCGGTAATCAATAAAAATATGTTAACAAGGTCGCGGTAATGGCGGCCTTTTTTATTTCCCTACCTTCAGAAGTAGTATGCCATCCGGTTAATAAGATATCGCGTGAAAATAATCGCTAGCTTTGTAAGGCTATTATTATAACCAACCACTGTACTTAATATAATAGGCCGCCAGCGTGTTTGGTTAATAAAAGGTTATGGTTCCTGGTGGTACGGTTAATATCTACGCGTATTTTAATGGGGTAACTATGTCAAAAAACGGCTGGCGATCGATGTTAATCGCGTGCGCGATATGCACTGTATTATGGGCGCTGGTTGGCTATCTGATATTTAGGTAAGCCCTTATTGCTCACTCTTTGAGTGGATAATAAGGGGAATGCGTTTGCGCCACGCTATTTAGAATGATGAATGGATATGATTAATGCGCAGAGCTACCGGTAAACCGGTAGCTCAAAAAAGGACGAGAAAATACACCGGTTTACCGGGCGCCGCAGGGGGTATCTGGGCATGAGCAAAGCCTGCAATGCCCTGATTTGCGTTAGGGATTGGGCAATGACACGATGGTATTTGCAGGCTCAGATGTGGCGGTATTATTTCGCGGCAAGCTCTCTGCGAATTATCTCTGCACCGGCGCTTAAGGCCGCAAGTTTGCCATTGGCGACCTGGCGGGACAGAGGGGCCATACCACAGTTAGTGCAGGGGTAGAGTTTGTCGGCATCGACAAACTGCAGGGCTTTGCGCAATGTATTGGCAACCTCCTGTGGTGTCTCAATCGAATTGGTTGCCACATCGATGGCCCCAACCATCACTTTTTTACCGCGGATCAGTTCAATCAGATCCAGTGGCACATGGGAGTTATGGCACTCCAGTGAGATAATATCAATGTTGGACGCCTGCAGTTTGGGGAAGGTTTCTTCATACTGCCGCCATTCTGATCCCAGCGTCTTTTTCCAGTCGGTATTGGCTTTGATGCCGTACCCATAGCAGATATGTACCGCCGTTTCACATTTTAGCCCTTCAATGGCCCTTTCTAATGCGGCAATCCCCCAGTCATTGACCTCATCAAAAAACACATTAAAGGCCGGTTCATCAAACTGGATAATATCAACACCGGCGGCTTCTAATTCTCGTGCTTCCTGGTTGAGAATTTTCGCAAATTCCCAGGCAAGTTTTTCGCGGCTTTTATAGTGGTTATCATAGAGCGTATCGATCATCGTCATGGGCCCTGGCAGGGCCCATTTAATCGGCTGGCTGGTTAGCTGGCGTAAAAATTTGGCATCTTCCACAAATACCGGCTGCTGGCGAGCCACAGCACCCACCACGGTGGGGACACTGGCATCATAGCGATTGCGAATTTTGACCACTTCGCGCTTTTCAAAATCCACCCCGCTGAGATGTTCAATAAACGTGGTGACAAAGTGCTGGCGAGTCTGTTCGCCGTCACTGACAATATCAATACCTGCCCGCTGTTGTGCTTCCAGCGATAAACGCAGCGCATCGTGTTTCCCCTCGATCAATCCTTCATTTTGCAATTTCCACGGGGACCACAGTTTTTCCGGCTCAGCCAGCCAGGAAGGCTTAGGTAAACTACCGGCTGTCGATGTGGGAAGTAATTTTGTCATAATAGATAACCTTTTAAATTCAATTAATCAACGCGCGTAATCGGCAGACCAGTGTTCAAGAATATTCTTGTAGGGTTTGATGAAATGCGCTTCAGTAAATTTTCCCTGCTCAATCGCTAACTGGCTGCGTTCTTCCCGGTCATACACAATTTTTGTTAATGAATGATCCTGGTGGTGCAGGCTTGGCTGATAGTATTGCCCTGCGGCAGCATTAGCGTTGTAAATCTCGGGCCGGTAAATTTTTTGGAATGTCTCCATCGTGCTGATGGTACTGATAAGTTCAAGATCGGTGTAATCACTGAGCAGCTCACCAGAGAAATAAAAAGCCAACGGCGCGACGCTATTTTTAGGCATGAAATAGCGAACCTGTAACCCCATCTTGTGGAAGTATTGCTCCGTCAAAGAAGTGCCATTTTGCCGGTATTCAATACCCAGGACCGGATGCTGATTGCCCGTTTGATGGTAGGTGTCTTTGCTGGACACACTTAAACATATGACGGGCTGTTTGTTAAAATTATCCTGATATACCTTTGAATTAACAAAGTGTTTAAAGATGTTGCCATGCAACACGCCAAAGTTATCCGGAATGCTGAACCCTGAGGCGTTTTTATTGTGCTCAGGCAATAACACACTAAAGTCATAATCACGCACGTAAGAGGAAAAATTATTCCCGGCAATACCCTCAATGCGACTGTGTGTTTTTTTGTCGATAATATTGGTTTTCAGGATCTCAATTACCGGAAAGGCGCTGCTATTATCGGTGATATTCATATCAACAGAAATGATTTCCAGCCCGACTGAATAACGGTCGCTTTTCGGATTATCCCAGTTAGCTAATGTATTGAAGCGGTTATCAATCATCGCTAACGTATTGCGCAGATTTTCCTGACGGTTTTCCCCTCTGGCCAAATTAGCAAAGTTGGTCGTAATACGCGTATTTTCTGAGGGGTTATAATTCTCATCAAAAATGCTGCGTTTAATAACAAATGTGAAGTCTTTATTCATCGCTGGCTGGCACCTGAGTTCTGACATGAAAACGGGATTTATTTTTTATTTTCCAGAGGTTACTGGCTTTATTATTTATCCGTTCTCATGTTATCAATACGTTAATGTTTCATAATTTATGCCAGAGCCGCCGGGTGAGTGAAAGCGACTTAATTTCATTACAACATGAGTCCTGCTCATGATCGGCTAGCCCGCCGGGACGGGGCGACGAGCGAGGTGGCCAGAGGGGGAGAGAAACCGGGCGTTGAGGGGAGGTGGTTCACGGTGCAACCTCACTACCGCCCCAGCCCCCGGTCGATATAGCCCGCAAACAACCGGTATAATTTCCCCGGCCGGGTGATGCTCATCACCAGCTGGATGGCGGGAACACTGGGGGCGCCATCTTCCGGGGTTAACACATATAAATCATCGGATAACGCGCTCTTGGGCAGCAGGGCAATACCAAGCCCGGTGGCCGCCGCGCTGTGGATATTGTTGAACGCGCCACTGACATAAGAAAAGTAGTAGCGGCGGCCGACCTGTTCGAGGGCCGTCACTGCGGCATGACGAATAACGCAGCCCTCCGGGAAGGTGACAAGGGGAACCTCATCAAGGGCGCTAAAGTCTGGCACAGCGGCACTGACCCAGTGCAATGTCTCAACCCGCAGGATCCTGTCTGACTCGGCAACCAGCGGCTGCCCAGCAATCCCCTTGGTGATAATGATATCCAGCAGTTGCCGGGCCGCCATCGCGGTGAGCACCGGGGAAGACGCCGCGGTAATTTTCACCCGCAACCCCGGGTTCTCGGCAAGGCACAGCGAAACAATACTGTGCAGGTTACTTATCTCAATGTCTTCCGGCACCCCGAGCGTGATTTGCCCCTGTAAATCCCGCTTGTTCAGCGCGCCGATCGCTCTGCTGGTCCGGGCAAGGATATCCCGGGCGGCGGGCAACAATACCCGGCCTTCCCCGGTTAGCCCGAGGATATGCCCCTGTTTGCGTTCAATAAGCCGACAGCCAATATCCTCTTCCAGGCGGCGCAGCCCGGCGCTGAGTGTCGATTGCGTGCGGCCCAGTGCCTCACCGGCAGCACCGAAACTGCCATATTCGGCAATAAACACAAACGCGCGCAGTTGCTCCAGGGTAATACCTCGTCCTGCCATCCGATCCAGTTGTGCCGTCAGGGCCATTACCCACCTCTGCGGGTTGATTATCGATGGGGTCGATTATAGGGAATAAAATATCAATTTAACATTCAGTTAACTATTTAGCAGGCTTAACGCACTGAGGTGTCAGTAAACCATTGGCGTTTTTATTGTTAAACCGTGTAAGGAAGCGTGCTCATGTTGTTAATTGTTGCTCCGATATTTCTGGTTATCCTCGTTGGCTATAGTTATGGGCGCTTAAGACCGGACAGCGGTGGGGCGGATCAGTTGATTAATGACTATGTGCTGTATATTGCCCTTCCGGCGTTATTATTTATCGCCGTGGCCCGTGCGGAGGTCAGCGATCTCAGGCAATGGGGATTTATGTTGTCCAGCCTGGCCGGGATAGCCGTGGTGTATATCACCGCAGCGCTAATGGCAAAAATCCTCAATATCGGATTACCGCAATCTTCCCTGCTAAGTATGGGGGCATGTTATGGCACAACGGGTTATATGGGGGTGCCGATTCTGTTCTCGGTGTATGGCGAATCGGCGGTATTACCCGCGGCGCTGGCAACCATTCTGCATAATATCCCGGCGATGATGGCGGTTATTATCAGCTGGGATATAGGCTCAACGCGCGCCCGGCCAGGGGGCACACCGCTGCTGCACAGTGTGGGACGTGCAGCAGCGGCAACCATCAAAAACCCACTGACTCTCGCGGTGCTGGCCGGTCTGGTATTCGCGGTCTTCGATATTCACCTGCCGCCATTTCTTGAGGTTTTTGCCCGTTTCCTGGGCAATGCTGCCGGGCCAACAGCACTGTTTGCGCTTGGGCTGGGCCTGGCCAGGCTCCGGGTTACGCAACACCTGAATATCGCTACCGGGAAAATTGTGCTGCCGATGGTGGTGCTAAAGCTGCTTATCCAGCCGATTATCACCGGGGCCACGGCGGTGTATATTTTCAATATGGGGCAGGGGGTCTGGCTGGCAGCGGCCATTGTGATGGCAGCACAACCCATTGGCGCGGGTGTCTATGTGTTCGCGAAGAAGTATCACTATCAGCAGGCAGTCATCTCACTGGCGATTATTATTTCTCTGCTGCTGGGGCTGGTGACCATCCCGCTGGTGCTGAACCTGGTCGCGGTATAAGCAGCACACGCCAGATAGCCATCGGGAAATGGGGGCCACAGGATAAGGCCCCCAGGACCGTGCGTTTGCGCAGGCGTTATTCATTGCCCCACTGGTTAAGGAACTGCGCGATCTCGTCGATACGCCGGGCGTTGATGCCGGCTTCAACGGCCATCTCTTGCTGCGCCTCTTCACTGATCTCTTCGTTGTTCATTAACCGGGTAATGAGTAACTGAAAATAGTGCGCCAGGGCATCACGCTCGGCGTCGCCCACCGGCTCAGCGGCTTCTGTCGAATACTCATCCGCGATGTCATAATATTTAAGTGGAATGTCATGGTTCATAAGTCGCCCCAGGGTTAATACCGGTATTGTCTGGCCGGGATAATAGCATTGTTATGGCGTTTTTTCTGTCATCCGTGCTGCACTGGTCAGGAAGCGCCTACACTTAACGGCACTGACCGACCAGAGGAGAGCCCATGAGCGCAAAATACAAAGTGGTCTACAAACATACCGATGGCACAACCACCCGGGAAGAGGAGGTGCTGGTAGAGGCCGCTGCAGAGCCCACCCGGGAAGAAGCCCGTAAGATAGCTAAGCGGGACGCCGTTCGTTTCCATGATGCTGGAACGGCGTCCATCGAAATAATTGCCGTGGTGCCTTACCCCTAACCAGGGGCATTCCCGGTGCGGCTAATGATAGTTCGACAGCTTGGTTATCCGCGCCCGGAATACCCATATCTGGTAGACATTAAGCATCACAATCACCGGCAAGAAACCCGCCATTGCCATACTGAATGTGACCAGTGATACCTGAGGGCTGGCGCCTTGCCATATGGTCCAGGTGTTCGGTACCAGCCAGGGGAACAGCGTTGCCATCATGCTGCCGCCCATAATCAGCGCACAGGCGTTGAACCACAGGATTGCCGCCAGATCGCGGTCCTGGCGTGTGGCCCGGCGCATCTGGTAAATCGCCAATAGCGCGAGTAATAACAGTGTCCACCATACCCACGCGTGGGGGCCAAACCATTTATTGTAGGCCCAGGGGAATATCAGGGCGCTCCACGCGGCGGTTGCCGCAACGGCAAGTAACGCCAGATAGTAGATGGTCATGGTCCACTTAACCGCGAATGCGCGAATAGGCTCTGTTTTGGCGAGGCGTGCCCGGACAAACAACACCCCCGACAGGGTGACTGCCACCACGGACGCGATGCCGACCCAGAGACTAAATGGCGTGATAAAGGCAAGTGAGCTTCCGCTATAGATTGGGAGCTGTCCGGGGCGACTGGTGAGCGGAAACCCCAGCAAAAAAGCACCCACCGCCATACCGCCAAAGAAGGTGACGGCCAGGCTGCTGAGGCCAAAACACCAGTCGCTAAAGCGTCGCCAGCGCGGTGAGGCCAGATGGCGAAGTTCAATAGATAACGCCCTGATCATAATGCCCCACAGGACAAAGATCAGCGGTATCATCAGATAGCTCAGGGCGGAACCGTAGACAAACGGGAAGGTGCCGAACAAAATTCCCCCGGCCACCACCAGCCATGTCTCGTTGGCGTCCCAGGTCCCGGCCATGGCCGCCATAATAGCGCCGCGCTCGTGCTCGTCCTTGACGAACAGCGAAAAAATACCCGCGCCGAGATCGGCACCGTCAAGGGCGATATACACCAGTAAACTGCCCCATAGCGCCAGCCACCATGCGAATGCCAGCACCTGTTGCTGAAACGTCATTGCTTCAATCATGCCATCCCCTTATTGACGTGGCGTTACGTGTCCGCTGTTAAACGCGGCTTCGGTTTCCGGTACGGCACCGGCATTATTTTGTGGGTTAAAGATCGGGGCGTTATCCACGTCCGACGGGCCAAGGCGGCAAATTTTTGCCATGTAGTAAAAGGTTGCCAGCGAGACGATGACTTCGAGCACCGTAAAGCCAACCAGCCAGAAACTGGCGGCGGCAACAGACATCTGGCTCACCCCCTGGTCGGTGCGCATCAGCCCGTAGACAATCCACGGCTGGCGTGCGCTTTCCCGCGCCCACCAACCGGCCCAGATAGCGAGGTAGGGCAGGGTTCCGCACCCGATGGCAGACAGCAGAAACCAGCGGTGGCTTGCTATCTGCGCGAGGGTAAACCGCCCGCGCCATATCAACCATACGCCCCATATCGCCAGTATCGCCAGGACGCCGCCGATGCCTGCCATAATGCGAAACGCGTAAAACGGCACCACCACCGGTGGTCGATCCGCCGCCGGGAAGTCGTTAAGCCCGGGGACCGGGTCATTCCAGCTATGGGTTTCGAGTAGGCTCAGGAAGTGGGGAATAGAAATCGCCCAGGCATTGCCGGTACCGGCTTGATTTGGCCAGCTCACCACATGCCATTCGCTGTTTGGGGTACCGTCCGGCAGGTAGGTGTTATAGTGCCCTTCCATGGCGGCAAGCGCGGCAGGTTTCGTCTGGGCGACAATTTGCCCCAGCGCATCACCGACAAATATTTGCAGCGGTGCGACAAACAACAGGGCCACCAGGCAATATTTCAGCGGCCGCTGGAACAGTTCAATATCGCGGCGTTTAAGCACAAACCAGGCGCACACGGCGATAACGAAGCACAGCGACAGCTCAATGCTGGCCAACAACATATGGGGGAAAGACGCCAGCACATTTGGATTCAGCAGGGCGGCAAACCAGTCGGCAACGTAAAAATAGCCGTTTTGCAGCTTAACCCCCACCGGTGATTGCATCCAGGAGTTGGCATTCATGATCCACATAGCGGAAATGGCGGAGGAGAGGGCAACGTTTGCCGTTGCGAACAGGTGAATTTTGGGATGAATACGGCCCCAGCCAAAGATCATCAAACCAATAAACGCCGCTTCGTACATAAACGCCGTGATGGTTTCATACCCTAATACCTGGCCGAAGATCGGGCCTGCCGCCTGGGAGAACGGGCCATAAAGAATACCGAAGGCCAGCTCCATGGTCACGCCGGTGGCCACACCGGCGCCAAAATTAACGATAAACAGCCTTTCAAAGAAACGACAAAGCCGGTACCAGCGATTATCGCCACGTTGCAGCCATCGCCACTCTGCCAGGAACAGTAACAGAGCCAGCCCAATCGTTAACGGAGGATAGATAATATGCAGTGTTGTGACCACGGCAAAATCAATGCGCGATATTAACGCCGCAAGTGCTGAGGCATCCACGGATATCTCCTTACTATACTGTGCCAGGCCCTGTGCAGTATTGCGGGCAGGGCTGACGGAATGGCGTAACGGGAAAGATAACGGCATGCCTTTAAGGCTCGCACATATCCTTAACAAAGATAAGTGTCATTTTTATTACTGCACAATAATTAAGGTTATTTATCCGCGCGGTGCTAAGGAAGGTGCGAATAAGCAGGTCATTTCTTCCCAAGCTGACTCGCTGATTAAAATTTCGCGGATCTGGGCCGATTTTTTTCCCGCAAACACATC
>NZ_WBXP01000054.1 GCF_016415625.1 Shimwellia pseudoproteus
TGAACTTTTGCTTTGTCACAGGATGTCGCTACAGGGTCAGGAGTGTGGTGATCTGATCCTAATTTCGGCTAAAAGTTCGATTTATTCAACAAAGCCCCTGAACAGGTATGAATACTGCTCCTTCGCCTTCATTCCCGCTATTTTTTCCAGCATTTACACCGCCTGTCCCAGTTCCGCCGCTACCGCCTTTCCCTTCAGGGGGGGATCCCCCCGGTTCATCCCGCCGGTGATGTTGATGTGGATCTCACCACCAGGTCCGATTGAAGTAACTGGCCCATGACCTGGGCTATAATGCCAGTTACCGCCTGAAGCTGAACCGCCGTGACCTGAAGAACTGCTGGAATTTCCAGTGGTATTTCCACTAGGTTTACCACCACTGTGTCCGAGACCGGTATTTCCCGGTCCTTTTCCATCTCCGCCACTCATAAACGTTATTCCTCTGTGACCATACTCCCGGATAAACCAGGGTGACCGTGATCTGGCTTTCCCTGATTCACCGGTAATGTTCATTATCGGGTTATCACTAACCGGTCTTACCGGTTAGCCGGTGCTTCCGGCCATATCACCGCCTGCGGATAGTTATCCTGCTCCGCCACCCGGGACACCTTCACCCGGTATTCCCGCCAGGCGAGCATCTCCGCGTTCAGGTTTTCCAGCGCATCGTGGGTATCCACACCGGCCATATTCAGGTCGAGCGCATCCTGCAGGGTCGCCTGCCGGTCTGATAACTCACTCAGTACTGCCGAAGCCTGTTTAATACGCCGGCTGATTTCATTCTCCACCTGCCCTGCAGTGGGGACAGGCGGCGGCGCCACCTCACCGTATTTACCGGCTTTTGCATCCGCAAATATCTGCCTGCCGTGGAGCTCAGGATCATCCGGCGACGCGGTAAAAGGAATGTATTCATTTCTGTCAGCGCCCCAGGCAAACATAACCTCAAGCGTTATTCTGGTGTAACTGCTGTCAGTCCAGTACGGATTTCTGGCTTCAGTAACATCAAAATAACTGACTTCATTAGTTTCTGGTAAATTCATACTCATCCCTCCGTTAGCTGATACGTACATACAGTGTGACTTCATCACCATCGTAGCCTTTATTAGCATTTGCCGTGCCAAGCGCTCTCCAGGCGCCGTCACTGGGGGCCCAGGCCTGACGCTCCCCTGCAGATGCCCAGCGCAGCTGGCCTCCGGGTATCACATCTCCCGGGTTAATATCGTGCCCGGTCTGGTTATAAAGAAGACCATATGTCCCCACAGCGCCAGCCCCCGCATTAGCAACCCCCAGCAAAGCCCCCCACTGGATACGGCCATCCAGTTGCCCTCCGTCCCTGTACCAGTTAAGACGGGCATCAATTGCCCCCCTGTTCACAGCATTAACGGTCGGGTCATTACTGTTCAGCAGCCAGTCCCGCAGCCAGCCGCCCCATATCGACCCGCTGACATTCCCGTCCGTGGCTAAAATGGCCTCTCCCGCATGGAGGTAGTTATTCGCAAAAAATTGCCCGTCATTTCTGAACTCAAACCAGCCGTCAGCACCGCCATTGGCAACATGGAATGCCATAAAGTGGTTCTGTCCAACACGTTCGCTGTGATAAATATCCGCAAATAAATTACCGTTCCCGATAATCCGGAATCCATTTGTCGAGTTCATACCGTCGACTGTTGCAGAAACACCACGCTTTTCGACAAACCCGGTGCCGTTGACGAACAAATTTCGTAGCGTTAAATCACCGGTCATGGTATCGCCACCGCGCTGCACGGCATTCACAATCCGGGAGTCATTGCCAGCAGCCGCTGTGCCCGCAGTGGTCCCGGTATTTAACGTTGCGACATTACCTAGCCCGAGATTTACCCGTGCCGAATTTTTATTCTGAACATCAGACAGATTTTTATCTACGTTAAGATACCGGCTATCAAGAGTCTTTTCCGAGTAATTAAGCAGCGCTGCCAGCCATGATTTTAACAGTTTATTTAGATCACCATCATCAGTAACATCATCTCCAGTTTCTGTAGTAATAAAATCACCCAGCATTGCAGCTATTACTGATGACTGCCTCCATACTTTATTTAGCTGCTCACTCCTGGCGATACCCGAATGAAAGCCAGAAATCAGCGCATCGAGATTTTCATAATCTTCCTGAGATAAAACATTCGCATTATCATCAACAGCAAACGCCTTAAAGTCATTTTTAGCCATCTTATATAGCCACCCCATTAATTTGATATGTAACACTTACGCCTGATGGTTTTATCGCAAGATATCCCTGCCTGATAATTTCTTTAGTTACCGGAGATATTACATCACCGGAAACAAAAACCGTCATAGTCATATCCTGATTGTCAGAATATGTAACTTTTATGCTCCCTCCAGGATAAATGCTATTAAATAGTGCAGGTAGTTCCTCAGAGGTTCCCTTCCAGTTATTTGCCCCGATTTTAGCCCGCAGCATGGTTCTGTAATCATCATCGCCCACACGGACTATACCCGTGACAGGATCATAGCGGTCCTTCCATGTTCCATAATCAAACCCAAGTTCAGGAATATCTAATGAGAAAAAGTAATTATCTACAGGTGCAGTGATTTCCCTGCTGCGGCCAATCCATTCACCAACCATATCAAGCTGCATGCCTACAGCCTTATCTAAATCAAAACCGTTTACTAAGGCTATAGTGGTCTTTGCTATATCGGAAACCGGGCGAGTTGATAAATCAATATGTTGATTGAAAAGCGGCTTTGACGAATGATAACTGGTTATCAGACTAGTGTATTTGCTCATGTCATTGCGTCACCGTTAGTTTTATAGTGCCAGCATCACAGAATGCGAGCTCATCATAAGAAATGTTAACATTACTTACTGACGGTGTATTACCAGCAACTCCAATCCTGAGTGACAATATATCATAATACTGGCTATCACTATTATCTTCCCCCGCAGTCAGGTTGGCAGGGGAATACAGCCGACTTAATAACACATCATCACCTATATCTAAATTATTAATATAATCAGATATTGATTTTTTAACTCCATCCCCGACTGGATTAGTATACCCAAAAAATACCTTTAACTCGATTTCGACATATATCTGGATCAGAACTGGCCGGGAGAAATTAATAGTCAGAGGATTTCCGTACGCATCGTTAATTGTCACCGATGTATTACCGAATGTAGATACACCCGGTGTCTTTTTTTTCCGTATTGTTTGAGCTATTTCAGTAAGATCCCCCCCATCAACAATGGCGCAGAGTGAATGTGCCGGTAGCCCATTGCTGTCCACTGACCCGGTGTCATTCTCAAGCAGTTTATGGCGGATCACGCCACTAATGTTGGCAATAGCACCATCCACTGCGTCAAACGGCGTCAGGGAGGCCAGCGCCACACTCTGACTCTGCCTGATCCGCAGCTCAGCATCCGTTTCTTCAGCTACGCCCACAGTAGCTGCCAGATGGTTAGTAACGGTCATCCAGCCCCGTGTTGGCGTGTTGATCTGCGTGACGGAATGTGGCAACGCAACCACCGCGCCAGTGCTGGCACAGGTTGCCGTGGCCACTGCTGTGCCATCGGTGCCAATCACTACCACAATGGGTAAATTCCAGATAACACCGTTGGAATCCCGCACCGTACCATTAATAATGGTGGTGCCTATAGTACCGGCGAGCACAAGGTCAACAGTTGAATTCGTGGCCAGGCGCCGGGTAATGCCGTTAATTTTCACGTTACTGCTAAGCGCATCCCCCAGCGCAGTTGTGGGAGAGAATGACCGGTAGACAGCGACCGCGGTGTTATTGGCATCGTGGATCGCCAGTGCCACCAGCGCAATCATCTGGCCATCTTTACTATCAGGATCAAGATAGGCATCGCTGCCATAAATCTGCTGAAAATACCCGGTTATTGTAGACAGAATGGTCTGGTAATCGGGCGCACTTATCCCCTGAGCGGTTACCGTTGCCGATAAGCCCAAAGTATCCAGGTTTAAGGTCATTACGCCTCCGAGATTATTGTTGTGGTTCCGTAGATGGTGTCGATCGTGGCGGTGAAGGTCACTCGCCGGGTTGAGGTGTTAACTGAACTATCAAAGGCGATAATACTGTTCACACCCGGGGTTTCCAGAATGCGCTGGCGGATTGCAAGTCGGTACTCTTCAGGGCGCTGTTTGCCCAGCACCGATTGTACCCACGGGGTGCCCTCGGTAGTGTCGAGGAACCATTGCCCATACCAGAGCATAAAGCGGGTTTTAATCGCCTGCGCCACCGCCTCTGGTGAGTTAGTCAGCCAGGTATCATCTCCCTGGCCAAAGGTGTAATCACCCTCGTCGTCCTCGCGCCGGTATCTCATTGTGGTTTTCCTGTATTGCTGTCCCCCGACTGCACACCGCCGTGGGTATGGTTGATCTGGCTGATACCGCCAGCAGTCTGATCACCTGTTGAGGTAATCACACCATTGACCTGCAGCTGGCCGTTAATTGTGACCTGCGGGCTGGTAATGGTGACCGCGCCGCCGGGGGCCAGCTCGATAAATGCCGCTCCGCTATCAGTACGTAGCTGCGCCGCCGTGGTGCTGATGCCGCTAATTTTTTGTGCCTGCGACTGGGGGCCTGGGATACAGAACGCATCAGACAGATCGTGCATGCGGCCATCCACCGGCTCCTGTACCCCACCGTTCTGCCACCAGAAATCAATGCAGCGGTCAGCAAAAATAACCAGGCATTCATCACCGGCTTTCACCGGGAACGTTAGGGTACAACCGCCGCCGCGGGGGAATACCACGGGGACATCCACCAGCAGCGGGTAATCGTGAGTCGATGTGTTGCCGTCATTATCGCGGGATACCGCCCGGATCGCTGGCTGAACGACAGCCGTCACCGTATCAGGATCAAACGACTGGATAATGCCGGGCATTGCCACCCGTAGTTGTTCGTAATTGGCCCGTTTTTCAGAGGTGAGCACCTCGGCCAGTGAGCCAGACCGGGTTTTGTCAGATACCGCCATTCATTTTCTCCAGGCAATAAAAAACCCGCTCAATGGCGGGTCTTAGTGAGTTTGTTCTTTTTAGTAGAAAGTCATCTGATTTATCTGCGATTCATTCAAATCATGAAAGTCACTTTCAGCTATACGAATGATATCAGGAAGTAAACCATCAATCCTTTCGTGGGCATCAGGTGTGATAATTGCTATCAGCTGAAATTTCTCATTGAAGTCCCAGTGCCTGACATACACAAGGTAGTTATTACTCGTTCGCTTTACTTGAGGAATTTTTGTACCCTAAAAACCCTCCCCGGGCACGAGGATATGAATTTTCATAATTCCTGACGCTGTAGCTGCCAGATTTCTCTCGAACCCGCCATTTTTACCCAACCGGCCAGACAATGAGATTCCGTTAAGAAAATTCGATAGTTCTCTTGCATAACCTTGAACGGTGGCATTACTGGCTAACGAGGATTGAATGCAAACTTCAGCCATTATCTCCACTCCGACTGTTTAATGTCCAGCAATCGGTTTGAAGATCCAACGGCAGATGTGAACTCTTCCGTGCTTCCTTCAACGCTGCTTTCAACAGTCGGAACAGGTGATATGTATTGCTCTGCAAGCATAGCAATATTCAAATAGGCATTTCTCAAGTTAGAAATAGCTCTGACCGCTTTTTTTCTTCGGTCCTGAACCGAAGATAAATAGGGCTTCCAAGAAGCGGATGTTTCCACGAGGGAAAAGACGTTTTTCAGATTTTCTATCTGATCCGTAAGAAGCTCGGCCCGGGCCTTTAACTCACCAGGAAAGTCATTTGTGAATGACAACCCTAAGCCTTCTGGATCGTCCATTCCTGTGATAATTTCGGCGCACTCAATCAGTTTTCGTTCAACAGAATTGATAGCCACTGACGCCCGGTCGAGAGCAAACTTCACCTCATCAGGGTTCACAGGCATAGCCGTCTCTACCAATTTGCTATTGGCAACTGTTAGGGGCTTAACTATCTGCTGCGCTGCTCGTGAAACAAAACGGATATCCGTAGCTTGCAACACTAACAACTCAAGTCCCGCGACCATTTTTATCAACCTTATTTTCTAAACCGTTTACTTAAGTTTTAATGCCGGATTCAATTCGTAAAGTGTACACTAATCCGCCACCTTCTTACACGGGAACGACCCGATCACCCTTGGAGCGTCCATGCTGGCTTGCAGGAGTTGGACATTAAGCCATGACTTTCCATCACGCTTAATGAACTGGAAACCGTAGTTGTTACCGTCACGAGATGGCATGAGACCCATATCAGTTTTAACATTATCCCAATCCTCCTTACCGGCTAAGAAGCTGATTTTTTGGGATGTAACCTGTTCGCCGTTTATTTGAGTCCACCCATTTTCAGCAGCGTGAAGATGATAACCACCGCATTGTAAATCAGCTGCCGCACCAAAACTGATTGATGTTAATAACGATGCCAGCAAGATCGAATAGTTAACTTTCATGAATAAACCTTTTGCTGTGCCTCTTTCGAATATAGGTCCGCCGCCCCACGCGCTTCACACATCATATCCATGTACCACGCCTGGCCCCGTGTTTCTCCAGTGTACATAATGCCCCGGACAACATATATACCATCTGTGGCAATACTGGCTGGCTGTGCTTTAACGCCATTCGGTGTGATGTTGCCGTTATTGTTCTGGTTGGTGATACGGCCATCCGCCTTGGCAATATCGTTACTGCCTAACTGCATCCGGAATATAGCGCCCTGGTTCAGCTCAATCAGGCCATTCACCCGGATGTTAGGGTTAATCAGCGCCCGGACGTTTACGCCGCTGCCGATAGTCTGCTCTGGCATACCGATCAGGCCCGTTTCGCTGTTCAGTGGAATGGCATCGTGCATGAATTCATCCTGAGCGACCATCTCCCGCTTACCATCCACGAACATCCACGTCGCCCCGCATTGTTCAGCCACATTATCCATCAGGTCACGGGTCATACCGAACAGCACCCGGCCCCGAGGATAAACAGTAGGCGGCATTTGCGGCGTTTTGCCCTCCGTGACACCGTTGGCGTTGAAGTCCTTCATCAGCAAGGCGTTCATGTCGGCAGCCATGTAACCCGCAGCCAGAGTATGCGATGTCATGGTGGTGATAAATGCCTTATCCGAATCGGCCGCCTAAATCAGAACGTAGCTGTCGATAGGGCTATTTTTATCTTTGCTGGTCAAAGTGTAACGAATTTCCCCGTCGAATATCGACCCATAGTTTCGTCCGTCGGTCTGACCAGCCTCATCAGGATTAACCTGACGGGCCACGCCCACCTGACTGGCACTGACATCAGCGGCGAGGCCGTCATACCCCACAATAATCCGGATACGGGTAAACTCTGCACCCATTATTTTATTAATCGTGGGCGCAGACAGGTTATAAATTTTGAACGTCCCGATCCGCGTCTCACTGCTGAGATTAAACCAGTCGATATTGAACGTGGCTTTAAATGAGCCAAAGTCAGTCGCCTTGCCATTTTTATCCACCAGCAATAACTCGAAGTGGCGCATCCAGTTTTGTGACATATTTACTCCGTTACCGCGTAAAGGTGGCTGCCAGTGCCAAGGTCAGTTTCGGTAGGGTTTTCGTTGGCCGGATCATCACAGCTGACATACAGGGAGAACCCCATATTGAGGTGCCGGTACTGCGCCAGCAGGTCAGCGCCGGTAATCAGCGGTATACCCATGACCAGCGGCGAGCCATCAACACTCATGATATCCAGGCACCAGAACATCGCCCGCCAGGTGATCGACATCCGGAGGCTGTTTCCGGTCAGAGTTATAGTGAACTGCTGGTTCGCTGCGCTGAGGGGAATTTCTTGTGTTTCCATCGTTATTTACCAAGGCTAAGGGATGATTTAACTCCTTGCCAGGCCGAAGAATACATCGAGCTATTTTGCGGCACCGGCGTTTTAACACCTGAGTTCTGTACGGCCGACGTCGTAACCCCCAACGCCATATCCTTTTTATCCGCCACCTGTTTTGTGGTTGTGCTGGTAATAATCACTTCCCGCAGCGTCAAAACAGCTGATAGCACATTCTCGGTGGTGCGGTCGGTGGTGACTTCCAGCCCTTTGAGCAGCATGTTGCTGTACAGGCGCTTACCAGTGATCACGTCGAACGGCACCCGTAATGATTGCAGATCGAGCAATTGCTGGTACGTCTCTCTGGGGCTGAGGCGCAGACTGAGACCAATACTTGATGTGTTGGTAAAGTCCAGCAGAGATCCGCCACCGGAAAAACCAACCTCCATCACCAGCTCTGCCGGTTTTTTATAGGCGTGGTCAGTAATCGCAGCCCCCACCTCTACCGGGTGCTCGGTAATTTCCAGCGTATCGGTGTGCTTTTCCGACACCACCACGCTGGGAACGATGATCCCGATTTTCCGGCTCTGCTGCCGGAACAGTGTAGAAAGAATATCCATCAGCCTCTCCTTACTTGCCTGGTTCGCATTCTGCCCGCGTTATCCCCCACCTGACGGCCAACTTCGCGCCCGATATCCTGAGCATTACCGCCGTAGATGTAGTACGTGTTTTGCTGCTGAAACTGATCGCTTCGCCCTCCAATACCCGACGCAGCACCTCTATTAACAAGATCGCGAGAATAGATATTTCTGCCGTTCTCGTGGTGAATGATGCTGTTCATCAGCGCGGACATTATCTGAGGATTCTGCATGTTCAGTGCGGCCCGTGGGTTTACACCAAGCCCCTGGGATACGGCCTGAATATAAGCGGCGGTACTGTTATTGTCGGATGCGGGTGCCCAGGTGGAGATAATCTTCTCTACGCTGTTAATTCCACGCCCTGCGTATAACATCAGTTGACGAGACAACGCCCGTAACCCGTCAAATGCAGTATCGAATCTGGCAAAGCGACCGCCTGGGCGCTCAAGCGAAGCACCTGACTGCCCGACAAAGTTCAGATTCCCGGGGTTATTATTGCGCTCGCCACGTTTAGTAGCCTGGGCGTGTTGGGTGGTGCTATCACCATTCCACCAGTCGGACACCTTATCCACAATACCCTGGCCAACAGCCACAGCGCCCTGCACTACCGGGCTTTTTACCCATGCGCCCGCCGCATCCTTGAGTGATGACCAGGCACCAGAGAAATCGCCACTAACCACTTTACGCAAAGCATCCACCAGCGAACCAAGCACGCTTATCGAGCTACGTACACTCTCGATAATCTGGTCGAATAGCCATTTCCCGTGAAATTTACTGGTGTCGATATTGATAAAGCCGAGGAACCGTTTCCCCAGATCCACCAGGGCGCTTCCCAGGGATTTCACCTTCTCGTATAGCGTACTGAAATCCTCGCCAAGGCTGGAAAATGCCTTCTGCGCATAATCGATACCGGGCGCCCATTTGTGCCAGTCAATTAATGACTGGCCGCCCTCTTGCCAGGTTTTATAGTCGTCATACAGCGCCAGTAGCGCCGCACCCACCATAACGATGCGGCCAACCGGTGACATCGAAAACGCCATATCCAGCAGCCGCCAGGCAGCCACCAGCAGACCAAGCACCTCAATCACCTGGCGCGTCCCGTTATCCAGCGACGCCCACCCGTCGATAATATCCCCGGTCAGCTGAATCAGCCGGTAGGCCATCCGGCCTAATGTCTCTCCCAGCCACAGGGCCCCATTGACGACCGCCGTTATGGTGCTGTCAATTTTCGGGAAATTATCCATCACCTGGTGGCGCAGCGTATCAAGCGGGCCGGCCAGGCCCTCTGCGAGACTGGCGCCGATTTTATCGCGCACCATGTCGGACATTTCACCGAACGATCGGAATGTGGTCATAAACCGGTTTGCGCTGACAGCCGCCTGGTCGGCATTGAACCCAATGGCCCTGGCCATGGCGGTATATTCCCCGCTGAACTGGCCAATACCGTGGCGCATCGCCTGCAGGGTAGTGTTATCAATGCCTAGCATCTGTGCAGACTGTTCGGCCTGGTGTGGTGGCATCTGGCTAAGCTGCTGGCCAACATCGCTAAAAATGGCCGACATATCGCGCAGCTGGCCGCTGCCGGTTCGCGTCTGTACCCCCATCCGGCTGAGGGACTGCGCCGCATCCGGTGCCGTGCGGATAAACGTTGCCAGGTTTTCCAGCGATCCCCGGGCAGCATCTGCACGCCCTCCCGCCTGGCTTGCGGCAAACCCAATGCGTTTGATGCCTTCGACAGTGGCGCCTGTACGCCGGGAGGCCGAATAGAGCGCATCCAGCTGCCCGGCGATATTGGCCGTGAAGTTCACCACCGCCAGTGCAGAGGACTCTGCCTTCAGCCCCAGATCGGCAACTTTTATCGCAACACCAGCAGCCACAGCCTCAACCCGTCTTGCTCCCGCCTCATCCACCGAAAACCCCAGGGAAACGAGGACGTTTTTGATCGTTTCAGCGTTCACGCGCTTCTCTCCATTTTGCTATCCGGTATGCGTTGTCGTCTTTCAGATCCAGCCAGTCATTCATACGGGCAATATCTGCCAGGTCAACGGTACCGTCTTTCAGTGCGGTATAGGGGATGTACCCGGCATCCACCGGGCGCATCAGATAGCTTTCGCCATCGGGGAGAGAGTCCAGCGTCAGGCTGCTGGCGGGGTGGGCGTCTCGCTGACGGGGAGTTCGTTCAAAAAATTTCCCAGGCTGTCGGCCACCACCCGGGCCACCAGCTGCAACATATCCAGCATGCTGATATCGTCAAACATCAGCACGCCCTGGCTGAATACCGGCGACCAGTTTCTACCGTTCTGCCGGGAGACAACCCCGAGGCACGGGTAAATCACCGCGTTAACGTCATCGTCTGGCAGTGCCGCCACGGTATCGGCAATTTTAGGCAGCACGCTATCCACCATCCCCTGATTATTACCGGCTGACACCTGCGCTTTCAGGGTGCCGAACTCACTCACCAGCCCGGCAAATACCGGCAGCAGCTTGCGGCTCACCTTCAGTTGCTGAAAAACATCCAGCGTTGCGATCCGGTAAGTGATGCCTTTAATTTCACATTCCATTGGTTAAAACTCCCCGAGTAGCTGGTCGATTTTGCCGCAGTCAAATACCCATGACAGGGTGCCACCGGCTTTGCCATTGGCGTTATCTGGCTGTTTCTGGAATGCGCAGCTGCGCGCCGTAATGATATCGCCGCTGGCCTTGTTACGGATGACAATCACGTTGTTGCCCCAGGTGGCCGAGGACTGACTCTGGGCGTTGTACATCAGCGACAGCTTTTTGTTTACCGGGGATGTTTTCATCAACACCACCGTAATGGTGCCGAACTTCCCGGGATTCAGACTGTGCATGACTTCGCCGTCCGCCCCGATGGTCATGGTGTTTTTGACCTCACCCATAGCGATGGTGATGCCCTCTTCGCTGTTTGCTGAGCCGCACCCCAGATCGATACTCCCGGTTGGACCGGTCAGTGATGCCGAGACATCAAGAAAAGAATAACTGGACATGTATTACCCCTTAACGGACTACGTTGATCTGCACATCGGCATAGTGAATGGCGCCGGCCAGCTTAATCGCCGCCAGGATAACCGGTGATTTGCGGGCTTCCCGGTCTGCCTGCGCCTGGTTAGCCACAGCACCGGCATAGACGTAATAACCTTTTGTCAGGGTGTCACCCGGGGAAAGCTGGCCGACCGGGCCACCGTTCCAGATACCCGGCGCTACCAGCCCGTTGGTGACGGCCTGATCGAGGGACGCCTCGACGTTTGCCATCAGGCGGGTCACGCCTGCATCGGTCTGGGGAATTTTGGTGGTGCTGGTGTACAACAGGTTGTACAGGTTGGTCTGCACATCATTCTGTAGCCAGTCCAGGCCGTGGCGTTCGTCGAAGAAGTCCCCGTTGGCCATCACCCCCTGCTGAATAATCGCCGTGTCGTTGGCGTAATAGACATAGACGTTACCGTTGCTGCCGTCGATGGCCGCGGCCTGTGAGGTGGTCAGGGTTTCGTAAGTAATCCCCGGTTCCTGCTTGAACTTCAGCGTGATAGCGGTGTTGCTGCCGTTAAAATTAACGGTAAAGGCCCGGCCAAATGCCGAGACAGCGGCGTATTTGCTGCTGGTGCTGTATTGCCAGAACGTGCGGCCATAGCCCGCGGCCTTCAGCTTATAGCCAATATTGTCGCTGTTGCCCGCTACCAGCACATCGGGATCGGCGGTGGTCACCGCGAGGATGCGGCTCAGGCTGGATGCCTCAATGGCCGCGGCAACAGCGATCAGGTCTTTCTCAACCAGGTCGGCGCTGTCGGCCAGCGCCAGCCCGTACCAGTTGGTGTACTGCATGGCGGCGTTTGCAGCCTCCAGCATGGTTTCCACCGCGCCGGACTCCGCTGTGGCCAGTGTTTTCGCCCAGCGGCCAATAAAGAGCTGCGTCGGTTTTGGCGCCTGGGAAAAGAAGACCGTGGCCGCCTCGTATTCCGGGCTGTCGACACCAAAATCGGTGCCGATATCTTCAAGCGCTGAATACTCACGGATACGTTCAGTAACCGGGATCACCGTCGAGGTGCCCAGAATCAGAAGCGCGCCAAAATTGCGCCCCTGTGCCGCGACCGGTGACATGATGATGTCCACATTCACGACGTTGGAAACAGGTAAACCCTGTGGCATAGATTATTCTCCAAAGAATGTTACTGGCGCTTGCACCAGCGTTTTGACGCCATACTGGCGGATGATTTTGTGCTGCAGGTCGACGCTGGTGTCATAGCGGCGGACCCACAGGCTATTGATTTGTTCGGGGACGTTGAGGATCCCCCCCTGCTGGATAAACGCCAGACCAGCGCGGTTCAGCTCATCGTGGTTCTGGGTCACCAGCATGCCGTCGCGCAACCGCGTAGCGGTCATCAGCCCTGCGGGACCATAAAAACGGACCGTCAGGCTGATGGTTTCCTGTGACCACTGCGCGACGGATTCATCGCCCTGTATATACGCGGGCGGCGAGTCCACCTGAACGCCGGTGACCCCGAAGGTGCACCAGGTCATGTTATCGGGTGGGCTCTCCGGTTGCGGCGCCGTCCAGAGTGGGAACACCAGGCTGGCGTCGATTCCCGTCAGCCCCTGGATCCAGCGGCTGATTGTCCCCTCCAGTCCCTCGCCATAATCCGGGTCACTCCCGGTGGGCGTGAGGTACCCTGCGGCCGTACTGTCATTGCTCAATGTGCCGTGCCTCCTGTTGCGTTGCGTTAATTCACCACCGGCCCTGAACAAAACCGGCGCCGTATTGGTAATGCGATTGTCATTGTCCCGGGCCTGCTCTTGCGGCCTCGGCCTGCCGGATGGCGGATTTATCCCGGTTACACTGGCCGAGGGCGGCTAACAGGCTGACATTCAGCGCCAGGCTATCCCCCCATGTCAGCGGCTGCGGGATAACCGGCCGGGGTGTCTGTGCGGTCAGCTCTGCCGGGAGTGGTAGCACCGGCGCCGGTAGGTATACCGTGCGCGTAATCGTGCAGCCGCTTAACGGCGCCAGCAGGCACAGGACGGGCAGCGCAATCATCCTGCGCAACCGCCCGGTGAATATCAGAAGCAGCCCGGGAGGCATCCCGGGCAATGCGCGCTTTGCCATGTTGATTGGCCTCGCTGATGGCAGTGAAAATGGACGTTAGCCGCAGAACGTGGGCGGTGATGAGTTCTGCGCGACTGGCCTGTTGTTCGGCAGTTTCCGCCCGGGTTTTCTGTGACTGGTACAGACGGTGGTAGTGGTCTGCCGTCCAGCATGCTCCCCCTACCAGCGCCAGCAGACATCCACCGATCAGCACGCGGTAATGGGCGCTCATTGCTCGCCCCATAAACAGACCTGGCGTTCAATCTCACGTCGGGTCATCAGCCCTTTCCACTGCTGGCCACCGGCATAGGTCCAGCGGCGCAACTGATCGCAGGCACCGTTGATATCGCCCTGGTTGATTTTTCGCCGCAGCGTGGAGGTATTGAACTGACCCACGCCGACGTTGTAGACAAATGAATACAGGGCGCCGCGGGTGGTCTCCGGGACAGTAACATTGATAGCGGGGGCCATCTGGCGGGCCACCGTGGCAAGGTCCCGGTTTAGCAGCGCCGTGCATTCAGCGGTGCTGTAGGTTTTGCCGGGCAAAATGTCTGTGCCGGTGTGGCCATAGCAGACTGTCCAGACCCCCGTTACATCCTGATAGGGCTGATACCTGACCCCCTCCAGGCCATCATTACCCGTCGGGCCGGTAATTAACGCAGCGGCAATAGCAGCCGCCCCGCCACCGGCAATAGCGGCCGCCGACACATATTTAATCAGGTTGCTCATGGGTATTTATCCTGAGGTGGAGGCGTGACATAGCCGCGCGCTAACGCGTCCTCATAGGCGCGTGTCTGGCGGCGCTTAAAATAGAAATTGACGACGAAGGTCAGCAAACCAATGATGAACCCGCCGACCACGGCGACGAGGTTCCAGTCGAGTTCGTGCATCCATTTGGCAACACTGCCCCAGCAAATGAGGCTGCCCGATGTGCAGTACCCAACCGCGGAGGCAATTTTGTCTGGCATGTGTGGTTTCATCTCTCACCCCCACGTCACGCGGGGTACGGTTCGTGATGGGATCAGCCCCGGCGGGTTATCTGTGATGGCTGCGCCTGGGAGCGGATATAAAAAAGCCCCGCGCAAGCGAGGCTGTTCTGCCGGGGAGCATCAATAAAGCGAAGGACAGACCACCTAATCATGATCCCGGGAAAATATCAGGCAATAAAAAACCCGCACGGTGGCGGGTTCTGGTAAAAGTATTGCGTTAAGGTCATTTCCAATAACGCTTTGCTAAGCTTATATGAATTCAAGCAGCGCCCGCGCAATCCTGCAAGCGAAATCTTTCAGGTTTTTTATCGAATGCATCGCACATCGGTCTGTAGAGCATCGCCTCGGCCATCTGCAGCCAGACATCGATGCGACTTTCGCAGGTTCGCAGGCTCCACTCGGGGTGTTTTTCCTTTAACTGCCGGGCCATGGCCTTTTTACTCATCCGCCGTTTATAGCGGTCGCAGAGCAGTAAAAAAGCCTGTTGATGCCCGGCCCGGACCAGTGTTTCAGCGATCACCGCATCTATCTGTAGCCCCTCATCGTCCGTGCAGAACGCCAGATTACTTTTGTTTTTACCGCTGAGCAGATCTTCAAAATAGACCCGCAGCTCTTCACGGCTGAGGCCAGCAGAGGCCAGATGCTGCAGTATCTGCTGGATAGCGGTTTTACTCACCGTCTGCGATGCCAGCAACATATTGAACATATTCCCGACAGCGCCGCCGCCAATATGCGACCAGCGCCCCCACATTTTTAGCTTGCCCTGGATCCACACCGATTCGAGCGTCTGCAGGCGGAGTGTCTCATCGAGTTTTCCGGTGGTTGATGGATAGATCATATAACGTCCTCTTCTCTCCAGATATCCTGGCTACGGAAAACGCCCCCCGGCGCACTGGTGCCAGAGGGCATCGCGGTCAATATCAGTTGTTAATGACGCCAAGGCACCCATTGAGAGGCGGTGCTATCCCCTTTAACGCAGCTGTTGTTCAGTATTCCGTGTTCAGGCTCGCCGGTTGTTCAGGCCGGTGCCTGGTTTAGCGCTTAACGCCGTCGGGTTTGTTGATTGAAAAACCAGCTAATTTTGCCATATCAAACAATGCATTAAGCGAAGCGATAAACTCGTCAGTATGAACATCCCTCACACTCACGACTTTACCGTTTCGCACTGATAACACCACGCGACCATCGTCCGGCAGTTTGACAACATTTCCTTCATCATCAGTAAGTTGCATGATTTAAACCTTTGAGTATCCGGGTAATCTAATAACACCATACGCAATACCTGTTTATTTATACAGTAGTTTTACGGAAAGGTCACGGATAAATACATAAAACAAAATGGCCCTTACGGGCCAAGTGATTATTTATCATCGTATTTTCAGGGAATACGCCTCACGCGTAGCCCGCTGGAATCTTATCCTCTGGCGTTCCTTGCAGACCACGGGTAAAAGCGCGGATCGACACTGTTCAGGGTGAAGTAGGTCACCGGCATATCATCGTGGCGTTCGATATCAATAAAAGCAGACTGCTGCATTCCCCACAGCCGTTTACGTATTTGCTCAAGGGTAATAATGACATCCGGATGCTGTTTTTTAACGGCGGCCATGATGCCCTGGTAGCTCAGGGTTTTACCTTGTATTAGCGCCACCAGTTGCTGTGCGGAGAGCTCACCACCGTGCCGCTCCCTGGTTGAGTTTTCGATGGGCCTGATGCTCTCCAGCAACAGGCGGCAATGCCCCCGGGTGCCGACCCGGTGGCCGGTCAGTTTGTCGTAATTCTCTGTAGGTCCTGCGGTCCAGACAGTGGCGGTTTCGCGGATCTGCACCCTTTTTTCACCGCCAGCATAGATAACGGTGCCGGTATGGGTTTTCTGCAATTGTCCGGCCGCTGTCAGCGGTACGGCTTGCTGCTTGCGCGCTACAGCCCGGGGCTGAGGGGGCGTAACATCACACACCCGCACCGGTTGCGGGGGCGGTACAAAGCAGGCGCGGCTACGTGCCCGGGCAATGGCGTTCATGCGCCAGATGATCACCGAAGTCCAGTCACAGCCATCGTCGGGTTTTACTGATTTTGCAAAGTATAAATCGGTCATTGGTCTTTCCTCAGTTGAATATACGCTGGTCAGGCGCCGTTAAAATGGTTCAGTGTGGTATTTATTTGCATAGCTACCCCGTGGTTTTCTGGGTTGGCTTGCCGCCACCTGAATACGGGATTTTTCCTTGCCAATATGCTGATCCATTGAGAGAAAATGCCCGTTTTTGAACGCCTGATAGATAACCGCGCCGCTGGCGCTGAACCGGCTTTTGCCAAGGATGATTTCCGCCACGCCAGCGGCGGGGCTTTCCGGGTTGTAAACGGCATCGCGGTACAGAAACAGAATGCTGTCGGCGTCCTGTTCAATCGCGCCGGAGTCACGCAGGTCAGACATGACCGGACGACGCTGATCCGGCGGCCGGGAGTCCACCCCGCGGGATAACTGGCTAAGGGCGAAGATGGGCGTATGCAGGCGCATGGCCATGGTTTTCAGGCTGCGGGACAGGTGAGCAATGGCCAGGTCGTTGCGTTCTGCCCTGGGCTTTTTAATCAGCCCAAGGTAATCCACCATGATCATCGCCAGTTGCGGATAGCGGCGTTTGTGGGCCTCAGCAATGGCCCGGATCTGCTCAATGGTAAGATCAGTGGCATCCACCACCCAGATGTCGCGCTGCTCCAGGGCACCCAGTGCCGCCGTCAGGCATCGCCACTCTTGGTCGCTAAAATCCGCCGGATTACGCAGCCGGGATACCGGCATATTCCCGGCGCCGGCAATGGCGCGTTCGGTGATCTGCTGTGCGGCCATCTCCATAGAAAAAATCAGCGCCCCGCCTCCTTTTGCGGTTACGCCGTCGACAATTTTTAATGCAAATTCTGTTTTCCCCATTCCCGGGCGCCCGGCCACCACCACCAGATCCTGCGGGTTAATACCGCCGGTGACGCAGTCCAGTTCGGTGATGCCGGTATACAGTTTCATGGCCCCGGCTTCGCCGTTAACCCGTGTACGCATAATGTCCATGTAACGCGGCAGTAGTACATTAATGTGCACGGGATGAATGTCCCCGGTGTCCCCGATCATTTCCAGCAAGCAAGCGACGGCATGCTCAATAATGTCGTCACGCTGCTGGGGGTTTTTCGCCTGGCGGATCCCGTCAGCACTCTTCTGAAATAGCGTGGCCAGTTGCCGGCTATGCCAGCCTTTCACTACCCGGGCGGCATAACCCGGCAGGTTTGGTACCGTTGCCGGCAGACGGCAAATGTCGGCCAGGTCCGCCAGATGATCGCCGCCCAGCGCTTCGCAGATCATCATCATGTCAATGATCCCGTCCGCCAGGGCCTGCTTTTTTATTTCCCGGTAGACGGCGCGGTAAAACCCGGTGCTGATCGCCTCTTCGGGCAGCCGGGTTATCACGTCAAACGCGTCCGGCGTGGCGCCGCCATTGAGCAGCCCACTCAGCACGCACATTTCCAGTTCCTGAGGGCTCATAACGCGCCTTCCCTGGTTTTCCTCAGCGTTTCAGGTTTCATCAGATAATCGAAGCTGGCCCGCCAGCCGCCGGTACCAAAGTAAAAATCAGGGGCTTCAGTGCGAAATTTTTCGAAATAGCCGAGGAATGCCCCGGTGGTTTTATTTTTCATGTGGGCCGCCAGGCGAGCAATCATCTGCCGGCGATCACTGTCCAGTTCGGCGGCCGGGAGTGCGCCAGTAAAGATGTCGTTGTAGGCGCTTATCACCGCGTGTGGATCGATATCCGATGCGGTGGTTGCCCAGGCTTCGGCATCTGCCAGGTAGCCATCAAACCGGTTTATCCGGCAAATGCTGGCCGGTTTCGGTATTCTGCCAGCGCGACACCGCCAGGTTGCCAGCACCCAGCGGATCACCAGTTGCAGGTCAGCCAGTGAGTAACCTTCCCGGGTGGTTGTCGGGGTGAGCATCAGTACGAAAGGTTTCAGGTCCCGGCAGCGGCTTTGTGATGCCGCGTTGTAAAACGTCATGGCCTGTTGGGCATCAGACATTATTTTTTCGTCACCGCCTCCCCCCTGGGGGGCTGGGGGATCGTTAGGATCAATGACGGGTTCAAAAGAGTGACAGGTTCTGGTGCCATGTGGCGGCACAGGGGGGGTGGCTTGTGGTGCCATACCTATGCTGGCTGGCGGCACAGGGGCTATGTTTTTATCCGGCATAGGGTTATCGAGTTTCATATAATAAATATTCGATGCATTACCCTTGCCGTTTTTTATTCCGGGGCGGTTTTCCTTCACCAAAATCCCCAGCGCAATCAGCGCATCGATATGGGCCCTCACTGCACTCTTACTGCACTCACAATGATCGGCAATGTTTTGGTAAGACGGCCAGCATTCACCGCGATCATTGGCATTGTCAGCCAGCTTAATCAGCACCAGTTTACGAATCGGATTGCCCGTTTTAATGGCCATGGCTTTGGCCATCAGCATCATACTCATGGTCAGATCCCCAGTGTGTCAGCAATGTTACGGCAGGCAGACTGATATGCATCAGGGGAGAGCGACTGTTTCAGTAAGTCGGCTTTGCACTGCTCGTAGTACGACCAGGGTCTGGAAATCATGCGCTGGTCAAAAATAGCCTCAATGTCTGAGGTATCGGCGGGGCTTTCGTTCAGGCGACAGCCGTTTCGCCCGGAGATAGCTGTAGTGGTCTGCACGGGTCTTTCCTCACAATTCTTAGCGCTGGTCAGGCGCCATGGGGCCGCAATCTGCGGCATTTGCGCTATCACCGGTGAGGCCGTTGCCCACCTGCGGGCTGGCGACAGCGTCCGGGTAATTTTTAAGATCCATCACCTTCTCTTTGATGCCGGCGATATACAAATATTAGTATTGCGAATACAACGGTGTCAACAGTTACACGATTGGGCGTAAATTACTTTTGCGAATAATATGGGCACCATGAGAAAGAAGACGCTTGATGCAGCTGAGGCCGACGCGGCCCAAAGACTGCGCAACATATGGAACGAAAAGAAAATTACGTTACGCCTTACCCAGGATAAGGCGGCGGATGCGCTCGGCTTCAGTACACAAGCGACGGTCAGCCAGTACCTGAACGGCAATATTCCGCTCAATACCGAAGCAACGTTAAAATTCGCGGCGCTGCTCGGCGTAAAGCCGGAAGACATTCGCCCCGATCTCGCTGAACTGATGAATTACGTGCGCCAGACCGGCACCCATGTACAAGATTACTCCGCCGCTGGCTGGCGTCTTCTCAAACCTGAAGAGGCCGAGTTAGTCACGCTTTATGAACGGCTTCCCGCCAGTGAAAAAGAAAGACATCTTTCTGAATTAAAAGAAAAAACACTCGAATTTGATCGTCTTTTTGAAGAACTGCTGGCCGCCAGAAAGCAATAATCCCCCGGCCACAAGACAGATCCCGGCCCCGGGATTTTTAATGCACTTAATCAATAAATCACCCACAACATTCGCATCACGATTATTTCTTTGTTGCGCTTTTTGATTCGCAATACTAATATTCATATTATCAGCGACGCACAGATCACGCGGCAGCTGTTCAGTTATGTTCTGACGGTCCGGAAAGACGGACACCGGCGAGTGAGCGCAGAGATGTTGAAGCAAGCCTCGCGCCTGCCAGTATAAAAAAGCCCACGGAAGTGGGCTCATTACCCGCAGGGCGACCAAACCATCCCGCTGTGCCATCGGGCCAGCAACCGTTTGTCAGCCCGGGCCAGGATAACGGTACCGGCACGGGATCGCGGCAGAAAAAATGCCGGACACAAACCTGCCCCCTTGCGGACCGCAGGCTGACGATAAGATATAGAAAATATTATAAACCCGATTCAATATGCACTTAATTTAACATCACTTATCGCTTTATAAGCGCTAAAAATCAATATTCTGAATGGCAACTACGCTCGCTACCCTACTATTCCTTCCCCACGATGAACGCGCTATTCCTTTACGACGCCATCAGCAATAACACCGTATCAGGAGGGTATATCTAAAACATATTTTTAATATTGCTTTATTTATTCCGGACTTGCGGATAGCAAACAAAATCGGGGGGAAAATATCGGCAAACTGGTTAAACGCCTGCACAACACGCAGTGAATTGTTCTTTTTTTAACCTCACCTTTTGGCAAACTGGCTTATCCACATTAATCGTCATCTGGCGGTGAATTGGCAACTATATCACGTTATAACCTTATAAAAGGAGCAAGAATATGAAAGGTGTGTTACCGCTTTTAACGGCGATATCTATTGTCTCTGGTTGTTCAAATCAGCCATCTGTCACTGGTGCTAATGGTGAAAAATACCTTATTGACAATAAAACCTATCGCTCACCAAATTTCTCATCAAGACCCCGTTCGCTGGTTATTCATTATACGGTGGAGAACTTTGCTACAGCAATCAACGATCGCTTCTTAACATCAGGAGTGGTTGCCGTCCATTACCTGATTCCCGACCCGACTGAAGCCTCTTATAAAGAACAAGGATTCACATCATTACGAATATTTAATCTGGTAGATGAGGACCAGGGCGCATGGCATGCGGGTGCCAGCGCGTGGGAAAATCGGGTGAAACTCAATGATAGCTCAATAGCCGTTGATCTGGTCAATTTGGCTTCGGAGAATAACGGCACATTTACGTTCCCACCGTTCAATGATGAACAAATAGAGGCCACTATTGCGCTGTGTAAAGATATTCTGAAACGCTATCCTGACATTCAGCCAACGCAGGTTGTCGGCCATGGCGATATTTCTCTGGACCGTAAATCTGATCCCGGCGCCGCCTTTCCATGGAAAAAGTTATATGACAATGGCGTAGGTGCATGGTTTGATGAATCCACTAAAGAAAAATATGTTTCCCTGTTTAGGGAAAATGGTATCCCTTCCAACGATGATATCGTGAAAAAGCTGTCTGCTTACGGTTACGGCATTGAAATATTACCGGGCGGCGGCTATGCATTTAAACAGTTCATTACGACCGGTAGTGGGGAGAATATAAAAAGCGACCCTGCAGCATTAAGCAAGACAATCAGAGTATTCCAGCTACATTTTAGACAGCAAAAATATGATGGTGTCATTGATATTGAAACCGCTGCTATTTTATATGCGCTGGTAGAAAAATACTTCCCCGGTAAATTGTGATTGGATTAAAGGATTGTTGATAGTAACAATCCTTTCTTATTGATAGCGTGTCATGCTTTAGATCATTATGAATAAACCAAAGCGCCCCGCCTTTGTTATCTGGATCAACGGCAAACCCCATGGCGGATGAGCAACGTACAATATATCCTGCTCTCTGGCGTGGCGTATTTACGCCCCCGTGATCTCATCATAAAGCGTATGCAGGCGAGCCCGCAGAGAGAGCACAGCCTTGTGTTTACGCGACAGCAGCGCCTGGACACTAACGCCGGTCTCCTCCGCCAGCGCTTTAAAGCTGTAGCCTTCCAGCTCAGTTTTCTCAAACACGTGGCGTTGGGCTACGGGCAATTCCGATAGCGCCTTATCCAGCTCTGCCCATATCAGTTCGCTGAGACAGGCCTCTTCCGGTGACTGTGAAACACCAAATAGCGTCTCTTCCAGCTCGTCTTCCACAAACTCCCCATCGTCGTCGCTATCGGCGTAGTAGCCCGACAGCGGGAGTTCACGTTTTTTCCGCGATCGGTCGGTCATCTCATTGCGCGCAGCGCGGAACAACCAGGCTGCGACGTTCTCCACCGGCTGTTCCACTTTTATAAGCTGATAAGTAATTTCCTGCAGGATATCGTCCGCATCATCGCGCACCGCAGTACGGCCGCGAATAAAAGCCGATAACTTAGCTCTGCAGGCGGCCAGCGCCGCGACAAGGGGTGAATATTTCGCCTTTTCAGCGTGCATACTGCTTACTCGGTTCCCGCGGATTTTTGAGCGTTTGTCTCTTCCGGTTGCGGCTCAGCCGTGGGGGCGTCTTCCTGATGCTCATGCTGCCCGTCCCGGGCGTAATGTCCGCCGTGAAGGCGGGCAACGCCGTGCCAGCGGTGTTTATGTCGATGCTGCATAAATTGCTCGCGCTGTTCCGGTGTCATCTGCATCCAGCGCTCATGCATACGCCGGCGGGCGCCAAACATTCCCGGGCGCATGCCCAGACCGCCAAATAAGATACGGCACAAGGCCAGCAACCCCAGCGCTTGCCAGAAACCGATATTCTTAACACCAATCAGCCCGGGAAGCACTGCGTTCCACAAAGACATCACCAGTAGCCCCAGCACCACAATCAGCGCCACACCAATAGCTACCGGCTTCGCGATACGGCGGTGGCCATGCCCCCGGCCGTGTCTACGTGTATCAACATCTTTCATGGCGTTCACTCCTCAATAAATGACTAAAAATAGCGTGTGATGAGGTAGACGAATGAGGCGCGGAAATATTGTCGGGAAAATGATTTTTTTACGAGGATAATTTTCCCTCTGCCGCACTACATTGTTTATCGGGGGGAGTGCATCGGGCTGAATAAAATTGGGGGGATTACCGCGCCGCCGCAGTTTACTGTTGCTGACCGCCGTGATAATAGCGTGCGCGACGATAAGGTCCGGTCAGCTTTATAGGGCTACTGGCGCCTTATCTGGCAAAAATAATGGGGTTGCGGAAGGTGAAAAGCCAGTTTACAGGCTCATTGCTGATCGGTGCGCTGGTCATGCTCATGGCAGACTGGCTAGGGAAGGTGCGAATAAGCAGGTCATTTCTTCCCAAGCTGACTCGCTGATTAAAATTTCGCGGATCTGGGCCGATTTTTTTCCCGCAAACACATCGA
>NZ_WBXP01000055.1 GCF_016415625.1 Shimwellia pseudoproteus
ATCGGCGAAGGTGAGTTGATGGCTCATGATGTCCCTCTGGGATGCGCTCCGGATGAATATGATGATCTCATATCAGGAACTTGTTCGCACCTTCCCTAGAATGGCGCTTCGAATAAATTTTATGAAATTCGAAGCGTTGCTTTATCTGAGATAAATTTTTATTTTTTTAATCTCTCCCCTACACTAACTATATTATTTACTCTTCCATTTGTTCTACTGGCGTCCACCTAAGTGCATGATGGAATACGGGAGTAAATATGTCACAAACACTTATCCGCCTCCCCGAGGCTTTACGGCGTACTGGTATTGGTAAAGCTTGGGTCTATAAACTTATCGCTCAAAACCGCTTCCCGCAGCCTGTCAAAATCGGCTCGCGCGCAATCGCGTTCGTGGAGAGTGAAATAGATGAATGGGTTAATAAGCGTATCGCTGAATCACGTGGTGAGGTGGATTAATGGAAAAGAAAATCCGCCCCGTACAGCAGGCGGCTAACAACATAGATATTCGCGGATCTGATGTTACGCCACCAGCGCCCACCACACAAGTGAACCATAACGCCGACGCTGGTGGCTATCAGGGACTTTCTCAGCAGGAAATTGCCGACATTCTGAAACTCTACCCGGACGCGTTTAACGCCGCCTAACGGAGACTGAAAATGAACATCGAAAAAAGCAGATTAATTTCTGAGGCCGCCCCTCATCTGAACGCCTCTCTGGGCACAATTAACGGCAACGACTTTGCCGCTATTGTTCCCGTTATTGCCGGACGCATTGGCGGGCGTGAAGCCAATATTGTGAGCGCTAAGGCGTTGCATAAAGCGCTGGGGGTGGGCCGCGACTTTACTAACTGGATTAAAGGCCGAATTGACCAGTACGGTTTTATTGCCGGAACCGATTTTATCCGTGTTGAAAATTTGAGCACGCCAAAACGGGCGAGCGCAAAAACTCGCCAGCAAATAGAGCATGATTACCTGCTATCGCTGGATATGGCTAAAGAAGTGGCAATGGTTGAACGCAACGAGCAGGGCCGCGCCGTTCGACGTTACTTCATTCAGTGTGAAGAGGCACTACAGCGCAGCGTGCCTGAAATCGCCGCCCGCTATCGTCGCCAGCTAAAAGCCCGTATCAGTGCCGCAAACAACTTTAAGCCAATGTGCGATGCGCTGAATATGGCCCGTGCCGAGCTGGGTAAAACGACGCAGCAGCGCCACTACAGCAACGAGAGCAACATGATCGCCCGTATCGTGCTGGGTGGCATGACGGCAAAGCAGTGGGCGCAGGCAAATGGCATTACTGGCGAACCACGGGACAGCATGAACGCAGCACAGCTTGAACACCTCTCCTATCTGGAAAGCACCAATATCACGCTAATTGAGCTGGGGCAGGACTACGACCAGCGCAAAGCTGAATTAATACGACTGTCTCAGCGCTGGCTGGCGAAGCGTATGAGGGTAAGCCATGCGTAACCAAAACCCCCAGCCGGGAAGCCGTTACAAGGATTCTCACGGGGCTGTAGTGACCGTTGAGCGCGTCGAGCATAACCGAGTGACCTTTTACCGCGAGGGCTATCAGTCGCCATGTGTTCAGCCTTTGGAGAGATTCGTTAATGAGTTCGTGGAGGTGCGCCGTGATACTGAATGAACCTGCCGCCCAGAAAGAAGCCATTAATCTGGCTGGCCTGTTAGCAAATGTTAACCCTTACAACCTGTCAAAACCTGACATTCATCGCCGCGCCGTTGCGACAAATGACGACATTTTAGAGGCGTTTTCTGGGCTGAGAATTGGGCTGCGAATCCTAATAAATCCTAAGTTTTTTTCGCATTTCGTGACCAGTACGCGCGAGAAAGTTTTTTCTGACAACACTACGCCAGTGGAAAATTATTCCGCTGTCTTGAGTTTTCGGAGCATTACGCGCCCGTCTGGGGAGTTTTCGGACTCCATAAAAAAGGGCAGCGCCTACAGGTCAGACCACAAGCGGGGGAATCAGTGTTATAGTCCTAACGTTGCTGCAAAATCAGTAACCGGGCGTGAGAACCTGAGCAAGCAAAAGGCGATACCAGACGCCGAAAGCGTCTTTTTTTGTATCGTAGCCACAGCGCACCTATCCAATGCGGGGAAGATCCGCACCTTGTCTATGGTGGCGTTAGTGGGGAGGCGTTCGCGCCTGCCGGATTCCTTTTGCTTCGGTATTCTCACCCCCGCTAACGTCACCGCCATTTTAGAGCGTGAGAACTCAGGCGGTGACTCCTTAAAGCAAAAGGAGGCTGCCGCTATGCTGGCTACTACCCATACCCAAAATCCACAATTTATCTGGTTAATCGCAGCCGTTCGCCGCGATATGCCGACAATTACCGCCAAAATCCATCACATTGCTGCCGAAAGCGAACACGAAGCCCGCCGCACTCTGGCGCGGGATCACGTCTGTTTCTTTGCAGGCCGTATCCGTCTGGAGGTGGCAGCATGAACATAAATACCATCTACCGCCACCCGGCTGAACTGGAAGCCGATGCGATGCTATCCCGTGAAGAAGCGCACCCGTGGAGTTGCTCACTGGCAGGGCGTACCGCAGAACGCATGACCCGCGCCCGCAATGGGCTGGCTCACGTAATGACCGAATTAGCCCCGCACATGGACGCAGAGCAAGCAGCAGTAGCGCAGTGTTGGCTGATGAAGGTTTTGGCTATTGTCGATGCCACCCTGATTGATGCGGAGGCCAGCGCATGAGTAATTTTCGCGTGATTGCCTCCTGTTTTGATCGCGCTGGTGCGCCGATCCCGGTCACATGGTACGGCGAGGCCGAGACGCCCGATATTGCCGTTCAGTGTATGAGAGGCGAAGTGCATGGCAACGGATGGAGTATGGGAGCAGTCACCGCTGTTCAGCAGCGTGAGAAACAACAGGAGTTAGCAGCATGAACATATTACACCGCGCAGAGGCCACACCGGACGGCGTGAACATCATGACCCGCAATGATGCCGGAATGTATGAGCATGTTGCTCTTATCAACTACGAAAAAGTCGTAGTACGTCTGGATGCGGGTGAGTATGACAATAAGACCGATGAAGGATTTGCCCTGCATTTGGCAGTGGCTGACGGCGGGGCGCGTGGCTGGTTCGACTTCACCACGCAGCATAACGTCACTATGTGGCGCTGGCTGATCGCTGCGACGTTCGTTTCTGAGATGAAGCGCGAGAACGGCACCACCACGGTTACTGAGTCTGACGGCACATCATCGCAGGTGGCGATTTACTCCAATGGTAATGCGGGCATGGTGGTTTACCCGTTTGCTGAACGGCTAGCGATGGCGAACAACATCGAGGGTGCAATGATTGAGCGCTACGGCGTTGAGCAAGGAACAGAGAACGCCATTGTGTTCTACCGCGCCATGCTGGATACGGAGCGCGGCGAGCTGACCCCGTTCGGACGTGAAACGCTGGCAGAGCTACACGATCACTTCATTGCTGATCTGGATGAAAACGGCTGGCCTGAAATGCCAGCGGCGCACTGAGGGAGCGACACAATGCGTAATATCGACCTTATCCGCGAAGTGACCACCGCCGCCGCTGGCAACTGGCCTTATGTGCTGGCTGGCCTGTCTATCGACGTGCCTGATTCATCACGCCGCCATGCCCCCTGCCCTGCATGTGGCGGTACGGATCGCTTCCGGTTCGATGATAACGGGCGCGGCAGCTTTATCTGCAACCAGTGCGGCGCGGGCGACGGGCTGGATTTAATCAAGCGGGTTAACAACTGCGACACCACAGAAGCGGCGAGGCTTGCCGCTGATGTGCTGGGTATTGATTACCGGGAGACAGAAACCGACCCGACGGCAGCGAGCCAGAGAAGGGAGCAATTGGAGTCTGAGCGCCAGCAGCGCGAGCAGGAGCGCCAGAAACAGGCCGCAGAGGACGCAGAGCAGCGAAGGGCTACGTTTGCCCGTCTGTATGCCGGAATGCGCCAGAGTGTCGCACAGGGCGAATCTGATTACCTGCAATCAAAAGGGCTGACCGGGTTTAATTACCCGGTTATGTCCGATGGTTCGCTACTCCTGCCGCTGGTGGATGAATCCGGCGCAGTAGTGGCGGCGCAGACCATCACGCCGCAGGGAGATAAACGACTCCTGACAGGTTCCGCAAAGCGCGGGGCATATCACGCCGTAAACGCGGCAGAATCGCCGCAGAGCGTTTTAATTGCCGAGGGGCTGGCTACCGCCCTGTCAGTTCACCTGATGCGCCCGGACGCGCTGGCAGTGGCAGCAATTGACGCGGGCAACCTGCTACCCGTTGCCGAAGTGATGCGCCGGAAGTATCCACAGGCACAAATAATCATCGCCGCAGACAACGACCACCACCAAAACGGAGAAGCCAATACAGGCAGGGAGGCCGCAGAGAAAGCCGCCTTATCCGTGGCTGGCTGGGTATCAATGCCACCGACAGACTACAAAGCCGACTGGAACGACCACCACCAGCAACGCGGGCTGAAAGCCGCCACAGCCGCATTTAGTGATTCGCTGTATCAGATTCAGGGGGAAGCCGTGAAACCACGATTGCAGGCCATTGAGGGCGGTAAAACTGACCATCCAGAGAAAGACCCACTAAAACCCCACATTGAGAGCCGAAAAGATGGCGTTTTCTGGGTAACGCCGAAGGTGGACAAGGAAAGCGGGGAGATCATCAACGCTGAAAGCTGGTTATGTTCACCGTTGGAGGTTATCGGCACGGGACGCGACGACAAAGATCAGTATCTTATTATCTCATGGCTGGCATTCGGTGCAGGCATACGGACAACAGCGGCTATCCCGCTGGCTGATATTGGCGAGCGTGAAGGCTGGCGCACCCTGAAAGCTGGTGGCGTCAACGTCACAACGAAAAACAGCCTACGGGCGATTCTTGCCGACTGGTTACAGCGAAGCGGCTCGCGTGAATTGTGGCGCGTTGCTCATGCTACAGGCTGGCAGTGTGGGGCATACATCATGCCGGACGGGGAAATCATCGGCACACCTCAGCGGCCTGTTTTGTTCAGCGGGCGCAGTTCAGCCGCTGCCGGGTATACCGTAGCAGGAACGCCTGAAAGCTGGCTTAACAGTGTTGCGCGGCTGGCATACGGCAACTACGCGATGATGACAGGCATCGCCGCAGCACTGGCAGCGCCATTAATCGGGGTGGCAGATCGTGACGGATTCGGGATTCATTTTTATGAGCAATCGACCGCCGGGAAAACAACCACGCAGAACGTGGCGAGCAGTCTTTACGGCAACCCTGATGCCTTGCGCCTGACGTGGTATGGGACGGCGCTGGGGCTGATAAACGAGGCCGCCGCCCACAATGACGGGCTGATGCCGCTGGATGAAGTCGGACAGGGCGCAGACCCGATAAGCGTTTCTCAGTCTGCCTATGCCCTGTTTAACGGCGTGGGGAAATTGCAGGGAGCAAAGGAAGGAGGCAACCGGGATCTGAAACGCTGGCGCACCGTGGCAATCAGCACCGGGGAAATGGATTTAGAAACGTTCATCGCCACCGCAGGACGCAAGACAAAAGCGGGGCAACTGGTGCGACTGCTGAATATCCCGCTGAGTAAGGCGGTGCGCTTTCATGAGCACCAGACAGGGAAAGATCACGCCGACGCGCTGAAAGACGCTTACCAGCACCATCATGGCGCTGCCGGGCGGGAGTGGATTAGATGGCTTTCAGACCACCAGCAGCAGGCGATTGATGCCGTTCGTGAGTGTGAAGCCCGATGGCGAAGTCTAATCCCTGCTGACTATGGGGAACAGGTTCACCGTGTAGGGGCGAGGTTCGCCATTCTGGAGGCCGCTTTACTACTGGGTGGCGTGGTTACTGGCTGGGATGCTCAAACGTGCCGGGATGCGATACAGCACACCTATAACGCATGGCTGAAAGAGTTCGGCACGGGGAACAAAGAGCACCAGCAGATCATCGAGCAGACGGAGGCGTTTTTAAATGCCTATGGGCTGAGTAGATTCGCGCCGCTGGGTTATGACCCGCGCGATTTACCCATCCGTGATTTAGCCGGGTACAGGAAGAAGGGGAACCACGACGGCGACCCGATAATTTTCTACACCTTCCCGGCAACATTTGAGCAGGAGATCGCACGGGGTTTTAATGTCAGGCAGTTTGCCGAAGTTCTCAAGAATGCAGGAATGCTAACACCACCAACGAGCGGGCGAGGTTATCAGGGGCGGGTAAGGGAAGGAGGGCGGCAAATTCGCGTTTATGTGCTCAACTTCATGGATGAGGAAAGCAGCCAGCCAGAAGAATAATCTTTTTTCACATACGTAGTTTTAGTGTTGTCTCTGTTGTCTTTGTTGTCTCATTTTGTAAGTTACATTGATTTATAAGGATTTTATTTTAATTTCTGAGACAACATTGAGACAACATTTAGCCATTTTGAGACAACAGGGCGAACGTGTGTTTTTAGTCCGGCAGGCAGTGAGACAACATTTATGCCGGGTGAGACAACACGAAATTGCAAATGTTGTCTCAGCAAAACCCAGACGTGGCGCGGCCTGTAGAGCCGTGAGACAACAAAGACAACAGAGACAACACTATTTTTGTTTATATACAAAAAAATCTGGCGAAGGTGTCCCACAATAAGACGGTGCCGGGCAATCTTCATTAGCAAAACTAATAATTCGAGGTATTCGCAAAATGACAGCACAGATATCAGCCTACGGGCGGCTGGTGGCAGATCCCCAGACCAGAACGACAAACAGCGGCGGCAGCATGACAATGGGGCGTTTAGCGGTGGCACTGCCTTGCCATGCAGCAGAGGGCGGAGAGGTTACTTTCTGGCTGGGCGTGGTGGCATTCGGCAAACAGGCCGACGCACTGGCAGGACACGTTAAAGGCGATTTAGTCAGTGTTGCCGGAGCGATGCAGGTCAATCAGTGGGTGGGCAAGGATGGCGGTACACAGCAGGGGTATCAGGTAGTAGCCGACAGCGTGATCAGCGCCAGAACGGTACGCCCCGGCGGGAAGCGGGCCGAGTCAGTCAAAGCAAGTGGAGCCAGCAGGGGCCACGAAACGCAATCCGCGCCGGGATGGGAGTTATATAACACCCCTGATGATTTTGACCAGCGCCCGCCGTTTGATGATGAAGATCCATTCTGAGGGATATAAACATGGTAAACGACAGTAAAGCCGAGGATCTGGAAGCAAAAGGGCTGTACCGACGCGCCGCCGCGCGATGGATGGAAGTCATGCTGTTATGCACCGAGGACGATGATCGGGAATGGATAAAGCGCCGCCGTGAAACGTGTCTGGAGAACGTGAAGCGCCCGCCCGTGAAGGTTGAGGACTTTGGCGACCTGCATAAAGCTGTCACCGAAACTCAGCACCGCATGGGGATAGCGCAACCGAACGGTAACGCCTTCCGGTTAAATGGCGGCAAGAGGCAACGGCATACCACCAGCGGGGGCGATGGTTCGCAGACAGGTACGCACCCAAACGGCGGAAAATTTAGTACTGTTTAGTACATATTTTAAACCCTAGCAGCGCCAGACCCGCGCCAGTAGTGGGCTGGAAGCCAGAACGTGATTCAGGACGTCCTAAATATCTGGTTCGTTCCACTGGTACGCAGTACGCAGCCAGGTGCGCAGCAAAACTGCGTATTCAACGTGCGTACTACCTGACGAATGCTAACGGTGGCATTGCGTACAGAAATTGCGAATTGCTCATTCGAAAAATAGCGGAGATGCCTGTTATTGCTGGCTTGGGCGCTATCCGTTCGCAGTAGATGGCGGAAGTTAGATATACAGTTTTATTAAGGTATTGTTAGGGTTTGTTAAGGTTTTTGCGCACAAAAATGCGCACAGTGAGCCGTTAAATGAAAAAAAATAGCCAACAATCAAGATCGGGATGGGGTGGCAAGCGGAAAGGCGCAGGCGCACCATTGGGCAATACTAATGCCGTCAAACATGGCGAACGCAGTCGGCGGGCATTCTTCCCATTTGAGGGGGGAGAGGCGCTTTCTCCGCTGGTGCGAAATCGTGCAAGAAACCTCATGCTGGCTGAGAGATACGGGCTATTACTGGCGAATAATCCGACGCCGGGAACAGAAGAATGGCGCGAGATGACATTGATTAACGGACTCATGGGGCTACATGCCGACAGAATCGCACGGCTTGAGCTGAGATTAGCGAGATCCGTTTCAATGCAAGCAAGGCGGGATCTGCGAAGGGTTAAAAAAAGCGGCGCATGTTAGCAATCCATATGGTCACTGATATTGAAATACTGGACTGTACTGGACGGACTCAAAGCCCATATGAAGAGAGATTCGCGCCAGATAAGGGCTTGAATCCAGTACGCAGATTAACCCGTCATATGTTTTTTTATCTATTCCGCCCTGCCCCGTTCGACTCAGCCAACCCGCTCGCATTCCCCATCAATCGCGTTATCAGCGCCACCATTATCGCGCACAACGGCACACAGACCGGGTAAACCGTAGCGCACGACCGTTGCGCTAGTTTCACCGCCACGCTTTACCTGACGCGATTCATACACTGTCACACGTTCCAGTAGCCCCCCGGCAACCATGCTTTCGAGCGTGCGCCGTGTAGATTCGAGCTGGTGGCGCTTATCGAACGACACCATGCCATGAAGCAGGTAGGCCACACCCGACACATCGAGCGGCGGCGCACCAATCTCACCCGTCACCCATTCGAGGTTATCCGGCTCAAAGTAGCTGAGTATCTCTTTTTTGCGGTTGGTCATTCTCATGGCTGGCAGGTTCCTTATTGTGGGATAGAAGTATCATACAATAAGATGTGCGGCGGCAAGATTGTGGCCGTGAAGTTTAAGCCATCAATGAAGAAGGAAAGCGCCTACGAACAGCCCTAGCGAGAGATAAATGTGTATAGGAATGTGTATAGATGTGAAAATAAAAACTCATGAAATGGCTTGAAATATGGCTTTGTTGTGGTTTGTTCTACTCCCTTCGCCTCCATGACACTTCTTAAAGTTCAATAACTTACTGAATCCTAAGGGATACGGCTTAACGCCTTCCGATAGTTTTACTCACTGTAACCAACACTGTGACTAACTTTGTTGAAGTAGTGAGCAGACCTAAGGTCTCAGTACATGCTCAACTCAAGAACCTACCTTTATCAGCGTAATGGTGTCTTTTACATCCGTCTTAGGATGAAGACCACTAGTCGCCTGACCGCTTCGCTTCCTTCTCACAACCGTTATAAACTAGCGTCAGTATCACTACGGACTAAGGACAGACGCACCGCTATGGCTCACTCTCGGCACATCAAGTCAGCACTTAAAGCAATCCATGCAGATAACCCTAGCACGTCCTATGAGGAGCTACGGGAGCACCTGAAGACCATTGTCGAGTGGGAACTTAGTGTCAGCCGTGATGACCTGAACGACCCGGAGTCCTACCAACTTTACGTTGACCAATACGACGATATTAAGTCCAACCTTCGGGAAGCTGTAGCGACTGAGCGTCTGACTGTAGACCAGCATCGCTATATCAATGACGTTATCGGCGTACTTAAAGCCTGTCAGGATAGACTCAAGGGCGATAGCTCTGGCCTGTTGTCTTACCTTGAGGCTGGCAGTCTAAGCCCGTCCGTCTCCCTATCTGTATTAGCAAAACCTGAAGTCCCTGAACCTAAAGCCCTGACCCTCGCGTCTCTCATTGAGCAGTACGAGCAGGAGAACGCTCAGAACTGGAAGCCAGCGACCCTAAGCGAGAACCGAGCGTCTCACTCAACGTTAATCGAGATATTCGACTATCTGGATATTCAGGATGTCAGTAAGGCGACACGTTCTGATATGCTCAGGGTTCGTGAAGTCCTTCAGCAACTACCGAAGAACCGCAAGCAACGCTTTAAGGCTATGCCGTTATCTGACCTGCTGAACCGAGAGTCTAAAGCTGATTGCTTAGATGTCGTTACCATCAACAATAAATATCTTATCAAGATGGCTGCTGTCTTTAAGTGGGCGGTACGCAACGACCTGATAGCTAAGAACCTGACAGAAGGTCTTGAACTGAAGGTCCCGCAGCGTAAAGCCTCAGACGCTCGTGATGCGTTCAGTCCTGAGCAGGTAGGGCAACTACTGGTCGCCGCTAAAGCATACTCACAGAAGACCTCAGGTAAACCATACCATTATTACGTCACTGCTCTGGCTGCTATTACAGGTGCGAGACTTAATGAGGTGGCCCAGCTTCAGGTCAAAGACATCAGGACCACTGAGGCCGGCACCGTGTATATCCACATCAACGAAGACGATAGCAGCCTGCTCGGTAAGAGCATCAAGAATGCGCATAGTGACCGCAGTGTCCCGCTGGTCGATGGCGCTCATGGTTTTGTATTGGCTGACTTTATGTCACTCGTGGAAGACCGTAGAAAGACTGCTGGTGATAATGCTATGGTATTTGATGGCCTCAAGCTGATGAAGAATGGCTACGGTGAGCAGGTAAGCAAATGGTTTAACAGGACGTTGCTACCTAAAGTCCTCTCTGACCGCAGCGGCTTAGCGTTTCACTCGTTTAGACATACAGTTGCGACCCAGTTAAAACAACATGGGGTCGAGTTAGCGTATGCTCAGGCAATTATGGGTCATTCGAGCGGGTCCATAACTTATGACCGCTACGCTAAAGAGGTCGAGGTTGATAGATTAGTTAACGTACTGGTTGAAGTTTATAAGGAGACTGGAGTAAATGGCTGAGTATTATCCTGCAAAATATGGAGATGATAATTTTAACTGCCCACATTGCGCAGTTTATGCCCATCAGGAATGGAGAGCGTTGCATTACCACATCTATTCCGGTGGTTCTAATCTGTCTAAGACTGGAATGCTCATATCAATGTGCGGGCATTGTAGTAAAGCTGCTTTCTGGTATAACGAGCAAATGATAATTCCTGCTTCAACAAATATCGAAATGCCTAATCCAGACATGCCTGAAGACTGCAAGTCCGACTACATGGAAGCCAGAAGCATCGTTAATCTATCTCCTAAAGGTGCTGCTGCACTCCTGCGCTTGAGCCTTCAAAAGCTGATGGTCCACCTCGGGGGAACCGGGGAAGCACATCGACACGGACATTAAGTCCCTTGTAGCCAAAGGCCTATCTCCACTGGTCCAGCGAGCTGCTGATATCTGCCGTATCGTTGGTAATCAGGCGGTCCATCCCGGACAGATTAACCTTGATGATGACCCTCAGTTAGCGCACGGTCTATTTAAGCTGCTGAATATTATAGTGACTGAGCTGATTACTAGACCGAAAGAAGTTGAGGCGATGTTTAACAGTATGCCTGAAGGACAACTTAAGGGCATTGAAGACCGCGATAAGAAGGCCAAGGAAGCGCAGAAAGCAGCTACCGAGTAAGTGCTTGGGGGATATTTAATGAGACCCACACTATAGGGAGAGACACCAAGTCATCCCTTCTTATTTACTTTGATTGAGACTATCGGGCAGCGGACAGGATTGGAAACCATCTGTGAAGACCCTATGCTTTTAATAGCCAACAGTCTCAACCATATCCTTTTAACGTAGTCATCCTTCTCCTGTGACGGGCGGAGAACTGTTATCACACCCAAGGTCTTTCCTTGGTTCTTTGGTGAGCAATAACGGTGCGGGATGGTGATTTGAATATGACTGTAGATAGTTACAGTTAGACGGGCGGAAACCCAAAGTGGTTGACCAGTTGATATGCTTTATGTTGATACTTTGAGATGAGACTAGCCTGTCGTCATTGAGTCTTAAATGATAATGGTTTTGATAAGACCAATTATGAATTATAGGATTAAAGTAACCCTTCCTGTCATACCTGAAGTTATAGCTTGAAGTCTGCCTCTTCAGGTCTGGGCTGGATGTTCACCTTTGAGTTATTCATCATAGTTACCGCCTATCAAATGCAGTCTATTCATCGTCAGCTAATCAAACCCACACTATAGGACTACCACACCAGCTTCTTGTCCATCCTGATGTCTATTCAGCTTGGCTCGCTACCGTGAGTCCCCCAACTATCCAAAGACCTATCACACGGTCATCGCAGACCATATTAATTACCTCAAGTCATTCTGTTTGTGCCCTGTTGCCTGCTGGTCTCCCTTTACGTGGGGGCTTGAGTAGGTCAGTAGGGTGCGACTTCAGGGTGCAAACAAAAGGAGTACACGTAAATGTCTCAACACGAATACACCATCCATATCTTCGGTCAGGACCTCACCAGTCAGGACGGATTGTTTCGACTGGATGAGATACGCCGGGTCGGCATTCAGATTGGCACAGTTGCAGATGGCAATAGTACAGAAGTCAGACGCTTTGCCCGTACCAAAGTCGGGCGCTATCTTATGGGACCAAAAAGTGGTCGCATAAAGAAAGTCGATATGGGGCGCCTCGGTACGTCATGGCTTGCTGACCCCACGTCCGCTGTCAAGTTTGGCGAGTGGCTGGACTTTGAGTATGGAATAGCTGTAGCGGATGCCTTCGTGTCTATGACATCCAGTGCCACCGTACAGGCCGCTGTAGCATCTTCGGATGATATCTCGCCGGACTCTAAGTCATTCATTAAGAAGCACACTGTATCGCACTACAGGGCTGGACAACTCGTCTCGAAAGAGGAGTTTGAGGAGCTACGGGTCGGTCGCTGTGAGTGGAGACTTTAACAATGGCTATGATTGACCCGCGCACTCCAGAAGGCCGTTTGACCCTGCGTTACCGTGGTCTTCCCACTTCTATTCTGTTGTCGATGCTTGGAGTAGACAAAGCGGCTACGAATAACCGACCATTTTATTCTCGCAATGAGCTAATAGAACAGTTGGTCATTCGCACTATGTCAGTTAACCGAGAAAGTAAGTAAGAAATTCTCTGGTCACTGCGTCAGTAAACCCCACAAGTAATGCGATAGCCGAAGGGATGATATTAATTGCTGCGACAGAAAGTGATTTTATTATTCTCTGTTCTTTGGATGCCTTTATTAAAACCGCAAAGATAAACACTGGAATGAATGCAAGTAGGGCTACAGTGATTATACGTTCAAGCATATACAGTGTGTGCCAAGTTATTCCACCTGTTATATATCCAGCGCCGTATCCAACTGCATAAAAGCAGGCCAAGTAAAGCAATAAGCTAATAGCTAATTTGGGCATAAATCATTCCTGAGTGTCTTGGTGAAAGATGGTCGTAGCTTAACAAATATCCACATACATATTGATCGTTTATCCCAATCGTAAATTCCGTATTGATCGTCACTAGCGATCAAACTATTCGATTCAAACACCTATTTAAAACCTCTGAGATGACCGATGCGGGGAGACGCCGTAGGCCTAAACACGCCTGTAGCAGACCGATAGTCTCAACCTCAGAAGGAGATTTAAACACAATGACTACCAAGAACACTTTAACGTGGCGTATCGCCGTATCTGATGTAGACACCAAGTCCAACACCATCAAGATTGACGGACAGGAGCACGACTTAGGGTTTGCCTTGAAGTTCCTGCTACCTGCCTATTTCTCAACGTTTGATTCAAAGACCATCCAGTCTGACAACACGTTCAATGCTGTAGAGCCTTTGGTCGCTGCTGGGATTAAGGTCTCCAACTTCCTTCCTATGGCTGCTGAGGCTCACCGTGATTTGACCTACCGTCGACAAGCTGAGGCTCGTGAGGGTATTCGTCAGGCTGAACAACAAGCTATCCGCTTCGCTGAGTTGAATAAGACAAAGGAACAAGTAGAGCGTGAGCATCTGGAAGGTGAAGCACGTAAGAAACGTTTACGTGAACAGTCCGAGCTTGTCCGAAGTGCAGGGTCGACTCTGGGTAAATCCCGTGCGGCTCAGATGCTGGAAGGCATTGGAGACATCAACCTGCTGGCTGACTAGTAGTCCTCGAACACACAACAAACTTCCGGCCTTGACCAATGGGGGTCGAGGTCTATCCGAACTATTGAGAATAGGAGATATACACCATGTCCAATAACATTCAAATTAACGCTGCCACTGACTTAAACAAGCCTGTAGGTGAACAGTTCCGAGCACCGAATGACAAGATTGTTCACTCTGAGTCTATGACCTTCCGTGAAGAGATTAGTAGCTTCGCTTGGGCGTCTGACAGCCCCGAGTTCAATAGCATTGAGGCCGCTAAGTCCCCTGTTGTTTATGCTAAGACCCTTGAGTCCAGCCTGCGTATTGGCCTGAATGGCATCAAGTCAGACGTTGAGTCTGTGAACTCTGTATTCCCTGTTGAGTTCCTCCCTAACCGTACTGACGTACCAACCCCTATTGTCCGCCACTTGTTCAACGACCGAGGTGCTGTGGTGGCGACCAATGGCGACTGGTCTAAGCCTAAGAAAGCTGTAGCTATGGCTGGTAGTGAAATCTTTGTAGAGCCAGCAAACAAGGCTATCCTGCTGTCCTATAGCATCCCGCTGTATGACTTCAAGGTCGAGTCCGGTTTCACCCATGCGACTCTGGTTGGTGATATGAATAACATCGTCGATAACATCCTAAAAGACATCAACGCTAAGGTCGCTTCTCAACTGGCAGACTCTAAGCTGGTGCGTAAGGTCGATGGGGGTAAGCTTGAAGGTAAACTGTTTGACAAAGGTCAGGACGTACTGGATGCAATCACACAGGCTACAGACTCGGCGCTGGGTGCTAATGTGGAAGACTATGGTCTGGTGATTCATGAAGACCTTGTGAAGGCTCTGGCGTCTGTTGCCCGCCGTTCTGGCTTTGGTGGTGAGGACGGTATCGAAGAGATGTTGGGGACTGACTTTTGCTCCTACAACGGTGGGGACAAAGGTATCTTCCTGATGCCTAAAGCATTCACGGGTCTGAGCTTCGCTCCACCTAAAGTAGACGGTGAGTGGTTCACTACAATCTTGACACGAGATACCGACCGCCAAGCTTTCGTACTGGAAGTCATCGGTAAGCTGTACATCCTGAATGAGGCGACCACTGAGATTAAAGATGGTATCCGCAAGGATGCTGCTGTACTGCCTGTAGTCACTAACATTACATTCACTAAGTAAGACTTTGAGTCTAGGCCTTCGGGTCTGGACTTCATTTATTGTTACGTTATAACGTCCTATTAATAGGGAAGGCCTAATGTGTTTACACAAAGTCTATCTTCTGGTCTTCCTCTTGAAGTTGGTACTTATAGTCTGCCTTGGTTTATACCAGAAAAATTCGTCTGACCATCCAATATAAAGAGGAAGCAAAAAGTCCCCCCATAGCCCCGACCTATAGCCAGACTAAAGGGAGGAGGGTAGACCCTGTGTTCTATTCCTTTTCTGGGAATATTGCTTGCTTCAAGTCTTGACCGTCAGCCTCTCCATGTGTAACCATCACTGTAACCACCGGATTCGCCAGTCTTTAAGAAACAAGAAGTTAGCTGTTTGTCCTCGGCTCCCTTCGCCCGCTCCAATCTCAAGTTTTTCAAACTCCACCACATTCAATTTTCCCCTGATAAATCAGCAGTTATCGCATTCTATTAGTCTATTGAGCCCAATCGTACTCCCCTTGGGTCAAGCTCAATGTGGGGGTATGGACAGGGGTATAATTGTATCCCACGGCTGAGAGTGAGGTGGTCAATGCAACGACAGCGTTGTGCCAGGAGCAGACATTACTAAAGTAAAGGCACGTCAGATATCTAAAAGCTCATGGTTCGTCTGGATGGGGCACTTGTTAACCGATACCCGAGTGACAGATCCAAGAGCGGAAACGGGATCGGTTCGCTGTATGCTTCATCGAAAGATATAAACCTTCTTTTCTACCACCGATTATTGTTAAGTTGGACAGCCCCCACGCCTGCAGACAAATTCTGTCTCCACGGCGAGGCCCGCTCAAAGGCCCCGGTCTGACGCTGCCGGGATTGTGTTCTGATATCCACCTGGGACAATACTGGCCTGACAATGCACCTATCGGCCTAAAATTTATCCCTGTCCTGCTTCAGTTCACCGATTATCTGCACCCGTTTGCGATACTCCCCCGGCGTGCAGTGAAAATGACGCACAAATGCCTTATGGAAAGATGACTCATTCGCGTAACCCACATCATCAGCAATATTGATGATGGATTGTACCTGCCGTGAAAGTAACTGAGCCGCAATCTGCAAGCGTATTGTGGTCAGTACGGCCAGCGGCGTCGTCCCGGATACCTGACGAAACAGATGGGCAAAAGAGGCCCGCGACATATGAGCCGTCCGGGCAAGACGTTCCACCGTCCAGGGCGTGGCTGGCGATACCAGCATATCCAGAATAGTCCCGCTGAGGCGCGGATGGAAAAGCAGGTTGAGCACTCCGGCCTCCGGTGGGGCCGTCAATAGCCAGTCCCGTACCGCCAGAGTAAGTATGGATGCGCACAGCTGACTGCACAGCGCATCCGCGCCGTGGTGAGAACTATCAGCATTAACCTGCAGCAGAGAGAGAACGGATTGCAGCCAATGGTACTCCGCTGATTCTGTGACCGGCGCAAAGACGAGCACCTCCGGTAATGCGCTCTGAAAATGACGCGCCGAGACCGGCAGGCGCATACTACCGCAGACAATATGAGTGCCGCTGGATTGCTGGCTGCGCAGCCGGTGTGCAGAATTATGCGGCAAAAATAGTATCGTTCCCGGCAGCAGTGAAAAAGATTTCCCGGCAGGCATATCCAGCCAGCCTCCCCCTTGCGTTACCGTGTGCCAGCGGATCACCGACAAATCCCCGGCTTTATGAGGTAAGCGCCAGTCTCCGCTCAGCAGGCAATTTTTATCAATTTCGCCTTCCGGCACGTTGAGCATCAACAATTTACTGAGTGGATCCATTTTTTACTCCCTGCGGTTTCTCCGACAAACGAGGCAGATAAGCATTCTGGGTTCCGAAGGTAAAAAAATCACGCAAGATTATCGCGCCAAAAGTCATTTTCAGACGCTCAGACAGTTATTCCAGCGCCCTGGTAAAAGGCCCGCTCCCCCACTGTGAATAGAATGTACCTCTCGGAGCCAGCGGCGGAAAAATCTGCCCGGCACACAATCATTCAATACCACTGGGGGCGGAGATGGAGAAGGTTATTAAACTATTAGGACGCAGCGATAAAGTAGGCCTGGCATTGATGCGGCTAAGTATTGCCATCGTGTTTATCTGGATTGGACTGTTAAAGTTCTTACCTTATGAGGCGGACAGCATTACTCCTTTTGTCGCAAATAGCCCATTTATGTCTTTTTTCTATGAGCACCCAGAAGAATATAAACAGCATTTGACGCATGAGGGAGAACTTAAGCCCGAACAGCGCGCCTGGCAGGAGGCCAATAATACCTATCGCTTTTCCGACGGGCTGGGTGTGGTGGAGTTACTTATCGCTGCGCTGGTATTGGCACATCCATTTAGCCGCTGGCTGGGGTTGATTGGTGGAGCGCTGGCATTCGCCACGCCCCTGGTAACCTTATCTTTTTTGATTACCACACCGGAGGCATGGGTTCCGGCGCTGGGAGACGCCCACCATGGCTTCCCGTATTTATCCGGAGCCGGACGGCTGGTGCTAAAAGACACCATGATGCTGGCGGGGGCCGTCATGATCATGGCGGACTCGGCCCGACAGATACTGCACCAGCGCTGACTTTTTCAGCGGTATTGACGCCGGGGAAAGAGGCCGGACATTGAGAGCTGACCGGGACCGTAACGAGATGTCTTATCGGGCCCACAGGCACCTCAGGCGCTGACGGCCAGCGCCGGGGTTGCCTGAACATATTTCCACCCGACGCCACGGTCAATTCAGTGGCGCCAGCCGGCAGGGCATCAGGCATCAGCGCCAGAAAATGCCTGCGGTGGCATCAGTCGCCAGCAATAACCGCCCCGATATGGTGTGGCAGCATGCTCGCGGCAAAGGCAACGCCAGGATCGTTACTCATCATCCCTTTCTGCATATTGTCATGCATGGTGGTCATCGATGATTTTAAAGAGTGATGCATGTCGGAGGCCTGGTTTGCAGGCAGTTCAGCGGCGAAAACAGAAGCCGAGGACAGACTCAGTAACAGGGGGAGCAATGGTCATAGCTTTCATGATTTATTCCTCATTAAGTGGTCGCTTCTGATTAACCTTAGATCTTCCGGTAGCTGGAAGGTCAAGAGAGATCGAATTTTTTTATAAGAAAGCAGCTTGATGAGCCAAATACCGGTCGGTCCGATTCAAAGCACCGCGACCGCCCTCAAGGGGCAAGCCCTGTCTTCGTTATCAGCCAGAATGACTCTTACTGTGGCGTATTTCCCGGCATTTGATATCAACATCACAGACGTTTTTTGGGGCAAGTAATTAAAAATCGTCAGGCGATAATTATAGAAAGTTATTATTGAGCCTGAAAACTGTAAGCTGATGAAATATAAAAAAGTGCCACGATTTGTCAATTGCAAGCCTCAACATGCAGGCATAGGATTGATTCAGATTATCAACAAATTACAACGTCAGTTAAATTTCCAGGTATCGGATTAATCGGTAGCTATACTATATTTAATTTATCTGTCACATTCAGGATTAAAAACATATGAAAGTAAATGCTTTGGATACCGCGCTGGTGATTATCGACCCGCAAATTGAAGTATTGAGCCCTAAAGGTGCCAACTGGCCGGTACTTAAGGAAAGTGTCACCAGGAACAATACCGTTGAGCATCTGACGCTATTGTTCAAAGCGGCGGCGGAAAAAAATATAAAACGTTTATTTCCCCTCATTATTTTTATCCCACCGATCATCAGTGGAAATTTAATGGCCCACTGGAAACCGCAGAGCAGGAAAATGATAGTTTCCTGCGTAAAGGCTCTTTGACGCTAGAGGGGTTTTCAAATTCCGGGGCCGACTGGCTCCCTGAGTTAAAACCTTATATCGAAAATGAAAATGTGGTTATTGCCAGCCCGCATAAAGTATTTGGTCCACAGACTAATGACCTGATCCTGCAATTACACAAGCACTTGATAAATAATGTTATTATTGCCGGGATACTGGCAAATATGTGCGTAGAGTCTCACCTGAGAGATTTAATTGAGCAGGGGTTTGAGGTGATTGTGGTATCCGATGCCACGGCGGGACCGATTACCACTATGGGTGATGGTTATGCCGCGACCATTGTTAATTATCAGTATCTTGCGCATGAAGTGGCATTAACCAAAGATACGATTGCCAAAATGTAAATATATTTGCCAAATCAGCAGGTCGATTAAATATCGCGTAGCATGCCAAAGCATATTCCTGTCGGGTTAAATGTTTGGCATTCGGTTATCCGGCCCAGAATTCAGGATGACCGATGCCCTGCCACTATAAATGTAGTGACAGCGCATCATCAGAAATTTTCAGATTATTGAGTTTGTTAAATTGAGCCAGCTGAATAACGCGTCAGTCTGGATAATATTCAAATGTTTCAGCTGTATTTCTCCGGGCATCTTAGAGAGACCTGCCGCTGGTACGAAAAAGAAAACAGATTCCGCAGTTTGATATAAATCCGCGGGACCTGTTGGGGTAAAATAGATGGAAAAATATCAGGCCGTTATCATTGGTTTTGGTAAAGCCGGTAAAACGCTGGCCGGTACGCTGGCTAAATGCGGCTGGCGGGTGGCAATAATTGAGCAGTCCCAGAGCATGTATGGTGGCACCTGCATTAACATAGGCTGTATCCCTACCAAAACACTGGTGCATGACGCCCAGTTACAGCACGACTTTACACATGCGATGGCCCGCAAATCTTCGGTCGTGGAGCTGCTGCGTGACAAGAATTATCACAACCTGGCCGATGCCAGCAATGTCGATGTTATCGATGGCCACGCCGGCTTTATTGACAACCATACGCTAAAAGTGACCTCCCCGCAGGGAGAGTGCCTGATTCAGGGTGATAAGATCTTCATTAACACCGGGGCGCGAGCCAATATGCCGGAGATCCCAGGATTGCTGACCACGCCTGGCGTCTATGACAGCACCGGCCTGCTCAATCTCACCGCACTGCCGGCACATCTGGGCATTCTGGGCGGTGGTTATATCGGCGTAGAGTTCGCCTCTATGTTTGCCAGGTTTGGCAGTAAAGTGACTATTTTTGAGGCGGGGCCGCGTTTTCTACCGCGTGAAGACGAGGATATTGCCGCGGCGGTAGCAGGAATACTTGAGCAGCAGGGCGTAGAAATCATTCTCAATGCCCACATTCAGTCGGTTTCTGCCGGTCAGAACAGCGTGCTGCTCCATACGCCTGAAGAAATATTGCCGGTAGAGGTTCTGCTGGTTGCCGCTGGCCGCTCACCAAACGTTGAGGGGCTGCAACTGCAAAACACCGACATAAAACTGACTGCCCGAGGCGCTATCGCCATCGACCCGTGGCTGAAAACGGCGGTCGATCACATCTGGGCAATGGGTGATGTCAATGGTGGCCCGCAGTTCACTTACATCTCGCTGGATGATTTCCGCATTGTGCGCGACGCGCTGCTGGGCGAAGGCAAACGAAATACCGGTGACCGTCAACATGTACCTTATTCAGTATTTATGACCCCGACCCTGTCCAGAGTGGGGCTGACGGAGGCCCAAGCGCGGGCCAGTGGCGCCGACATTCAGGTCGTCAGTTTACCGGCCGCCGCCATTCCCCGCACCCGGGTAATCAACGATACCCGAGGGATACTGAAAGCCGTCGTGGATAACCGCAGCCGTGAAATTCTTGGGGTTGCTCTGCTGTGCGCCGATTCCCATGAAATGATTAATACAGTAAAAACCGCCATGGATGCGCATCTGCCCTACACCGCATTGCGCGACCAAATCTACACCCATCCGACGATGAGTGAGGCCCTTAACGATTTATTTGGGATGGTGCGGGATAACTGATACGCCAATCCAGCCAGAGCCGCATGATGCGGCTCTGGATTAATAGCATTTATACTGACGGACGGGGGCATAATTCATTTTTTTTACGCCCAAAGGCCGCTTATTGAACGCCTGATTAGGTATTTTGCCGATTACCGTAATTTAAGCGATTATAAATTTCATCACATCCACAGGCAGAGATGAATTAAATAAGTTATTGAATAATAATATTTTTCTTGAAAAGCAACGTCGTTTTTCTTACGCATTCTACCTAGACAGCGTATGAGGCCGTTTTGGCGATAGCAAAAGCTGGTGCATTTAATAGTCTGACAAATAAAAGAACTTCCTTTGTTCTCACTTTCGATAAAATAAAAGATAGTTTCGATAAACTTCAGTGCGAGTGTACAGAAATAAGTAAACGAGTGTTTACATTTTAGTCCGTTTGTGATCCCTGCTCAATATTGATACCTGGAACGCCCACGGGCATAAGGGTAGTCCAAACAATATCAATCAGCTGTGCATTGAACATCCGCTGTTCGCTCACAGCGGGCCTTCGGTGCTGGCTGCTCCGTGCCAGAATGGGACGTTGCACTAAGGTGTATTAGCACCCTCTGAACGTCTAAAGCCACCATCAAAAAGAATAGCTAAACATCCCCTTTATACTTCAGCACATCAATTAACAGAGAAAATGCCGAACCCGCATGGCGTCGGTGTGGGTAGTACAAATGATACCCGGGTAAGTCTGGCGTAAATTTCTCCAGAACGCGGGTCAGTTTTTTTCTTCAATAGCCTGCTGAACCTGGTCATAAGGCAGATACGCGAGGCCGTGCCCGTCAATCGCTGCATCGAGGATCAGGTCTATCGTATTCAATAGCAGTTGTCCTTCCATGCGAACCCTGACTTCGCGCCCTCCACGCACTAATCTCCAGCGATTCGCGGTACCCGATGAAGGAAGGTACAGATTAATAGCCTGATGATCGACCAGGTGCGCCACAGACACTGGAATACCTTTTCGCGAGAGATACTCCGGCGCACCAACAATTGCCATCGGGATATCGGGCCCGATTCGAACAGCAATCATATCCTTATCCATCTCTCCCCCCAGGCGAACCCCGGCATCAAAACGCTCTGAGACGACATCAGTCAGGCCGTAATCGATGAGCAGCTGCACATTAATGTCAGGGTGAGATTTCAACAGCGTGCGCATGGCGGGCAACAATATGGTCTTTGCTGCACACCTGGAGTAATGCCCCGTGAAAAACATCATTCAAAAAGTCCTGGTACTTGGCGCCAGCGGGCAGATTGCCCGCCATGTTATCGACCAACTGGCGGATAAACCGGGCGTCACACAGACATTATTTGCCCATCAGCCGGTCAAAATCCACACGCCACACCCGCTCAATAGCCGGATTATCATGGGCGATGTGTTAAACCAGTTTGTCAGGTGGTTGAAATGGAAAACCCACCCCGACAGCTGCTAATAGGGAATGACGCTATCAGTTATGTAATGCCTTCGCTGGAAGCCCGTATTAAAGAGATACGCGAATTTGCGGCACTGAGTAATACAACCGATTTTGATGAATGGGTGTAAGGGTAATCCCCCCAATTACGTTTTCCCGATAGCCAGATTATTGCCATTCTTAAACAGGCTGAAGCCGGTGCGCCGGTTGCTGAACGGTGCCGCGAGCATGGCATCAGCAGCGCCGGTTTTTATCAATGGCGTTGATTTGGGATATTATTTTGCATATCCGTATAAATTAATTCTACCCGACAAATACTCGCCTAAATATACTTCGCTGATTTTATTGAAGCCTTGCTTTGTAACTTCACTTTCTAACCAGTCGCTGTCCTTGTTAAGGATTTCGAGCAGATCATGGTTGGCCAAGCCATCCACTATAATCGGATAACGGATATTTTCATCGCCACTTTGAATAATAGTTAACTGCCCATTCTGTTCGAGAACCACGCGTTTTAGTTGTTCTATTTCATAAATGCCATTTGATCTTAATTTGAACATCAGGTAATGACTCCAACTTATTGATAGTGTTTTATGTTCAGATAATGCCCGATGACTTTGTCATGCAGCTCCACCGATTTTGAGAACGACAGCGACTTCC
>NZ_WBXP01000056.1 GCF_016415625.1 Shimwellia pseudoproteus
GATGTGTTTGCGGGAAAAAAATCGGCCCAGATCCGCGAAATTTTAATCAGCGAGTCAGCTTGGGAAGAAATGACCTGCTTATTCGCACCTTCCTTAGTACAGTGTGATTTATACACCTTGCCTCTATTTTGGTTATTAGTAGCTAACGCCATGATTTATTTATTTTTATATTGAAATTACTGGCCCTGATTAATAATAAATAATTCCGCCCGGTACTGCATTTGCGTGAAATTAATAAGCCCGGCTACACAGTGCGCCAGCCCGGTGCCGTGAGCGGCAGCGAGGATGTTGGTTACGGCCGCGAATAATGACAGTAAGGAGGCGGGACTATTGTTGGTGATGCGGTAGCAGCACGTTTTGTTATCTTATTAAATAACCAACATAAAAGATTATCTCGCCGGAAATTATCACCGGTAGTTCGCTTTTATTGGGCCACAGTGCGCGGCAGCGCCGGTTTCATTTTCCTTGCAATTATGTCATTTGTAATGATAATCACTCGCAAATAGCATTATTTATCATTCTCGTTCATCTGGAACTTATACAAATGCGTATCAACCCTGCTTCTGCCATGCGGGTAAAACCCCGCCTGCTGTCCGCCCTGATCAGTTCTGCGGTCTTTCCGGTACTGGCGGCCGCGCCGGCCACCAACGGCGGTAACACAACGATTAAGAAAGAAGATACCGTGGTGGTCACTGCGGCGCCGTCCAGTGATACCTTTACCCCCGGTGGCGACCAGCTGGTACCGGCATTCCTTGATGGCCAGATTGCCAACGGCGGCCGTATGGGGATGTTAGGGGAGCAGAAGGCCATGGATGTGCCGTTTAGCGTTATTGGCTATACCGCAAAGCTGGTGGCTGATCAGCAAGCCCACACCATTGCCGATGTTGTCGCGAATGACGCCGGGATCCAGGCCACCCAGGGCTACGGTAACTTTGCCGAAACCTACCGTATTCGCGGTTTTACCCTTGATGGCGATGACATGACCATGGGGGGCTTGTCGGGCGTGGTTCCCCGCCAGGTGATGGATACCCAGATGCTGGAACGCATTGAGATTTTTAAAGGGGCCAACGGCCTGATGAACGGCGCGGCGAACACCGGGGTCGGCGGGATGATCAACCTGGAGCCGAAACGGGCTGAATCCACCCCGATAACCCGGGTGGGTGTGGATTACACCTCTGACTCCCAGTTAGGGGGCAACCTCGACGTGGGCCGCCGCTTTGGGGATAACGATCAGTTTGGGGTACGGGTGAATCTGCTGCACCGCGAAGGCGGCACCCGGGTGGATGATGACCGCCGCCGGACTACCCTGGCGTCGATTGGCCTGGACTATAAAGGCGATCGCCTGCGCAGCTCGCTGGATTTTGGCTACCAGAAAAAGACCTTCCACGGCAGTACTGCCGGGATCAACATTACCGGGGTGGATTTTATTCCTCACGCCCCCAGCCCATCCCATAACTACAGCCAGAAATGGGCCTACAGCGATATTGAAAACGAATTCGGCATGCTGAAATCCGAATACGATCTGCTGGATAACAACCTGCTCACGGCCTATGCGGCGCTGGGTGGCCAGCATGCCCACGAAGAGGGGACCTACAGCTCACCGAAACTCCTCGACGCCAGCGGCAATGCCACCGCCGGGCGGCTGGATACCAACCGAATCAGCGATACCGCCAGCGGCATGGCCGGCCTGCGCAGCCAGTTTGATACCGGGTTTGTCAGCCATAAAGTCAACGTCGGTTACGCGGCCCAGAGCACCCAGGTCAAGACCGCCTGGGGGATGGCCTGGGGAAATGAAACGCCAACCAATATCTACGATACTCACCCGGTGCTAAAGCCCGACACCAATTTGTTTGGTGGTAAAAATTACACCGATCCGCTGACCACTGCGCGTAACCGTACGCAGGGCTGGTTGTTAAGCGACACCCTGGGGGTGCTGGATGACTCGGTATTATTAACCCTCGGCGCCCGCCATCAGAAAGTGGTGGTCACCAGTTATAACGCCAGCACCGGTAAGCAGGATTCCACGGGCAGCTACTCAGAACAGCGCTGGATGCCGACTTACGGCATTGTGTATAAACCCTGGGAAACCGTATCGCTGTATGCCAACCATACCGAGGCATTACAACCGGCCGGTACCGCCGGACAGGGGACGGTAAACTACGGACAAAGCCTTGGGATCATTCACTCCAGACAAAACGAAGTGGGCGTGAAGATGGACTTTGGCCGGGTGGGTGGCTCCGTGGCGCTATTTGAAATCAAAAAACCGTCGGTGCTGACCACCACCAGCAACAACCTGTCTTACAGCAAGCTGGATGGCGAACAGCGTAACCGCGGTATTGAACTGAATGCCTTTGGTGAGCCGGTACTGGGCCTGCGCCTTAACGGCGGCGCCACCTGGATAGATCCGGAGATGACCAAAACCCAGGGCGGCGTTAACGACGGCAAGGACGCTATCGGCGTGCCGCGTTTTACCGCGGTCTTTGGTGCTGAATATGATATCCCGCAGGTCCAGGGGCTGACCGCCACGGGCCGGGTAAACCATACCGGCTCCCAGTATGCTGATTCCGGTAACAGCAAAAAAATCTCGTCATACACCACCCTCGACCTCGGCATGCGCTACCGTATGCAGCTTAACGAGGACAAAAATGAGATGGTGGTACGGGTAGGGCTGGATAACGTCACCAACAAAAAATACTGGTCTGGGGTGGACTCCACCAGCGGGATTTACCTGTTCCAGGGCCAGGGACGTACTCTGAAAGCCTCAGTAAGCTACGACTTCTGATCCCAAAAACCGGGCGAATCCAGTGATTCGCCCGGTGTGCTGTTAGTGTGCCGGGGCGGCGTATACCGGGTAGTCGATATAACCGTGGGCATCACCGCCATACAGGGTCAGACGGGCATCGGCATCGAAGTCGGCCAGCGGCCAGTTATTGCGCAGCCGAAGAGCCAAATCCGGGTTGCTCACATACGGGGTCCCGAAGGCAAACAAGTCTGCATAACCTTTGGCCAGCATGGACTCGGCATTGGCGAGGGTCAGTTTACCGGCCACCATAATCAGGCCCGGATACACCGCCCGCACCTGCTGGCGGAAGCTGTCCGGCACATCCACGAAGCGGGAAATATTTTCCGAAAAGTGAATGTAGGCCAGGCGCATCGGCGCCATCTGCTCAATAGCTTTTAACGTCACCGCGACAATTTCGTCGTCCGGATTGGCAAAACCTTCAATCACGTGGGGCGACAGACGCACCGCCACTTTTTCGCTGCCGATGGCATCACACACCGCGCTCAGGGTCTCCATCAGAAAACGCATGCGGTTTTGCTGGCTGCCACCGTACTGATCGGTACGCAAGTTACTGGATTTATGCAGGAAGGTATCGAACAGATAGCCGTGGGCGGCGTGGATTTCCACCCCGTCGAACCCGGCTTCCATGGCGTTACGGGACGCCTGCACAAAGTCACGGATGGTATCGTCGATATCCTGCTGGGTCATGGCCCGGGGCATATCGGTTTCGATCATCCCAAAACCGCCTTCCGGCAGCGGGCCGAAGACCTTATCGGCATCTTTCTGGGCGGATGGCGCCAGAGGCTGCTGGCCGGCAATGCTGGCGTGGCTGCGGCGCCCGACATGCCATAGCTGAACAAAGATTTTACTGCCGGCGTCGTGCACCGCCCTGGTGACCTGCTTCCAGCCGTCAATATGCGCCTGGGTGTAGATCCCCGGGGTCATTGAGTAGCCGCGCGCCACGGCAGAAATGGGGGTTCCCTCGCTGATAATCAGCCCGGCATTGGCGCGCTGCTGATAATAGGTCGCCATCATGGCGTTGGGAACATCGCCCGGCTGCGAGGTGCGCGAGCGGGTCATTGGGGCCATGGCGATACGGCTGGTCAGCGGCAGGCTGCCAATGCTGACATTGTCAAAGATAGTGTGGGACATTGCCCTTCTCCCGGTTAACTGAACTGCCGCCAGCATAGCAAGGGGGCGGCGCTGCATTAACTGGCATAATGGCAAATAACTTTTGCTGTACCGGCAAAAAAGCGGCCCCTGGGGGGCCGCGCATAATAGTGAAAATGGGCTGCGGATCAGAAAGTGTAATTGACGGATAACCAGTAGTTACGGTCGGCGTTGACGTAGCCAGTGGTTGATGCTGCGGTCTGGAAGTAGTCCCCGGCGTATGTCGAGGAGCGCCCCACCTGGTAGTGCTTCACGCTGCTGAAATCTTTATTAAGCAGGTTGTTCACTGCGGCATTAAGTGTCAGTGCTTCAGTTAACTTCCAGGAGGCCCCGACATCAACCACGGTCCAGGCCTTCAGGTAAGGGCCGCGATCCTCGTAAATAGCCTGCTGCACCGGGCTGAGGTTTTCCGTGCGCACCAGCGCCCGGGGCGTTTTCCCCTGGTAGCGGGCGTTCAGCCAGGTGTTGACCGCATCGCTTGCCTGCCAGTTCAGCCGGGCGTTAGCCATATGTTTGGGGGTATAGCTCAATGGCATGCCCTTGTTGACGCCGTCCTGCTGCTTACTGCGCGTAAAGGTGTAATTCAGCGCCAGGGACCAGTCCGGGGACCACAGTGGAATACGGGAGGCCAATTCCACCCCGCCGGTATGGGCCTTGCCACTGTTGACGCTGGTGCTGGTCACGTCATCAAGTCTGCGCGAGACAATCTTATTGCGGTAGTCCGTGTAGAAGCCGGTGATATTGGCGTTCAGACCGGTGCCGCCATCGTAGTACAGCGCCGCTTCATAGCTGGTACTTTGCTCGGGGGTTAAATCCGGGTTACCAACACTATTAATGGTCCCCTGGCCGGTCACCCCGCTGATGCCGTTATGCAACTGCCCGAGGGACGGCGCTTTATAACCGGTGGTCACCCCGCCTTTGAGGGTCCAGTCGGGGTTCACATTCCATACCAGATAGGCCCGGGGGCTCCAGTGGCCGCCGAATACATCCTGGTGCTCATAACGGGTACCCCAGGTCAGGGTCAGCGGCTCCAGCAGGCGCCATTCGTCTTCGATATACAGTGAGCCACTTTTCTGGTGGAAGCGCTCCCCGGAGCTGACTTTCACCACGCCATCGGTCATCCGGGCGTCCCAGAGTTCGCCCCCGAGGGTCACCAGATGCGCCGCGCCTACCGGCATTAAAAACAGGGTATCGAGGATGGTGTTGGTGTTGTTCAGCGCCCGGGGGTTACCGGCCCGGCCGGCATTTGCCGGGGAGAGGGACGCGCTCGCCAGCTGGCGGCCTTTGTTTTGGGTCTGATTCCAGCTAAGGGTGGACTTCCAGGTGCCGATATCGAGGGTGGTGTCGTGGCCGAGGGTCACTTTATTGCGCTCATAGCGCAGGGTTTTATCGTAGCCGCCGGTCAGGCTACCCAGCTGCCCGTCGCTGTTGTTATAGCGCTGCCTGGCGCTATCCAAGTCCAGCCACAGGGTAGTGGTGTCGTGGGTTTTCAGATCCAGACGGGTGCCGATGGTGTAGTTTTCCCCGGCGGTAGGATAGGGAATACGGCTGACGCCTGTGTCGCTGAGTGAGGTGACGCTGGAGCCCTGGCGTTGGGTGGTGCTGCCGCGCACCTGGATAGCCAGCCGGTCATCGATAAGTGGCCCGCTGGTCCAGAAGTTGACCACGGCGCTGTTGCCCCATTTGTTATCGCTTTGCAGGTTGAGGCCGCTGTTAATACTGGTTTGCCAGCGGTTGGTGCTCTTTTTGGTGATAACGTTAACCACCCCGCCGATAGCGTCAGATCCATACAGGGTGGACATCGGGCCGCGGATCACCTCAATCCGCTCAATGGCGGACAGTGGCGGCATAAAACTGGTGTTCATGGCGGCGAAACCGTTGGGGGTCACGTCGCGGCTGCCGTTCTGGCGTACACCGTCAATCAGGATCAGGGTGTAACTGGCGGGCATCCCGCGGATGCTGATTTCCAGGCCACCGGTTTTCCCGGTGCCGCTCTGGACATCCACCCCCTCGACGGCGCGCAGGGCATCGGCAAGATCATTGTATTTGTTAGCCTGTAGTTCCTGTTGCGGGATCACCGAAATACTGGCAGCGGCATTGGTTATTTTCTGCTCGAAGCCGGAGGCGGTGACCACCATGACGTCATCCGCCGCGGCGTTCAGGCTTGCGCTGGCGAGGATGGCAGAGGTAATAAGAGAGAAACGCATGTTGTTGTCCTTATGGTTAAAAAGCAGGCAGCCATAAGGTAAGGGGGGCGCTGAGGGGGCAATATTATGTAAATATCTATTTGCGATTCATTATCAAATGCAAACAATAATCAATCAAACTTTACAGTAATTCTCAATGTACCAGAGGGACAGGGCGGTGGGGACGGTTGTGCTGCCCCCGGGCACAGGGGCAGCACGGTACCGGGAGACAGGCCCGGCAGGAGGGGAGCGGCGTCTATTTCTGGCGGTGGATCAGCTGGTAGACCGCCGGGATCACCAGCAGCGACAGCAGCGGCGCGGTGACCATACCGCCAATCATCGGGGCGGCGATCCGCTGCATCACCTCAGAACCGGTGCCGCTGCCCCACATAATCGGCAATAACCCGGCCATAATGGTGGCCACGGTCATCACTTTGGGGCGCACCCGCAACACGGCCCCTTCATGGATGGCGGCGTTAAGCAGCGGCCCGTCCAGCTTGCCGCGATGGTGCCCCGCGCGCTTGTCGATGGCGTGGTTGAGATACAGCACCATGATAACCCCGAACTCTGCCGCCACCCCGGCCAGGGCGATAAAGCCCACCGCCGCCGCCACTGAGAGGTTGTAACCCAGCAGGTACAGCAGCCAGACTCCGCCAATCAGGGCGAAGGGCAGGGTGCCCATGATCAGCAGCGCATCCTGAACCCGCTGAAAGGTCAGGTACAGCAGGACAAAAATAATCAGCAGGGTGACCGGCAGCACCACTTGCAGCTTCGCGGTGGCGCGCTCCAGATACTCATATTGCCCGGACCAACTCAGGGAGACCCCTTCCGGTAGCCGCAGCTGTCTGGCAACCGCGCTCTGCATATCGTCCACGGCGGATTTCAGATCGCGGCCGCGAATATCAACGTAGATCCAGTCAGACAGCCGGGCATTTTCACTTTTCAGCATTGGCGGGCCATCGTTAACCGCAATGCTGGCCAGTTCCGACAGGGCAATCTGGCCGCCGGAGGCGGTCACCACCGGCAGGTCGCGCAGTTTTTGCAGCGAGTCGCGCAGTTCCCGGGGGTAGCGGACGTTGATCGGGTAGCGTTCGCGGCCTTCGATGGTCTCGCCAACATTTTCCCCGCCCACCACGGCGGCTACCAGGGACTGTAACTCCTTCACCGAGACGCCATAACGGGCGGCTTTTAGCCGGTCGATATCCACGTCAATATATCGCCCGCCGTCGAGGCGTTCCGCCAGCGCTGAGGTCACCCCCGGTACCTGGCTGACGATACGTTCGATTTGCTCTGCGGTGCGCTCAATCAGCGCAATGTTGTCGCCGTTGACCTTGATACCCACCGGGCTTTTGATGCCGGTGGCCAGCATATCGAGGCGGTTACGGATGGGCGGCACCCAGACATTGGCCAGGCCCGGCACCTTGACCCGGCTGTCCAGCTCGGCAATCAGTTTGTCCATGGTCATTCCCGGGCGCCACTGATCTTTAGGTTTAAAACGAATGGTGGTTTCCAGCATGGTCAGCGGGGCCGGATCGGTAGCGGTGTCTGCCCGGCCCGCTTTACCAAACACGGTGTCCACTTCCGGCACGGTTTTAATCAGCCGGTCCGTCAGTTGTAATAAACGGGCCGCTTCGCGGCTGGAAATCCCCGGCAGTGTCGAGGGCATATACAGCAAGTCGCCCTCGTCGATGGCGGGCAAAAACTCACTGCCCAGCCGGGACAGGGGCCACAGGGTGGCGACCAGTACCACCCCGGCCACCACCAGCGTGGTTTTTGGCCGCTGTAATACCTTGTCCAGCAGCGGTTCATAGAGGCGGATCAGCGCCCGGTTAATCGGGTTGGCCTGCTCGTCGGGGATCTTGCCGCGAATAAAAAAGCCCATCAGGATCGGCACCAGGGTGATCCCCAGCCCGGCCGCCACTGCCATAGAATAGGTTTTGGTGAACGCCAGCGGCGAGAACATCTTCCCTTCCTGGGCTTCGAGGGTAAAGACTGGGATAAACGACAGGGTGATGATAAGCAGGCTGCAAAACAGGGCCGGGCCCACCTCGGTAGCGGCCTGCTGGGCCGCGTGCCAGTAATCCTCTGACGTGGGCTGGCGGTCGGGATTATCATGGCGCCATTGCTCCAGCACTTTGTGCATATTTTCGATCATCACGATGGCGGCATCCACCATGGCCCCAATGGCAATAGCAATCCCCCCGAGGGACATCATATTGGCACTGACCCCCTGGTAATGCATCACGATAAACGCCCCGAGGATCCCCAGCGGCAGCGTGATCATTGCCACCAGTGCCGAACGTAGATGGAACAGGAACAGGGCACACACCACTGCCACGACAATAAACTCTTCAATCAGCTTGTGGGTGAGGTTATCCACCGAGCGTTCGATCAGGTGCGATCGATCATAAACCGGGACTATCTCCACCCCGGGCGGCAGGCTGTTTTTTATCTCGGCCAGTTTGGCCTTCACCGCATTGATGGTGGTCAGGGCATTTTTACCCGAGCGCATAATCACCACGCCCCCGGCCACTTCCCCTTCGCCGTTGAGCTCGGCAATACCCCGGCGGATTTCCGGGCCCCGGCGCACCGTGGCGATGTCCGACAGCATCACCGGAATCCCCCCCCGGGAGGTGATCACAATGTGGTTAAAGTCCGCCAGCGATTTCAGGTAGCCGGAGGTGCGCACCATATATTCCGCTTCCCCCATTTCCACCACCGCGCCGCCCCCTTCCTGGTTACTGCTCTTGATGGCGGTAATGGCCTGATCATGGGTGATATTCAGGGCGCGCATCCGGTCCGGATCGAGCACCACCTGGTACTGTTTCACCATCCCGCCAATACTGGCCACTTCCGAGACGTCTGGCACGGTTTTCAGTTCATATTTCAGCAGCCAGTCCTGGAGGGCCCGCAGGTCCCCGAGGCTGTGTTTGCCGCTGTGGCCCACCAGGGCATATTCAAAGATCCAGCCCACCCCGGTGGCATCCGGGCCGAGGGAGGCCTTGGCCTCCGGCGGCAGTGATGACTGTACCTGGCTTAAATATTCCAGCACCCGGGAGCGGGCCCAGTAGAGATCGGTGCCGTCTTCAAACAGGACATAGACGTACGCGTCCCCGAACATCGAGTAACCGCGCACCGTTTTGGCCCCGGGGACCGAGAGCATGGTCGTGGTCAGGGGATACGTCACCTGGTCTTCGACGATTTGCGGCGCTTTGCCCGGGTAACTGATACGAATAATCACCTGGGTGTCTGATAAATCAGGCAGGGCATCCAGCGGGGCATGTTGCACGGACCATACCCCCCAGCCGGCCATCATCAGGGTGGCCAGCAAGACCAGCAGGCGGTTGCGCAGTGACCAGCGAATAACGGCGGCGATCATGGCTGCTCCTTATGGTCCTGATGGTCCTGATGAGGGCCGGCAGGCATCACATGGGTGATGGACGCGCCGTCTTCACTGACGCTGAAACTGAACATCACCGCTTCCCCGGCGCGCAGATCGCGGCTCAGTGCCGGAGAGATGCTGAAGTCCATGGTCATGGCGGGCCATTTCAGGGCTGGGACCGGCTGGTGGGAGATGGTCACCGTCTTTTCTTCACCGTTGAAGGTGTCGATCACCCCGGTGGTGGTGTAGGTCTGGGCCGCCGGTTTTTCCTGGCCGGCCGGTTGACTGGCGCTGTCGGCCATCTGAGGCAGGGCGCTATGCAGGCTGGCTTCCGAGTCTATCAGGAACTGGCCAGAGGTGACAACCTGCTGCCCCTCGCTGAGGCCGGAGGTTATCTCCGTCCAGCCATTCTGGCTGCGCCCGGTGGTGACCGTCACCGGGGTAAAATAGCCGTCCCCGCGGGTGACCAGTACCCGGTTATTATTGCCGGTCATGATCAGCGCCTCTTCCGGGATAACCAGCACCGCCTGGGCAGGGCCGCCCTGGGCAAGCCGGGTTTTCAGGTACATGCCGGGTTTCAGTAAGTGGCGGGGGTTATGCAGCACCACCCGGGCCTGTAGCGTGCGGGTGGTGACGTCCAGGTCCGGCAGGAGTTCTTCAACCTTGCCCTGGAACACCTCACCCGGCCAGCTCTGGGTGGTGGCCTCCAGGGTGCTGCCGGTGGTTATCTGGCTGGCCAGGCTTTCCGGGTAGCTTATCACCACCCATACCGGGTCGAGGCTGGATAATTCGAACAGCTCCTGAGCGGCGGCCACCTGGGTACCGGCCCGGACGGTTAATTTACTGATATAGCCGTCCGCGGGGGCGGTTAGTGTCACCCGGGTTTGCGGTTTGCCGCTGCGCTCGGCGCTGCGGATCACCGCTTCGGGCATAAATTGTAATTGCAGGCGCGCCCGGGCGGCGGCGGTGAGTGACCCATCGCCGAGGCGGCGCACCGCCAGGTACTCTTGCTGGGCGGCGGCCCACTGGGGATACCACAGCAGTGCCAGGGGCTCACCCCGTTTGACAAACTGCTGGCTGGCATTGACGTACAGCTTCTCAACTACGCCGCTGGCCAGGGCGGGGATCGCCTCCACACTGCGCTCATCCGTGGCCACGGTACCGAATGCCTCACTCTGGGTGGCCAGGGTGCGGCGGGTAACGGTGGCGGTGCGCACCCCGAGGTTTTGCTGCTGCCGGGGGCTGATGTTGACACCGTTCTGGTCGTCGCCTTCGTCGGCGTAACGCGGGACCAGGTCCATATCCATAAACGGCGATTTACCCGGTTTATCGAACCGGGCGCCGGGGCTCATAGGATCGTACCAGTAGAGGACTTTACGCCCGCTGTTATCTGGGGTGCTGGCGGGCTGTGCCGGGGCGGTATGGCCAGTGGTGCGGCCCAGCCAGAAGCCGCCGCCAGTGGCCAGAGCGACGAGGAGGGCCATCAGGCTGACGGTGGTGGTATTACGCATTAGTTCACGTCCTGTGGAATGAGGTAGCGAATGGCGGCCCAGCTATCTGCCAGGGCCTTTGCGGCATTGTTTTTGGCGACTTCGCCGTTAAGCAGGTCCCGCCGGGCGGCGAGGATCTCGGCCAGGGTGGCGCTACCGGATTGATACTGGGCCTCTACCAGGCTGATTTTGCTGTGCAGCAGCGGTAATACGTCCTGGTTCTGGCGGTCATAGATGGCTTTGGCCGCGTTGTATTGGGCAATCAGCGCCGCCAGATCCGCCTGATGCTGGCGCACCAGTTGGGTGAGCTGGTCATTCGCTTCATAAGTGCGGGACATATCGGCGGCGTGGTCTTTGTCCTGGCGTTTACTCTGGAAGATAGGCAAATCCACGGTGAACATCACCCCGGCCATATCGTCATAGTCATTGCCGCGCCGGGCGTAATAGACCTCGACCCCGACATCCGGGATAGCGGCCACTTCCGACTGGGCCGATTTGGCTTTGGCGCTGTCCGCCGCCCGGGCGGCCTGGACCACCTCCGGGTGCTGTTTAATGCCGTCGATTAAGGTGCTTTGATCGGCGGGCAGGCGTTCGATGCGCGGAAAGGTGCCGGAGGTGTCCGTGATGTCATCACCGGTGAGCTTTTGCAGGTTTGCCTGGGCAATTTGCACATCCCGGCGGGCGTTATCTTCCTCATTGCGCATGGCGTTCAGGGCCAGTTCGACATCCAGTACGCTGGAGGGGGTTGCCCCGCCGCTGGCCACCCCGGCCCGCTGGGTACCTACCTGGCGGCGGGTTTCGTTAATCAGTGCCTCAACGGCGGTAAGGGTCTGCCGGGACAGGGCGAGGTTAAACCAGGCCTGGGCGGTATCACGCTGTAAGGTGGCGCGGATTAGCGCCGCCCCGGCTTCGGTTTGCTGGGCCTGGGCGCGGATAGCATCCGCCTTACGCTCACGCTTGGTGCTGCTGACGTACTCCTGCATGATGCCCACCTTCTGCATGGTCATCCCTTCCCGGGAAAAACGGTGGTCATTGCCCCCCTGCACCGGCACGTTTTCCACCCCAAATTTCAGTTTGGGGTCGGGCAGTTGGGTGGCCGAGTCCGCCATATTGTTCAGGGCATTGACCTGATGGCTGTTCGCGGAGAGCGCGGCGGAGTAGCTTTCTGCGGCGCGGATCGCCTGATCCAGCGTGGTGGCGTGCGCAGGCAGCGCCGCCAGCAGGCACAGCAATAGCGGCAGCCCGCGCGCGGCGGTATTCAGCAGGGGGGTCATAATATCTCCGGCGTTATTGGGCGCGGGTGGTGTCCAGGGCGTAACCGGCGGTGGCCTGGTGGAAGGTAAACGCAATGTGCTGGCCAGCCGTCAGGGCGGCGCCGCGGTAGGCCGAGAGGTCAAAACGCATGGTCATCGGCGGCCAGTTAAGCTGGGGAATGGCCTGGTGGGCGATGGTAACCGTGTGGTTGTTGACCGCCTTAACCACGCCGCTGGCGCTATATTCGGCGGCGGCCGGGGTAGTGCTGGACATCGCCATGCCCGCCATTTGTGCGTGGTCGGTGGCGGCCAGGGCCGGGAAGGTTATCAGGCTTGCGCTGAACAGCGCGCCGGTCAGTATGGTTTGCAGCAGTGTCATCATCGTCTCCAGAAAATACCGGATAGGTATCGGAACAAACAGGTTATGGGTGTGCAGGTGTCCGATAATCAATCATGTTACTCGCCGGTGGCGCTTTATTATGGTGTGTCTTCCGGCGGTGATATTCCCGGTGTCGCGCAGCGATACGCGCACCGGGCGGGGGTTATTTTTGCAGCCAGTGTTGCATTTGGGCTATCTCACCTTTTTGGGCGCGAATAATATCGCTGGCCAGTTTGCGCATTTCCGGGTCTTTGCCGTATTTCAGTTCGGTTTCCGCCATGGCGATAGCGCCCTGGTGGTGGGCAATCATCCCTTTGGCAAAGGCTTTGTCAGGATCGCTTTCCTGCATCCCGGCCATCATGTCCTGGTGCATTTTGTCCATGCCCGCCATGTATTCCTGGCTGGCGGGAGAAGGGGATTGATGGTCGTGGGCCGCCATCTCCTGGGCGAAGGACGCCAGAGGGGTGGCCAGCGCCAGGGTCAATATCAGCTGTGTTATTTTCATCCGTTGCCTCGCGTATCATTTCCAGGGTCAGTGAGGGTGCCCGGCGCGGTGCCAGGCCACTGATTAAATGATAGATTGGCTATCCTGATGGTGGGATGACAGGAAAATGACAACGTTGTCATTTTCCGGCCTGAAAGGCAGATCAGGCCGGCGGTCTGGCGGGCAACTGGAGCGTAAAGCGCGTGGAGGTCGCATCAGAGGTGACGATGACTTCACCGTGGTGCGCTTTGATTATCGATTTAACAATCGCCAGCCCGATACCGCTGCCTTCCCCTTTGCGCTGGCGCGACGGGTCGACCCGGTAGAAGCGGTCAAACAGCCGGGGCAAATGGCTGGCGGGAATAGGCTGGCCGGGGTTTTCTACCGTCAGGGTCACTGTTTGCTGGCGGTTCGGGGCTGTCTGTTGGTGGCTCAGGGTTACCAGCACACGCTCCCCCTTTGGGGTGTAGCGGATGGCATTGGACAGCAGATTATTAATCGCCCGGCGGATCATTAACGGGTCCCCATACAGCAGTTGCGGCTCACCGGTTAGCACCAGGGCGACGCCGCGCTCTTCGGCAAAGGCTTCAAAGAAATCAAAAACTTTGATGACTTCCTGCTGTAAATCAATCAGGGTACTTTCCGGGATCAGCTGGTTGTTGTCGGCCTGGGCGAGAAACAGCATATCGCTGACCATTTTCGCCATCCGGTGGAACTCTTCGAGGTTGGAATAGAGGATATCCTCCAGCTCTTTCACGCAGCGCTGCTGGCTGAGGGCGATTTCCGTCTGGGTTATCAGGTTGGTTATCGGGGTGCGGATCTCGTGGGCAATATCCGCCGAAAAATGCGACTGGCGGGTAAAAACATCCTCAATACGCTCGATCATATGGTTGAAGGACTTTACCAGTTGCTCCAGCTCAATCGGCACGGCGCTTGGGTTGAGGCGGACGTCCAGATTGGCGGATGAAATATTGCCAATACGGGTGCTGACTGCGCGTAACGGGGCGTGCCCGCGATGTACCGCCACCAGGACTAACAGGATTATCAGCAGGCTGATAATCAGCGCCGAGATAACCAGCTTATATTTCAGGCTGTTGATGTAATGCAGGTGAAAATCCATCGACATGGCCATCACCAGCCGGTGGGTGGTTGGCTGGCCGTTCAGGGTGCTGACCACCGGAACGGCAATCACCCGGTAGGTGGTCTCTTTATGGCTGGCGTGGTGGGATGGCAGTGTACCGTGGCCGGCGGGCCCCAGGGTGTTCCACAGATAATAGCGCTGATCGTGTGGCCCATGCCGGGGGCTGAACGCGGCCAGGTTGGGCAGGCCGGCGGTCTGGAACAGCAGCTCACCGTTTTGCCCGGTCAGGTAGACAAAGACATTCTGGTAGGCGGCGGTCACTTTCTCGATATCCCGCACCCGCTCAGCGAGAGATTCCCGGTTATCCGCGAGGATATGCATGACATTGGCGCTGATCTGGGTGAGATCGTTCACATCCTGTTCGGCGAAGTGTTTTTCTACCGAGTTTATCATTATCCAGGTGAACACGAAGAACGCCACAATGGTCGACAGGCAGATAAAAAAGGTCAGCCGGAAGGCCAGGGAAAAAGAGCGCCCCAGGGCGTTACTCCGCATCCGGGACCTCAAGCATATAGCCAACGCCGCGTACAGTCTGGATGAGTTTAGGTTCGAACTCATTATCAATTTTGGCCCGTAGCCGTTTCACGGCCACATCAATAACGTTGGTGTCGCTGTCGAAGTTCATGTCCCAGACCTGAGAGGCTATCAGCGAACGGGGCAGCACCTCCCCCTGATGGCGAATAAAAAACTCCAGCAGGGTAAATTCCTTACTGGTCAGGGTGATGCGGGTGCCGTTGCGGGTCACTTTGCGGGATACCCGATCCAGCATTAAATCGGCAACCTGGAAGCGGCTCTCGGGGATGGCGTCGCTGCCGCGGCGCAGCAACGTGCGGATCCGCGCCAGCAGTTCGGCAAAGGCAAAGGGTTTGACCAGATAGTCATCGGCCCCCAGATCCAGCCCTTTCACCCGGTGTTCCACGGTGCCCAGCGCGGTGAGCAGCAGGATAGGCATCGCCCGCCCGGCAGAACGCAGCATGCGCACGATATCCCAGCCGTTAACGTCCGGGAGCATCACATCGAGGATGAGCAGGTCATAGGGTTCGGTCATGGCGAGGTGGTAGCCGTTGAGGCCGTTATCGGTAAGGTCCACCACGAAACCGGCTTCGCTCAGCCCTTTACACAGGTATTCGCCGGTTTTGGCTTCGTCTTCGACCACTAACAATTTCATACAGCCCCCGCCAGGCAGTGATACAGCAAGAGAGGATATCTTAATCGGCGCGGCAGCCAGCGCAAAGGGAAGCCCGGGAAAATGACAGAAATGTCATCTGATTCCCCGGGGGAATTAATAAATACCGCAAGAAATTACTAGGATGTTAATTATATTTCAATTGATTATTAATGAAACATAATGGAAAACAGCGTGTTATGGGTGTTTTTTGATCTGATTCATAAATAAAGAAATTGTAAATAAGTTGTAGATAGCTTTTTATTATTTATTTTTGAAGTTTGATAGGCGAAAACCATTAATAATCGGGAACACAGTAGTAGTGTGAATGTATATTAACCGGGAAATAGTTTTTGACGGGTTCTGGATTTTATATTTATTCCAGAGCGATTTCCTGCACCCTAAATATAGGTGACTGCCGGGATTTATTTGCTCCGTCAGAATTGCTATTCGCAATGGCACGGGTTAGTTACGCGGATGCCTGGCTGACGCTAGTGCTGTTATTTTCGTACTCCGGCAAAGGAAATAGATAATGAAAAAGGTAATTCTCTCTGCGGCTATTGCGACTGCATTTATTGGCATGTCATCTGCAAATGCCGCTGATCAAAATGTAGGTGGTGGCCAGGTTAATTTCTTCGGGAAAGTGACGGACGTGTCCTGTACGGTTTCTGTCAATGGCCAGGGCAGCGACGCCAATGTGTACCTCTCTCCGGTGACCTTAACCGAAGTGAAAGGCGCCGCGGCAGATACCTACCTGAAACCGAAATCTTTCACCATCGACGTGACCAACTGTCAGGCGGCTGAAACCAAAGATCAGACCAGCGTTGCCGGTGAGAAACTGGGCGTGAACTGGACCGGTGGTAACCTGCTGGCGGGCGCTAATTCTAACCAGAAAGGTTACCTGGCCAACACCGAAAGCACCGGTGCCCAGAATATTCAGCTGGTACTGGCAACGGATTCCAACACCTCGCTGACCAACAAAATCATCCCGGGTGATGCCAGCCAGCCGAAGGCAACTGGCGATACCGCGGCGGTGAGTAACGGTGCGCGTTTTACCTACTACGTTGGTTACGCGTCCAACACGCCGGACACCGTAACCACTGGTGTGGTAAACAGCTACGCCACTTACGAAATTACTTATCAGTAATTTTAGCGCCCTGTAATACACGCGCTTTTAATGCCGCGGGTTATACCCACCAGAAAGCGGCAGGTTCTGCCGCTTATTTTCTGAGGTTATAATGAAGCATCTTGCCCTGCTATTTAGCTTAATTTTTAGTATTCCGGTCTGGGCTAATAACATTATTGTTAACGGCACGCGGTTTATTTATCCAGGTAATGAGAAAGAAATTACCGTCCAGCTTTCTAATACGGCGGATCGTCCGGCATTAGCCCAGGCATGGCTGGACAACGGTGATGCCAGCGCAACGCCAGATACCATTACCACACCGTTTATTATTACCCCGCCCATTTCCCGGGTTGATGGCCGCAGCGGCCAGACACTGCGAATTAAGCTGGCAAATAATAGCGGTTTATCAACCACTAAAGAGTCCCTGTGGTGGTTGAACATCTTAGAAATTCCGCCGGTTGTTGCCGGGCAAAAAAATGAAGGCAGTAATATTCTGCAACTGGCCATCCGCTCACGCTTCAAATTTATCTATCGCCCTACCGGGCTGGGTAACCGGGATACCGCCGCCGAACAACTGGTGCTGACACATCAGGCGGGGGGCGTCAGCATCACGAACCCCACGCCGTTTTATATCACCGTAACGCGTATCTCCCGGGCAGGAGGGAAAGCCCTCAACCAGCACACTGCCATGGTGGCACCACAATCCAGCCAGACGGTTCCATTAAGCGCTGCCGTCACGGCAGGTGAGACGCTGACGATTAATAACATTAATGATTATGGTGCCGATGTCGCAGTGAAAACCGCTGTCAGATAAAGGATTAAAGCATGAAACCGAGGACCCGCTGCCTGACACTCCCTTGCCCGGCCATCATTGTGGCCGTTTGCTGGATGCCGACGATTGCCCACGCCAGCGATGCAACGCAAACCGGCACCGGCCAGGGGACAGAGTATCAGTTCAATGATGGCTTTATTGTCGGCAGCCGGGAAAAGGTTGATTTATCACGCTTTTCTTCCAGCGCAATCACCGAAGGGGTCTATTCGGTGGATGTGTATACCAACACCGAATGGAAAGGCCGCTACGAGCTGAATGTTACCCGGGATAAAAACGGTGAGCTGGGGATCTGCTATACCAAAGCGATGCTGGATAAATTTGGCATTGCCAGCGAGAAGCTCAACCCCACGCTCAGCCAGCAGGCGGGATATTGCGGGCGCCTGAAGGCGTGGCGCGATGATCCGGTGGTAAAAGATAACCTGATCCAGTCCTCTCTGCGCCTGGAGATAACCGTTCCGCAAATTTACGAAAACCAGCTCTATAAACACTATGTGAGCCCGGAATACTGGGATAAAGGCATCGCGGCGCTGAACCTCGGCTGGATGGCAAACGCCTGGAATAACCATACCTCGTCGTCCGGCGATAATAACAGCGCCTACCTCGGGGTAAATGGTGGTCTCTCCTGGGACGGCTGGCTGCTGAAGCATATCGGTAACCTGAACTGGCAGGAAAAACAGGGCGGGGCGCACTGGAAGAGTAACCAGACCTACTTACAGCGCCCGATCCCCCAGATCAACTCCATCGCCAGCGCGGGCCAGTTGTTTACCAGCGGTGAGTTTTTCGACACCATCGGGGTGCGCGGGATCAATCTGGCCACCGACGACAATATGTTCCCGGATGGTATTCGCAGTTATGCCCCGGAAATTCGCGGCGTTGCCAACAGTAACGCCCTGGTCAGTGTACGCCAGGGCGGCAACCTGATTTACCAGACCACGGTCCCGCCGGGCCCCTTCACCCTGACCGATGTCTACCCGTCTGGCTACGGCAGTGATCTGGATGTGACCGTGAAAGAGGCGGACGGCACCACCCATGTGTTCAGCGTGCCTTATGCCTCGGTGGCGCAGTTGCTGCGCCCGGGGATGACCCGCTATGCGCTGTCTGCCGGGAAAGTCGATAACACGAATTTGCGTAACAAACCCATGCTCTGGCAGGGCACCTGGCAGCACGGCCTGAACAATATGTTCACCCTCTATACCGGGGCCACCGGGTTTAATGATTACCAGGCCTTTTTGCTGGGTACCGGGATGAATACCGGGTTCGGGGCGCTCTCTTTTGATATCACCGGTTCGCGGTTGTCGCTGGACAGCGGCGATAAGCACGGCCAGAGCTACCGGGCAACCTTCAACCGTATGTTCACGGAAACCAAAACCAGCATCGTGCTGGCGGCCTACCGTTACTCCACCAAAGACTATTACAACCTGAGCGACGCGCTCTATACCGTGGATCAGCAAAAAAATCACCGCAGCGATTATGAACTGTGGCGGGAACGTAACGGCTTCAGCTTTACGGTAAACCAGAACCTGCCGGACGGCTGGGGCGGGGTCTATTTAAGCGGGCGGGTATCTGATTACTGGAACCGCAGCGGCACGGAAAAGCAGTACCAGGTCAGTTATAACAATATGTATGGCCGGCTCTCCTGGACCCTGGGCATGCAGCGGGTTTATACCCCGGAAAACAACGGCAACCGCCGCGACGACCGTATCTCACTTAACCTCAGTTATCCGCTGTACTTCGGGGATAGCCGCAGCGCCAACCTGACCTCAAACACCGTATGGAACGGTAGCCATTTTGCCAGCACCCAAATGGGGGTTAATGGCTCGCTGGATAACGAAAACAACCTCAACTACGGCGTGTCCACCACCACATCCAGCGGGGGCCACCATGATGTGGCGCTTAACGGCAGCTACCGTACCCCGTGGACCACCATGACTGGCAGTTACAGCCAGGGCCAGGGATACCGCCAGGGCGGGATAGGCGGCAGCGGTACGCTGATTGCCCACCGCCACGGGGTAACCTTCTCACCGGAAACCGGTACCACACTGGCACTGGTGGAGGCCAAAGACGCCGCCGGGGCAACCTTACCTGGCTCACCGGGTACCCGGGTGGACAGCAATGGCTACGCCATTCTGCCGTACCTGCGTCCGTACCGGATTAACGCCGTGGAGATCGATCCGAAAGGCACCCAGGACGATGTGGCCTTTGATAACACCGTGGCCCAGGTTGTGCCCTGGGAAGGCAGCGTGGTGAAAGTGGCCTTCGGCACCAAAGTGCAGAACAGCGTGATTATCCACGCGGTGCAGCGCGGTAATCAGCCGCTACCGTTTGCCGCCACCATTACTGATGCAAAAGGTAATGACATCGGCGTGGTGGGCCAGGGGAGCATGATGTTTATTAATGATGCCAGCGCCGGCGAGGCGATAGTGAAGTGGAGCGGCGGCGAGTGCCGCGTAACGATTAATTCTACAGCCGGTAAGGAAACAGTATGTCGCTAACCCCTCTTCTGCGCGCTATTTTACTGCTGGCGGCGCTGTGGTCCTCCGCCAGCTGGGCAATGTGCCAGCGCGGGCCTGCCGCCACCGTTAAGCTGGATATGACCATCGGGCGGATTATTGTTCCCCCGGATTTGCCGGTCGGGGCGGTGATTAAGAGCCAGGACTGGACCATGCCCGGCGGTGGCGGTATCGCCTATTACTGTACCGGCAACACCACCTTTGCGGCGAAAATTGTCGTTCCTAACGCTGTGGACACCGGTAATAAGGTCTTTTCTACCAATGTGCCGGGGATCGGCCTGCGCTTTAGCCGCGGCGGGAAGACCGTCAATATTGTCTACCCCGGTGAGTACAATACTAACGCCGGGCGGGGCACCAACTATTCCCTTGAAGGGTCGCGGTTTACCCTGGAGGTTATCAAAACCGCCCAGATAACCGGCAGCGGTACGCTGGCCCAGGGGCTCTATACCTCTTACGACTGGGACAGCGGTAACAACCCGATCCTGGAGACCTTCCTCAGCGCCAACGCCATCACGATTGTCTCCCCGTCCTGTACCGTGCTGAGTGGTAAAAATATGAATGTCGATATTGGCGCGATTAAACGCACCGACCTAAAAGGCGTGGGCACCTGGGCCGGGGGCACGCCGTTTAATATTCAACTGGAGTGCAGCGGGGGGGTAAGCGTCAGTGGCTATGCCAATATCAACACCACCTTTTCCGGCAACCTGGCAACCGGCACCCAGCCTAACCAGGGGGTATTAATCAATGAGAAAACCGGCAGCGCGGCGGCGAAAGGGGTCGGGGTTCAGGTACTGAAGGACGGTACCCCGCTGGAGTTTGATAAGAAATACCTTATCGGCCAGCTGGCCAGTTCACAAACCAGCACCTATACGCTGCCCTACACCGCCCGCTTCTATCAGTATCTTGCCGATATCAGCAGTGGCGAGGTGCAATCCCATATGGTCTTTAATCTGACTTACGATTAATTCAGGAGCGAACAATGTACGCAGCCAGCACAGGGAAGATGATCCGGTGGACCATGATGCTGTTAGCCACTGTGGCCAGTACGGCGGTCTCTGCGGCCGGGGGATTCCTCACCAATTATGACAAAGGGCAGGTCGGCTTTTTTGGCAAGGTAACCGATATCTCCTGTACGGTAACCGTCGGTGTCCAGCAGGAGATTGCCGGTAATGCCGTGGCGCGGCACCTGGCAAACAGTGTCACTGGCACCCAGAGTATTTCCAGCCCGGTGCGCGGGCTAACTGTGGCGGCGGGCCAGGTGTGGCTGGCACCGATAAGCCTGGCGGAAATCCATAACCATCAGGCCGGGGCCTTTTTAAAACCCCAGCCCTTCACCCTGCAACTTTCCCGCTGTCGGCTGAATAATGTTGATCGCGGTGGCCTCGATGCTGGGCAGGGTAATGTTCATGTGCGCTGGGTGGGGGGCTATGTGGTGAACGACGTCAATAATGAAAATGCCGGGTATCTGGCAAATACACTGCCGGACGGCGCCCAAAATATCTACCTCGCCTTAGGGAAGGTGCGAACAAGTTCCTGATATGAGATCATCATATTCATCCGGAGCGCATCCCAGAGGGACATCATGAGCCATCAACTCACCTTCGCCGA
>NZ_WBXP01000057.1 GCF_016415625.1 Shimwellia pseudoproteus
ACGAAAGCAGGTATGCCTGAAAGTGTGCGTATTGCCTGAAAACACAACCCGCTACGGGGGAGACTTACCCGAAATCTGATTTATTCAACAAAGCCGCGTAAATGCGCTACCTGCCGCCGCCAGACCCCCAATTGCCGTGGTTTTCACCAGAGTGCGGCGCGTTATCCCGGCAGCCAGTAAAGCATCAGGTGTTTTACTCTTCATAGATACCTACTTTGCTCGCTCACAAAAGTAATAGTGCTGTCCGGTTGCCCAGGGCAAAACGCGAACAGCCTTCCAGAAAAAGAAAACCTCACAGGAGCTAATTAATAGTTATGACAGAGCGCTATATACAGAGTAATATAGCGATATTACAGGTAATGCTGGTGGTATTTCCTGTGGGCAGTGCGGGTGGCAGTATTACTGCTTTAGGGGTAGGTGGTATTGTTCAGTATCAAATGAGCGAATAAAAAAGGGCACCCCCAGGGTGCCCTTTATTGGTTCTGTGTCACAGATAACACTTAGCCAATGTCTTAGTCAGATCGGCAAATATCTTAGCCGATATACTCCAGCCCGTTCATGTACGGACGCAGTACCGCCGGGATTTCAATCCGGCCATCGGCCTGCTGGTAGTTTTCCATCACGGCCACCAGCGTACGGCCTACCGCCAGGCCAGACCCGTTCAGGGTGTGAACCAGACGCGGTTTCTTCTCGGTTTTGCTGCGGCAACGCGCCTGCATCCGGCGCGCCTGGAAATCCCACATGTTGGAGCATGAAGAGATTTCACGGTAGGTATCCTGGGCCGGTACCCAGACTTCCAGATCATAGGTTTTGCAGGAACCAAAGCCCATATCACCGGAGCACAGCAGTACTTTACGGTACGGCAGGTTCAGTAACTGGAGCACTTTTTCTGCGTGGCCGGTAAGCTCTTCAAGGGCCTGCATAGAATCTTCCGGGCGCACCACCTGCACCATTTCGACTTTATCGAACTGGTGCATACGGATCAGACCACGGGTATCACGGCCATAAGAACCCGCTTCAGAACGGAAGCACGGCGTATGGGCGGTCATCTTCAGCGGCAGCGTATCATCATCCAGGATCTCGTCACGTACCAGGTTGGTCAGCGGTACTTCTGCGGTCGGGATCAGCGCATAGCTGCTGCTTTCGGCTTCTTCTTCCAGCGGTTTGGTGTGGAACAGGTCACCGGCAAATTTTGGCAGCTGGCCTGTGCCATACAGTGTATCCTGGTTAACCAGATACGGGACGTAGGCTTCGCTGTAACCGTGCTGCTCGGTATGCAGATCGAGCATAAACTGGCTGAGTGCGCGGTGCAGGCGGGCGATCTGCCCTTTCATGACCACAAAACGGGAACCGGTCAGTTTTACGGCAGCGCCGAAATCCAGCCCGCTGTGCATCTCGCCGAGTGTAACGTGATCGCGTACGTCGAAATCAAACTGACGCGGGGTGCCCCAGAGGCTGACTTCGAGGTTGTCGTTCTCATCTTTACCGTTCGGTACGCTGTCATCCGGCATGTTAGGGATTGCCAGCGCAATGGCGCGGATCTCTTCTTGTAAAGCGTCCAGCTCGGTTTTTGCGGCATCCAGCGCTTCACCCAGCGTGTTCACTTCCAGACGAAGTGGCTCAATATCTTCCCCGCGCGCTTTTGCCTGGCCGATGGATTTCGATCGTGCGTTGCGTTCAGCCTGCAGATTTTCTGTATTTACCTGCAATACTTTACGACGCTCTTCAAGAGCGCGCAGCTTGTCTACATCCAGTTTAAAGCCCCGGCGTGCCAGTTTTTCAGCGACTGCGTCTGGCTCATTACGCAGCAGATTGGGATCGAGCATGCTTATCCTGTGCTTATCGAATTAAATAAGAGAGATGGCCAACAGCCTGCGGCCATAGTGATATAAGCGGTAACCTTACCGCAACGTCTGCTTTAGCGGTAGCGTTTTGTCGGGCTATTTTGATCCTGTTCAGCAAGCCAGGCGAGCTTTTCACCAATTTTGCCCTCCAGACCTCTGGATACCGGATGATAGTAGTGCGTTCCTGCCATTTCCTCAGGGAAATAGACTTCTCCGGCGGCGTAGGCGTTGGGTTCGTCATGGGCATAACGATACGCCTGACCATAGCCCATCTCTTTCATCAGTTTGGTGGGCGCATTGCGCAGATGCACCGGGACATCGTAATCCGGGCGCTCTCTGGCATCCGCCAGGGCCGCTTTAAACGCGGTATAGACGGCGTTGCTTTTCGGTGCGCATGCCAGATAGACAATTGCCTGGGCGATAGCGCGCTCCCCTTCTGCGGGCCCCACCCGGGTAAAACAGTCCCAGGCCGAGATAGCCACCTGCATTGCCCGGGGATCGGCATTGCCGACATCTTCTGAGGCAATGGCCAGGCAACGGCGGGCCACATACAGCGGATCGCCACCGGCGGTGATGATGCGCGCATACCAGTACAACGCCGCATCGGGGTTAGAGCCGCGAATGGATTTATGCACCGCGGAGATCAAATCGTAAAAACGGTCCCCTTTATTATCGAAACGGGCGCTGCGTTCACCGGCAATTTCAGTCAGCAGCGCGGGCAACAATACCCGTTTGCCGGCGGCGTCACTTTCCGCCATATCCGCCATCATTTCGAGGGTGTTCAGGGCGCGGCGCGCATCGCCGTTAACCAGCTCAGCAATGGCTTTGCGGGTTTCCGGCGGCAGCTCAATATCCTGGCCACCGTAGCCCCGGTCCTTATCCTGCATCGCCTGATCCAGCACCTGTTCAATATCGGCAACGGTCAGTGATTTCAGCAAATAGACCCGCGCCCGGGACAACAGCGCCGAATTCAATTCAAAGGACGGGTTTTCAGTGGTGGCGCCGATAAACGTAATGGTGCCGTCTTCAATATGGGGTAAGAAAGCATCCTGCTGGCTTTTATTAAAGCGGTGAACTTCGTCCACAAACAGGATGGTACGGCGCCCGGCCTGCTTATTCTGGCGGGCCCGTTCGATGGCCTCACGGATCTCTTTGACCCCTGAGGTCACCGCCGAGATACGTTCAACATCGGCATTGGCATAACGGGCAATAACTTCTGCGAGGGTGGTTTTACCGGTCCCCGGAGGGCCCCACAGGATCATGGAGTGGAGGTGTCCGGCTTCAATGGCCCGCGGTAATGGTTTGCCGCGGGCCAGCAGGTGCTGCTGGCCAATGTATTGCGCCAGATTCTCTGGCCGCATACGGGCGGCCAGAGGCTGGAAAGCATTGTCGGAAAAATCCAGCGACAAGTTACTCACGTCGGCCTCACTGACGCTGATCGTCTACCGTCACGCCCTGAGGCGGGGTAAATTTAAATTTGTTCATATCCACTGAACCATTCTGCTGGGATTTCAGCTGATAGCTGCTGCGCTGGCCGTCTTGCTCCACCGCGCTGAACTGATGAATAGTACCGCCGCTGTCCACATTGATGGTGAACTGCTTCAGGTTACCGTTGCTGCTTTTCGGGGTCAGCTGGAAGTCATCGCCACTCTGGCGAATATTATACTGCTGCCAGTCGCTGGTCTGGTTGCGGGCAATCAGCATAAATGGTGTATTGCTGGTGGCGTCTTTCAGCCAGGTCGCACTGGCCTGCTCAACGAACGGGTTGTAGAACCACAGGGTTCTGCCGTCAGAAATCAGGACGCTTTCGTCCGGCTGGGTCATGTGCCAGTTAAATAAGTTGGGGCGCTTAACCCACAGGTCACCCTGGCCATCTTGTACCGCAGTACCGCTGCCGTCCGTCACTTTCTGCGTAAAGCTGGCGTGAAAACTGTTCACTTTATCCAGACGGCTTTTTAAATCACCGGCCGCATCTGCCCATACAGAGGAGACAGTAAAGGCGGAGAGTAATGCACAGGTAATGGCGAGCTTTTTCATTGCTGTTCCTCAAATTACGACCATCCCACTCCGGGAGGCAACTTTCCGTCACTCTAGCGAATGCCACATCGAGCCGACAGGAGAATACACTGATTTTCCGCTTATTTACCTACAGTTGCAAAAAGAGCCGCAGCAGCGGCTCTTTCTTCGTTACTCAAACGGGGGGGGTGCTAGCACCTCGCGGTTGCCGTTATGGCCCTGAGGACTGACAATCCCCTGCATTTCCATTTGCTCAACGATACGCGCCGCGCGGTTATAACCGATGCGGAACTGGCGCTGAACGCCGGAAATAGACGCTTTACGTTTTTCCACCACAAAGCTGACGGCCTGGTCGAACAGCGGATCGAGCTCTTCTTCTCCGCCGACACCACCGCCACCGCCGCCTTCTGACTCAGCGTCTAACGTGATGCCATCAACGTAACGCGGACGACCGCGCGCTTTCCAGTCCTGTACTACCGCATGCACTTCCTCGTCGCGAACAAACGCACCGTGGACACGCACCGGAATGCTGGAGTTCGGCCCGGAATAGAGCATATCCCCCATCCCCAGCAGTGATTCGGCCCCGCCCTGACCAAGAATGGTGCGGGAGTCAATCTTACTGGACACCGTAAACGCGATACGGGTGGGAATGTTGGCTTTAATCAGACCAGTGATAACATCCACGGAAGGCCGCTGGGTTGCCAGTACCAGGTGAATACCGGCGGCGCGGGCTTTCTGGGCCAGACGCGCGATAAGCTCTTCCACCTTCTTACCAACCGTCATCATCAGGTCGGCAAATTCATCCACCAGCACCACGATATACGGCAGTTTTTCCAGTACCGGATGGGTGGCATCCATACTGTCACCCGGCTTCCAGTACGGGTCCGGGATCGGGCGGCCCATGCGTTCGGCTTCGTGGATCTTCTCGTTGTACCCGGCCAGGTTACGCACCCCGAGGGCGGACATCAGCTTATAGCGACGCTCCATCTCGTTCACGCTCCAGCGCAGGGCGTTGGCCGCGTCTTTCATGTCGGTAACCACTTCGGTTAACAGATGCGGGATACCTTCATAGACCGACAGTTCGAGCATTTTCGGGTCGATCATAATAAAGCGCACATCTTCCGGCTGGGCTTTATACAGCATGCTGAGGATCATGGCGTTGACCCCAACAGATTTACCGGAACCGGTGGTCCCCGCAACCAGTAAGTGCGGCATTTTCGCCAGGTCAGCAATGACCGGCTCGCCACCGATATCTTTCCCCAGCACCACAGTCAGCGGTGACGCGCTGTCGCGGAATTTCTGGCAATCGAGCACTTCCCGCAGGTAGACGGTCTGGCGCTTTTTATTCGGCAGTTCAAGGCCGACATAAGGCTTATCAGGAATGACTTCCACCACGCGCACCGCCACGGTAGACAGTGAGCGGGCCAGATCCCGGGACAGGTTAGAAATGCGCGCGGCTTTCACGCCCGGTGCCAGGTTCAGCTCAAAGCGCGTGATTACCGGGCCCGGGGAGAAGTCCACCACATCGGCTTTAATGCGGAAGTCCGCCAGACGGGCCTCCACCAGGCGCGCCATCTGCTGTAGTGCAAAGGTGTCTACCGGCTCAACTTCTGCTGGCGGTGAGGTCAACAAGTCCAGGGACGGCAGCGGTGTGGTCGGCTTATTCAGCGGACGGTCATCACCGTTACGCATCAGCAACGGGTGAATCAGGCTATCCTGTGCGGCGGGCGGTTGTGCTACCGGCTGCTGCTGTAGCACAAGTTGCTGTACCGCAGGCTGATAATGCTGTTGCGGCTGGTGCTGCGGCTGCGCAACGGGCTGAGGCGCCTGCTGTACAGCGCTGGCCTGAACCGGCGGCATCATGGATGACTGCGGCTGCACCGGCTGGCGGATAATTTCCACCGGCCGGTTAGTCTGCGCATTGGCCTGCGGTGCGGGCATAAACGGTGAAGAGGCCGGCTCATCAATCGCCCCTGGCGTAAACAGCGGCGCGGACGGACGTTCATCCACCAGCGCGCGGGTCGGAGAGATGACGGACTCATCCAGCGGACGGCGCTGATCATAATCCGGTGCGGCGCTATAACGCTGCTGTTGCTGGGCGGCAAACTGGCGGGCCAGCTCTGCCTGCTGTACGGCGTCGTCGTCATCCGCCGCACTGACGCTGTCGTGCTCCACCGCCGTATTCGCCTGCGGCACATCATGCTGATAATCGTGACCGTAACGATCCTGCTGGACAGCAGCAAACTGGCGGGCCAGTTCATCCTGTTCCAGGGCATCGGCTTCTTCGTCACTCAACGCCTGGTTGTCATCGGGCTGATCGGTGTATCTCGCCTCCAGTTCTGCCTGGCGCTGGGACGGTAATTTGATGCCGTAGGATGCCAGCTCGCGGCGGGTTGGCACCCGCACCTGTTTCGGGCGCGGTAACTGTGGGCCAATCCCCTCTTTCACTTGCGGGCGCGGCGCATCGGCGCTGCCGGGGGTGAATGTGGACACCGTTGGTGCGGCAGCAGCGGCCACTTGCTTAATCCCTTCCGCTACCGGGCTCATGGCGGCACTGGTACCAACGGCGGCAACAGCGGCGGCGGTGACGGCATTATCCGTGACCGGGCTACGCTTCGGCGCCGGGGTGGCAGGCTGCGGCTTGCTCTGGCCAAACAGCGCATCGTAAGGCTGATTTAACGGCTCATCCACCGGCTGGTACCAGGCGGCCAGTTGCTCACGCTCGCGGGCGCGCTGAGCTTCCACTTCTTCGAAGTGGTACATCGGCGGGCGCACATAGCGGCTTTCTTCATCCGGCGTGTCTGGTGCAGCAACCTGGTATCCCGTCAGGGCATTGTCGTTATTCACCTCTGCTGCCACGGCCGGTTCTTCAGGCTGTTGATACTGCGGTTCAGGCTGCTGGTATTGCTGCACCGGTTGCTGATACTGCGGTTCAGGCTGCTGGTATTGCTGCACCGGTTGCTGATACTGCGGCTCAGGCTGCTGGTATTGCTGCACCGGTTGCTGATACTGCGGCTCAGGCTGCTGGTATTGCTGCACCGGTTGTTGATACTGCGGCTCAGGTTGCTGGTATTGCTGCACCGGCTGCTGATACTGCGGTTCAGGTTGCTGGTATTGCTGCACCGGCTGCTGATACTGCGGCTCAGGTTGCTGGTATTGCTGCACCGGCTGCTGATACTGCGGTTCAGGCTGTTCCGCATAAGGGTAGGCCTCTGGCGCCTGAGGCTGCCAGCTATCCAGCGGATCACTGTATACCGGCTGGGACGCCTCCACAGCAACGTCTGGTGTGTGCCCGTAAGCGCCCTGAACGTAAGGCACCTGAGCCTCTGCCTGGGCAACCGCGGATACCGGCGCCGACTGAACAGTAGCGCCATTTAATAATGGATCGAATGCGTCGTTGCCGTCGGGCTGAGCCACGGTATGGCCAGAAAACAGCACATCGTCAGGATCAGCTTGCGCCGGACGGGGTGCCAGCAGGACATCATCGGCATCATCCATTCGCTTGCCGGAGAACAGGGCTTTATCGGTATGGCGGGCCGCCGGATTGGTGAATTTCTCGGCCAGGCGCTGTTTACGGGCCAGCGCACCGCGCAGAATACGCGCGCGGCGGGATTCATTTTTCACCATTGGCTGTGTGGCAGGCTGCCCGTCGTCGGTCTCTTCGCTGGCCGCCTCGCCATGCTCGTCGTCCGGGTATTCTTCGTCATCCACCCAGGTATCGTCCCGGCGGGTACGATTGCTGGCAAAGGTCAGCACCGCCAGAATGGCCGAACCTAACTTTTCAGCAATACCGACCCATGACCAGCCGGTGAATAATGTCAGGCCCGCAGCCCAGACACACAGTAAGGCGATAGTCCCGCCGCTACTGTGTAGCAAAGGCATCATGGTGGTGCTTAACAGGCTGCCGATAACGCCGCCCGAAGCAAAATACCAGATATCATCCGCGTTAATGGCCGCCAGACCGCACGAGGTCAGGACCATAGCCAGTACGCCAATCAGGCGCAGCGCAACGGCAAAGTAATCGATATATTCATCACTGTTACGCTGATGCCAGGCAAACCAGCACCCGCCAACGATAATGACCGGTATGGTATAGGCCATCACCCCGAAGATGAAAAACAGGGTATCGGCCAGCCACGCTCCCGTTGTGCCGCCAATATTGTGGATCGGCTCATGCCAGGCCGTTTGCGACCAGCTGGGATCCGATGGGTTGAAGCTCAATAACGCTGCCATCAGATAGACAGCAAAGAGCGCAATAACAATCAGCAGCGCCTCTAACAAACGGCGTCCACTGCTCAGTTTCGTCAAAGTGACGTCTTTTTCTTCTGTGTATTCCTGGCTCAAGAAAGGCTCTCCAGGTCCTGAGTGCTAAAACGGACAACAGTGCCAGAGGTCCCTCAGGCACTGTTGCTGTATGGATTAACAGGAGTGTAATCAAACTGCGTTGATTTTGCACCTGTCCGTCTTAGCGCGTCTTAATTACCAACCGATTACTTTGTTTCACTTCTTCCATGACCACATAGGTACGGGTGTCATTGACCCCCGGTAAGCGCAACAAGGTCTCACCCAGTAATTTACGATAAGCGGACATATCCGGCACGCGGGTTTTCAACAAGTAGTCGAAATCACCGGAAACCAGATGACACTCCTGAATTTCTTCAAGTTTTTGTACAGCGGAGTTAAATTGCTCAAACACATCCGGTGCCCCACGATTCAGAGTAATCTCAACGAAAACCAGAAGTGATGCATCCAGATAATGCGGGTTAAGCAGTGCAGTATAGCCCTGAATGAACCCCTGTCGCTCCAGCCGACGCACACGCTCGAGGCACGGTGTCGGGGAAAGCCCTACACGTTTAGAAAGCTCAACGTTAGAAATTCGCCCATCCTTCTGGAGTTCATTGAGGATGTTACGATCAATGCGGTCAAGATCTTTGCCAGGGCGCTTCTTGCTATCTACCATTATTATTGTCTCTCTGTATTCCTTCCCTACCTGCCATAACCCCGATAACTTCACTGTTCAGGGTATACGTGAGAAGACCGTTGCCTTACAGGCATGTCACTGACATCACGCATGGCGTCTGTCCACACCATGCGTAGATTTCAACGACCGGTAAAATTGCATCTGCTTTGCATGACCATGTAGCCACACCAAACTATCATGCGTTCTTCTTCCTCAACTGTTTTCGCAAAAGCGCAGCGGATTGTCAAAGCAAAACATAGATATTTAGTGAAACGTGCCAGGTATTAATCCTGAGTGAAGATTATTCATCATATTATCACTCTCCCGGTATATTGTGGTCAGATAGAGTAATCTACTGAAGCGTGCATAAAATGCCGGACATCTATCGGCAGGTTCTATCACATTCATTGATAACAACATCCATGTGCTCTTTTTTTAACATTCCAAATTTCTTACAATCGACAGATCATATCGGTAAAAAGTTGAGGATCTCATGAGCACGGCGAAACACAGTAAGCTGCTTATTCTTGGTTCAGGCCCTGCGGGATACACCGCAGCGGTGTATGCAGCACGCGCAAATTTAAAGCCTGTGCTGATCACTGGCGTGGAAAAAGGCGGTCAGTTGACCACCACCACCGAAGTGGAAAACTGGCCGGGTGACGCAAATGACCTGACCGGGCCACTGCTGATGGAGCGTATGCACGAGCATGCGGTAAAATTTGATACTGAGATAATCTTTGATCAGATAAACAGCGTCGATTTGCAACAGCGCCCGTTCCGTCTGCAAGGCGACAGCGGCGAATACACCTGTGACGCACTGATTATCGCGACCGGCGCGTCAGCGCGTTATCTGGGCCTGCCTTCCGAAGAGGCCTTTAAAGGCCGCGGGGTTTCAGCCTGCGCGACCTGCGATGGCTTTTTCTATCGCAACCAGAAAGTTGCCGTCATTGGCGGCGGGAATACCGCCGTAGAAGAAGCACTGTATCTGTCTAATATTGCCAGCGAAGTGCATCTTATCCACCGTCGCGACAGCTTCCGCGCGGAGAAAATCCTGATCAACCGCCTGATGGAAAAAGTGGCTAACGGGAATATTGTGCTCCATACCAACCGCACGCTGGACGAAGTGACTGGCGATCAGATGGGGGTTTCTGGCCTGCGTCTGCGCGACACCCAGCAGACGGATCAGACAGAAGCGCTGGAGGTCACCGGGTTATTCGTGGCCATTGGCCACAGCCCGAATACCGCCATTTTCAATGGCCAGCTGGATCTGGAAAACGGCTATATCAAGGTCAATTCCGGGATCAACGGCAACGCCACCCAAACCAGCATCCCTGGGGTGTTTGCGGCGGGTGACGTCATGGACCATATCTATCGCCAGGCGATCACCTCTGCGGGCACCGGCTGTATGGCTGCCCTGGATGCGGAACGCTACCTTGACGGACTGGCACAGCAACAGCCGTAATATTTAACTGCTGTCAGAAAGGCGACCATATGGTCGCCTTTCTTTTCCGGACGTTGTAACATTGCCATTCTCAAACGCCCCAAGCTTATAACAAGTTACACCACCTGCTACTGGCATCCGATGAACAAAACGCGGCAACACGAACTGGGCAGTTGGCTCAAAAAACAAAGCGCCATCTCACGGCGCTGGCTAAACATCTCTCGTCTGTTAGGCGTTGTCAGCGGTATCCTGATTATTGCGCAGGCCTGGCTGATGGCCAGTCTGTTAAACCACATGATAGTGGAAAATATTCCCGGCGAGGCATTACTGCTGCCTTTCGCCCTGCTGCTGCTGGTCTTTATCTTACGGGCCTGGATTATCTGGTTACGGGAAAGGGCCGGTTTTTATGCCGGTCAGCATATCCGCCAACACATTCGCCGCCAGGTGCTGGATCGCCTGCACCAGGCCGGGCCGGCCTGGATCCAGGGCAAACCCGCCGGTAGCTGGGCTACCCTGATCCTCGAACAAATCGAAGATATGCAGGACTACTATGCCCGCTATCTGCCGCAAATGTCCCTCGCCGCGACCATCCCGCTGTTGATAGTGCTGGTTATCTTCCCCTATAACTGGGCCGCGGCACTGATATTGCTGGGCACCGCACCGTTGATTCCGTTATTTATGGCCATGGTCGGGATGGGGGCGGCGGACGCTAATCGCCGTAATTTTGCCGCCCTGGCGCGGCTGAGCGGTAACTTTCTCGATCGTCTGCGCGGTATGGAAACCCTGCGTCTGTTCCACCGGGGCCAGGCCGAGACTGACAACATCAGCCACGCCGCGGAAGATTTCCGCCTGCGCACTATGGAAGTGTTACGTATGGCGTTCCTCTCCTCTGCGGTGCTGGAATTTTTTGCCTCACTCTCCATTGCCCTGGTGGCGGTCTATTTTGGCTTCTCCTACCTGGGTGAGCTGAATTTCGGCCATTACGGTACCGCCGTGACGCTGTTCGCCGGTTTCCTCGCCCTGATCCTCGCCCCGGAGTTTTTCCAGCCGCTGCGCGATATGGGGGCGTTTTACCACGCCAAAGCCCAGGCCGTGGGCGCCGCAGACAGCCTGAAAACCTTTCTCGAATCCCCGCTGCAATCCCGGGAGCAAGGCACCCTTACCTTACCGGCGGGCCCGCTTGAGATTTGCGCCCGGGATCTGGTGATCCTCACCCCGGAAGGCACCCCGCTGACCCAGCCGCTGAACTTTACCCTGCCCGCCGGAAGCCGGCTCGCCATTGTCGGGCAAAGCGGCGCCGGGAAAAGTACCCTGCTCAACGCCCTGTGCGGCTTTCTGCCTTACCAGGGCTCGCTGCGGGTAAACGGTGTTGAGTTAAGCCAACTGGATGCGGAGCACTGGCGGGATCAACTCAGCCTGGTGGGCCAGAACCCACAACTGCCCGCCGCCACCCTGCGTGACAATATTTTACTGGGCATGCCTGATGCCAGCGAGCAACAGCTTCAGGACGTGATGGATCTCACCGGGGTCAGTGAATTTATCACCCGGCTCCCGGAGGGGCTGGACACCGAGCCCGGCGATCAGGCCACGCGCCTCTCTGTGGGCCAGGCCCAGCGCGTGGCCGTCGCCCGGGCGTTAATCAGCCCCCGCCGTTTACTGTTGCTGGATGAACCCTCAGCCAGCCTGGATGCCAGGAGCGAATCCTGGGTCATGTCGGCCCTCGATAGTGCCGCGCATCAGCAAACCACCCTGCTGGTGACCCACCAGTTGGATCTGCTGCAACAGTGGGATGTGGTGTGGGTAATGCGTAAGGGACAGATTGTCCAACAGGGGGATTATGTCACCCTGAGCCAGCAACCCGGGCCCTTCCGTGACCTGCTGGCATGGCGCAAGGAGGAAATATAATGCGCGATCTGCTGCCCTGGCTCGGCCTTTACCGCCGCCATAAGGGACTGCTTATTCTTGGGATTATCCTGGCCATCGTGACCCTGCTGGCCAGTATTGGCCTGCTGACCCTCTCGGGCTGGTTTTTGTCTGCCTCGGCGCTGGCGGGTGTTTCCGGGCTCTATACCTTTAACTATATGCTGCCCGCTGCCGGGGTACGCGGGGCGGCGATTATCCGCACCGCCGGGCGCTACTTTGAGCGCCTGGTGAGCCACGATGCCACCTTCCGGGTACTGAAAAATTTACGGGTTACCACCTTTAGCAGCCTGCTGCCGCTGTCGCCTACCGGGCGGGCCAGTATCCGCCAGGGCGATCTGCTTAACCGTCTGGTGGCCGATGTTGACACCCTCGATCACCTGTACCTGCGGGTTATCTCTCCGCTGATAGGCGCCTTGATGGTTATCATTGTGGTGACCTTCGCACTGAGCTGGCTGGATCTGCATATCGCGCTGACCCTTGGAGCTATTTTGCTGTTCACCCTGCTGTTATTGCCGCCGCTGTTCTACCGGGCAGGAAAACCGGCCGGGGAAGCCATCACCGTCCAGCGCGGTGTCTATCGCCAGCGTCTGACTGACTGGCTACAGGGCCACGCAGAGTTAACCATCTTTGGCGCCAGTGAGCGCTACCGTCGCGCCCTGGATGACAGTGAAACACACTGGAATGATGCCCAGCGCCGCCAGTCAGAACTTAGCGCGCTGTCCCAGTCAATGATGCTGCTGCTGACCGCACTGGCCGTATTAACCATGCTGTGGATGGCCTCCAGCTCAGTGGGCGGCAACCGCGCCCCGGGGGCGCTGATCGCGCTGTTTGTCTTCTGCGCCATGGCCTGTTTTGAAGCGTTAGCCCCGGTAAGCGGTGCTTTCCAGCACCTGGGCCAGGTTGCCAGCGCCGCGCAACGGTTAAGCCAGATAACCGGCCAACAGCCGGACGTCACCTTCCCAAGCCAGTCGGCCCCCGCCGTACACCAGGCCAGTCTGGATATTCGCGATCTCAGTTTTTGTTACCCGGGGCACAGCGAGCCGGTTCTGCGCGACATCACCCTCCATGTCCAGGCCGGGCAGCGGGTGGTTATCCTTGGCCAGACCGGGTGCGGGAAGTCCACCCTGTTGCAATTGATCACCCGCAGTTGGGACCCTCAACACGGGGAGATCCTGCTGGGCGATAACCCGCTGAAATATTTTGATGAGGCCACCCTGCGGGCCAGTACCAGTGTGGTTCCCCAGCGCCCCCACCTGTTCAGCGCCACCCTGCGGGATAACTTGCTACTGGCAAACCCTGCGGCCAGCGACGATATGCTGCGCGAGGTGCTGGAAAAAACCGGCTTGCAGGCGCTACTGGATAACGACGGCCTTAATGGCTGGATCGGTGAAGGCGGCCGCCAGCTTTCCGGTGGTGAAGCCCGCAGGATGGGGATCGCCAGGGCGCTGCTGCACGATGCGCCGCTGGTTTTGCTGGATGAGCCCACGGAAGGCCTGGACGCTGAAACCGAGCGCCAGATAATCAATTTACTAATGGAAAATACCCGCGGAAAAACCTTACTAATGGTGACGCACCGATTGCAGGGATTGGCGGCATTTGATCATATAATCGTGATGGACAACGGCGAAATTATTGAGCAAGGTAATCACGCCGCATTGCTGGAAAAACAGGGCCGTTATTATCAGTTCCGCCAGCGCCTGTCACCGATGATTGCATCTTAACCCTGATTTACTGGTCGGAGAATTTTGCCTCTATGCGCCTTGTGCAGCTTTCTCGTCATTCTATTGCCTTTCCGCCGCCGGAAGGGGCGCTCCGTGAACCGAATGGGTTACTGGCCCTGGGCGGGGATCTCAGCCCTGCCCGCCTGCTGATGGCTTATCGTAACGGTATTTTCCCGTGGTTTTCTCCCGGTGACCCGATTCTGTGGTGGTCACCAGACCCCCGGGCCGTACTTTACCCGCAGCAGCTTCATATCAGCCGCAGCTTTCGCCGCTTTCTCAGTAAAACCACACTACGGGCGACGCTCAACCATGATTTTGGCGCGGTCATTGAAGGCTGCGCCAGCGATCGTGACGAAGGCACCTGGATCACGGCAGAGGTTAATGCCGGTTATCGTCAGCTCCATGAGCTGGGCCACGCGCATTCACTGGAAGTATGGGAAGGTGACCAGTTGGTGGGCGGAATGTACGGTGTCGCCATGGGCAAGCTGTTTTGTGGCGAATCAATGTTCAGCCGCCAGGAAAATGCGTCGAAAACAGCGCTGTTTGCCTTTTGCCGGCACTTTATTGGCTACGGAGGCCAGCTTATCGACTGCCAGGTACTTAACCCCCATACCGCCTCCCTGGGCGCTATCGAGATACCGCGTAAACAGTATTTAAATCATATTGATGATTTACTGCCCCAGCCCCCCCCCCCGCTGCTGGCTTTCGCAAGAACTGTCATTACAGCGGGAATAATGTTTCGGCATAATTTCACTAAGGGTGTTATAATCTGCGCACAGAACTGATTCTGCCTGTTGCCCTGCCGCCGTTTGGGACTCCGCACCTGATAACACCCTGTTTATCGCCCCGCGCCCTAGCACGCTTGCGCTGTCAGTACGGCTGCCGTACGAGTCGGGCAATAAGTTATGTAGATAACGGGTTGAGCGGGCGATTAATAAACAGGAATTCTTTACATAATACGTGAACTTCGGCATTATCTTGCCGGTTCAAACTTATGGTAGTGATACCCCCGAGGATTAGATGGCCAAAGAAGACAATATTGAAATGCAGGGTACCGTTCTGGAAACGTTACCTAACACCATGTTCCGCGTAGAGCTGGAGAACGGTCACGTGGTAACTGCTCATATCTCCGGTAAAATGCGTAAAAACTACATCCGCATTCTGACGGGCGACAAGGTGACTGTTGAACTGACCCCGTACGACCTGAGCAAAGGCCGCATTGTCTTCCGTAGTCGCTGATATTGTGAATTTCGCGGGTTACGTAACCGGCGAAAGCTAATTAAAAAGCCGGGCAATGCCCGGCTTTTTTTATACTCAGCGCAGTTTAGTGCGCCGCTTCTGGTTTGTGCTTCTGGGCACCGTGGAAGTTGTAAGTCAGGGCATTTTGCGCGTTATCCAGCGCCACAATCACCTGGCCGCCGTCCACCAGCGAGCCAAATAGCAGCTCGTTGGCCAGCGGTTTCTTCAGGTTATCCTGAATCACCCGCGCCATTGGCCGAGCACCCATCGCCCGGTCATAGCCTTTCTCTGCCAGCCAGTCACGTGCTTCCTGGCTCACTTCCAGAGACACCCCTTTCTGATCCAGCTGCACCTGGAGCTCAACAATAAACTTGTCGACCACCTGATGGATCACCTCAGTAGACAAGTGGTTGAACCAGATAATGTTATCCAGGCGGTTACGGAACTCCGGCGTAAAGATCTTTTTGATCTCTTCCATCGCGTCGGTACTGTTGTCCTGACGGATCAGGCCAATAGACTTACGCTCGGTTTCACGAACCCCGGCGTTGGTGGTCATCACCAGCACCACATTACGGAAATCCGCTTTGCGGCCGTTGTTATCGGTCAGGGTGCCGTTATCCATCACCTGGAGCAGCAGATTAAACACATCCGGGTGCGCTTTTTCTATCTCATCAAGCAGCAGTACCGCGTGGGGGTGTTTGATCACCGCATCGGTCAGCAGCCCGCCCTGATCGAAGCCCACATATCCCGGAGGCGCACCAATCAGGCGGCTCACCGTGTGGCGCTCCATATACTCGGACATATCAAACCGCAGCAGCTCAATCCCCATGGATTTCGCCAACTGGACGGTAACCTCGGTTTTCCCTACTCCGGTTGGCCCGGCGAACAGGAATGACCCCACCGGTTTATGCTCATGGCCCAGACCGGCGCGGCTCATTTTGATAGCCTCAGTCAGGGCTTCAATAGCATTATCCTGGCCAAACACCAGCATTTTCAGGCGCTCGTTCAGGTGTTTCAGGGTGTCGCGATCGCTGCGGGAGACGCTCTTCTCCGGAATACGGGCAATACGCGCCACAACGGATTCAATATCCGGCACATTCACGGTCTTCTTGCGTTTACTGGCCGGCATTAACCGCGCCCGCGCCCCCGCCTCGTCAATCACGTCAATGGCTTTATCCGGCAGGTGACGGTCATTAATGTATTTCACCGCCAGCTCCACCGCCGCACGGATCGCTTTCGCGGTATAACGAACGTCATGGTGCGCTTCGTATTTCGGTTTCAGGCCATTAATTATCTGAACGGTCTCTTCCACCGAAGGCTCAGTAATATCGATCTTCTGGAAGCGCCGGGCCAGGGCACGGTCTTTTTCGAAGATATTGCTGAACTCCTGATAGGTGGTTGACCCAATAACGCGGATTTTCCCGCCAGACAGCAGCGGTTTAATCAGGTTAGCGGCATCCACCTGGCCACCGGAGGCGGCACCGGCACCGATAATGGTGTGGATCTCATCAATAAACAGGATACTACTGGTATCCTGCTCCAGCTGTTTCAACAGCGCTTTAAAGCGTTTTTCAAAATCACCGCGGTACTTGGTTCCGGCCAGCAGGGAGCCGATATCCAGCGAGTAGATCGTGCAGTCGGCCATAACTTCCGGCACATCACCGCGCACGATCCGCCAGGCCAGACCTTCCGCAATGGCGGTTTTCCCCACCCCGGATTCCCCCACCAACAGGGGGTTATTTTTACGCCGGCGGCACAATACCTGAATGGCGCGTTCCAGTTCTTTCTCGCGGCCAATCAGCGGATCAATCCCGCCCACCCGGGCAAGTTGATTGAGGTTAGTAGTGAAATTCTCCATACGTTCCTCCCCGCCTGGTTGCTCGTCAGTATTCGGCTGATTGTCGGCTGCACCGCCAGTGGCATCACCGGCGTCATCTTTGCGGGTACCGTGGGAAATAAAATTCACTACATCCAAACGGCTGACTTCATGTTTACGCAGCAAATACGCTGCCTGGGACTCCTGCTCGCTAAAAATCGCGACCAGCACATTAGCCCCGTTAACCTCGTTACGACCAGAGGACTGTACGTGGAATACCGCGCGTTGCAGCACACGTTGAAAACTCAGCGTGGGTTGTGTCTCACGCTCTTCAACGCTCTCCGGCAACACCGGTGTGGTTTGTTCGATGAAGGCTTCAAGTTCCTGACGCAGTGCCACCAGATCCACTGAGCAGGCTTCCAGCGCTTCCCGTGCGGATGGATTACTGAGCAGAGCCAGCAGCAGATGTTCCACAGTCATGAACTCATGACGGTGCTCACGCGCTCTGGCGAAAGCCATGTTTAAACTGAGCTCCAGTTCTTGATTGAGCATAGGCACCTCCCCCAATTTACGTACCTTGAACCGATAGTTCGGTCAGGCTTGTTCCAGCGTACACAACAGCGGATGCTCGTTTTCCCTCGCATACTTATTTACCATCGCCACTTTCGTCTCGGCGACTTCTGCTGTGAAAACACCGCAGATGGCTTTCCCCTGATAGTGAACGGTCAGCATCAATTGCGTCGCCCGCTCAGTATCATAAGAAAAGAACTTTTGTAACACGTCAATCACAAATTCCATTGGCGTGTAATCGTCATTCATTAATAACACTTTATACATGGACGGCGGTTGCAGCGCTTCGCGTGTTTTGCCCTCCAGTAGCTGGTCAAAATCCAGCCAGTCGTTCGTTTTACTCATTGCCTGTCATCATCATGGGTTAATTGTGCTCAGGTTGCGTAACAAGTTGGGCGGATCTGACGACCTGCGCCCCCAGGCAAAGCTCAAATCCGGGAACGGCCTCACATTTATTGTCATAAATGCATCGAAAAAGGTGCCAAAACACCCCAATTAGCGAGCCCGGTCACAATAATGCCAATAGCGTTAACTGCTTCAAAGTTTGGCGAAAATTCCCCCATCCTTACGGTTACCGCGCTTGACGCTCTGCCTGAATTATCTAAATTGTACAGTCGTGAGCTGGTGATGATTTGTACAACCCAGTTCACTTACCGGAACATTCCATCAATAAGTATTACGAAGGATGTCGCAGCATGGAAACGGGTACTGTTAAATGGTTCAATAACGCCAAAGGGTTTGGATTTATCTGCCCTGAAGGCGGCGGCGAAGACATCTTCGCGCATTATTCAACTATCCAGATGGATGGTTACAGAACACTCAAAGCCGGTCAGACTGTCAAGTTCGATGTGCACCAGGGGCCTAAAGGTAACCACGCCTGTGTCATCGTACCGGTACACAATGAAGAAATTGCCGCATAGTCTGTTCATTGTGTACATCCCGCAGTCAAAATGCCAGCCACATCGGCTGGCATTTTTATCACCCATGAATTATCACTGGCCTGAATATTCAGATATGGGCCATTTTCGCGTTTTCAAGCGCCCCGCTGTGCGCATCCTGATGCCCCGGCTAATCTGCCCGTCCCCGGGCTAACCACAGTGCCCGGGAAAACATTTTCCGGAATAACCCGGGGATAGACTCCGGGCCGCGGCGGCCGGCTTCAATCGCCACCTCAATGGCCAGGTCCGGTTTTGAGGAACGGTGGATAGCCTTGGTGATCACCCGGCGCATGTTCATCGGGACATTTTCCGGGATCTGCGCCACCCGGTGAAAAACACCACCGAACCCCTGGCGATACATAAAGTTCTCCATATCCATAGCGGGCAGCACCGTCAGATGCTCCCGCTCGAGAGCGCGATCATTATCCAGCAAGCCGCGCACCGTGGCGGCATATTTTTTTCCGGCATCATCGCCATCCACCAGCACATGCCACTGGATCCCCATTCGCCGGGCAAATTTTATCAGCGGCCGTAGCCCGGACTGGGCAAACTCGATGACCTTGATCCCTTCAGCATCAAAATGGTGGCCACACTGGTGCGCCAGCTCGTTCATCACCCAGACTTCGGTTTCCCCTTCCACCAGCAGCCAGCAGCGGGCAAATAGCGAAGAGGCGCGATTAAACCGAATGTGAAACGCTATCCGGCGGCTGTCCTCGGCATTCATTCCCCCAGGGCCGAGCCGCCACGCAGCCACTTTGCCGGACTCGCGCACCAGGCGGCACACGTTCTCCACCGGGGTTAAGGACAGCAACTCACCGGAGTTCGTCGTGGTCACCTTCTGCAACGGCAGCAAATTAAGCAGTTGCCAGGCCACGGATAACATAATGGGGTGCAGGCGGGTTTCCGGATCTTCAATCAGCAACAGCGGCCGGGCATCACGATCGAGCCGCACATTGCCTTTGGCATGCAGTAAGGTGGCAAACATCCCCAGCAGGATCATACGGTGTGAACGGCTATTGGGCCGGTCAATCATGCGGTTAATGACATCCAGGTAACGCCAGCTGCGCTGCTCATCATAGGAGCGGCGGCGCATCAGCCGCCGGCTACTGGTGCCGGTTCCTTGCTCAGCAAAATAGTGCTCCAGTAGTTGCACCATGGCCGACAGCCCCTGGCGCAACTGGCTATCGGTTAAATTCTGGGGCCGGGAAACCAGCTCCTTCGCCAATATATCCAGTTGCCGGGCGGTAATTTCCGTCTCCGGGTTTTCCGGCACACTGCCGCTGCGGATGCGGCGCAGAAAGCGCGCATCGCGCAGCCGTAATACCGGATTGAGCCGTGAAATATGGCTGGCAATATCGTCAATGTTATCGAGGCATATCGCCTCACCCTGGTCATTGAGGAAACTGCGCAGCGTCATCACCGAGCCGTCATCCGCCAGTTCCCCTTCCAGCCGATAGAGGATCCGGTGGTAATCATCTTTACCGCCGATCCATACCGGAGAAAGGCAGCGATAGCGGCGCGCAAGGCGGTGGCCGGGTTCAACTTCCCGTAAGGTGAGGACAATATGTAAATGGTGTTCCCGGCCATTGACTTCACCGGGGGGAAAATAAAAGTCATCCTGGGTGAAATGATACAACTCACCCGAAGACGACAGCAGCAGCGTCAGCGCATCCAGCAAGCTGGACTTACCCCAGGCATTCTCGCCGATCAGCACATTATCCTGTTCCAAATTCAGCGACAGACGGTTAATGCCACGGAACCCGACTATTTCAACCCGCTCCAGAAACATAGTTCCTCCTGGTCTTCTCCCTGGCGTTTTGCACCTTTGTTCGGAGTATAGCCAGAAATTCATAGGCTTAAGGAAGGTGCGAATAAGCAGGTCATTTCTTCCCAAGCTGACTCGCTGATTAAAATTTCGCGGATCTGGGCCGATTTTTTTCCCGCAAACACATCGA
>NZ_WBXP01000058.1 GCF_016415625.1 Shimwellia pseudoproteus
ATGACGAAAGCAGGTATGCCTGAAAGTGTGCGTATTGCCTGAAAACACAACCCGCTACGGGGGAGACTTACCCGAAATCTGATTTATTCAACAAAGCCTTTTTGCTCCATCTTTCATTTATAGTGTGGCGATAATATTTAGTTTTAAACATCACTACCACATGGATGGGAGTTGCGGCTAAATTTACTCAGAATCTGAAGGTGGCCTTTTATGGGCGCTATATTTGTCTATCAGATTAAAGACTATTGTGGCCAAAGTGATCGCAGATCCTGCTATACAACCGAAAACAATAGCCCTTTTTAATTGATCTATTGGGAAATTAAATCCATTGCCTTTTAAAAAGTAAAAAATAGCGACTCCTCCACCTAAAAATAACAGCATCAATATGGAAGACAAGCAACTATAAATAAATAACATTACATAACCGTATAGTTGCTTCATTATTTTTTATCCTCAGTAGACCCTTTGGGTTTATTAAGATCTGTAATTAGTCCAGATGAGAATTCTGAAGCGACACCTCCCCAATAATCATAAATAAAACCAGGCACTTCTTTACCTGTTAATGCATTTACAATGCCTGGCGCATATTCCCCGAACAGCCCACCGGCCCATGCTCCAGCCGCTGCCCCTCCAATAGATCCTGTATCCGGTCCATCAGTGAAAAATGCGCTACCAGCCGCTATTCCGACGTTTTGTCCAATAGTCCTTCCCGGCGCAAGCATACCTGCAATGCCTGCACTGGCACTGCTCTTCCAGTCCCAGTTTTTATTTCCATTACCTGGCAGGCTCAGATCAAACCACTGGTAGCTTCCGTTGGCTATTTCAGCAATAACTCCACCACCAATCACCTTACCGACTGATGCCGCAGGCCCAAGATACCATGCTCCTGCAATCATCACTCCATCTTGGTAGCCTTCAACAATAGCTTTAGTGATATTAGCACCTTCCGGCAAATCACCTCTCGCCAGTTGCTCCAGCCCGGCCTGTTTTTGTTCCATTGTCAGATTATTGTCCTGTGCGTACTGGTTCAATGATGCTACCGCCTGACCGTAATTCATCATCCCGGATGGCAAGTGCAGGTTATTATTCTCCGCCGCATTCCTTCCTGCCTCTGCCCCCACCAGGGCTGATACGCTATCGCCTCCGGAAAGTCCACCAGCCAGGCCCGCCGCCAGCGTACCCAGCACGCTGACCGTCTGCCGCTCCGCTACTGAATAATAGTGTTAGCGCCACCACCTATTACTACTGTAATTTACGCTCCTTTTGGCCCCCCTAATCTGCCCGTCCCGACCATTTCTGCAGAAACAATTGCATTGCCTTCGCTATACCACCCGCTAGCTTGGCTTTATCTTCTGCCGTGTTATCCGAGGTTTCACCCAACCAAAAACTAATGCCCGATCCAGCTATCTCGCCCAGCATATTATTCTCAGCAACAACGTAGGTCTGCAGACATTTCTTTACTCCCGCTTGCGATTTTTCCTGAAGCGTTGGAAATAAATCCACCAACAGCCTGTTGCGATCACTACACCAGAAAAAGTTGATGCTTTACAATATTTGATTAAATCATCACTTGGTAGCTCGAATGGTACATTGAATGCAACCCAGAAAAATGTTCTTATTCCGATGAATACCAATAGCGAAAAAGCATTCAAAGCTAAAACGCATATCAAAATAAGAATTGTATACATCAAAATAAATCCTTTGAAGGTCATTTCTGTTCTACCTTCAATTTGTTGAGTTCAAATTTACCTACCTGATCATTTATTATTTCTGTAGTTAAACTGGAACCAGCATTCCCAACTATTCCAGGTAACGGATCTAACTGCAATGGTTTAGATATCCCCATTCCGGCATCGACCCAGAGCCAGTCTTTCCAGGGTTTCATTGGGTTAAAAATTTTATCCAATGGTAGCTCAACAAGTTTCCCTACTCCATAACCCAGCCCGGATGCAGCCCCGCTGATCAACCCACCTTTTAGCGGATCATCTCCTTTAATATAGCTGGACGTGGCACCACTACCTACATTCACTGCCATCGTCCCCCATAACCCGGTTCCTGCTGTCAATGCACCAGTCCAGTAACCCAGAATAACGTCATTTGGATTTACTTCACCGTTAATCAGCAGGCCCACACCTGCGTTAGCTCCGGCACCTATCAGGCTGGTTGTTGCTGCCGCGCCGGGCAGTAGCGGCCATACCATCACGCTTCCCATCGCTGCCACTACTGTCTGGCAGGATACCGGTGTATTTCCACTACAGGCTTCTTTGATTGCTTCCTGCGTGCCGGATTCGTAATTCGCTGTCGTACCGGGCTTTTGCTTATTTGCAGCCGCCAGCACACTTCCCAGCGCATTATTCTCCGCCGCATTCCTTCCTGCCTCTGCCCCTGCCAGGGCAGATTCGCTACCGCCTCCGGAAACTCCTCCGGCCAGGCCCGCCGCCAGCGTACCCAGCACACTGACAGTCTGCCGCTCTGTTTCTGTCAGCTCACTGACCCCCCGGCCCGGATACAGCTGGTTCATCACCCACTGTGCCATCAGCTCTCCGCTGACCGCGCCGGTGGCCCCCGCCAGCGCCGGATTACCCGCCGCATACGCCGTCACCGCCCCCACCACCGCGTGCGCCATCCCCCGTGCTGCCTCGTCCGGTGCCAGCCGGTGGATTTGAGTGGCCAGGTACGGTGCCCCGGCCCCGGTCAGCGCCTGAGCCAGGTTCCCCCCTGCCAGCCCCTGTACCGCCGCCGTGGCCGCCTGTATACCTTGCTGGACAGCGCTTCCCGTACCGTATTTCTGCGCTTCAGCTTTATAAATCGCCGTATCACGCAACTGCTCCGGCGTATAACCGGGATACTGCGCCTGCTGCAAGCGCCGCTGCTCTGCCGTACTGTCAAAGATCCGGCCCAGCGACCGCTGAGCCCCGCTCACATCGCGGCTCAGCAGGGTAAGATCCTGCTGCTGAGCGGCCGGATCCCGGATAAGTATCTGCCCCTCAGCCACCGCCGCCTGTGTGGCTGAACCGGCAGTGCCGTGATGGTTCACCCCGGCCAGCAGGGTACTGGCCATATTGCCCAGGAACATCCCGCCCAGGCTGCCGCCGGTACTGATACCGGCACGCTGCTGCTGCGCCGTAAATTCTGCCCGGTTGCGCAGATCGCTGAACCCCAGCGTGCCGGTCTCCAGCCGGTTTTTATCTGCCGTGGCATCAGAGCCGATGACCGCCCCGTTCAGTTGCGTATGGTTGCCCACCGTAATATCAAATCCCCTCTCACCGGCAAACAGACCGCTCTGCTGCTGCACGGCCTGATAGCGGCTGTGCAGCCGGGTATGCGTTGCGCTGACACCGGCAGCCCCGCCCCCGGGAGACACACTGTCCCCGGCACTGTAGCCCCGCTGTCTGCTGTCATAACGCTCACTGTCCTGCGGGCTGGCAAGGGTGAGATCCCGCCCCACCTCCGCCAGGATCCGCCCACCACTGACCCGGGCACCGGCCAGGGTGGTATCCCGGCCACTGTACAGCTGTACATTTCCGTCGCTGTCCAGCGTGGTACCGGTATGGCTGAGCTGGGTGCCATCTTCATCACCACGGCTCCTGCTGACACTGACAGTACCGCTGAGGCCTGCCCCCACCCCGATCCCGGCGCTGCTGCCCTGGCTTTTGTTTTTACCGGTTACCGTCTGCTTATCTGTGGCGGACGCCAGCAGGAGATCCCGCCAGGCATAAAGCGATGCATCACCGCCCGCATTCAGGGCCGCGCCACGGGCCAGAATATCGCCCTGTGTCGCCGTCAGGAACATATTCCGCCCCGCCGTCAGCGAACTGCCGGAGGCCACCAACTGCTCCGTTTTACGCTCAGCGCGGGAGTGCTGGCTGCCGTAACTTAGGCTTATCCCGATACGGTTATGGCTGCTGCCCGCCTGATCCAGGAGGAGACCCTGGCCGGTACGCACTGCGTTCAGTGCGGCCTGGATACCGCGCAGCGCGGCCAGACGCGGATCCTCCTCACGCCCCGCGGCTCTGGCCTGCTGTACGAGGGTATTCACCCCACTACCGGCAGAGCCGGACAACGCCAGGCTAAACCCGCTGGCGTGGCTTTCTGTCCGGGTCAGGGTGGTGTGGCTGTTTTGTGCCGCCGTGATGGCAATACCGGCCCCCGTAACAGATAAATCCCGCCCCGCCACCAGATCACTGCCGTGAACCCGGACGGTATTTCCGGCTGTCAGGCTGACATCACCCGCGCTGCTGCCCACCACACTGCCTTTTTTCATATTACTGTCCGTATCCCGGGTGAGCTTCTGGCTGGCGGATCCCACATTAAAGCCCAGGCCGCCATTCCCCGTCAGACCGGACTTTTTCTGCCGCTGAATATCGTTCTGGTGCCAGGCTTCATCCGCCGTGGTCAGCATCAGATCGCGCCCGGCAACCAGCGAAACATCCCCACGGCCCGCCACATGGCTGCCATCCAGCCGTAAATCCTGCCCGGCCTGCAGGCTGACACTGTCGCCGGAAAGGGTGGTGCTGCGCGCCGTTATCCACCCGGGCAGAGACGCCGGGTAACCGTTGCAGGTTTTCCAGCCCCTGTTCAATAGTGCGTAAATCCAGGCGCTCTGCGGGCCTGAGCGGCAATGCTCCCGTGAGGCTTGCCCCCTCATCTGAGCCGGGCGCATAGCGTATGCTATTGATCTTGCCAGCCAGTAAGTGCAACGTCAGCCTGCCGCTACGCAGATCCTGTTGCGGTGCCAGCACCCGGGAGGTAACCCAACCATGGCTTATCATCCTGTCCTGAATGCGGGACATCAGCTGGTTAATACCGCGGATCCCCAGGCAGTGGCCCACACCCATGCCGGCAATACGCCGGGCCGGAAACCATGTGGGAAAATCCTCGCGCCCGGTCAGTACGACCTCGTGCACAATAAAGCAGGGGTGCTCAGTAACAAACTGGCCACTGCCGGTATCCGCAGGCGCAATCCCGGAAGTAATATCCGGCGCCAGGGGCACAAGCCGGGCCTCCAGCGCTGACTGGCGGGCCTCTATTTGTTGTTGCTGCTGATTAAAAAGGTCGCTTGCAGGCTGATCCTGAGCGCCCGCCGCAAAGCAGGGAGGTAACACCAGAGCCCCTGATAACCGGCACAAATGAATTATCCGTATCAAAATAAACATCCCGCTTTATAGTGATAATAAAGAACAAAACGGGAGGATAATCATCAGGCCATGACGCCGCGGCAATACATAAAAAATCGATAATTTAACTATTGGCGTTTGTATATAACGCCCTCAGAGAGACATAAAATATCGATTAAAAACAATAATATGAATAAATAAAGAATATCCGAAGATATAATATAAGATAAGTTCATGACAATCTCAGGCGATTATCACTACCAGGGATAATTTTTATTCTGCCCTGAGTGTATTAACACGACTATTGACTGTGTTAATAGCATTTACACACGATATCTGGAGGGGGTTAATATATTTATTGAGTCACAGAGTTGATATTTTGGCTATTTTCGCAAAGAGATCTGCACGCTTAAAGCACATGGCACGGGGCGCCGTGTGCCCAAAAAAAGGGGCTAGCCAATGGCTAACCCCTTGATTCACAACACGCTTTGGATGCAGCGTGAATGCGTTCTTAGTTAAGACGCTCTTTGATACGAGCCGCTTTACCAGTACGCTCACGCAGGTAGTACAGTTTAGCTTTACGTACAGCACCACGACGTTTGACATTGATAGAGTCAACAACCGGAGAGTGAGTCTGGAAAACACGCTCTACGCCTTCGCCGTTGGAAATTTTACGAACAGTGAATGCAGAGTGCAGACCGCGGTTACGGATAGCGATAACCACGCCCTCGAATGCCTGCAGACGTTTTTTAGAACCTTCAACAACCCATACTTTCACTTCCACGGTATCGCCCGGACGGAAGGAAGGTACATCCTGCTTCATCTGTTCTTGTTCAATTTGCTTAATGATGTTGCTCATAATTTAATCTCTTATCCTGGGTAAACTGATTTTACGGGTGACGCCCTCAGGCATTGTCATTCCCATCATGTTTATGTTGCTGCTCTGCGAACTCTTTTTTGAAATCCGCCAGCAACTTTGCTTGCTCTTCAGTCAGAGCCAGGTTTTCCAGAAGTTCAGGTCTTCTAAGCCAGGTCCGGCCCAGCGACTGTTTCAACCGCCAGCGACGTATCTCAGCATGATTACCGGAAAGCAGTACTGCCGGTACATCCATGCCTGCTAACACTTCAGGGCGGGTATAATGTGGACAGTCCAGAAAGCCCTCCGCAAATGAATCTTCACTTGCTGACGCTTCATGGCCCAGAACCCCAGGAATAAACCGGGAGACCGAATCAATCAACGTCATGGCTGGCAATTCACCGCCACTGAGCACGTAGTCACCGATTGACCATTCTTCATCAATTTCGGTTTGAATCACGCGCTCATCTATCCCCTCGTAACGGCCACATACCAGAATCAACTTCTGATTTGTCGCCAGCTCACACACGCCCTCTTGATCGAGTTTGCGCCCTTGAGGTGAGAGATAAATCACTTTTGCGCCGTCACCTGCCGCCGCTTTCGCTGCGTGAATAGCATCCCGTAAAGGTTGCACCATCATCAACATCCCGGGGCCACCACCATAGGGACGATCGTCCACTGTGCGGTGCCGGTCGTGAGTGAAATCACGCGGACTCCAACTCTGGATGTTCAGCAGGCCATTTTTTACTGCCCGGCCAGTTACCCCGTAATCGGTAATCGCGCGGAACATCTCAGGAAACAGGCTAATTATGCCAATCCACATAGCGCCGTCTTATTACCGTTTGTTCGGAGGTTTAAAAACCAGGATCCCAGTCTACTTCGATAGTACGAGTAGCGAGATCGACTTTCTTGATAACCTGCCCATCGAGGAACGGAATCAGCCGCTCCTTGATACCGAACGCATCTTTCAGGTTTGCCTTCACGACGAGTACGTCGTTAGACCCGGTTTCCATCATATCGATGACTTTACCCAGGCCATATCCTTCGCTGGTCACTACCTGGCAGCCCATAAGGTCTTTCCAGTAGTAATCACCCTCTTCCAGATTAGGCAACTGCGAGGAATCCACCACAATCTCACAATTGGTGAGTAAATTCGCTGCATCACGATCGTCAACGCCTTTCAGCTTGATGATCATGTCCTGATTATGGTGCCGCCAGCTTTCCAGCTCGATCGGCTGCCACTGACCAGCTTTCTGGATAAACCAGGGCTGGTAGTCAAAAATGCTTTCGGCGTCTTCAGTGGATGAAAACACTCTGAGCCAACCACGAATCCCGTAAGAGGATCCAATCTTCCCCACAATAATTGGGTCAGTTGGGATCTGTGCGGTATGTTGCTTGCTCATCATGACCACCGTGACAGATTAAGCTGCTTTTTTTGCTTCTTTGATCAGCGCAGATACGCGATCAGAAACGGTTGCGCCCTGGCCAACCCAGTGCTCAATACGGTCCAGATCCAGGCGAGTGCCTTCTTCCTGGCCGTTAGCCTGCGGGTTGAAGAAACCAACGCGCTCGATGAAGCGGCCGTTACGTGCATTGCGGCTGTCAGTTACGACTACCTGGTAGAACGGACGCTTTTTAGCGCCGTGACGTGCTAAACGAATAGTTACCATAACATCCTCTTGTGTGAATAAAACAACCGGGCTCCATCGAGGAACGGAGCCCGGTGTCATATTAAAAGCCCGAAAATTTTACTGATTTCTGGGGAAAATGCAATCAGCAGATAGCAATCAGCGATCGGGAGTGAGAAAACAGCAAAATAAAGATAACTTCAGGGGCCCATTAAACGCGGCCCCAAAGCCAGAATGACAAACAAGCCAGGCCGATTACCGCCCATGCCGAGGCCGTTGGCGGTGAAGTCAGTCTGGCTGCGGCGTGCGCGCAAACAGCGGAGCGTACACGCAGTACGTGAGCATGTTGAGCACACCCCAAAGCCAGAATGACAAACAAGCCAGGCCGATTACCGCCCCGGGAACCCTGGCGGCATCATCCCCTTCATCCCGCGCATCATCTTCGCCATCCCGCCTTTCTTCATTTTCTTCATCATGCGCTGCATGTCGTCGAACTGCTTCAGCAGGCGGTTAACGTCCTGAACCTGCATCCCACAGCCGGTTGCGATACGGCGCTTGCGGGAGCCTTTGATAATTTCCGGGCGGGCGCGTTCTTTCATGGTCATGGAGTTAATAATCGCCTCCATTCGCACCAGCACGTTGTCATCCATCTGGGCTTTGACGTTATCCGGGATCTGCCCCATACCGGGCAGTTTCCCCATCAGGCTGGCCATGCCGCCCATATTTTTCATCTGTTTCAGCTGTTCGAGGAAGTCGTTGAGGTCGAAACCGTCGCCTTTCTTCAGCTTGTTGGCCAGTTTTTCTGCCTGGGCGCGGTCAACTTTGCTTTCGATATCTTCGATCAGGGAGAGCACGTCGCCCATGCCGAGGATACGGGACGCGATACGATCCGGGTGGAACGGCTCCAGCGCTTCGGTTTTTTCACCAACGCCGAGGAATTTAATCGGCTTACCGGTGATGTGGCGAATAGAGAGCGCCGCACCGCCGCGGGCATCACCGTCCACTTTAGTCAGTACAACACCGGTGAGCGGCAGCGCTTCATTAAAGGCTTTCGCGGTATTCGCCGCATCCTGACCGGTCATGGCATCAACAACAAACAGGGTTTCTACCGGATTAATCTCCGAGTGAACCTGTTTGATTTCGTCCATCATCGCTTCATCGACGTGCAAACGGCCGGCGGTATCCACCAGCAGCACATCGTAGAATTTCAGTTTGGCTTCTTTCAGCGCCGCCTTGACGATATCAACCGGCTTCTGCCCTACATCTGACGGGAAGAAATCCACCCCGACCTGTTCGGCGAGGGTTTCCAGCTGTTTGATCGCCGCCGGGCGATACACATCCGCAGAGACAACCAGCACTCTCTTTTTGTGCTTCTCGCGCAGGAATTTCCCCAGCTTACCCACACTGGTCGTTTTACCTGCCCCTTGCAGACCCGCCATCAGCACCACCGCCGGTGGCTGGGCCGCCAGATTCAGGGTGCTGTTTTCCTCCCCCATCGCCGAAACCAGTTCGTTACGAACAATTTTGACGAATTCCTGGCCCGGGGTGAGGCTCTTGTTAACTTCATGGCCAACCGCCTGTTCTTTAACGCGGCTGATAAAATCACGCACCACTGGCAGGGCGACATCCGCCTCCAGCAATGCCATGCGCACTTCACGCAGGGTGTCTTTAATGTTGTCTTCAGTCAGACGACCGCGGCCGCTGATATTGCGTAGCGTACGCGACAGGCGGTCAGTTAAATTATCAAACATTGCACTAATCCAGGTGATAACAGTGGCCGCCGAAGCGACAGTAAACAGAATGCGCCGAGTATACCATACCGTTGCCCCAGTGCGATGACGGTTGGAGCAGGCGACACCTGACGGTATACTGCGTTTTCATTTATGGCGACCAATTGACACCCTACTATGCCTGTTTTTGCACTCCTTGCCCTGGTGGCTTACTTAGCCAGTCTGGCGCTGATTATTCCTGGTCTGCTGCGCAAATACAGCGCGTGGCGGCGTCTGTCCATCCTGTTTGCCGCGCTGGCACTGGTGAGCCATGCGCTGGCCCTTGAGGCACGAATTTTCCAGCCCGGCGGCGGACAAAACCTCAGCCTGCTGAATGTCGGCTCGCTGGTGAGCCTGATGATCTGCGCGGTCATGACCATTGTGGCCAGCTGCAACCGCGGCTGGCTGCTCTTGCCCATCGTGTACGCTTTTGCGGTGATAAACCTCGCCCTGGCGACCTTTATGCCCAACGAGTTCATCACCCATCTGGAAGCCACGCCGGGCATGATGATCCATATCGGGCTGGCGCTGTTCGCTTATGCGACCCTGATTATTGCCGCACTGTACGCGCTACAGCTGGCGTGGATAGACTACCAGTTGAAGAACAAAAAGCTGTCATTCAGTGCCGACATGCCGCCGCTGATGACCATTGAACGCAAAATGTTTCACATCACCCAGATTGGCGTTGTACTGCTGACATTAACCCTGTGCACCGGTCTGTTCTGGCTGAAAAATTTATTCAGCCTGGAAAACCTCGATAAAGCCATCCTCTCCATTCTGGCGTGGTTCGTGTATGTCATTCTGTTATGGGGGCACTATCATGAAGGCTGGCGCGGGCGTCAGGTGGTAAAATTTAACGTCGCAGGGGCCATTATTTTAACTCTGGCCTATTTTGGAAGCCGAATTCTGCAATACATCATCGGCTAATTAGTCACAGTAAGGATCTCTTTTGGAACACATATCAACCACCACGTTGATCATCACCCTGGTCATCATGGTGGTGGTTTCAGCGTATTTTTCCGGCTCAGAAACCGGGATGATGACCCTCAACCGCTACCGCTTGCGCCATATGGCCAAACAGGGCAACCGGGCGGCCAAACGCGTTGAAAAGCTACTTAAAACCCCGGACCGCCTGATTAGCCTGGTGCTGATCGGCAACAACCTGGTGAACATTCTGGCCTCCGCCCTGGGGACCATTGTCGGCATGCGGCTGTATGGCGATGCGGGGGTGGCGATTGCCACCGGCGTACTGACCTTTGTGGTACTGGTATTTGCGGAAGTGCTGCCCAAAACCGTGGCGGCGCTCTACCCGGAAAAAGTCGCCTACCCCAGCAGCTTCCTGCTGGTACCGCTGCAAATCATTATGATGCCCCTGGTGTGGCTGCTGAATATGATCACCCGCGTGCTGATGCGCATGGTGGGGATCAAAACCAATGCCGTGGTCAGTGCCGCGCTCAGCAAAGAAGAGCTGCGCACCATTGTTAATGAGTCCCGCAGTAAGATTTCGCGCCGTAACCAGGACATGCTGCTGTCCGTGCTGGACCTGGAAAACGTCAGCGTCAACGACATCATGGTGCCGCGTAACGAAATCGTCGGCATTGATATTAACGACGACTGGAAGTCTATCGTTCGCCAGCTCACCCACTCCCCGCATGGCCGTATCGTGCTGTACCGGGAATCACTGGATGACGCCATCAGTATGCTGCGGGTGCGCGAAGCCTACCGGCTGATGACCGAGAAAAAAGAATTTACCAAAGAAGTGATGTTGCGCGCAGCGGATGAAATTTACTTCGTACCGGAAGGCACCCCACTGAGCACCCAACTGGTGAAATTCCAGCGCAACAAGAAAAAAGTCGGCCTGGTGGTCAATGAATACGGCGATATTCAGGGGCTGGTTACCGTGGAGGATATTCTCGAAGAGATCGTCGGCGACTTTACCACTTCGATGTCACCGAGCCTGGCGGAGGAAGTTACCCCCCAGAACGACGGTTCGGTCATTATCGACGGCAGCGCCAACGTGCGGGAAATTAATAAAGCCTTCAACTGGCATCTGCCGGAAGATGAGGCCCGCACCATTAACGGCATGATCCTCGAAGCGCTGGAAGAGATCCCGGCCCCCGGCACCCGCGTACGCATCGAACAGTACGATGTCGACATCCTCGACGTGCAGGAAAATATGATTAAACAGGTGAAAGTCTTACCGGTGAAAACCCTGCGGGAATCGGTAGAAGGCACCGCCGGCTAACGCCGCAACCACACGCGAACATAACGCCAAAAAAAGGCCAGTCACTGACTGGCCTTTTTTACCGCTTATGGACCGGGATCAGGCTTTCGCTTTCGCCACTGATACCATAGCGGCACGGATGGTGCGACCATTCAGGGTGTAGCCTTTCTGCATCACCATCAGTACATGGTTTGGCGCTACCTCGTCAGATTCCACCATCGCAATCGCCTGGTGAACATCCGGATTAAATGGCTCGTTAACGGCACCCACAACATCCACGCCAAATTTGCGTACCACATCCAGCATGGATTTCTGAGTCAGTTCGATACCTTCCACCATTGGGGCCAGGTCCGGATTATTTTTATCAGCGACTTCGAGAGCGCGATCCAGACTGTCGATCACCGGCAGAAGTTCGTTAACGAACTTCTCAAGGGCAAATTTATGCGCCTTTTCGACATCCTGCTCGGTACGACGACGCAGGTTTTCCATCTCTGCTTTTGCCCGCAGCAGAGCATCACGCTCATGCTGCTGCACTTCAGCCAGTTGAGCTTCCAGATTCGCGATTTGCTCGTCGCGCGGATCCACCGTGTTAGCGTTCTCTGCTGTTACTTCCACTTCCTCGTGTTGCTCCATGGCCTGCTTCTCCTCAGAGAGTTGCTCTTCTGGCGCTTTCTGTTCTTGACTACTCATGAAATTCTCCGCGTTCTTTTGGCATTCATCTCGCTACCTGGCTTATTATGGGGATCAGTTGCCGGGTTTCAAGGGAACCTGACAGATTGTCGTTTATTGCTCAGCACAAGGACCACTGGATAATGGCCACGCATTTTAATTGTATCGGTATTGTCGGGCACCCGCGTCACCCAACCGCACTCACCACACATGAAATGTTATACCGCTGGCTTACTGAGCAGGGCTACGACGTGATGGTCGAACAACAAATAGCGCACGAACTGAAACTGCAAAATGTGAGGACCGGCACACTTGCGGAAATTGGTCAGCAGGCGGATCTGGCCGTTGTCGTCGGCGGCGACGGTAATATGCTGGGGGCAGCCCGGGTGCTGGCCCGTTACGATATCAAAGTAATTGGCATTAACCGCGGCAATCTGGGCTTCCTGACCGATCTCGACCCGGACAACGCCCAGCAGCAACTGGCTGATGTGCTGGAAGGCCATTACATTATCGAGCGCCGCTTCCTGCTGGAGGCACAAATTCGCCATCAGGATCGCCATACCTGCATGAGCACCGCCATTAACGAAGTGGTGCTGCATCCGGGGAAAGTGGCCCATATGATCGAGTTTGAAGTCTATATCGACGAAGTATTCGCGTTTTCACAGCGCTCTGACGGGTTAATTATTTCCACCCCCACCGGCTCTACGGCCTATTCGCTGTCGGCGGGTGGCCCTATCCTGACCCCGTCCCTGGATGCCATTACCCTGGTACCGATGTTTCCCCATACCCTGTCCGCCCGGCCGCTGGTGATTAACGGCGACAGCACTATCCGCCTGCGTTTTTCCCATATGCGCAGTGATCTGGAAATCAGCTGTGACAGCCAGATAGCCCTGCCGATTCAGGAAGGGGACGATGTGTTCATCCGCCGCTGCGATTACCATCTGAATTTAATCCATCCAAAAGACTACAGCTATTTCAATACATTAAGCTCGAAACTCGGCTGGTCAAAAAAATTGTTCTAAAATTGCGTTCGCCACTTTACTGGATATAAAGCCAGTATATACTGTATGAAATTACAGTTATGTTGTTATGTACAGGAAGGTGGCTATGCTGGCGCAACTGACAATCAATAATTTTGCTATTGTTCGTGAACTGGAGATCGATTTTCACCAGGGGATGACGGCCATTACCGGGGAAACCGGGGCGGGTAAATCTATCGCTATTGATGCGCTAGGGTTATGCCTGGGTGGCCGTGCTGAAGGTGAAATGGTGCGTCAGGGCGCTAACCGCGCCGATCTCTGCGCCCGCTTCGCCCTCAAGGACACCCCGGCCGCCCGGCGCTGGCTGGAAGAAAACGCCCTGGATGACGGCAACGAATGCCTGCTCCGCCGGGTACTCAGCAGCGATGGCCGCTCACGGGGCTTTATTAATGGCACCGCGGTGCCGCTCTCTCAGCTGCGGGAGCTGGGCCAGCTACTGATCCAGATCCACGGCCAGCATGCCCATCAGCTCTTACTCAAACCAGAACACCAGAAACGCCTGCTGGACGGCTATGCCGGTGAGCACGCGCTGATGCAGTCCATGGCCGCGGCGTACCAGCAGTGGCACCGCAGCTGCCGTGACCTTGCCCAGCACCAGCAGCTCTCCCAGGAGCGCGCCGCCCGGGCAGAACTGCTGCAATACCAGCTGAAAGAGCTCAATGAATTTGCCCCCCAGGACGGGGAGTTTGAGCAAATAGATGAAGAATATAAGGTACTGGCCAATAGCGGCCAGTTGCTCTCCCTGGGCCAGCAGGCGCTGGGGATACTGGCAGAAACCGAAGGCGATAATATCCAGCGCCAGCTCTACAGCGTACGCCAGACCGTGGGTGAACTGGCGTCAATGGACGATAAGCTCTCCGCCCTGCTGGATCTGCTGGAAGAAGCCGCCATCCAAATTGATGAAGCCAGCAATGAACTGCGCCATTACTGCGAGCGGCTGGACTTAGACCCCAACCGGCTGTACGAACTGGAACAGCGTATCTCGCGCCAGATTTCCCTGGCCCGGAAGCACCAGACCCCGCCGGACGCCCTGCCCGCCCTGTACCGCACCCTGCTCGACGAACAGCAACTGCTGGATGCCCAGGCCGATGATGCCGACGCACTGGTCACAGAAGTCTCAGTACATCATCAGCAGGCGCTCAGCATTGCCCGGCAGCTCCATCAGTGCCGGCTGAAACAGTCTGCGGAGCTGAGCCAACTGATCACCGAGAGTATTCACGCCCTCGCCATGCCCCACGGCGTGCTGGAGATTAGCGTCGAATTCGATGAGAACCACCTCAGTGCCGAAGGGGCAGACCGGGTTGATTTCCGGGTGTCCACCAACCCCGGGCAGCCGCTGCAACCGCTGGCCAAAGTGGCCTCCGGCGGTGAGCTGTCGCGTATTGCCCTGGCCATTCAGGTCATCACCGCCCGTAAAATGGACACCCCGGCACTGATTTTTGATGAAGTCGATGTGGGGATCAGCGGCCCGACTGCGGCAGTGGTCGGCAGACTGCTGCGCCAGTTGGGTGAATCAACCCAGGTGATGTGCGTTACCCACCTGCCCCAGGTGGCGGGTTGTGGGCACCACCACTTTTTTGTCAGCAAGACAACCGATGGCGAGATGACCGAAACCCATATGCAGCCGCTGGATAAGCGCGCCCGGTTGCAGGAGCTGGCCCGCCTGCTGGGCGGCAGCGCGGTCACCCGCAATACCCTGGCAAATGCCCGGGAATTATTAGCCGCCTGACGGCGACTCTCCCCCCGACCGCAACACAGAACCGGTGGCCCCCGGTTCTGTTTTTTACTATTATCCGTACGAAATTTCATCTGACCGGCGCGTCCCGTAACGATTTACCGGCCTTTTCATCAACTTTTTTCACTCGCGGCGGTCATAGTGAAGCGTCTGAAGGTTTTAAACTGCGCAAAGGTTTATTATCATCGGCATATTACATATGAGCCACGAACTTGCTCGGGCCCGAAAAGGAATAAAATCACTATGCGCTGTAAAACGCTGACTGCTGCCGCTGCGGCTCTTCTGATGCTGACCGCGGGTTGTTCCACCCTGGAACGCGTGGTTTATCGTCCGGATATCAATCAGGGTAACTACCTGACTGCCACAGATATTGCAAAAGTCCACCAGGGAATGACCCAACAGCAGGTTGCTTACGCACTGGGAACGCCAATGATGAGCGATCCGTTCGGCACCAACACCTGGTTCTATGTATTCCGCCAGCAGCCGGGGCATGAGAAGGTAACCCAGCAAACGCTGACCCTGACCTTCGACAGCAACGGTGTTCTGACCAATATCGATAACAAGCCTGCGCTGGCCAGCAAACACAGCAACTGATCCGCAGACTGAAACCAAAAAAGGTGCCGAGGGCACCTTTTTTACTTGTACTGGCGTTTACCGGAACGGCTGTTACTTACCCGCGCGACGCTGCTTATTTCTTCGCTGACTTTTCAGCCCGCTCCCGGCGCAGTGCGCGCGGATCGGCAATCAGCGGCCGGTAAATCTCCACCCGATCACCGTCTTGCAGCACATCAGTCAGTTTCACCGCGCGGCTATAGATCCCCACTTTATTGCTGGCCAGATCGATTTCCGGGCGCAGCTCAATAATACCGGACGCGTGGATAGCTTCTTCAACAGTGGCCCCGGCCGGGAGCACGACACGGCGCAGATACTGCTTTTGCGGCAGCGCATAAATCACTTCAATATGCATATCAGACAACGCTATAGACCTCTTTGGCCCGGCGGGTAAACGCCTGCACCATACTGATGGCCAGCTCTTTGAACACCCGGCCAAAGGCCAGCTCAATCAGCTTATTAGTGAACTCAAAATCCAGCTGGAACTCAATACGGCAGGCATCTGAAGTCAGCGGCGTAAATTTCCAGCCGCCAACCAGTGAACGGAACGGGCCGTCGACCAGTTGCATTAAAATACTCTGGTTGCTGGTCAATATATTCCGGGTAGTGAACGTTTTACTGATCCCCGCTTTCGAGACATCCACAGCGGCGGTCATTTCGTCCGCGGAAGAATGGAGCACCCGGGAACCTACGCACCCTGGCAAAAATTGCGGATAAGAAGGTACATCATTCACTAACTTATACATCTGTTCCGCGCTGAAAGGGACCAGTGCGGTACGGCTGATCTGCGGCATAGTCGTTCCCGTGAGTCATACAACCGGCGAATAATAACATTTATCCCTGTGCAAACAAAAAACTCTGGCACAAGGCGTGCTACACCGTCAGTAAGCCATGCTAAGATAACGGCCCTCAGCCCCCACTGGATGGGGTGCTAATTTCTGTCGGATTACGTATACTGAGCGGCACTATGACGAAGAAAAAAGCACACAAACCTGGCTCAGCCACCATTGCGCTCAACAAACGCGCTCGCCACGAATACTTCATTGAAGAAGAGTTCGAAGCGGGACTTGCCCTGCAGGGGTGGGAAGTAAAATCCCTGCGCGCCGGGAAGGCAAACATCAGTGACAGCTATGTTATCCTGAAAGACGGGGAAGCATTCCTGTTTGGCTCCAACTTTATTCCGCTGAGTGTCGCCTCCTCCCACGTGGTGTGTGACCCGACCCGAACCCGCAAACTGCTGCTGAACCAGCGTGAGCTGGATACGCTGTACGGCCAAATTAACCGCGGCGGTTACACCGTGGTCGCCCTGTCGCTGTACTGGAAAAACGCCTGGTGCAAAGTCAAAATCGGCGTTGCCAAAGGTAAACAGCAGCACGATAAACGTTCCGATCTGAAAGATCGCGAATGGCAGGTGGATAAAGCCCGTATTATGAAACACGCCGGGCGCTAAGTTCGGCATCAACATCTGAGCGCACCATACGCAAAAAGCCTGCGGCATTCCCCCGCAGGCTTTTTCATTTTTACCGGCCCCGGACTGGATCAGATAGCGAGCGTTTCCGCCACCGCCCCAGGCTGGACTGTTGCCACCAGCGCATCCACCATTGCGGTGATATCCGGCCACTGGCTGGCGGCCCCATAAATATAAAAGTCCGGGCGCACCAGGAACGCACTCACATTATGCTGGCGCATAAAATCCAGATACTTACCCGACACATCATAGTATGCCGTCTCGCTGTCTGGATTATCAGACACCACCACCACTTGCCCCCCGGCGAGGCTCAGCCGGGCCGCCAGAGCGGGCAACTGTGATGCATTCACCCCGGACTCGCTAATCACCAGGTGGAATCCCCGGCCAAACAACGTATCAAAACGCGCGGTGTGCTGCTGGCGGCGCAGCGCACCATGCACCGAAAGCGTCCCCGCCACCGGCGAGGGCACCGTACGGTAAATTAACCCGTCAGTGATCCCCGGGAACGGCGGCAGCGGTGCAACCTGGCCAGTTAAATACGCCGTGTCCCGGTCAGCCGCCTGCTGTGGATCTGAAACACACACCACGCGCCCCATGGCCATGGATGCCTCAATAACCGCGCGAATTTGTGGTTTCCGCTCAGCGGTATAGTCATCCAGCACCGCCGGAGAGGCCTGGCCGCTAAGCAGCTTATCCAGCCGCCAGCTCAGGTTCCACACATCGCGCAAGCCCGAACACATGCCCTGCCCCATAAAAGGCGGCATTAAGTGGGCCGCATCCCCCGCCAGTACCACCCGCCCCTGGTGCCATTGCTCGGCAATCCGCGAGCGGAACTGGTAAACCGCATGGCGGATAAGCGTGACCTGCTCCGGGGTCGCCCATTCTGATAACAGCGACCATACCTTTTCAGTGTGTTGCAAATCCTCCAGCGTCTCATGGGGAAGACGCATAAATTCCCAGCGCCGGTAGTGGGGGCCGCCGGGCACCAGGGTGGTTGGCCGCTGTGGGTTACACCACTGAGCGGCGGCGGGCAAATCCAGCTCAACGCCGTCGTGTGGTTTAACGTCCACCACCAGCCAGTCTTCGGCAAAGCCTAAATCCAGCCAGTTAATGCCGCATTCGCGCCGGATAGTACTATTGGCGCCATCGGCGCCAATAACATAACGGGCGCGCACCTGGCTCACCGGGGCGTCCGGTGCCTGATGCTGGGCGGTTCTCACCATCGAGAGCACACAGTTATCCGGGTGCTGGGTCAGGGTTTTCACCTCCCAGCCCTGGCGCAGGGAGACGTTATCCAGCTGCTTCACCTGGCGGTCGAAAATCGCCTCCAGCTCCGGCTGGTTAAAGAAGTAGCCATAGGGGCCATCGCTGATTGACTCGCAGGCCCAGTCGATTTCCACCAGTTGTTGCCAGTCTGCGTTGAACCACTGATAGGCCGATGCCGGATGAGAAATTGCCGCCACCTCCTCTTCCAGCCCTAGCAGACGCAGCATGCGGCGAATTTCATGATCATGGAACACCGCCCGCGGTAGCGGGTAAAGCGACTCCCAGCGCTCATAGACCACTACCTGATAATTCATCCGGCCTAAAATTAACGCCAGCAATTGCCCCACCGGGCCATAACCCACGATAGCAACATCAAACATTTTATCGTTCATACTCTTATTCCGCTAAAAACCCCTGACACACCAGTCCCCTGGCATTTCTGCTTACTCAGGCGCCTGGCCGCTGTTTTACTCCGCTGTGACAAGCGGCTCCAGTTCGGTGTTATGAATGAAGTCAGCGGGAACATCGGGCCCCCACAGATACAGGGAATTTTCCGGGGGAAAATCGCCGGTAGGCCAGGTATAGCCAGCGCTAATAAAATCGATCTCTGCCGAGTATTCGCAAAACGAGCCCCAGGGGTCGCGCACATAATGGAAGTAATTTGATCCCAGACAGTGGCGCCCGGTTCCCCAGCCCTCTTTAAAGCCCGCCGCCGCCATTTGGGTTGCACCGTTACCGACCTCGTCGATAGTGCTGACTTCCCAGGCCGCGTGGTGGAAGCCTTTGCCCCCGCTTTTAGCAAACGCCACCAGGTGATGATCACAGCCGTGGCGGGCGTGCATAAAGGCGATAATGTCCCGGGAGAAGTCCGACAGATTCAGCCCCAGGACCTGTTGATAAAAACGGATAGCCCGGGGCACATCGGCGGAAAACAGTAAAATATGGGACAAGCGCTGAGGATGGATGGTGGGTACCGCATCCCGGGTCACAGTGCCGCGCTGATCCGCCTGAACCGCCCGGGCCGCCGTGACCGCGGGCGCATCCGGGATAGTCTTCACGCCGGGTTTGATATTCAGCAGGTTGCCATCCGGGTCGCGAAACCATATCCCCGGCCCGTCACCTGCTTCGGTGGCCACATGGTGTTCAGTGAGTTGCTGCTGCAGGGCGGCATAATCCGCGTCGTAGCAGTTAAGAACCTATCCCAAAAGGAATTGTCAGATCGAAAATAATGGCAATTTTTGAGGGCGAAGTATGACGGGCAACAAGTGGCAGATCAGCGATGAACTCTGG
>NZ_WBXP01000059.1 GCF_016415625.1 Shimwellia pseudoproteus
CGATGTGTTTGCGGGAAAAAAATCGGCCCAGATCCGCGAAATTTTAATCAGCGAGTCAGCTTGGGAAGAAATGACCTGCTTATTCGCACCTTCCCTAATTGAATAAGGATATTACATGAGTACACCACAGCGGATTGTTGAAGAGTATGTTTTTAATAAAGACGGCCTTGATCATGCTATTCACGGGCGAATCACTGTCTCAGTAGGGACATCGCAGGAGATTTGGCGCTGGGAGACGGATTACGTCGATAACAGCCATCCTGAGAAGCAGGTAAATTCTGCGGGTGTTGCACGTGAAACATTGTTTAGCTATATAAAAAAGTTCAACACCAAAAATTGCGAGAAGGCCAGCTGCTGGTAATATCGGAATTAACTGCTTGCCGGCGGTGAGTTGCACGTTCAGTATCAGAAGGTAACAGTATAATACAGCGGGGAAGGGGCACCGGATTCTGCCTCGCTAACGTGCTGTGCTGAATGTGCCAGAAGATGAACAGCGACCAGCGAAGTAATAAGCATAGTATAACTATTGCTGCACGGGTAATGATAACTAGCCAGAAATCACCGCAACTGATGCGATAACGCGCAGCGAGCGCCTGTAAAACGGTGCCGAAAACATCACCCTATACGGGCGGCGCATGGCTTCTGGCCTGCAATGCGAGGCGGGCAGACAAAAATGCATTTTTTTATGCTTGCTAAACAACATTACCTGTGCCTTAATGAATGGAAGCTATGCATTTGATCTCATCTTCGTATATTTTTTTTGAACTATTATTTGTAAGTGAAGTCAAACCAACATTAGCGTAGCGCTAATTAACAATAACCAAAATTACAGCATTTCTAATATAATCACTGGTATCACAACGCGTAGCCCTGAAACAGCTAAGCCGATTAATCCTGAAAAGCAGGAACCACCAGCAGAGATGACGAAAATATCTTCGTATCCTGACCGGTAAGACAGTGATTTCCGTACTCGCTTCCGTACTAACATTGAGAACTGAGAAAATTTCCAGTTAAGTTCGGCTAAACGCCTCAGCGGTAGTGAATGTTGTAGCACAAGAAGGCTAACATCATGACTGACCATATTAATTTCCGATGCCCATGCTGCCATGGCTCACAATTCAGAACATCTAATTATGATGTGACTGAGAAAAACCCCTTTGGGGCGAAGTGTATCTTTTGTAAAACACCTATGGTTACATTAGATAATATATCCCATTACATGGCGTCTAAAGCGCCACAGACAGAGTTGTATAAATAATATCCCGCGAGTTAAGTGGAATTAGCTGTCCGGATAAAATACGGTATTGGTATTATTACTGGACAGCACTGATGCTTATCTGCAAATTCCTGCCTGTCGAATAAACTTCCTATTTGTTACCACACCCCCAGGGTGTGGTAAATCGTCTATTATCACCTCCCTGCCCGGTACGCGCTGTGCGCGACCGTTACAGCCACGGGCAGAGAAGGGGGTTATCTGTTGCGTGTCGTTACCTCAGCCAGTATGGTGGGCGCAATTTTTCTTTTTTATGGTGCAGATAATGAACCACACCTCTAACGACCCTTTGCACGGCATGACGCTTGAAGCCATTTTACAGGCGCTTCTGGCGCGTTACGGCTGGGATGAATTGGCCCGGCACATCAATATTAACTGTTTTAAAAACGATCCCAGCGTAAAGTCCAGCCTGAAGTTTCTGCGGCGTACTCCCTGGGCGCGCAAGGCGGTGGAAACCCTGTATCTGGACTCTCTGGCCGATAATCCTCCTCCTGAGGACGATCCGTGGGGCGGCTGGCGTGAGAAACAAAAAAAACCAGACGCTCAGTGATTGCCGCTTGTGATAGCCACCGGGGCCAGGTTTCAGATATAAAAAAAGCCCCGGTGACAGAGCGCCGGGGCAAGATAACGAGTGTTTATAAAAAGAATTGTTTTCAGCGCTATTGATGATACGCACTTGCTGATACCTAACCTTTGCATAAATTGCTTATGTAATCATTATAATTGCAATTAATATATTTGTTATTAGTTCAATTTTTTGTTGTATCACCTACTGCTGCATATGTAACGCAATGTTAACCAGACCGTCATACGGACGAAAAAAACACCGCCACACAAAAAGTTATTCCTGCCTGTTCAGTATCGTTTTCGGCTAAATCGCCACACAACGGCGACGTTTGTTGCTTTATGGTGGTTTGGTGAGCGATGGCTGGCGTTACGATTTGGTATACAAAAAGAGAATTACCTGATGCCGCCAGATGAAACAACGCCTTATAATCCCCGCGCAAAATTTATGAGTGGCACAACGGAGTTAACAAGAATGACGCGTTTTAAAATTATTGCCCTGACCGGGCTGCTGGTGGCCTCTGGTCAGGCACTGGCGATTGGCGGATCGATTGAGCAGGGTAAAAACTTCACTAACCTGAACGTGGATATGGGGAAATCGACGGGCGGGATCTACCTGGAAAGTAACTGGACCTGGGACACCGACGACGGTGGTAAATACGGCGGTGTTGGGGCTGGCTACAATTTTGACCTCGGCCCGGTGATGCTGAATGCCGGGGCAAAGGCCGTTTACCTGAACCCTAAAAAAGGCGATGACGGGATGGCTTTCCCGGTGGGCGGCGGATTTAAAATCGACTTGCCGATGGATTTCGCTATCTACGGTGAAGGCTATGTTGCGCCGGACAGCATGACCAACAGCGTAAAAAGTTACACGGAAGCGGATGGCGGTATCAGCTGGAGCCCGATCTCCCTGGTTACCGTTAAAGCCGGTTACCGCTACGCGGGTGTGGATGGAAATTCTGGCCATCCGAAGCACAGCATTGTGGACGGTGCTTACCTCGGGGCTGGCGTTACGTTCTGATAATTCCTCTGGTACATCTCAGCCGCCGATTCTCCGGCGGCTTTTTTTTGCGTTTCCCGTCGGCGATAGTTTCCCTCCCGTCATCAGTCACAAAAAAAGCGCATGTTCTGCCGGTGTCAAAGGGCGTCAGCCCCGGTGGCGTCGTTAACCTCTGGTTACAGCGTAAATAAAACTTAACCATTATGTTGCTGAAAAGATTAATAATGATTTGATAATCATTAGTATTTGAATGACTATTACCTCAGGCCAGCAGACTGCCGGCAGAATTTTCGCTTATTCACCCCTGTTGGTGTGGGTTATGCCAGGCTTACAGGCAAACCGGCCGCGTTGTATCAGCCAGTAAGCGAACCATCACAGTTCACGAAGGAGTAAAAAATGAAGGCTGCAATCGTCACTCAGGATCACCAGGTAGAAGTGAAAGAAAAAACGCTGCGCCCTCTGGAGCACGGTGAAGCGTTGCTGAAAATGGAATGTTGCGGGGTGTGCCATACGGATCTCCACGTTAAAAATGGCGACTTTGGTGATAAAACAGGCGTTGTTCTGGGCCATGAAGGGATCGGCGTGGTCACCAAAGTTGCCCCTGGCGTTACCGCATTAAAACCCGGTGATCGTGCCAGCGTCGCCTGGTTTTATGAAGGCTGCGGGAGCTGTGAATACTGCAACAGTGGCAATGAAACACTGTGTCGCTCGGTTAAAAACGCAGGCTATACCGTGGATGGCGGCATGGCGGAAGAGTGCATTGTGGTGGCGAAATATGCGGTGAAGGTCCCTGACGGGCTGGACTCTGCGGCGGCCAGCAGCATCACCTGCGCCGGTGTCACCACCTATAAAGCCATCAAAGTCTCAGGGATTAAACCCGGCCAGTGGATTGCGATTTATGGTCTGGGTGGTCTGGGTAACCTGGCGCTTCAGTATGCGAAAAATGTGTTCAACGCCAAAGTTATTGCTATTGACATTAACGACGCCCAGCTCGGGCTGGCGAAGGAGATGGGGGCGGATTTAACCGTAAACTCTGCCACTGAGGATGCGGCGAAAGTCATTCAGGCCCACACCGGCGGTGCCTACGCTGCGTGGTGACTGCGGTAGGTAAATCGGCATTTAACTCTGCGGTTGATGCGGTGCGTGCCGGTGGCCGCGTTGTGGCCGTGGGTCTGCCGTCCGAATCAATGGATCTGAATATTCCGCGTCTGGTACTGGATGGTATCCAGGTAGTCGGTTCACTGGTGGGCACCCGTCAGGATCTGGAAGAAGCCTTCCAGTTTGCCGCTGAAGGTAAAGTGGTGCCTAAAGTCGCTTACCGTCCGCTGAATGATATTAACGCCATCTTTAAAGAGATGGAGCAGGGGAAAATTCGCGGGCGTATGGTTATCGATCTGCGCCACTAATCCCTCTGGCGTAATAGACTTCGGTTATTGAATAGCCAGCCGCGGATGCGGCAAATAAGGGCGCTGAAATAAACCGGAGCCGCGGAGTAATTAAAAAAACCGGCACCACTTCCCCCCGGTGCCGGTTAATAGGTTGCGGGGTATACGTCAGAAGTCCTTATTATCTTTATTTGTATGACAAATAAAACCAATTATATGTTTCAAACTGTAACAGTCTCGCTGCTGTACCACCTTTCCCGCGCTTATCGCGCCCGCTAGCTCGCCGCCGGAATATACCTATCGGTGGGGGAAGCGTATTTCAGCACCATTATCCTTTTGTGCCAGGACTTTTCTCAGAACCGTCAGGCTCCATTTTTCCTCCATGTTTACCGTCTAAAACGGCGTTATCACATCCGGAAGGACAACAACAGATGAAAAAATTAATTGCTCTGACATTCGTGGCCGCCTGCGTCACAGCGCCGTTTACCTGGGCTGACGGTCCTGGCGGGCATGGTGGCGATCAGCAACAGTGGCAGCATGCCCCACAAGGGGGGCCGCAGGGTGGTGCACAGAATAACCACTACGATAACAGCCATAATAACCATTACGATGACCACCATGATGATCATCGTGATAACCACCAGCCTTCACGGGATAACCATCATGGTCCGCAGTTCAGTGGTGGCCATACCATGGCTCACCGTGACTATTTCCGTTCTGGCGGCCATGATTTCCGCAGGGGATACCCGATGCCGCAGGAATACCGGGGGAGCCATTACCGGATTGATGACTGGCGCGATCGCGGCTTGCCGGAGCCACCACATGACGGTTACTGGTCATATATTGACGGCAACTATATCCTGGTGGCCGCGGCGACAGGGATTATCAGCGCTATTGTCTACAGTGCGGTAACCGGTAACTGAGCACCGGTCCATTGTTAAGCGCAGGCGCAACCAGCGCCTGCGCGATTGTCTTGTTTCCGTTTCCGCGCCGCAGCGTGACCCTCCTCTCACCTTGTTATTATCGTGTTAATACAGCGCGTTAATCATGACCTTCCTGTGGTACGATTCACTTATTCAGTTTTCTGCTTCAGGTGTGAATCAAATGAGTAAACTCGACCAGTTTATCCGCCAGGCGGTGGCCTCTGTACCCATTAGTGGCACCTCGCTTATTGCCTCGCTCTACGGGGACGCGCTGGTCCACCGGGGCGGAGAGATCTGGTTGGGAAGCCTGACGGCGCTGCTGGCCGGGCTGGGGTTTGGGGAGCGATTTGTCCGTACTTCGCTATTCCGGCTCAATAAAGACGGCTGGCTGGAGGTGGAACGGGTAGGGCGGCGCAGTTATTACCGGATGACGGAGTCCAGCTACCGCCAGGCCCGCCGCGCAGCGGCGAAAATTTACCGGGCGGGCCAGCCGGCCTGGGACGGTACCTGGCTACTGTTACTGTCCGAAGGGCTGGAGAAAAGCACCCTGCAGCAGGTGAAAAACCAGCTGATCTGGCAGGGATTCGGCACTCTGGCCCCGAGCCTGATGGCGTCCCCTTCACAAAATCTCACGGATGTTCAGGCGTTGCTGCATGAAAGCGGTGTAGCGGAAAATGTTATCTGTTTTGAGGCCCGCTCCCCGCTGCAACTTTCCCAGGCTGCGCTCAAATCCCGGGTTGAGGAGTGCTGGCAGCTCACGGAGAAAAATGAACGCTACGGCGAGTTTATCGACTCATTCCGGCCACTGCTGCCGCTGCTTAAAGAGACCGAACCTGAGGAGCTAACCCCACAGCGCTGTTTCTTGATCCAACTTTTGCTGATCCATTTTTACCGGCGCGTGGTACTCAAAGATCCCATGTTGCCTGATGTCCTGTTGCCCCCTCACTGGCAGGGGCAAAGCGCACGGCAACTCTGTATCAATATCTACCAGCGCGTGGCGCCCGGTGCGCTGCAATTTGTCAGCGAGGTGGGGGAAACCTCGGTGGGCGATCTCCCGCAGCCAGACAGCACCTGGTATCAGCGTTTCGGTGGATTATCATAATAAGGAGAAATAATGCCTATTTATCAGATAGATGGTCTTACCCCGGTAGTGCCGCATGACAGTTTTGTTCATCCAACCGCGGTCTTGATCGGCGATGTCATTATTGGCCACCGGGTTTATATCGGCCCCAATGCCTGCCTGCGCGGTGATTTTGGCCGTATCCTGGTCAATGACGGCGCTAACGTACAAGATAACTGCGTGATGCACGGTTTCCCGCAACAGGACACCGTTGTGGAGCAGGATGGCCACATCGGCCACGGCGCGATTTTGCACGGCTGCCGGATTGGTAAAAATGCGCTGGTAGGGATGAATGCGGTGGTGATGGACGGCGCGGTGATTGGCGAGAACTGCATCATTGGCGCCGCGGCATTTGTTAAAAGCCAGGCCGAATTTGCCCCGGGGCAGTTGATCCTGGGCAGCCCGGCAAAGGCGACTCGCCCGCTGCGGGATGATGAACTGGCGTGGAAAATTCGCGGTACCGGGGAGTATCAGGCGCTGGTGGTCCGCTGCAAACAGAGCCTGCACCAGGTAGAGCCACTGCAGGAACCGGAGGCTGACCGCAAACGGCTAGTGTTTGACGGCATCGTGAACAAGCCTTCCTGAGAATAAAAAAAACCGTGCCGGGTTACCCTGGCACGGTCAAGACCGGTTACTGCGATATTCAGGCGGCGACGACAGCGTCGATTGCCGCTTTAGCTTCTGTCTGGGCTTTTGCTGCCACTTCCGGGCCGTAAGCGATACCTTCTTCGAAGATAACCTCAACCGCGGTAAGGCCGATAAAGCCAAGGAACACATTGAGGTACGGGGTCACCAGGTCGGTTGGGGTGTCTTTATGGATCCCGCCACGGCTGGTCAGTACGATGGTGCGTTTCCCGGTGATCAGGCCTTCCGGGCCTTTTTCGGTATAACGGAAAGTTACACCGGCGCGGGCAATCAGATCGAAGTAGTTTTTCAGCTGTGTCGGGATGTTGAAGTTATACATCGGGGCAGCAATCACGATAACATCATGGGCTTTCAGTTCAGCGATCAGCGTATCGGAAAGCGCCAGCGCTTCTTGCTGACGTTTGGTTAACTGTGCGTCACTCGGGCGCAGGGCACCGACCAGCTCGCCATCCAGTACCGGGATCGGCTGTGCGGCCAGATCCCGTACGGTAATCTGATCTGCCGGGTGTTTTTCACGCCATTGCTGAACAAAATAATCGGACAACTGGCTGGACTGAGAATGCTCGGCCAGGATGCTGGATTTCAGAACAAGTACTTTGCTCATTGTCTATTCCTTATGTCTTTGTTTGTTCCGGGGGGCCCGGCGAATGACAGACACTCTATGCAGATTTCGTGGCCAGGGATAGCGTAATAAATCGAACTGACTGTTCAGTTTTATTGAACAAGGCGCAGAGAGCCCCATTGTGATAGACTGGGGGCAATAAATGTTACCTGATACCAGACGACGCGCTTCAGCGTCACAAAAGACAAATATGGAAAACAAACTACCCGGGCTGTCTGATTTACAGGCACGTCTCGACTCGCTAATGCTGCGCGACAGGCAGCGTTTTTCCCGGCGCCTGCACGGGGCCAAAAAAATCAAAAATCCCGCTTCTGCCGGGGCCCTGCTGGCAACCCTGGCCAGCGAAATTGATGCCGCCGCCGGTAAAGTAGCGCGGCGCGCTGCGGCGCGCCCGGCCATCACCTATCCGGACAATTTGCCCGTCAGCCAGAAAAAGCAGGCGATTCTGGAGGCCATTCGCGATAACCAGGTGGTAATTGTGGCCGGGGAGACCGGCTCCGGTAAAACCACTCAGTTGCCCAAAATCTGTATGGAACTGGGGCGGGGAGTCACCGGCTGGATTGGCCATACTCAGCCGCGCCGCCTGGCCGCCAGAACCGTGGCAAACCGGATTGCGGAAGAGCTGCAAACGGAGCCCGGCGGTTGTGTGGGGTACAAAGTCCGCTTTAATGATCACGTGGGGGAAAATACCCTCGTTAAACTGATGACCGACGGGATCTTGCTGGCGGAAATTCAGCAGGATCGCCTGCTGATGCAGTACGATACGATCATTATCGATGAGGCCCACGAACGCAGCCTGAATATCGATTTTCTGCTGGGGTATCTTAAAGAAGTGCTGCCCCGCCGGCCGGATCTCAAAGTCATTATCACCTCGGCGACTATCGATCCGCAGCGTTTCTCACGCCATTTTACCAATGCGCCGATTATTGAAGTGTCTGGCCGGACCTACCCGGTGGAGGTGCGTTACCGTCCGGTGGTGGACAGCGCCGATGATACCGAGCGCGATCAGCTCCAGGCGATTTTTGATGCGGTGGATGAGCTGGGCCACGAAGCTCCCGGGGATATCCTGATTTTCATGAGCGGTGAGCGGGAAATTCGCGACACGGCCGATGGCCTGAATAAGCTCAATTTACGCCATACCGAAGTGCTGCCGCTGTACGCCCGGTTGTCCAACAGTGAACAAAACCGGGTCTTCCAGTCCCATACCGGGCGGCGTATTGTGCTGGCCACCAACGTGGCGGAAACGTCGCTGACGGTGCCCGGGATCAAATACGTGATAGACCCAGGTACGGCGCGAGTCAGCCGCTACAGTTACCGGACCAAGGTCCAGCGTCTGCCCATCGAGCCGGTTTCACAGGCCTCGGCGAACCAGCGTAAAGGCCGCTGCGGCCGCGTGTCCGACGGGATCTGTATTCGCCTCTATTCCGAAGATGACTTTATCTCGCGCCCGGAATTTACCGACCCGGAAATCCTGCGCACTAACCTGGCCTCGGTCATTTTGCAGATGACGGCGCTGGGGTTAGGGGATATTGGCGCTTTCCCGTTTGTGGAAGCACCGGATAAACGCAATATCCAGGACGGTGTCCGCCTGCTGGAAGAGCTGGGCGCGATTATCAGCGATGAACAGCAGGGCACCTATAAGCTGACCGCCTCGGGCCGCCAGTTATCTCAGCTCCCGGTGGACCCGCGCCTGGCGCGGATGATCCTTGAGGCCCAAAAATACGGCTGTGTCCGGGAAACCATGATTATCACCGCGGCGCTGTCGATTCAGGACCCCCGGGAGCGCCCGCAGGAAAAACAGCAGGCCTCCGATGAGAAACACCGCCGTTTCCACGACAAAGACTCGGATTTCCTCGCCTTTGTGAATCTGTGGAACTACCTGGGAGAGCAGCAAAAAGCGCTCTCCTCCAACGGCTTTCGCCGCCTGTGCCGCACCGATTATCTTAACTATCTGCGGGTGCGGGAGTGGCAGGATATTTACACCCAGATCCGCCAGGTGGTGAAGGAGTTAGGGATTCCGGTGAACAGCGAACCGGCGGATTTCCGGGGAATACATACTGCGCTGCTGACCGGTCTGCTGTCCCATATCGGCATGAAAGACGCCGATAAGCAAGAGTTCACCGGCGCCCGCAATGCGCGGTTTTCAATTTTCCCGGGGTCCGGGCTGTTTAAAAAGCCCCCCAAATGGACCATGGTGGCTGAGCTGGTGGAAACCAGCCGCTTGTGGGGGCGCATTGCCGCCCGCATTGAGCCGGAGTGGATCGAGCCGGTGGCCCAGCATCTGCTGAAACGCAGCTGGAGCGAGCCCCACTGGGAACGCGCCCAGGGCGCGGTGATGGCCAGCGAAAAAGTCACGGTCTACGGTTTGCCGATTGTCGCGGCCCGCAAAGTGAACTACAGCACCATTGATCCGGCCCTGTGCCGCGAGCTGTTTATCCGCCATGCGCTGGTGGAAGGGGACTGGCAGACCCGCCACGCCTTTTTCCGGGATAACCAGAAACAGCGTGCGGAGGTCGAAGATCTGGAGCACCGCTCCCGGCGGCGCGATATCCTGGTGGATGACGAGGCGTTATTTGAATTTTACGATCAGCGTATTGGCCATGAGGTGGTCTCTGCCCGCCATTTTGATAGCTGGTGGAAAAAGGCCGCCCGGGACAATCCGGATCTGCTGAATTTTGAAAAAAACATGCTCATTAAAGAGGGTGCCGGGCAGGTCAGCAAGCTGGATTACCCAAACTTCTGGCTCCAGGGCAACCTTAAGCTGCGGCTCAGTTATCAGTTTGAGCCCGGCGCGGATGCTGATGGGGTGACGGTACATATCCCGCTGCCGTTGCTGAACCAGATCAATGAGGACGGGTTTGAATGGCAGGTGCCGGGGATGCGCCGGGAACTGGTGATCGCGCTGATCAAGTCACTGCCTAAACCGGTACGGCGTAATTTTGTGCCGGCCCCCAATTATGCCGATGCCTTCCTCGGGCGGATCACGCCGCTGGAATTGCCGCTGCTGGAAAGCCTCGAACGCGAGCTACGCCGGATGAGCGGTGTGACCATTGACCGGGAAGACTGGCACTGGGATCAGGTGCCCGATCACCTGAAAATGACCTTCCGGGTGGTGGACGAGCACAATAAAAAATTGCGCGAAGGCCCGTCTCTGGAGGCGCTGAAAACCAGCCTTAAAGACAAAGTTCAGGAAACTATCTCCGCCGTTGCCGATGACGGTATTGAGCAAAGCGGGCTGCATATCTGGAGTTTTGGGGCCTTACCCGATCACTACGAACAGAAACGCGGTAACTATCGCGTGAAAGCCTGGCCTGCGCTGGTGGATGAGAAAGACAGTGTGGCAATCAAATTGTTTGATAACCCTCAGGAACAGCAGCACGCCATGTGGCGCGGTTTACGCCGTATGCTACTGCTTAATATCCCATCGCCTATCAAGTATCTGCATGAAAAATTGCCCAACAAAGCCAAGCTGGGGCTCTATTTTAACCCTTATGGCAAAGTGCTGGACCTGATTGATGATTGTATCTCTTGCGGGGTGGACAAACTGATAGCCGAAGCCGGTGGCCCGGTCTGGGACGAAGCGGGATTCGCCCGGCTGCATGAGGTGGTACGCGCCAACCTGAATGACACCGTGGTGGATATTGCCCGGCAGGTTGAGCGTATTCTGACCACGGTATTTAATATCAATAAGCGCCTGAAAGGCAGGCTGGATATGGCCATGGCCCTTGGGCTGGCGGATGTGAAAGCCCAGATGGCGGGCCTGATATACCGCGGTTTCGTGACCGGCAACGGTTATCAGCGGCTGGGGGATACCCTGCGTTATTTGCAGGCCATTGAAAAACGCCTCGAGAAGATGGCCATCGACCCGCACCGGGATCGGGCACAAATGCTGAAAGTGGAGCAGGTACAGCAGGCGTGGCTGCCCTGGTTGAATAAACTGCCGGCCGCCCGGCGGGACGATGACGATGTCCAGGCGATCCGCTGGATGATCGAGGAGCTGCGGGTGAGCTATTTTGCCCAGCAACTGGGAACCGCGTACCCGGTGTCGGACAAACGTATCCTCCAGGCGATGGAGAGCATCAGCGGCTGATGGCGCCAGCGATGGCGCCCCATGAACACGAATAACCACGGAGAGCAACCATGACCACATCGTATTTCCCGCCGCTGTCTGGCGCGACGCTTGAGGCGGCAAACCGGCTGAGTATCTACTTAGCGGATGCCGCCGCCCCGGCGGATCTGGCGCTGGATGCCCAGGTTATTGTGCTGGCGGGGAACGGAGTGCTCCCGGTGATTGACGCGGCCTGCACACTGATGCAGCAGCGTGATGTTCCGGTGGTGATAAGCGGCGGCATCGGGCACTCCACGGCCTTTTTATATCAGGCGGTGGCCGGGCATCCGCGCTACCGGGCCATTGCCACCGAAGGGCGGCCGGAAGCGCAGATCATTGCCGATATCGCCCGGCAATTTTACGGCATCGATTCACCGCGCCTGCACTGTGAATCGCGCTCAACCAACTGCGGTGAAAACGCGGCTTTTACCCGGGATACGCTGGCGCAATTAGGGCTGAGCCCCCAGCGGGCGGTGCTTATCCAGGACCCGACCATGCAGCGCCGCACCGCGGCGACCTTTGCCCGGGTATGGCGCGATATGCCGGGCCACACGGCGTGGATCAATCACCCGGGAGTGGTGCCGCAGCTTGAGAATAGCCCCCAGGGGGCCAGATTTGCCGGTGAGCGGCAGGGATTATGGCCGGTGGATCGCTGGCTGTCGCTGTTACTCGGGGAGATCCCGCGGCTACAGGACACCCCGGACGGTTATGGGCCGCTGGGGCGGGATTTTATCGTTCACGTGGATATTCCGGAGGCGGTGATGGCGGCCTGGCGGCAACTGAACCAGGATCCACAGCTACAGGATATTTTGCAGTTACGGCGTATCAGTCAGGGAAAAGCGCGTTAACCGCCCGTTCAACAGCCGTTATTTAACATGCATAAATGAAAAGTTAATGAAATTTTAACGAAATATCATTATGTTTGCTGGATCAACTGACGGGAGCAGGACACACAATGCGCGATAAATACTCAGGGCTACAAATTGGCATCCACTGGCTGGTATTTTTACTGGTTATTCTGGCTTATTGTGCCATGGAGTTTCGGGGCTTTTTCCCCCGCAGCTACCGGCCGGTTTTCAATATGGTGCATATCTCTTGTGGTTCAGGGATCCTTATCCTGATGGTTGCCCGGCTGGTGGTGCGCCTTAAGCGCCCGGCGCCGCCGATTGTCCCGAAACCCTCGCCGATGATGACCGGATTTGCCCACCTCGGCCACCTGGCTATCTATTTGTTGTTTATTGCGCTGCCGGTGATTGGCATGGTGATGATGTATTATCGCGGTCGCCCCTGGTATCCGTGGGGGATTGCGATGCCCCACGCGGCAGAGGCCGATTTCGATGTGGCCGATATGCTTAAGGGATACCACGTATTGCTGGCCAATCTGGGGTACTGGCTGATTGGTCTGCACGCGGCGGCGGCGCTGGCGCACCACTATTTCTGGCATGACAATACCCTGTTGCGCATGATGCCGAAAAAACGCCACTAATCCGGCGGCACGGCGGGCGATGGCCCGCCTGTGTTTAATTATTTATCACCATGACTCGCACTACAGGGTGCTGTATTTATCCAGCACCCGGATTAACTGGGTGACAAAACCATATTCGTTGTCATACCAGGAGACGGTTTTCACCAGTTGTAAATCACCCGCTTCGGTAATCTCGGTTTGGGTTGCATCAAAAATCGATCCAAAATTAGACCCGATCACGTCAGAAGAGACAATATCGTCATCCGTCCAGCCAAAGGAGGCGTTATCCGCAGTCGCCTTTTTCAGCGCGGCGTGGATCTCGTCCACGGTGACTTTTTTCTCCAGCACAGAGACTAACTCAGTCGCCGAGCCCGTTTTTACCGGCACCCGCTGGGCGTGGCCTTTTAGCTTGCCGCTCAGTGCCGGGATCACCAGACCAATCGCTTTTGCCGCCCCGGTGGTATGGGGAATGATATTTTCTGCCGCGGCCCGGGAGGCGCGCAGATCTTTACCCCGTGGGCCATCGACCAGTGCCTGCGTACCGGTGTAGGCGTGGATGGTGGTCATGGTGCCCAGTTTAATACCAAACGCATCGTGCAGCGCTTTGGCCATCGGCGCCAGGCAGTTTGTGGTGCAGGACGCGACGGAGATGATGGTGTCGCTGGCATCGAGGGTATCGTGGTTGACGTTATAAACGATGGTTTTCATCTCGCCAGCCGGGGCGGAGATCAGCACCTTTTTGGCGCCGGCGTTCAGATGGGCCTGGGCCTTATCCCGGGAGGTATAAAACCCGGTGGCCTCCACCACAATATCGACCCCGAGCTTTCCCCAGGGGATCTGGCTGGCGTCTTTCTCGGCATAGACGGCGATTTTTTTGCCGTCGACAATCAGGGCGTCATCGCTGTAATCCACGCTCCAGCGGAAGGGGCCATAGTTGGAATCATGTTTTAGCAGGTAAGCCAGTACCCGGGGAGAGGTGAGATCGTTGATAGCCACCACGTCCTGAGGGCTGGAAACCTCCAGAATACGGCGCAGTACCAGACGGCCAATGCGGCCAAATCCATTAATACCAATTTTGCTCATGACAATATCCTCGTGACGAAAATACAGTATTTACCGGTGACCTTAACAGATAGCCCACCAGACCCTTTCCGGCAACATAAAAAAATTGTCACAGTAGGATGATTATTTTTTGTTTATTTTCCCCGGGAAATATGGCTGTCAGCGCGCTGATTAGGTGACTTTTTAAAATATATCAACGCGATGTGTGACAATTTATTTTTCTGGCAGTGAATTATTTACCTGATATTGCCGGTAACCGGTGTATTCTGTGGTGAGTTATGGCCCCTGGCGCAGCGTTGTGCACGTGATGTACCCATCCGGTATCGCGCCGGGCACAGCATAACGGGATAGCGCAAGGCGCGCTGTAACGTACGGTGAATAAACAACGTAACAAACCGTGTACAGCGGTCGCCGCCGGGCCAGTGCTGGCGTGAACTCCGCCTGTTATCGCCAGGTCAGCTGAGGTAACATAATCAACGTTCGCCAGATTACTGGCCAGAGGTTAATAAAAGTGGGGGAGATGTGTTTGCTGATTTAGGGGTGCTGAATTTTTGGACCTATTTGATAGGCGCAATTTTTATTGTGCTGGTTCCGGGGCCAAATACCCTTTTTGTGCTGAAGACCAGCGTAACCCACGGCGTTCGCCAGGGGTATCTGGCCGCGCTGGGGGTGTTTATCGGTGACGCGGTGTTGATGTTTCTGGCGTGGGCCGGGGTGGCTACGCTAATTAAGACAACGCCGGTGTTGTTTAATATTGTCCGCTACCTGGGGGCATTTTATCTGCTCTATCTGGGCGGCAAAATTCTCTACTCCACGTTACTCAAAAAAGGCGCCGGGCATGATGTCGCTCAGGAGCCCCGTAGCGCGACCCTGAAACGGGCACTGGTCCTCAGTATGACCAACCCGAAAGCTATCCTGTTTTATGTTTCGTTCTTTGTGCAGTTTATTGATGTTCACGCGCCGCATAGCGGAGTGGCATTTATGATCCTTGCCGGGGTACTGGAAGCGGTAAGCTTTACCTATCTGAGTTTCCTGATTTTCACCGGGGCGTATGTTACCCGTTATGTGAAGACCCGTAAGAAACTGGCTAAGCTGGGTAACAGTCTGATTGGGTTGCTGTTTGTTGGGTTTGCCGCCCGGCTGGCGACACTACAGTCGTGATAGTATTGGGGTGATAAAAAGGTCTGCTGCGGCGGGCCTTTTTTATCCCGGCTGAATGCGGCAGAAAAGCGGGGGGAAGCCGCGCGTAGCGTCAGCGTCAGGTACTGGCCGGGAACGCATAATGCAGAGAAAACAAGAGGATGGTGGGTTGTGAGGGATTCGAACCCTCGACCGATGGATTAAGAGTCCACTGCTCTACCAACTGAGCTAACAGCCCATCCGTAAGGTGAAATGCACTATAGACCTCTCAATATAGAGGTCAAGTATTTTGTCATGGAATCGTATGCGTAATTTCATTATCACTCTGCGGTATTATTTCAACTATCAGGTTATTCGCAGAATATTTCACCGGTGGCGGCTTATCGGATATTACTGTTAATCATCGTGTGCTTAAGTGTATTTCTTGTTAATGAATATTGATCTCTGTCATACGGCAGCAGGGCATTTATACGCTATATGGTAGATAACAGCAGCAGGGAGCCGCTACATCACCAGTGGCAATAAATAAGGGGGAGTTATGATTTACATGTTATTTATTGTGATTATAGCGATCTTATCCGTCAGTTATTACACCGGATCGGTCTCTGGTTATAAAGCCGGGTTTGCTTCTTTATTTTTTATGATCATTCTGGCGGTGGCGATACACGAGTGTACTCTCTGGCTCACCCAGGACAATGAGCTGGTCTCCGGTGTCTTCTCACTGCTCTCTCCCGCCATTGGGGGGATGTTTACCCTGATGTTGCGATCCGGCAAGCGGGTCTGAACCGCGGCCCGCATCCGGCGGCTAACGGGAAAACAGCAATAGCGAGACGATCCCGGCGGCAATCAGTGGGCCAACCGGTACCCCTTTGAAAAAGGCGACGCCAATCACGGTACCGGTTATCAGGCCCCGACCACATTAGGCTGGGCAGACATCAGGGCCACGCCGCGCCCCCCCAGCCAGGAAACAAAAATGCCGACAGCGATAGCAATAAGCGTTTTCCCGTCGGTTAACGACTTCAGCATACTGTTCAGCGGCAGGGATCCGCTGATCAGCGGCGCCAGTACCGCAAGGGTCAGGATCAGGATACCTAACGACAGCCCCTGACGGGCTTTGTTGAATAAATCAGATTTCGGGTAAGTCTCCCCCGTAGCGGGTTGTGTTTTCAGGCAATACGCACACTTTCAGGCATACCTGCTTTCGTCA
>NZ_WBXP01000006.1 GCF_016415625.1 Shimwellia pseudoproteus
AATGACGAAAGCAGGTATGCCTGAAAGTGTGCGTATTGCCTGAAAACACAACCCGCTACGGGGGAGACTTACCCGAAATCTGATTTATTCAACAAAGCCTCTGTAATACCGTGGCGGCAAGGGCCAAATCAAATGCACCACCGGCCGAAATATCTTTGTTATGCGTTAATATCTCCGGGATACAAAACGGTAAACCGGACTGCTGAAATTTTTTAATATATTCTACTACCGCCAGATAAAATTGAATTTCATGGGCAAATTTATCCAGCGCAGGATCATGATAGCCGCGATTATTTTCGATAAAAGAATCAAGCTCGGTAAACTCAGCGGGGAACAGCCTGGCCACGCAATCCAGAATCTGTGCCTCAATATGATTCATCATGCCGTCCCGGCGCCGGAACGCCAGGTCAGTGGTGACATCGCGCTGTTTAAATTTCTCAAACACATTGATAATTTCATCACTGTAGTTCGGTTGCTGCTCATAATGGGCTACCACGATGGTATCGCCGTTAATATTCAGGCTGTATTGAATATGATCAAGTTTATTTTTTATGGTCTTCGCCGCAGCATATAAATCAGTAAATGCCGCCCCGGCGGTATACTGCGCCAGGTAGTGCTTAAAATTCATCATGCCGCAGGACGACAGCGCGGCCTTCTCCAGGGTGTCACTCAGCGTCGTGACCTGCTGGCAGTAGAGCAACATGCCCTCCAGCGCCCAGCGTTGCTGCTGAAAGTGGTAGTAACGGTTTTCCGGCTTCGCCACCAGCTGTACACTTCTTTTGATCCCCGCCGTGTATTCCACCAGCGCCTGATACAAATCGCTTTTCGCCACATCCTGCATAATATCCTGGCGATAATAGATATCTTCCAGATATTTCAGTGGGGTATAGAAAAAGGGTTTTATATCGTCTGGTTCATGCCCCGCGGTTATCGCATCAATAATTTTATCAAGGTTAAGATCAATAAAATACGCTGGCGGCCGCTGAGCAAACTCACGGTTAAGATGCCCATCGGCCTCGCTTGACAATATACTATAAAATACCATAACCCCTCCTGATTAACGGGTTTCATACCCGAAGATGCTATACTTAATGCAATAATTAGTTTCAGTGCTATATAGGTTACTGACTGCGGAGGTCATCATGGATTATTTAATTGTGGCATTTATCATGATGATGCTGACGCTTATTTGTGTTTTTGGTTTTTCGCTCTGGTTACAGCACCGTACGGCCCACAAAAAACCACATCAGAAATAGCCCTGATGGCAAATATACCCGGCTAATTTTCATTTGCGGATAACCGTAACCGGGCAACGGGCATGATCAACCACCTGCCGGGCAACCGATCCTAATAGCCAGCGGGAAAATTGGGTATTACCCCGGTGGCCGACCACAATATGATCAATGGCATGGCTATCGGCATAACGCAGAATTTGCTCTGCCGGGTGCCCCATCGCAATGTGAAATTTGGTCTCTTTCTTCAGGGTCGGATAGGGTTTTTTCAGCCCCTTAATCATCTGGTGATAATAAGATTGTGTCCGGCTAACAAAGTCCTGCATCTCTACTTCACCGCCAAATTCAGGTAACTGGCACACCGCAACAACATGTAATTCGCTGTCAAAATGTTTGGCCATCTCAAACGCAAATACCATCGCCTGCTTTGCCGGTTCTGAGCCGTCATAGGCAACCAGAATATTATTCATCATCATCATCTCCTTTTATCAGCATCTTGCTGTCGGGGCTGAACGGGTTTGCCGGCCTCCGGCGTAGCGGCCGCACTGGCGGGCAGTAAATGTCGCGGCAGGAAAAAAGCGTTCGCGATCAGGGTCGGAATAACCGCACTGCCAATAACCGCCGCCACCAGCGATGAATACTGCGCGGGGCTGATCAGCAGGTGTGACAGGCCGAACAAGGCAGAAATGGTGCCAAAGGTCAGCCCGGTAGACATCAGCAATGTGGTATACATCCCCTCCCGGGCAGAGGCACCGTAAAAACGGCTCACCGGGTATACCCCCGCCAGCTTCGCTACCATTTTGACAGTCAGCAACAGTAAAAAGGCAGCCGGTGCCGACGCCAGGGCCGGCAGGGATACCAGGGACCCGGCGCGAATAAAATAGAAGGGCGTCAACAGCCCGAAGGTCATGGTCCTCAGGCGGCGAATAAGGGCATGGTCTTTGCCTACCGTCCCGGCCAGCACCATCCCAATCAGATACGCCGGGAGTACAGCTTCGCTGTCGGCCCAGGTCGCCAGCCCGCCGAGGGCAAAAAGGCTCAGCATTAAAAATTTCGCTTCCAGCTCTGAAGGGCGATCCCCGAACCGTTTAAAAAAGCGCGGCGTGAGCCAGGGCAGTAAAAATGCCGCCGCCACCATTGCCCCGGTAAAGGCTAGCGTCTTCAGGGTAAAGGGGGCAAAGATCACCCCGAGGGCAATAACCGTGGCCAGATCAGTCACAAAGCAGGCCGCAAGCACTGTTTTGCCATAGCCAGAGGCGTTGATCCCCAGCTCCAGCATTACGGCATACACTACCGCCACCGAGGTTGTAGACATGGCAATGCCCGCCAGCCAGCTGGCCTGGAGGCTCCATGACAGCCCCCACAAGGCCAGCGCGGTACACAAAAAGAACGGCAGGAAAAAGCTGATCAGGCCAATAAGCACTGCCTGCTTCCACTGCTTGCGAAATACCGCCGGGTCCAGCTCGGCCCCGGCGAGAAACGTTAATAATATCGCCCCTGCCCCGGCCAGGAACTGCACCCAGCTGGCGTCCCCCGCCAGTACCCCGGCCCCGACCAGGGCGCCAATAAACAGCTGGGCAATGGTGCCGACCACGATTTCCGACAGCGCCGTAGCAATATGTAAATAGGCCGAGAGCAGAGTGGCTACCAGGGCCAGCCCCAGCCACAATGCGGCCTGGAACCAGATATCAGCCACGGGGCCTCCCCGATAACCAGCGGTAAGCCGTCACGCGCCCGGAGGGGAGCGATAATGGCAGGATAATTGAACGGGAAAGGTAGCGCATATTGACCCCTACACAATGCTATGACCTGCCCTTTGCAGAGCAAAATCAGGAACGTGTAGGCATCATCAGCCGGTAGGCGGTTAAAGGAGGAATGCCATCTCCTGTACAAAACGTAGCAGCGAATGGGGGAATGATCCAGCCATCCGCTGATGATTTGCCGGGCTTCAGGCGCCCGGCATTAATGCTATTGCGCTGGCGGGTATCAATCAGCCTTTCAGTGCATTGATGGCCGCATCATAATCCGGCTCATCAGCCAGCTCAGCCACCAGTTGGGTGTAAATCACGCGGCCGTTTTGATCGACGATGATCACCGCACGCGCTGCCAGCCCTTCACATTCGCCACTGGTGATTTCAACACCGTAATTGGCAAGAAATTCGCGGCCGCGCATGGTGGACAGCGTGATGACATTGTTCAGCCCTTCGGCCCCACAAAAGCGCTGCTGCGCAAACGGCAGATCCGCAGAAATACACAGCACCACGGTGTTATCCAGGCCGGATGCGAGGGCATTAAAGTGGCGTACCGACATGGCGCAGGTTGGCGTATCGACGCTCGGGAAAATATTCAGCACCACGCGTTTGCCGGCAAACTCTGCCAGACTGCGGTTTTTCAGGTCGCTGTCCACCAGGGTAAATGCCGGTGCAGGCTGGCCGACCGTTGGCAATGCGCCGCCCACAGTAATGGTTTTACCTTCGTCAGTAATTGTTGCAGACATGACCACCTCCATAAAAAATAATTAACAACAGTATATCCGGTCGCCAGCATAACGCGCCGCCGGGCAAGTGCAAGCCCGTCTGGTGACAATATTTATCGCTATCCGGAAAGGTTAATGAACAGGTTGTCACGGCTGGCGCCGCCCGGGCGGGGGATGACGCGACAGCCCCGTCCCGCAGGGCCTGTCGCGATGATGTCCTGATGGAAATAAATTTAAAATCAGTGAATTAATAAATAAACCACCACCCTATGCCAGGATAGGTGTATGGTATGTGCTCTAAATTACACAGGAAAGACCTATGGCTCATCAACCTAAACGTACTAAAACAGGCGGTTATCTCATCTCACTCCCCTGCCCTAAGTGCAGCAAAACAGCGGAACACAGCGCTGCCCGGGTGAATAAACGCAAGAATCTTATCTGTCCGTTTTGCAGCACCCTGTTTCTCCCGTCCGACCATAGCCACGCCCAATAATCTGAACACCACCTCTCCAGGCTCCAGAGCCTGACGCATACTATGTCATACCGGGAGAGATTCCCCCCGCACACCGTGATAACACGGCAATTGTCTTGCCTGCCTCCTGGGCCGAGCGTCGCTCGTCATTCAGGTGAATATGTGGGTAAATGTGCGGGTGGATGGCATGCACGCCACCACCCCGGCAGTATATAGGTCAGCCTTCCCCAACCCGGGCTGTATTACCCGCGGCGATTACCCGGCTATATATCACCCGGTGATAAAACCTGACTATCTCTCTATATAGTAATGCGCTGCGTTTAGTTTAAGCGATGTATCAGGGCGCGCAGATCCCGGACAACAACCCGCAAAGATTGCGCCAGATCGTCAATCATAATGTCGGGACAAGCACTGCTTCGCCGCCCCTGCCTTCCCCGGGCGTGGTTATTACTGTGCAGCCGTTCCACATAACGCCTCTTAGCCGGCCACATGTCATCATTATCGTGACGTGTTCCCGCCGCGCGCCGGTCTGCCCCCGGTGCGCTACCAGGCACAATATTAAGGTTCTCCTTCCCGTTACTCACCTGGCCGTAGCCCCAGAAAGAGATGTAATCCTGATAGGCGGGTATTGCTGACGGGATACGGATGCTGGACGGCAGCGCACCATAAAAAACCAGCCAGGGCTGTGCCGTAAGGCTAATCGCCATATAGTCCGGACAATGACTGGCGGTATCGGGCGGTGCCCGGCTATCTGTTCCCCGGATCATGGCCAATACCTCCGCGCTCCGCCTCATATCCCCCGTCTCGCCAGTCAGTAAACTTTTATCATCCTGGAGGGGTATGGCAAACACAGCACACAGGCCGATGGCGATAAATAAAATAACACCATGAATTATATTTATTTTTCAAAACCCCTGATAATGACATGCTCGTTTAAGTTATGTTATACCATAACAATATTGGGATTAGAAATATTCGTCGGTACCGGCATCCACACCCGGCCTCTGTCCCCCGCGCCGGTAATTAACCTTATTGATAATGGTGATATACAGGAAATGCAGGATAAAAAGTGCTAAATATTCATATCTCAGGTATCGCAGTTACCAGCATGAACAATCACTAATAGGTAATATATATATCAGCAAAGATAACCGGGAATAATCTTATCGCGCATAATTCAGGCGATAGCTAATGCAAAATGAAAATAATATATGGCTTACGCAATACATTGAAATATTCCATTACCAGGTGTTGATATCCTGTATATAAAAAGCGGCCATTGTGGCCTACAAGTAAATCTGTCCGGAAGGAAACCTTCACTATTTATAATTAATAGCCAGCCGCATCTTTTGCATAATCACCATTATTCGAGAGGAGTAGCTTACAGCCACCGGATTAATCATGATGATTTAAAAAATTAATCCATCATATACTTCGACCAGCTGAGATATTCAGACGGGCAGATATGTCAAAAATTAAGATGATAGAAACGGGTTGTTAATTTGAACAGAAAATAATTCACAGTGAGGTTAGTATAGCTATTCAAGCTAAACATACCGACGTGTATGGAAATAATGAGACCGTCAAAAAAAATCTTCCTGATAAATTTTTCCCACAAACCGGCTGTGAGCCCGATGTGGCCTATAATTTAATTAAAGAAAGCATGTTTCTTGATGGTAATGCCAGACAGAACCTGGCAACATTTTGTCAGACATGGATGGAGGATAACGTTCATAAAATAATGGACGATAACCTCGATAAGAACATGATTGACAAGGATGAATATCCTGAAACAGCTGAATTTGAAAAACGCTGCGTAAATATTCTGTCAGATCTATGGAACTCGCCTCAGGGAAATAATGCCGCCGGTTGCTCTACGACTGGCTCCAGTGAAGCCGCAATGCTTGGCGCCCTGGCGATGAAATTCCGCTGGCGTAATAAACGCAAAGCCGAAGGGAAACCTTACGATCGGCCAAATATCGTTACCGGCCCGGTTCAGGTGTGCTGGCATAAATTTGCCCGCTACTTTGACGTCGAATTGCGTGAAGTGCCGATTAGTGAAGACCGCCTTGGTCTGAATGGCGAGGTTGTTACTCAATATATTGATGAAAACACCATCGGTGTGGTGCCGACATTTGGGGTGACCTTTACTTGCCATTACGAACCCGTTGCCGAAATCTGTGCCGCGCTTGATGCCTACCAGGCAAAAACCGGTATTGATATCCCGGTCCATGTGGATGCGGCATCCGGTGGCTTTGTGGCCCCGTTTGTCCAGCCTGACATCGAATGGGATTTCCGGTTGAAACGCGTGATGTCCATTAACGCCTCCGGCCATAAATACGGCTTAGCCCCTCTCGGGGTGGGCTGGATTGTATGGCGCGACTGGGAATCTTTACCTGAAGACTTGATCTTCTGGGTGAACTACCTGGGCGGTAATATGCCAACCTTCGCGCTAAACTTCTCCCGTCCTGGTGGACAGATTATTGCACAATACTATCTGTTTAACCGCCTGGGCCGTGAAGGTTACCGGAATATCATGCTGAACTTGTATGATGCCGCGCAGCATATTAGTAAAGCAATTACCGCGATGGGTGATTTCGAACCATTCTTTACCGCTGATCCAGAAAAAGGCCTGCCGGCAGTTTCCTGGAAATTAAAATCATCGGTGAAAGGTTATAGCCTGTATGACCTGTCTGATCGACTGAGAATGCGTGGCTGGCAGGTTGCGGCTTATTCAATGCTGCCGAACATGGAAAACGTGGTTATTATGCGCCTGGTATTACGCCACGGCTTCAGCATTAATACCGCCGATCTATTCCTGGAAGATGTGAAACGCGCACTGGATTATTTTAAAGAACACCCGGTTGCTGTTATCCAGACATCAGACGCCGTGAATGTTTTCGACCATAGCGGTAGATAATTAAAGATTTCACTAACAATAAAATGCTTCGCCATTATTTTGGCATATAACAGTGTTCTGCAATAAATACAGCAGAGAGTTGCTCTATTCTAATGTAATGACAGAAACATTTAATTAAGACGTGCCGTACACCAAAATACGTGCGGCACTTTACCTTAGTTTATATTAAACACAGGTGGATATATGGAGTGGTTTGTCCATACATTGCGCACATACCCCGAAATTGCCATATTTTTATCAATTGGTATCGGGTATTGGGTTGGCGGTAAAAGCTATCATGGCCTCAGCCTTGGGGCAGTAACAGCGACGCTGATTGCTGCATTAATTATCGGTATGGTGGGTATTCAAATATCCGGTACCGTAAAAAGCACATTCTTTTTGATGTTCTTATTCGCTGTCGGTTACGGGGTTGGCCCGCAATTCGTGCAGGGGATAGCAAAAGATGGTTTACCACAGGCATTATTTGCGGTGGTGGTCTGTTTATTATGTCTTGGTTTCCCGGTACTGGCCGCCAAACTGGCTGGCTATGATCTGGGCTCTGCCGTTGGCTTATTTGCCGGTTCACAAACGATTTCCGCTTCGATGGGGCTGGCCACTGACGCCATCGGCCGGCTGAATCTCACCCCGGACAAGACCAAAGCACTGGAAGATGCCATGCCCGTGGCCTACGCGGTGACGTATATCTTCGGTACCGTTGGCTCCGCCGTGCTGCTGGCGCAGTTTGGCCCACGCCTGATGCGCATCAACCTCGAAGAAGCTTGTAAAGATTACGAAGCCAAAATGGGTAAACAGGGCGGTATCTCCGATGAAGGGACCGCATGGCACCGCTATATCCTGCGCGCTTACGACGTCGCGCCGGACAGCGAAATTGTCGGTAAAACTCTGGCTGAACTGGAGCAGCGCCAGCAGAGCAAACGTATCTTTATTCAGCGCCTGCGCCGCGGTAACGACATCCTGGAAGGCCAGCCAACACTGACTGTTGCCGCCGGTGACGTGCTCGCCATTGAAGGCCGCAGTAACGATATTCTGGACCTGCTTGGTCAGTCTCACCGTGAAATAGACGATCCTGAATTACTGGCCGTGCCGGTTGAAGGGGTCGACGTGTTCGTCAGCAGCAAAACCTGGGCCGGTAAAACCCTTCAGGAACTGGCAAGCCAGCCGTTTACCCACGGGGTGTATCTGCGCGGCATCAAACGCGGTGCTCTGGGTAACGATATTCCGGTGTTGCCGGGTACCACCCTTAACCGCGGTGACGTGCTGACCCTCTCCGGGATGACCAAAGATACCACCCGCTTCGCGAAAGCCATGGGTAAAGCAGATCGCCCGACTAACGCCGCAGACGTCTCCTTTATTGGTGTGGCTATCTTCATCGGTACCATCATCGGGGCGGCAGTGCTGAACATTGATGGTATCCCCATCACCCTGTCTACCGCAGGCGGTTCACTGATTGCGGGCCTGGTATTCGGCTGGTTGCGCTCCGTTCACCCGACAGCGGGCCGTATTCCTCAGCCAACCCTGTGGTTTATGAACTCCGTGGGCCTGAATGTGTTTATCGCCGTGGTCGGTATCAATGCCGCGCCGGGCTTTATCGAAGGGTTGAGAACGCTGGGGGCAAGCCTGTTCCTGTGGGGGATTTTCGCCACCGCAGTCCCGCTGATTATCAGCCTGTACATTGGCCGCTACCTGTTCCATTTCCATCCGGCTCTGCTGTTCGGTTGTGTTGCGGGTGCCCGCACCACCACTGCCGCGCTGGGTATGATTTGCGAATCCGCCAAAAGTAATATCCCGGCCCTGGGTTACACCGTGACCTATGCCGTCGGCAATACCTTACTCACTATCTGGAGCATGGTGGTCATCATGCTACTGGCTCACTAATACAACGAATACGACCAATACAAAATTAACCTGCAAACGATCAAAAGATCGCGCTGAAAATAACTGGAATAGTCAAAATGTCAAAAGATATCGATTTAAGCCAATACAAATCACTGAGCCCATTTGAACTGAAAGACATCCTGATTAAAGCGGCCAGCAGCCGTGAAAATCGTCTGATGCTGAATGCCGGCCGCGGTAACCCTAACTTCCTGGCCACCACACCACGCCAGGCCTTCTTCCAGTTGGGTCTGTTTGCCACTCAGGAGTCTGAACTGCATCTCTCTTATCTGGAGAAACATGTGGGCGGACTGCCGAATGTCAAAGGGATTGAACAGCGCTACCTGAACTTCCTCGACAAACATGCCGGTGAAGCCGGTATCGACCTGCTGCGCAAAATCATCAGCTACGTTCGCGATCAAATGGGCCTGAATGCCAGCGATTTCCTGCAGGAAATGGTGGAAGGTATCCTGGGTTGCAACTACCCGGAACCGGATCGCTGCCTGCGGGTGACTGAACACGTACTGCGCGCTTACCTGACCCGTGAAATGCTCGGGGGCCGCGCCTGTGAAAATGACTTCGACATCTTCCCGGTGGAAGGTGGTACTGCGGCAATGACCTATGTGTTCAACTCACTTAAAGAAAACCTGCTGATTGCCCCGGGCGACAAAGTGGCCATTGGTATGCCGACATTCACGCCGTATTTCGAAATCCCGGTACTGAAAGATTACGACCTGGAAATCGTTAATGTGAATGCCGATCCTGACCTGAACTGGCAGTACCCGACCAGTGAACTGGATAAACTGGCGGATCCCGCCATCAAAATCTTCTTCATTGTTAACCCGGGTAACCCGGATTCCGTTCGCATGAACAATGAATCCCTGGAATACATTGCCAACCTGGTACGCACAAAACGCCCGGATCTGTTCATCCTGACCGACGATGTTTACGGCACCTTTGCTGACAACTTTACGTCACTGTTCTCCGTGTGCCCGCACAACACCGCGCTGGTTTATTCTTACTCCAAATACTTCGGCTCTACCGGCTGGCGTCTGGGTACTATCGCCATGCACAAAAACAATGTGCTGGACGAAAAAATGGCGGCCTATACCAAAGAACAGAAAGCACTGATGAATGAACGTTATTCATCACTGACGACTGACACTGCCGGCCTGTCCTTTATTGATCGCCTGGTGGCCGATAGCCGTGCCGTTGCGCTGAACCACACTGCGGGGCTGTCTACACCGCAGCAGGTACAAATGGTGCTGTTCTCCCTGTTCGCGCTGATCGACATTAACGACGACTACAAACAGGTGCTGAAACGCATTATCCGCCGCCGCTATACCGCGCTGTATCGTGAACTGGGCCTGCAGGCGCCGGAAGACGAAACCAGCGTAAGCTACTACACCATGCTGGACTTCCAGGAAATCGCCACTGCGCTGCACGGTGAAGCCTTCGGCAAATGGGTTCATGAAAATACCGAACCCAACGAACTGCTGTACCGCATTGCAGACGGTACCGGTATCGTCATGCTGCCGGTGTCTGGTTTTGGCGCGCCGCGTCCTGGTGGCCGTGTTTCCCTGGCTAACCTCAACGAATACGATTATGCCTGCATCGGTCGTACGCTGCGCCAGCTGGCAGAAGCCCGCTTCGCTGAATACAGCAAAAAAGGCAAGAAATAAGGCTGTTCCCGCCAGTCGCCCTCCCCCCACCGTAAATCACTGATGGTGGGCGATTGGCGATAACCCGAAACGGTCTGCTACGGCAGGCCGTTTTTTTGGTTCGGCGGCTGCATCGCCAGGGGCCCCCGGCACTGTTTTTATCTATTATTGCTGCCAGATCCAGATTAACCTCAAAAACGCCCCGCTCTCATGCTTACCCGGGTATCCTTTGCTATCATATGACCGCTAGTTTCAGACGTAATAGTGCTTAATGGTAGTAATATGCCGCACGTTACCGATTTTCAGGCTCACCCGGACAGCATCATTGGACATTTCATTTCATTCGGCCCTTAAACTGGTTATCGACGTTATCTCCGCCGTTAATCCAACCGTCAGTAACCATATGCAGCGCACCGCTTGCATCGCCCAGGAGCTGGCGTTACGGCTGAATCTGTCCACTAAGTCCCAGAGTACCGTCTTTGTCGCCGCCCTGTTGCACGACATCGGTATGATTGGCGATGCCCGCCAGCTTGATACCCTCAATGATATTGATTATTACGACGATCCCCACCAGCAGACCGGGTACCAGATGCTGTATGGGTTTAAGGTCTTCAAGCCCATCAGAGACATTATTCTGCATCATCACCAGCATATGGATAATGATCCTGAGGGGAAGGCCAGCCTCGAACAATACATTGTCGCTTTTGCTGACTGTGTGGAGCGGATGTTGCCCACCGATGACAAGCAACTGTTCGCCTGCGCCAGCGATATCATTCGCCAGGCCACCGAAAAATACCGCGGCCATTTCCCTGACCAGATCCTCACCGCATTTCGCCAACTGGAAAATCAGGACTACTTCTGGTTTCGCCTCGAACTCAGCGGGCTGCGCCGGGTAACCGATATTATCAGCCCGGTGAAAGTCACCCATCTGGATATCGATCAGTTTCGGGAAATTTGCCTGCTTATCGCGCGTATTGTCGATAAATACAGTAGCTTTACCGTGACCCACAGCATCATTGTCGGGGCCGTGGCCCGGCGGCTGGCAAAGCAATATGGTATGGGGCTGCGTGAACAAAAACTGATTGAGATCGCCGGCTACTTGCATGACCTGGGCAAAATCTATGTGCCGGTGACCATTATTGAAAAAGCCGCGCAGTTGAATGAAAAAGAGTTCTCGCGCATGAAGGGCCACAGCTATAAGACCGGCGAAATCTTAAGTGAATACCCGGCACTCAGCACCGTAGCCCAGTGGGCAGAACACCACCACGAACGGCTGGATGGCTCCGGGTATCCTTACCATCTGACCAAAGCCTATCTCGATATTCCCAGCCGTATTTTAGCCATCGCCGATATTTTTACTGCCCTGACGGAAGACCGCCCCTACCGTAAAGGCATGAGTAATGAGCAGGCCCTGGCCATTATCCGCCAGGAGGTGGATGAGGGTAAGCTGGACGCCGATATCTATCAGTGTCTGGCTGGCAATGTGGCGCTGATTGACTGCGGTATGGAAACCGTGAGAAAAAACTATCTGAAAAAATCACTCCCCAGGCCTGCCGGGGGGATACAGTTCAGTACCAGCATGTTTGTGCCGATCCCACTGCCAACAAAATAACGCTCTCGCTAACGCACTGATAATCCCGGGCTATTTATGAGATCTTTATCACATATATTCCCCGGTCCGGCCGCAGCCATAACCACTCACGCCCCCCGATAACCGCTTAGTCTGCCATCTGACCGCTAACGGATTTTGTTGCCGAAAACGGCCAAAAAAACGCCATTATAGAGCGGTAATACCAACCTTTCCTCTTCCCTAACTGGCAGTAAATACACCCCATTTACCGGGTGTCTGACAATAAAATCAGGTTCACTATGGATAATAAAAAACTCATCAGGCATGTCCCCTGGGTAATACTCGGAATCATTGGCGCCTTCTGTCTGGCGGTGGTGGCCCTGCGCCGCGGTGAACACGTAAGCGCCCTGTGGATCGTGGTCGCTTCCGTTTCGGTGTATCTGGTGGCCTACCGCTACTACAGCTTGTACATTGCCCAGCGCGTGATGAAGCTGGACGCCACCCGGGCAACCCCCGCCGTTATCAATAACGACGGGCTAAATTACGTCCCAACTAACCGTTACGTCCTGTTTGGCCACCACTTTGCCGCTATTGCCGGCGCCGGGCCGCTGGTGGGGCCGGTGCTGGCCGCCCAGATGGGTTACCTGCCGGGCACCCTGTGGCTGCTGGCCGGTGTGGTCCTGGCCGGGGCGGTACAGGACTTTATGGTGCTGTTTATCTCCAGCCGCCGTAACGGCGCATCGCTGGGTGAAATGATCAAAGAAGAGATGGGGCCGGTTCCCGGTACTATTGCGCTATTCGGCTGCTTCCTGATAATGATTATCATCCTGGCGGTACTGGCGCTGATTGTGGTGAAAGCCCTCGCCGAAAGCCCCTGGGGGGTATTCACCGTGTGCTCCACGGTGCCAATCGCCCTGCTGATGGGGATCTATATGCGCTTCCTGCGCCCAGGTAGGGTGGGCGAAGTCTCGGTCATCGGGATTGTCCTGTTAGTGGCCTCTATCTGGTTTGGTGGGGTGATTGCCCATGACCCGTACTGGGGCCCGGCGCTGACCTTTAAAGACACTACCATCACCTATACCCTGATAGGTTATGCGTTTATCTCCGCACTGCTGCCGGTGTGGCTGATCCTTGCCCCCCGTGACTATCTGGCTACCTTCCTGAAAATCGGCGTTATCGTCGGCCTGGCGGTGGGGATTGTTATCCTCAACCCGGACCTGAAAATGCCGGCAGTGACCCAGTACATCGACGGTACCGGCCCGCTGTGGAAAGGGGCGCTGTTCCCGTTCCTGTTTATCACCATTGCCTGCGGGGCGGTGTCGGGCTTCCATGCACTGATAGCCTCCGGTACCACGCCAAAACTGCTGGCCTGTGAGACCGACGCCCGGTTTATCGGTTACGGCGCCATGCTGATGGAGTCCTTCGTGGCGATTATGGCGCTGGTGGCGGCCTCGATTATCGAACCAGGGCTCTACTTTGCCATGAACACCCCGCCTGCGGGCCTCGGTATCACCATGCCAAACCTGCACGAGCTGGGCACCGGCAATGCGCCGCTTATCATGGCGCAGCTCCATGACGTTACCGCCCAGGCGGCCGCCACGGTCAGTAGCTGGGGCTTTGTTATCACCCCGGATCAGATCCTGCAAACCGCGAAAGATATCGGCGAGCCTTCCGTGCTAAACCGGGCCGGCGGTGCCCCTACGCTGGCGGTGGGTATTGCCCATGTGTTTCATAAAATTATTCCCGCCGCCGATATGGGGTTCTGGTACCACTTTGGGATCCTGTTTGAAGCGCTGTTTATCCTCACCGCACTGGATGCGGGCACCCGTTCCGGGCGCTTTATGCTCCAGGATCTGCTGGGCAACTTTGTGCCGTTCCTGAAAAAGACCGATTCACTGGTCGCCGGGGTTGTTGGTACCGCGGGCTGCGTGGGGCTGTGGGGCTATTTGCTCTACCAGGGGGTGGTCGATCCGCTGGGCGGGGTGAAAAGCCTGTGGCCGCTGTTCGGTATATCAAACCAGATGCTGGCGGCCGCTGCCCTGGTGCTGACTACGGTTATCCTGGTGAAAATGCAGCGCACGAAATATATCTGGGTTACGGTGATCCCGGCGGTGTGGTTACTGATTTGCACCACCTGGGCGCTGGGGATGAAGCTGTTCAGCACCAATCCACAAATGGAAGGCTTCTTCTATATGGCCCGTGAATACAAAGCCCAGATCCAGGCGGGCCATGAACTCACTGCCCAGCAAATTGCCAATATGAACCACATCGTCATCAACAACTACACCAATGCCGGGCTGAGTATTCTGTTCCTGGTGGTGGTATACAGCATCATTTTCTACGGTATCCGTACCGGCATTAAGGCCCGTAAATCCCGGGTACGTACCGATACCGAAACCCCGTATGTTCCGGTGCCTAAAGAGGGTGTTAAAACCGTCTCCGGTCACTAAGCCTTAGCGTGATACAGGCCCCGCCAGCGCGGGGCCTGATGACATGTTCCGATTATGCTATCTGTGTCGAACATATGAAGTTAAATCCCGCGGATAACACCGTGATGACGTATAGTGAGCGTTCCCCGCAGGTGCCTCCCGGCCCGTGATTGCGGTAACGGTAATGCTAACCATAACAGCGGAAACAGCACGGGCTGCTGTTGAGCAACAAGGAGATCCCCCGAGCAATGAAACCTATTGCAGTAACGGTACTCACCGGCTTTTTAGGTGCCGGGAAAACAACGCTGTTGCGCCACATTCTTAATGAGCAACACCAGTATAAAATTGCCGTCATTGAAAACGAGTTCGGTGAAGTGGCGGTGGATGATCAGCTAATTGGCGATCGATCAACCCAGATCCGCACCCTGACAAACGGCTGTATCTGCTGTACCCGCTCTAACGAACTGGAAGATGCCCTGCTCGATCTGCTCGACAGCCAGGATAAGGGGGAGATAGCCTTTGATCGGCTGGTTATCGAGTGCACCGGCATGGCTGACCCGGGGCCGATTATTCAGACCTTTTTCTCCCATGACGTGCTTTGTGAACGCTACCTGCTGGATGGGGTGATTACCCTGGTGGATGCGGTACACGCGGGGCAACAAATGGATAACTACGCTCTGGCCCAGTCCCAGGTAGGCTATGCCGATCGCCTGCTGCTGACCAAGACCGACGTGGCCGGCGACAGCCAGCCGCTTATCGCCCGGTTACAGCGCATTAATGCCCGGGCCCCGCTTTATCCGGTGGTCCACGGCGAGATAGATCTGGCGCTGCTGTTCGATACCAATGGCTTTATGCTGGAAGAGCGCATTCTGCCCACCAGCAAACCGCGCTTTCATTTTGTTGCCAGCCAGCCCACGGATATCTCCTCAATTGTGGTCGAACTGGATTACCCGGTTGATCTGAGCGGTGTTTCCCGGGTCATGGAGCAGTTGCTGCTGGATTTCTCCGATAGCCTGCTGCGCTACAAAGGCATGCTGTGGATTACGGATCAGCCGCGCCGCCTGCTGTTCCAGGGGGTCCAGCGCCTGTACAGTGCCGACTGGGATCGCGAGTGGCAAGACCAGGAAACCCGCCGCAGTACTCTGGTCTTTATTGGCGCCCGGCTGCCGGAACAGCAAATCCGCGACGCCTTTGCCAGCCTGAAAAACTAAATACTACAGACCAATGGCCTCTTTCAGGCTTTTGAGATAGCGCCGGCTCACCGGCACCGTCAGACCGTCGCGCAGTAAGAGCTCCGCCTGGCCATTATCCTCCAGGCGGATTTCCTGCAAATGGCTCATGTTCACCAGATACTGCCGGTGGCAGCGCAACAGCGGTGTGCGATGCTCCAGCGTGCGTAAGGTCAGCCCGGTAACCCCTTCTTTACCATCACACCCGGTGACACACACCCCGCTCATGCGGCTGCTGACAAACGCCACGTCCTCCAGGGGCAGCAGGTAAATCCGGCTGTGCCCGGTACAGGGGATAAATTTCAGCGGCGGGCTGTCCGCCAGCAGCAGATCCATATGCTGGCTGCGCCGCTCCTGGTGCAGACGGCTGAGGGTTTTCTCCAGCCGGCTGGCCTCAATCGGCTTAAGCAGGTAGTCAAAGGCATGCTCTTCAAACGCGGCAATGGCAAAGCTGTCAAACGCGGTGAGAAACACAATCCAGGGCCGGTGGGCATCGTCCAGCATGCTGACCATTTCCAGGCCGCTGATCCTCGGCATCTGGATATCCAGAAACACCACATCCGGGTGTAATTTATTGATAGCCCCAATGGCCTCAATGGCGTTGGCGCACTCACCAATAATCTCAATATCCGCTTTTCCGGCCAGCATAATGCGCAGGTTTTCCCGCGCCAGGGGTTCATCATCAACAATCAGCACACTTAACAACGGTTCTCCTCCAGCGGGAAATGCAACGTAACGCGGGTGTAGCACTCAGGATCACAGCTAACCGACATCCCGGCGGACTCACCAAACCAGGCTTTGAGCCGTTTATCCACCAGGTTCATCCCCAGCCCCTGGCCCCCGCTTCCGGGCTGGTACAGCCCGGCGTTATCCTCGACAACCAGTACCAGTTGCTGTCCTTCCCGGGTGGCGGAGATATGGATCTCGCCGGTTTCCAGCAACTGAGAGGTGCCGTGCTTTATGGCATTTTCAACCAGCGGCTGCAGAGTAAATGCCGGTAACTTGCTCTGGGCGATGGCCTCTGGCACCTGTAAGGTCACCTGTAAACGGGACTGAAAACGCGCTTTTTCAATTTGCAGATAGGCGTTCACATGTTCCACTTCATCGGCCAGGCTGACCATCTCCGTGGGGCGTTTCAGGTTCTTACGGAAAAAGGTCGACAGGTACTGCACCAGTTGGCCGGCCTGCTGGCTATCGTGGCGGATCACCGCCAGCAAGGTATTCAGGGCGTTAAACAGGAAATGGGGATTGACCTGTGCATGGAGCAGTTTGATTTCCGACTGGGCCAGTAGCGCCTTCTGGCGCTCATACTGCCCGGCGAGGATCTGCGCCGACAGCAGGCTGGCGATCCCCTCCCCGAGGGTGCGGTTAATCGAACTGAACAGGCGGTTTTTGGCCTCATACAGTTTAATGGTGCCGATCACTTTCTGGTTCTCGCCGCGCAGCGGGATAACCAGTGTCGATCCCAGCTTACACTGGGGGTGCAGCGAACAGCGGTATGGCACTTCGTTACCGTCAGCGTAGACCACTTCACCACTCTCAATCGCCCGCAGCGTATAAGGTGACGAGATGGGCCTGCCCGGCAAATGATGATCGTCTCCGATACCGGTAAACGCCAGCAGCCGCTCCCGATCGGTAATCGCCACGGCGCCGATATCCAGCTCGTGATACAGCACCTGGGCCACCTTCATGCTGTTCTCTTCATTGAACCCCTGGCGCAGGATCCCCTCCGTTGAGGCGGCCACCTTAAGGGCCGTTGCTGAAAACGCCGAGGTGTACTTTTCAAACATCGCCCGTTTATCCAGCAGGATGCGCATAAACAGCGCCGCCCCGACGGTATTGGTGACCATCATCGGCGCGGCGATGCTCTGCACCAGGTGCCAGGCATCCTGAAAGGGCCGCGCGAGCAGCAGAATAACCAGCATTTGTACCAGCTCCGCCACGAAGGTGATCGCCCCGGCGGTCAGCGGGCGGAATATTTTATCGGTGCGCCCGTGGCGGATAAGCAGGCTGTGTAGCAGCCCGCCGAGCAAGCCCTCAAGAATGGTCGAGATCATACAGCTCAGGGCGGTCATCCCCCCCAGCGAGTAGCGATGCAAACCGCCGGTTAGCCCCACCAGGCCACCGACCAGCGGCCCGCCCAGCAAGCCCCCCATCACCGCCCCGATGGCCCGGGTGTTGGCTATTGAGTCTTCGATATGCAGGCCGAAATAGGTCCCCATAATGCAGAAAATGGAAAAAGTGACATAACACAATAATTTATGGGGTAAACGTACCGTGACCTGCATCAGCGGAATGAACAGGCGGGTCTTGCTCATCAGCCAGGCAATAACCAGGAAGACGCACATCCGCTGTAGCAGCAGTAACACGAGGTTAATTTCATACATACCGGAGAACCACATTTTATAATCCACCGAAACATACGCCATTAGCGATTAACTTTCTGTGATGCCGGCTGCTACACTTGTTGATCGGCAATGTTTTTTCACTTTCGCAAAGGCAGGAAACACGATGTCAGAACAGCGTTATCAGCCCCCTAAAGTCTGGACCTGGGACCAGCAAAACGCCGGTGTATGGTCCAAAACGAACCGGCCAATCGCGGGCCCAACCCACGACGCCACTTTGCCTGTCGGCAAACACCCGTTACAGCTTTACTCAATGGGCACCCCCAATGGCCAGAAAGTGACCATTATGCTGGAGGAGTTGCTGGCATTGGGCGTGAGCGAGGCAGAATATGATGCCTGGCTTATCCACATCGGCAACGGGGATCAGTTCTCCAGCGGGTTTGTGGGGGTTAACCCTAACTCAAAAATACCCGCCCTGCTGGATGTTGGCGAATCTCCCGCTGTGCGGGTGTTTGAATCAGGGGCAATATTGCTGTACCTGGCGGATAAATTCGGCCACTTCCTCTCCCGTGAGTGGGGCCAGCGCACCGAAACGCTAAACTGGCTGTTCTGGCTTCAGGGCTCGGCGCCCTATCTCGGCGGCGGTTTTGGCCACTTCTACCACTACGCCCCGCTGAAAATAGAATACGCCATCGACCGTTTTGCCATGGAGGCCAAGCGCCAGCTGGATGTGCTGAACCGCCAGCTGGCAGAACATACGTTTATTGCCGGGCCTGAATACAGCATTGCGGATATGGCGGTCTGGCCCTGGTACGGTAACCTGGTGCTCGGCCAGCAGTATGGCGACAGCGCCACGTTCCTCAATGTCGTGCAGGACTATCCCCATGTATTACGCTGGGCCAGAGAGGTGGCCAGACGCCCCGCCGTACAGCGCGGCCGCCGGGTAAACCGGACATCAGACACCGCCGGGGAGTTCCTCGCCGAACGCCACGACAGCCGTGATTTTGAGCAACTGAACGACTGATCCCCACCGGTTTATTTTGCCGGGCGTGTTTATCACGCTCCGGCATTATCCAGCGCAATTGGTAAATATAATTCAGCTAATTTTTCCATGGTTTATCGCTATAGTAGCCCCCCTTTCAGAGAAGAAGCTCGTCACTGAACCATCGAAGCATACATCAGAGTCATTACAGGGATAAGTCATGCCACAGGACAGCATGTCAGAAGGTGATAGCAGCAGTTACCCGGCCAATGGACCCGTGCCGGCACCGGTTAATATTACCATTTCATGGTCAGCACAATTTCGTCTGGAGCGCCTGGCCAGTTACTACAATCTGACCAATAGCCAAATGCTCAACCATCTCATCACCCTGGCGCATCAAAATATCCTCAGCACACTGAGCGACAGCCAGACCGAAGAATATCTTTATAAGCGGTTGAGTAAAATATAAAAAAGCGCCCCGTTTCCGGGGCGCAAATAGTGAATATCGTATTGTCCGGCGATTACAGGGCGATATCGGCCACAGGCTTGTGCTGTGGCACCATAACCCCCGGATCCGGGCGCGGTGCCTGGGTAACCGGAGAGTCTTTCAGTGGGCGATCAAGCTGTAAAACCTCACTGGTGTATTGCAGCTCGCGCTCCGTCGCGTCCAGATCACCATTCAGCGCCTGGCCCCAGGACGGAATAATCTGGCGCAGTTTTTCCTGCCAGGCCGCCGTCGCCACTTTCTCTTTAAAAACCCGCTCCAGCAGGCGCAGCATAATCGGTGCCGCAGTAGACGCCCCCGGGGATGCCCCAGCAGTGCCGCAATGGTGCCATCCTGGTCGCTGACCACTTCCGTTCCCGGGCGCAGTACGCCGCCTTTTACCGGGTCACGTTTGATTATCTGTACCCGCTGGCCCGCTTTCCACAGCCGCCAGTCCGTTGGATTGGCATCCGGGTAGTAGCGGCTCAGGGCTTCATAGCGATCTTCATCACTCTGCATCACCTGGCTCACCAGGTATTTAACCAGATCAAGGTTATCGAAGCCGACGTGCAGCATCGGCTTAATGTTTGACGGGGTAATGGTGGCAAACAGATCCAGCAGCGAGCCTTCTTTCAGGAACTTAGTGGAGAAGGTCGCAAACGGCCCAAACAGCAGAACGCGTTTACCGTCCAGCATCCGGGTATCCAGATGGGGTACTGACATCGGCGGTGCACCCACCGGGGCCATACCGTACATTTTGGCCAGATGGCGGTTGACCACGTCCGGGTTTTCGGTAACCAGAAACTCACCGCCCACCGGGAAACCGGCGTATTCTGCCGCTTCCGGGATACCGGACTTCTGCAGCAGGGTCAGGGAGGCACCGCCAGCGCCGATAAACACAAACCGGGCATTAATGGTGCGCTTATGGTTAGTTTTCAGATCCTGTACCGTCACCCGCCAGCTTTTATCGCTATTGCGGGTAATGTCACGCACCGCGGTGGACAGGTTAAGAGTGAAGTTATTTTTCTTTTGCAGGGAGCCCACCAACTGGCGGGTGATCTCGCCAAAGTTAACGTCAGTGCCCCCGAGAATACGGGTTGCGGCAATTTTATCGCCGGGTTTGCGCCCTTCCATCACCAGCGGTACCCACTGGGCGATTTGCTGCGGATCTTCGGAATACTCCATGCCGCGGAACAGGGTGCTGTTTTGCAGGGCGTGATAACGCTTGCGCAGGAAGTTAACGTTTTGCTCGCCCCACACGAAGCTCATGTGCGGCACGCTGTTAATAAACGATGGCGGGTTGTGCAGCATGTTATTGCGCACCTGCCAGGACCAAAACTGGCGCGAGATCTGGAATGATTCGTTGATACTCACCGCTTTGGTAATGTCAATGTCACCGTCGGCAGTTTCCGGGGTGTAATTGAGCTCTGCCAGCGCAGAGTGGCCGGTACCGGCATTGTTCCAGCCGTTGGAACTTTCTTTCGCGATCCCATCCAGACGCTCAATCATGGTCATTGACCAGTCAGGCTCCAGATCCTGGATATACGCCGCCAGGGTGGCGCTCATTACGCCGCCACCAATCAGTAACACATCAACGGGGTCTGTCGCGGCGTTTGCCCTACGCGCCATGCCCTGTGGGCTGGTCGTGGATGTCGCAAGAAAGTCCTTACTCATCTGTACTCTGCCTCAATCTCATCATTGTTTATCTAACCGGATACCCACCTCAGCACGCTAACTCAAGCCGTTCGGGCGCCTCCCGGAGAGAGGGAGAGCGGCGGAGAACCAGGCTGAGAACGCGATGAATCCCGGATATAAAGTCATAACGACCACGGGTACCAGGCAATGCTCCGGCTGAACAGAAAATCGTTAACCCGCGAAGCGTGATTACCTTAGCACTTTCTGTATTTTGTTAAAGGGTTTTATTAAAAATTAAAAAATAACACCGTGATGTTAATTTTATTTTACAAAAAGTGGTATCGAGAAAATAAGCGACTGAATCGAGGCAGGTCTATGAAAAAACGAAACAACAAAAATAAAGACAGATAATTATTAAAAAATAATCATAACTTCAGGTTATTAATCGTCATATATCCGGGCTCTCTTTTTAGTGGCCGCCATTTTAGCCTGGGCAAGCGCCGGAAAATGGCCCGGTGATATCTGGCAGATGCACAATTTATCCCCGCCACCGGGGAGGCGATATTTTGTTATCTGGTGTTTTGTTGTACTGTGGAGTGAGGACAAAATCAAAACAAGGTTTCAAAAAACCCTATAAACTGAGGAGAGATTATGACTTACCTGGCCAGCCCGGAACGTTATCAACACATGACGTACCGACCCTGCGGGCGCAGCGGTTTACGTCTGCCTGCCCTTTCCCTCGGCCTGTGGCATACCTTCGGCGACAACAGTCCCCTGGACACTCAGCGGGCACTGTTACGCAAAGCGTTCGATTTAGGGATCACCCATTTTGATTTGGCCAACAACTACGGGCCGCCCGCTGGCAGTGCCGAAAGCAACTTCGGTAAACTGCTGCGCGAAGACTTCCGCCCCTGGCGTGATGAGCTGATTATCTCCACCAAAGCCGGTTACGACATGTGGCCAGGCCCTTACGGTAACGGCAGCTCACGTAAATATTTACTGGCCAGCCTGGACCAGAGCCTCCAGCGCATGGGGCTGGACTATGTGGATATTTTCTACTCCCACCGGGTAGACGAGACCACTCCGATGGAGGAGACCGCCGGCGCCCTGGCCCACGCAGTACAAAGCGGCAAAGCACTGTATGTGGGGATCTCGTCCTACTCCACAGAGCGCACCCGGGAAATGGCCGCCCTGCTGGCGGAATGGAAAATTCCGCTGCTTATCCACCAGCCCTCTTATAACCTGCTGAATCGTTGGGTGGACAAAAGTGGCCTGCTGGATACCCTGAAGGACAACGGCACCGGCTGTATCGCCTTCACGCCGCTGGCCCAGGGGTTGCTGACTGGTAAATACCTTAACGGCATTCCGCAAGGCTCACGGATGTTCTATGAGGGCAAACGGGAACGCGGCCTGACAGAAAACATGCTCAGTGAAAGTAACCTCAACAGCCTGCGCCTGCTTAACGATATGGCCATAAAACGCGGCCAGACCATGGCACAAATGGCCCTGAGCTGGCTGCTGAAGGACGACCGGGTGACCTCGGTACTGATTGGCGCCAGCCGTCCTGAGCAGCTGGAAGAGAACGTGAAGGCACTGGATAACCTGCACTTTAGCCAGCAGGAACTGGACGCCATTGACCAGTATGTTGCCGACGGCGAACTCAACCTGTGGCAGGCCTCTTCCGATAAATAGCCCCTGCGAAAGAACACTTGTGACACAAAAAACCCCGCAATCGCGGGGTTTTTTATGCTGGGGTGGACGTTACCGGGACGAGGACGGTTTAACCGCCTCTTCACCCACCAGACCGATTTTCAGGTAACCGGCCTGACGCAGCGTATCCATCACCTTCATCAGGGTTTCGTAGTCCACGGTTTTATCGGCCCGGAAGAAGACCGTGGTGTCCTTCTTACCAGCGGTAATACCGTTGAGTTTCTCTATCATGGTGGCATCGGTTACCGGCTCATTACCGATAAACATCGCCTTGTCTGCCTTCACGGACAGATAAACCGGTTTTTCCGGGCGCGGCTGTGGCTCACTGGAAGAGGCAGGTAAGTTCACCTTGACATCAACCGTCGCCAGCGGTGCCGCGACCATAAAGATAATCAGCAGCACCAGGATCACGTCGATAAACGGCGTGACGTTGATGTCGTGCATTTCATTATCTTCACCGGCATTCTCGTTAAGATGCATGGCCACGGTGAATTATCCTATCCGTAATTTCTGGGCGTTATGTGCCGCCACAGACGGCACGGAACTGGCGCTTAAATCCAGGTCACGGCTCTGGAGCAGCAGGATTTGCGCGGCCACGTCACCGAGGTCAGCTTTATAGCCGTTAATAGTACGAGAGAAGATGTTATAGATGATAACCGCCGGGATAGCGGCAACCAGGCCGATAGCCGTTGCCAGCAGCGCTTCCGCGATCCCCGGGGCAACAACGGACAAGTTAGTGGTTTGGCTATGGGCGATGCTGATAAAGCTGTTCATGATCCCCCAGACGGTACCGAACAACCCCACAAACGGCGAAATCGCCCCGATAGTGGCCAGATACCCGTTGCTGCGGCCTAAATAACGGGCAACACCGGCAACTTTACGCTCCAGGCGGAACGAGGAGCGATCTTTAATGCCTTCGTTATCTTCACTGCCGGAAGAGAGTTCTAGCTCGTTGTGTACTTCTTCAACCAGCTGACGGCTAAAACTATGTGCATCAAACTGCTGGGCCATTTCCCGCGCCTGATCAAACGATCGGGCTTCAGACAGTTGCTGCTGTTCCTGCTTTAGGCGCCGTTTCTGTTTAATGAACTCGGCCCCCTTACTAAAGAAGATCGCCCAGGTAATCACCGACGCCAGTATTAAGCCAATCATCACCGCTTTTACCACTAAATCGGCATGGTGATACATACCCAGGACGGAGAGATCCGCCTGCATCAAATTTTCTTCCACGCTAACGCTCCAGGACGAACATAAGGAAAACTGCCGCTAATGATAACAAAAACGCACCGAATTGATAGTCGTTCTCATTAGTATTTACAGAGTGCAATTTTTTCTGCCGAATTTCCTTGCGCTTACGCACTAAAAAAGCGCTATTGCTGGTTTTTCAGCTTTTGATCGGCAATAAAAAAGCGCCTGCACAATAGCACCAGGAAGTGATAACGTATATCGATATTTAGACATCCAGACGGATAAACGGAGCTGTAAACATGGCGTCACACGACAATAATGCGCGCGATCGCGCGCCCCATCTCGACACCGCCCTGGTCAACGCCGGGCGCCGTAAACACTTCACCCATGGCGCCGTAAACAGTGTTATTCAGCGGGCCTCTTCGCTGGTCTTCGACAGCGTGGCCGATAAACGCAACGCCACCGCGGGCCGGGCCAGCGGCGAACTGTTTTATGGCCGCCGCGGCACCCTCACCCATTTCTCACTTCAGGAAGCGATGTGTGAACTGGAAGGCGGTGCGGGATGTGCGCTGTTCCCCTGTGGGGCCGCCGCCGTGGCCAACAGCATCCTCGCCTTTGTTGAACAGGGCGACAACGTGCTGATGACCAATACCGCTTATGAACCCAGCCAGGATTTTTGCAGCAAAATTCTCGCCAAACTGGGGGTCACCACCAGCTGGTTTGATCCACTCATCGGCAGCGATATTGCCGATAAGATCCAGCCCAACACCCGGGTGGTGTTTCTTGAGTCCCCGGGCTCCATCACCATGGAAGTACACGATATCCCGGCCCTGGTGGCGGCAATCCGCGCCAAAGCGCCTGAGGCCATCATTATGATGGACAATACCTGGGCCGCCGGGGTGCTGTTCCGGGCGCTGGACTTCGGGGTAGATATCTCGATTCAGGCCGGAACCAAGTACCTGGTCGGCCATTCCGACGCGATGATAGGCACCGCGGTGTCTAATGCCCGCTGCTGGGATCAACTGCGGGAAAATGCCTATCTGATGGGCCAGATGGTTGATGCCGATACTGCTTATGTCACCAGCCGGGGGCTACGTACCCTGGGGGTACGCCTGCGCCAGCATCAGCAAAGCAGTATTGCCGTTGCCCAGTGGCTGGCGGCGCAACCCCAGGTAGCACGGGTTAACCACCCGGCATTACCCGGTTGCCCAGGCCATGAATTCTGGAAACGGGACTTTACCGGCAGTAGCGGGTTGTTCTCTTTTATTCTTAAGCAACGTTTGACAGATCGGCAACTGGCCCACTTCCTGGATAATTTTACCCTGTTTAGCATGGCCTATTCCTGGGGGGGGTTTGAGTCCCTGATCCTGGCCAACCAGCCGGAGGAGATTGCCGCGATTCGTCCGGGCTGCCAGACACCGCTGGAGGGCACCCTGGTGCGGCTCCATATTGGCCTCGAAAATACCGACGATCTGATCGCAGATTTAGCAGCAGGACTGGCCAGAATAGCGTAAAGTGGCCGGCGCCGGACACCTGGACAGACAACGGACACTAAAGGAAACGTAAAGGTTCGTGTCTGATCAAGGTGTCCGATAATAAATCAGGTTACAATAGCCCTTCACGTTAGACGTACAAGAAAAGCGGTACCACAGGATCCTCCATGGTTGTCATTCAACATATTGCCACTGCGCTGTGGCAACACGATTTTGCTGCACTTGCTGACCCGCATATTGTCGGCATTGTCTATTGCGTAATGTTCGCTACCCTATTCCTGGAAAACGGCCTGCTGCCGGCCTCTTTCCTGCCGGGTGATAGCCTGCTGTTACTGGCGGGTGCCATGATAGGCCGGGGGGTAATGGACCTGGTGCCCACGATCCTGATTTTGACCGCCGCTGCCAGCCTCGGCTGCTGGCTGAGCTATCTGCAAGGGCGCTGGCTGGGTAACACCCGTATCGTGAAAGGCTGGTTGTCACATCTTCCTGACCAGTACCATCATCGCGCCACCTATATGTTTGATCGCCACGGCCTGCTGGCGCTGCTGGTGGGGCGTTTTCTGGCATTTATTCGTACCCTGCTGCCGACCATGGCGGGGATCTCGGGGCTGCCGAACCGTAAGTTCCAGCTGTTTAACTGGCTGAGTGGCTTCCTGTGGGTCAGCGTTATCACCGGCTTTGGTTATGCCATCAGCATGATCCCGTTTGTCAAACATCACGAAGATCAGGTGATGACCTGCCTGATGGTGCTGCCGATGTTATTGCTGGTCGGTGGGCTGATGGGTACCGTTCTGGTGGTGATCCGCAAAAAAATCAGCGCCTGAGTAAGCGCAATACCGCAATTTACCGATACCGCCCACCAGGGCGGTATTTTTTTGCCCGCGCGCCCGGTGCAACCTCCCTGAGAAACTAGATACCGCCCTGCACCGCCCGCAGCCGCGCCGCGTCTTCCCCCGGGGTTAACCCAAAGTAGCGCTTAAACTCCCGGCTAAATTGCGACGCACTCTCATAGCCCACCCGCATCGCCGCGGCGCTGGCTTTCATGCCGTCATGCAGCATAAACATCCGCGCCTTATGCAGACGGTAGTTTTTCAGATATTGCAGCGGCGAGGTGCTGGTCACCGCTTTAAAGTTATGGTGAAACGCCGAGACGCTCATATTGGCCTCGGCGGCCAGCTGATCGACACTGAGGCTTTCGGTGTACTGGGCTTCAATGCGCCGTAATACCCGGCTGATCAGGCTGAAATGGCTCTGGCGGTTAATCAGCGCCATCAGCGCACCGCCACAGGGGCCGGTTAATACGTGGTAGAGAATTTCCCGAATAATATGCGGGCCGAGGATCCGCGCGTCCAATGGGCGGTCCAGCACATCCAGCAGCCGCTCGAGGCTACATAACAGCTCACCGGTGAGCTGGGCTGAATTGATCCCGCTGGCGCTGGGGGCCGGGTGGAAGGCATCGTCTTCGCCAATCTCCATCACCAGCTCCTGCAGTTGCAGTAAATCAATATTGATCCGTATCCCCGCCAGCGGGGCGTCTGGTGTCGCCTCGGTTTCACACTCAAAGGGGAGCGGTACCGTCAGCAGCAGATAATCATTGGCGTCATAGCGGAATATCCGCTCATTGACATAGCCTGTTTTATGCCCGGAGAAGAGAAAAATCACCCCGGGCTGGTACATCACCGGTATCCGCGGGCAAGGCTGTTACCCGTAGAGCAAGCGGATGTCCGGCATCTGTCCGGCATTATTAAAATCGCCGTTATTCAGGTACTTAATTCGTTTCGTCAGCTGATGATAAATCGTTCCGGTTGCCACAGCATTACACTCATTTGCCATAATTCATGCTCAGTATATTGCAAATATTTACCAAAATTCTCCAGCACTCTGGAGGATCAGGCAAGAGACAGGCAGAAATATGCATTGGCCTGAAGGCCGCCAGCGCGGACAATAACACCACATTGAGCAACACATTCACCTGAAGTATTCACCTGAAGTAGGGGAACCGAATAATGAATAATTTTGACCTGTATACGCCGACCCGTATTTTGTTTGGTAAAGGCGCCATTGACCAGTTGCGTGCCCAGATCCCGGCCGATGCCCGGATCCTGATTACTTACGGTGGCGGCAGCGTGAAAAAAACCGGCGTGCTGGATCAGGTTTACCAGGCATTGCAGGGAATGGATATCGTCGAATTTGGCGGTATCGAGCCTAATCCGGCCTATGAAACCCTGATGAAAGCCGTTGAACTGGTGCGTGAGCAAAAAATCACCTTCCTGCTGGCTGTCGGTGGTGGTTCGGTACTGGACGGCACCAAATTTATCGCCGCCGCGGCCCATTACACCCACAATAACGATCCCTGGGACATCCTGGAAACCTACGGAGAGTTCATCACCAGCGCCATCCCGATGGGCTCAGTACTGACCTTACCGGCTACCGGCTCCGAATCTAACAAAGGCGCGGTGGTTTCCCGCCGCACCACCGGTGACAAACGCGCCTTCCAGTCACCGTTTGTTCAGCCGGTATTTGCGGTACTTGATCCGGTGTATACCTACACCCTGCCGACCCGCCAGGTGGCTAACGGTGTGGTGGATGCGTTTGTGCACACCATCGAACAGTATCTGACCTACCCGGTTAACGCCATGGTGCAGGACCGTTTTGCCGAAGGCATTCTGCTGACCCTGATTGAAGAAGGCCCGAAGGCCCTGAAAGATCCGCAAAACTACGACGTGCGTGCCAATATCATGTGGGCCGCCACCATGGCCCTGAATGGCCTGATCGGCGCCGGTGTACCTCAGGACTGGGCTACCCATATGCTGGGCCACGAGTTGACCGCCATGCATGGTCTGGACCACGCGCAGACCCTGGCCATCGTCCTGCCGGCGCTGATGAACGAAAAACGGGCCCAGAAACACGACAAACTGCTGCAATACGCGGCGCGGGTCTGGAATATCACCAGCGGTAGCGATGATCAGCGTATTGATGCGGCCATTGCCGCCACCCGCCAGTTCTTCGAAACCATGGGGGTTGCCACCCACCTGCGCGATTACCAGCTGGACGGCAGCACCATCCCGGCACTGCTGAAGAAACTGGAAGAGCACGGTATGACCCAACTGGGCGAGCATAACGATATTACGCTTGACGTCAGCCGCCGGATTTACGACGCGGCGCGCTAAGGGATTTACCCGGGAAACTTTCGTTTTCCGGCAGATAGTCCAGACTTAGTGCAAGAGTTTAACCGGGCCCTTATCGCGTTATCAGGCGAGCAGGCCCGGTTCCATGTACAGAAGGAGGAACCGATGACACATCCGACTATCATCAAGCTCCAGGACGGCAATATCCTGCCGCAACTCGGCCTTGGCGTCTGGAAAGCCAGTAACGAGGACGTGGTTAACGCGATCAATAAGGCGCTGGAAGTGGGGTATCGTTCAATTGATACCGCCGCCGCCTACAAGAACGAAGAAGGTGTCGGCACCGCCATTCGCCAGTCCGCCCTGCCGCGCAGCGATCTGTTTATCACCACCAAATTGTGGAATGACGATCAGCAGCGCCCGCGCCAGGCGCTGGAGGCCAGCCTTGAGAAACTCCAGCTCGATTATGTGGATCTGTGGCTAATGCACTGGCCGGTGCCGGGTAAAGGCCACTATCTGGAAGCCTGGCAGGGCATGATCGACCTGCAACAACAGGGCCTGGTGAAAAGCATCGGGGTATGTAACTTCCAGATTGAGCACCTGAAAAAATTGATCGACGAAACCGGCGTCACGCCGGTGATTAACCAGATAGAACTCCATCCACTGATGCAGCAGCGCCAGCTCCACGCCTGGAACGCTACCCATAAAATCCAGACTGAATCCTGGAGCCCGCTGGCCCAGGGGGGTGAAGGGGTATTCGATAATCTCATCATCCGCCGGCTGGCAGAAAAATACGCCAAAACCCCGGCACAAATCGTGATCCGCTGGCACCTGGACAGCGGCCTGGTGGTGATTCCGAAATCCGTCACCCCGTCGCGTATTGCGGAAAACTTTGACGTCTGGGACTTCCGGCTGGAAAAAGACGAACTGGGCGAGATAGCCAAAATGGATGTCGGTAAACGGTTAGGCCCGGACCCGGACACCTTCGGCGGGTAATACTGCCTGACAACGGGCGCCCGATGCTCCGGGCGCCGTCATTAACACCTTGCGTTACTTCCCTGCCCCACTGCGGGTGCCTTTCTTCCCCTGTGGGCCACTGCGGCGGCCTGCGGTAGCGGCAGCGTTCGGCCGCCCGGAACGGCCAGTCTGGGGTTTATTGCCGGCCCCGGGTTTGCTGTCCGCGCTTCTTGCCCCGGCCGGTTTGGCCTGCGCTTTCCCGGCGCCGCTTTTCCCCGGGCCTGCTTTCCCGGATGCCGCTTTTGCCCCCTGCCCGGCACCACGCTGATGGACAATATCCGTGTGGCGGGTCAACGCAACTTTACTGCCGCGGTTCTGGCGGCGGGCTTCACGCATCTCGTCAATGGTCGGTGCCGGTACCAGGCAGTCACGCCGTCCGCCAATCAGGTGCTTCATCCCCATACTTTCCAGGGCCTGGCGAATCAGCGGCCAGTTAGCCGGATCATGGTAGCGCAACAGCGCCTTATGCAGGCGGCGCTGGCGATCGCCGCGGGGAATGTAGACGTCTTCACTCTTATACCCCACCTTACTCAACGGGTTCTTACCGGTGTAATACATGGTGGTCGAGTTAGCCAGCGGCGACGGGTAGAAGTTCTGCACCTGGTCGAGCCGGAAGCGGTGGCGTTTCAGCCACAGGGCCAGGTTCACCATGTCTTCATCTTTGGTACCCGGGTGCGCAGAAATAAAATACGGGATCAGATATTGCTCTTTCCCGGCCTGCTTCGAGTAGAGATCAAACAGCTCTTTAAAGCGATCGTAGCTGCCCATGCCCGGTTTTTGCATTTTGGACAGCGGGCCCTGCTCGGTGTGCTCAGGGGCAATTTTCAGGTAGCCCCCCACATGGTGGGAGGCCAGCTCTTTGATATAACGCGGATCTTCCACCGCCAGATCGTAACGCACCCCGGAGGCTATCAGGATTTTCTTGATCCCATCCAGCCCCCTGGCGCGCCGGTAGAGATCAATCGTCGGCTGGTGGTTGGTGTCCATATGCTGGCAGATATCCGGGTAGACACAGGAGGAGCGGCGGCAGGTCTGCTCCGCCCGGGGGGATTTACAGCGCAGCATATACATGTTGGCGGTCGGGCCACCGAGATCGGACACAATACCGGTAAAACCCGGTACCGTGTCGCGAATCGCTTCTATCTCGTTAATGATCGAATCTTCAGAGCGGCTCTGGATAATGCGCCCTTCGTGCTCGGTAATCGAGCAGAATGAGCAGCCCCCAAAGCAACCGCGCATAATATTGATGGAGAAACGGATCATGTCATAGGCCGGGATCTTCGCCTGACCATAGGACGGATGCGGAATACGCTGATACGGCAGCGCAAATACGCTGTCCATTTCTTCCGTGGATAACGGGATAGCCGGTGGGTTAACCCACAGGTAGCGATCGCCATGCTTCTGCATTAGCGCCCTGGCACAGCCGGGGTTGGTTTCATGGTGCAGAATGCGCGACGCGTGGGCGTACAGCACTTTATCGCCCTTCACCTTCTCGTAAGAAGGCAGCAGCACGTAGGTCTTCTCCCAGGGCTTAGGCCGCGGGGCCTGAACAGTGACGGGTTTCGCCTCGCTGGCCACGGCTTTTTCCGGCTTGCCGTTTTCCGCACAGGGCAGATCTTCCCCGTAAGGATGCGGGATAGGATCGATTCGCCCCGGGGTATCCAGACGGGTGGAGTCCACCCCGGACCAGCCCGGTAAGGCCTCTTTACGCAGCATCGCGGTATTGCGGATATCGAGAATATCGCCGATCTTTTCCCCGGCCGCCAGGCGGTGGGTCAGCTCGACCATTGGCCGCTCGCCGTTACCGTACACCAGCATGTCCGCTTTGGAATCCACCAGCACCGAACGGCGCACAGTGTCAGACCAGTAATCGTAATGGGCAATACGCCGCAGGCTGGCCTCAATGCCCCCCAGCACCACCGGCACATCGCTCCAGGCTTCTTTACAGCGCTGGGTGTACACCAGAGTCGCCCGGTCCGGGCGTTTACCGGCGACGTTGTCCGGGGTGTAGGCATCATCACTGCGCAGCCGGCGATCCGCGGTATAGCGGTTGATCATCGAGTCCATATTCCCGGCAGTCACCCCAAAATAGAGGTTAGGCTTACCGAGGCGCATAAAGTCCGCTTTGCTGGTCCAGTCCGGCTGGGAAATGATCCCCACCCGGAAGCCCTGGGCCTCCAGCATTCGGCCCACAATCGCCATACCGAAGCTCGGGTGATCCACATACGCATCCCCGGTAACAATAATCACATCGCAGCTGTCCCAGCCCAGTTGATCCATTTCTTCACGTGACATGGGTAAAAAAGGCGCAGGGCCAAAACAGGCGGCCCAATACTGGGGCCACGAAAAGAGATCGCGATCGGGCTGAATCAGGGAGATGCTGCTCATAACGTTTCCGGAAGTGATACAAAAACCATCAAAGGGGCAGGATTATACGCCTGATGACAACATAAAAAGAAGGGCCTTGAGGAGAAAATAGCCACCCGTCAGCCCGGGGCGGCGGTCTTTTGGGGGGATTGGGTTAATCAATGGGGGGAATCAATAAAGAAAAGCCCACCGCAGTGGGCTTCAGTACCATAGCCGCCGATCAGTACAGCAAACGGGCGCGCATGGTCCCCGGAATAGCCTTCATTTGTTGCAGGGCGTTACGGGCCACGTCTTCGTCCGCATTAATGTCGATAACCACGTAACCCAGATGTGCCGAAGTTTGCAGATACTGGGCGGCAATATTGATGCCCTGATCGGCAAAAATATGGTTGATCGCCGTTAGTACCCCGGGGCGATTTTCGTGGATATGCAACAGACGGCGGGCGCTGCCTGGATGCTGCGGCAGGGATACTTCCGGGAAGTTGACCGCCGAGAGCGTTGAGCCGTTATCAGAGTATTTGGCCAGTTTACCCGCCACTTCGAGGCCGATATTTTCCTGGGCTTCCATGGTGGAACCGCCAATGTGCGGCGTCAGCAGCACGTTATCAAACTCAATCAGCGGTGAGCTGAACGGATCGCTGTTAGTGGCCGGTTCAGTGGGATACACATCAATGGCGGCCCCGGCCAGATGTTTACTGGCCAGCACATCGCACAGGGCCGGGATATCAACCACCGTCCCCCGGGAGGCGTTAATCAGCAGCGCACCCGGCTTCATCAGCGCCAGCTGTTCTGCGGCAATCATATTTTTGGTGGACGCATTTTCCGGTACGTGCAGGCTCACTACGTCACTCATATTGAGCAGATCGGACAAATGCTGCACCTGGGTGGCATTACCCAGCGGCAGCTTGCTTTCAATATCGTAGAAGAACACGTTCATGCCCAGAGATTCCGCCAGGATCCCCAGTTGGGTACCTATATGGCCGTAGCCAATGATCCCCAGTTTTTTGCCCCGCGCCTCAAAGCAGCCCGCGGCCTGTTTGTTCCATACCCCACGGTGGGCTTTGGCGTTCGCCTCCGGCACACCGCGCAGCAGCAGTAACAGCTCGCCAATCACTAACTCGGCCACGGAACGGGTGTTCGAGAACGGGGCATTAAATACCGGGATACCGCGCTTCGCCGCGGCGTCCAGATCCACCTGATTGGTACCAATACAGAAACAGCCGACGGCGACCAGCTTCTCAGCAGCCGCAATAACGTCTTCAGTCAGATGAGTACGGGATCGTAAGCCAATGAAATGCGCGTCACGGATGGATTCTTTTAACGACTCGGTGTCCAGTGCACCTTTGTGGTACTCGATGTTGGTATAACCCGCTGCGCGAAGGCTATCAATCGCCTTCTGGTGAACACCTTCGACCAGCAGAAACTTAATCTTGTCTTTCTCCAGTGATACTTTTGCCATTTCCCGACCCTGTCTTATCTGAACTGTGTTGTGTCTGGGCGCTAGTAATAAGCTCGCCTTCTGTCAACATATCAAAAAATACGCCAGCGGCAATATGAACGTTTGCGTCGCCAACATGTGCAAATATCACACAGGGTTAGAAAACAGAATAAAATGTTACAGTTGGAGGAAATATCGGCGTTTATTAAATTACAGATAATAATTTGTGACATATGTCACCAAAACACCGGGTGACATTTTTTGTGATATTTCTTTGGCGGGATGGGGGCCGGTAAGCCCCCGGTCAGATTATTTGGTAATGATAGTTTTTACACCCTCGGGGGTGCCGATCAGGGCAACATCCGCACCGCGGCGGGCAAACAGCCCCACGGTCACCACGCCCGGGATCGCATTGATAGCGTCTTCCAGAGCAACCGGGTCGAGGATCTCCAGCCCGTGCACATCGAGGATAACGTTGCCGTTATCTGTGACGACACCCTGACGGTATTCCGGGCGACCGCCTAATTTCACCAGAGTACGCGCCACACAACTGCGCGCCATCGGGATCACTTCCACCGGCAGCGGGAACTGGCCCAGAATATCAACCTGCTTAGAGCTGTCGGCGATACAGATAAATTTCTCCGCCACCGAGGCGATGATTTTTTCCCGGGTCAGCGCGGCGCCGCCGCCTTTGATCATCTGCATATGGCCGTTGATTTCGTCAGCGCCATCCACATAGACCCCCAGGGAATCTACCTGGTTGAGATCAAATACCGGAATCCCCAGGCTTTTCAGTTTTTCGGTGGAGGCATCGGAGCTGGATACCGCCCCTTCAATCTGGTGTTTCATGGTGCCCAGTGCGTCAATAAAATGGGCGGCGGTGGAGCCAGTACCCACACCAACAATGGTACCCGGTTGTACGTATTGCAGCGCGGCCCAGCCAACGGCCTTTTTCAGTTCATCCTGCGTCATGATTTTCGCCTGTGTCATCAATGGGGGAGTCCGGGGCGGCATTATATACCCGCCGGGAAGTAAGTGGCAGGGCTGATCCACAGCCATCGTTGCTGGATCGAGACATTTTTACTGGTAATCCGTGGTAGTGTGTGCAGTTCGACGCTTTTTTCTTGCCGGGATAAGGATTTAACCTGGTTGATGGCCATTTTTATGTCATAGTGCAGAAATAATGAAGACAGGAGCAAACACATCACCATGAAACGCCCGGACTACAGGACACTACAGGCGCTTGATGCCGTTATCAGAGAGCGGGGATTTGAGCGGGCAGCGCAAAAGCTCTGTATAACCCAGTCCGCTGTATCGCAGCGTATTAAACAACTGGAAAATATGTTCGGCCAGCCACTGCTGGTGAGAACAGTCCCGCCTCGTCCGACAGAACAAGGGCAAAAATTACTGGCACTGCTGCGCCAGGTGGAACTGCTGGAAGATGAATGGCTGGGGGATGAACAAGGCGGCGCTACTCCGCTGTTGCTGTCCATCGCCGTGAACGCCGGTAGCCTGGCAACCTGGCTGTTACCCGCCCTGGCGCCGGTTTTAGTAGACTCGCCAATCCGCCTCAATCTGCAGGTGGAAGACGAAACCCGTACCAAGGAACGGCTGCGCCGGGGTGAAGTGGTGGGGGCGGTCAGTATCCAGCCCCAGGCGCTCCCCAGTTGCCTGGTTGATAAACTCGGGGCGCTGGATTATCTGTTTGTCTCCTCCCGTCCGTTCGCCGAGCGCTATTTCCCCAACGGCGTGACGCGCGCTGCCTTGCTGAAGGCGCCGGCGGTGGCGTTTGACCACCTCGACGATATGCACCAGGCGTTTGTGCAGCAGCATTTTGACCTGCCCCCGGGCAGCGTCCCCTGCCATATTGTGAATTCGTCAGAAGCCTTTGTGCAGCTGGCGCGCCAGGGAACCACCTGCTGCATGATCCCGCACCTGCAAATTGAGAAAGAGCTGCGCTCCGGTGAGCTGATTGATTTGACCCCCGGGCTGTTTCAGCGCCGGATGCTGTACTGGCACCGTTTTGCGCCGGAAAGCCGCATGATGCGCCAGGTGACCGATGCGCTGCTGGATTATGGCCATCGTGCGCTGCGGGGGTATTTGCCCGGCCGTTATCCAGCTCGAATACCACATCAACACGATCGTCGAACTGTATTTTCTGCTGTTCATACGTATCGCTGGCGGACACATCAGGCGCCGCCGCCGCTTTCATCATGCGCATCACCGGTACCGGCTGTACATCGGCCACATGGTAGCGCACGCTCCAGACTTGCCCCAGTTTGGTGTGGAAGCCTTCGGCCAGCTTATTCGCCTGGCGGATGGCGTCTTCAATGGCGGCCTGGCGGGCTTTATCCTGATAAGCCTGAGGCTGAGCCACTTCAAACGACACGGAGCGAATCTCATTAAGGCCCGCTTTTAACGCGCCGTCCAGCATATCGTTCAGCCGGTTCAGATCCCGCACTGTCACGGTCACATTGCGGATCGCCTGGTAACCTTTCAGCACCGCTTTACCCTCTTTGGTGTACTCATACATCGGCTGAGTACGCAGGTTTGCCGCGCTGATGTCTTTTTTCTCGACCCCGTTGTTTTGCAGGAAGGTCATATACTGCGCCACCCGCTGATCCGCTTGTTTCTTGGCGGTTCCCGCGTCCTTCGCGGAGACATTAACTTCAATGTTCAGCCGGGCAATATCAGGGACCGCGTCAACCGTTGCCGTACCGGTAGTCACAATATGCGGGCTGTTGGGCAGATCTGCCGCCATCGCTGCCGCACCAGACCCCAGGCCCACCATTGCTGCCAGAACCAGAATTTTAAACTTCACTGTAACTCCTCCATGTACTATTCAACGGATAACCTGGCGAGTATTTAGCATAAAACACTCACTGAAGAGCAGATGTTTCCGAAACAGAGCCCTGGCGGGCAATTTCACCAGAGATCTTACCTATCGGCTAAGCATAGCGGATCCGGGCAAGATACAGTGCGGCAAGCCTCACAGCGGTGGTCAGGCAAACAACGCCTGTAAGTGGTTGATGCCCTCCCGGGCCAGCCCCAGCGCAATCACCCACATCACCACCCCGACCAGGCCGTTAATAATACGCTGCGCCCGGGCAGTACGCAGGCGCGGCGCCAGCCACGCAGCCAGCAGGGCCAGGCCGAAGAACCAGATAAACGACGCACTCACCGTCCCCAGAGCAAACCAGCGCCTGGGCTCCTCCGCCAGTTGGCCACCCAGACTCCCGAGCACCACAAAGGTATCCAGATAGACATGGGGATTAAGCCAGGTCACCGCCAGCATGGTGGCGATAATGCGCCAGCGCCCCTGGCGCATGACCTCGGCACTGGCCAGCTCCGGGTCCGGGCTGGCGGCAGTACGCAGCGCTCCCCAGCCATACCACAGCAGGAACAGGACGCCCCCCCAGGTCACCAGCGCCAGCAGCAGCGGGGACTGCATCAGAATCGCGCTGCCGCCAAAGATCCCGGCGCAAATCAGCAGCAGGTCACTCACTGAGCACAGGGCGGCGATCATAATATGGTACTGGCGGCGGATCCCCTGATTCATCACAAACGCATTTTGCGGGCCCAGGGGGAGGATCATGGCGGAGCCTAATGCAAGCCCCTGAAAATAATAAGATAACACCGGAATAGTCCTTGTATTGCGTAACCAATGGCAGGAGTGTAATCCGCTGTTTATATAAGAGGAAATGGATAATTTTAATCGTGTATTAGTACAACTTATGATGGCCAATGACTCACCAAAGAAGCCAATAAAAAAGGCCAGTTTATACTGGCCTGTTTATTAGCATTATTGCTGGGCTGGCGCCCCGTGGCTGCGGTGCAAATGCACATCCATTTGCGGGTACGGGAAGCTGATATGGTGGCTGTCGAGGGTCTTCTTCACCGCCTCCAGAGTATCCCAGTAAACCGGCATCAGATCGGCGCTGTTGCTCCAGGCGCGGGCGACAAAATTGATCGACGAAGCGCCCAGTTCATTCATCCGCACCACCAGTTCGCGATCTTTCAGTACCCGCGTATCGGCCATCAGAATGTCGGTAATCAGCTGTTTTACCTGATCGATATCGGCATCATAACCCACGCCGATGATCCACTCATTGCGGCGCGCTGGCTCCCGGGAGAAGTTAATGATGTTACCGGCAATCACTTTGCCATTCGGCACCACAACAATTTTGCCGTCTGCGGTACGCAGCGTGCTGGAGAAGATATGCACATTCAGCACGGTCCCGGCAATGCCGCCCAGATCCACGTACTCACCGGTGCGGAACGGACGGAAGGTAACCAGCAGAACCCCGGCCGCCAGGTTGGCCAGCGAGCCCTGTAATGCCAGACCAACGGCTAAACCGGCGGCACCCAGTACCGCGATAACAGAGGCGGTCTGAACCCCTACCCGGCCCAGAGCCGCTATCAGGGTAAAAGCGATAATGGCATAGCGCACCAGCGCAGAAAGAAAATCAGCCACCGTACTGTCAATTTTACGGGCCAACATCAGGCGGTTAATGGTTTTAGAAATCAGCCGCGCCACGATCATACCGATAATCAGGATAGCGATTGCCGCGACAATGTTTACCGCGTAGCTCAGCAACAGCTCCTGATTACGAACCAGCCATCCCCCTGCCTGGTGAATGCTGTCCGCTACGTTAATGTCTTCCATCCTAAAATCCTTATATAAAAAGAATCAAACCCCACCGGGATACATAATCCCTTAAAGGGTAATCAAAAATAGCAGAACATGCCAAACCGTGATCTATACCACACAAGCTGCTCCGCATTTTCAGAAATTTTACCCATAAAAAAACCCGCCATCAGGCGGGTTTTTGCAACCGGAATCGGTACCGGGATTACAGTACGTCTACCGCATTCAGTTCGTGGAATGCTTTTTCCAGACGCGCGATCATGCTGGTCTGGCCGGCACGCAGCCAAACACGCGGATCGTAGTATTTTTTGTTCGGCTGATCGGCGCCTTTCGGGTTGCCCAGCTGGCCCTGCAGGTACGCTTCGTTTTCTTTGTAGTAGTTCAGAATGCCTTCCCAGGTAGCCCACTGGGTGTCGGTATCGATGTTCATTTTGATAACACCGTAACCAACGGATTCTTTGATTTCTTCCGCAGTAGAACCGGAACCGCCGTGGAAGACGAAGTTCAGGCTGTTGTGCGGCAGGTTATGTTTCTTAGACACATAGTCCTGAGAATCACGCAGAATGGTCGGGGTCAGTTTTACGTTACCCGGTTTGTAAACACCGTGAACGTTACCGAAAGAGGCCGCGATGGTGAAACGCGGGCTGATAGCGTTCAGTTTGGTGTAAGCGTAGTCAACGTCCTGCGGCTGAGTGTACAGCGCAGAAGCGTCCATGTGGCTGTTGTCCACACCGTCTTCTTCACCACCGGTGCAGCCCAGTTCGATTTCCAGCGTCATGCCCAGTTTGGACATGCGGGTCAGATACTGAGAGCAGATTTCGATGTTCTCTTCCAGAGATTCTTCAGACAGGTCAATCATGTGAGAAGAGAACAGCGGCTTGCCGGTAGCAGCGAAGTGTTTTTCACCCGCGTCCAGCAGCCCGTCCAGCCACGGCAGCAGTTTTTTAGCACAGTGGTCAGTATGCAGGATAACCGGCACACCGTAGTATTCAGCCATCTGATGAACATGATGCGCGCCAGAGATAGCGCCCAGGATGGCAGACTTCTGCGCACCTTCTGCTTTCAGACCTTTACCTGCGATAAACGCAGCACCACCGTTAGAGAACTGTACGATAACCGGTGCACGCACTTTGGCAGCAGTTTCCAGCACGGCATTGATAGAATCAGTACCTACGCAGTTAACAGCCGGCAGAGCAAAGTTATTTTCTTTTGCTACCTGGAAAACTTTCTGAACGTCATCACCAGTGATAACCCCAGGTTTTACGAAATCAAAAATTTTAGACATGTTACGGTGTCCTGTATCTTCGGCGTTGTATAAATCGGATTTAATTTAATAGCCGCAGCAACTACGGCCGCATAAAACAACGGGCAGGTTTCCCTGCCCGTAAAGATTATTTTTTCGCGCGCTCTTCGAGCATCGCTACAGCTGGCAGCACTTTACCTTCGACGAATTCGAGGAATGCGCCACCGCCAGTGGAGATGTAGGAGATTTTGTCGGCAATGCCGAACAGGTCAATAGCGGCCAGGGTGTCGCCACCGCCCGCGATGGAGAAGCCTTCGCTGTCTGCAATCGCATTAGCCACGATTTCAGTCCCTTTACGGAAGTTCGGGAATTCGAACACCCCTACCGGACCGTTCCACAGAATGGTTTTGGCGTTTTTCAGGATGTCAGCCAGTTTCTCAGCAGACACATCACCGATATCCAGGATCTGCTCGCCGGCGTTTACTTCAGTCACAGACTTCAGGGTAGCCGGGGCAGTTTCAGAGAACTCAGTCGCCACGCGAACATCTGTCGGTACCGGAATATCGCAAGTGGTCAGCAGGCGTTTCGCTTCGTCAACCAGGTCCGCTTCGTACAGGGATTTACCCACGTTGTGGCCCTGAGCAGCAATAAAGGTGTTCGCGATACCGCCACCCACGATCAGCTGGTCAGCGATTTTGGACAGTGAATCCAGCACGGTCAGTTTGGTAGACACTTTAGAACCACCAACGATGGCAACCATCGGGCGGGCCGGTTCTTTCAGTGCTTTACCCAGTGCGTCCAGCTCAGCAGCCAGCAGCGGGCCTGCGCACGCTACATCAGCAAAACGGCCAACACCGTGGGTGGACGCCTGAGCGCGGTGCGCAGTACCGAACGCATCCATAACATAGACGTCGCACAGTGCAGCGTATTTTTTAGACAGCGCTTCGTCGTCTTTCTTTTCGCCTTTGTTAAAGCGAACGTTTTCCAGCACAACCAGTTCACCGGCAGCCACGTCAACGCCGTCCAGGTAGTCTTTTGCCAGACGTACCGGGGCAGACAGTTTGTCTTTCAGATAGTTAACAACCGGCAGCAGAGAGAATTCTTCATTGTATTCACCTTCAGTCGGGCGACCGAGGTGAGAAGTTACCATCACTTTAGCACCCTGTTTCAGGGCCAGCTCGATAGTCGGCAGAGATGCGCGGATACGTGCATCGGAGGTAACTTTACCGTCTTTTACCGGCACGTTCAGATCAGAACGGATCAGTACGCGTTTACCCGCCAGATCCAGATCGGTCATCTTAATTACAGACATGGTGAATCCTCTCGTTGATTCTAAAAGTTTTGCAGGCGCAATCCGCGCCTTACCTGAAACCTGCAGCGGCCATCACTAACGTGGTGTCTAGCATCCGGTTAGCAAAGCCCCATTCATTATCACACCAGACTAAGGTCTTAATCAGGTGCTCACCGCTGACCCGCGTCTGGGTGCCGTCAATAATGGCACTGTGCGGATCATGGTTAAAATCTATCGAGACCAACGGCAATTCCGTATAGTCAACTATACCACGAAATACCCCACTCGCTGCTTTTTGGAACAACTGGTTAATATCCCGTGGGTTTACTTTTTGCGTCACCGTAACACTCAGGTCAATGGCCGTTACATTAATGGTCGGCACCCGGACGGCGATCGCTTCAAAGCGGTCACAAAATTTAGGGAGAATACGCGTAATACCCGCCGCAAGGCGCGTATCCACCGGAATAATCGACTGGCTGGCCGCGCGGGTGCGGCGCAGGTCAGGATGATAAGCATCGATCACTTGTTGATCGTGCATCGCCGAGTGGATTGTCGTCACCGTGCCGGATTCAATCCCAAACGCGTCATCCAGCAATTTAATCACCGGAATAATGCAGTTAGTGGTACAGGAGGCGTTAGAGACAATACGGTGCTCTGCCTCGACCTGACGGTGGTTCACACCGTAGACCACGGTGGCATCCAGATCGGCAGCGCCAGGATGAGAAAACAGGACTTTTTTCGCCCCGGCAGCAAGGTGCATCTCACCATCTGCCCGGCTACCGTAAACCCCGGTACAGTCCAGTACCACATCGACGCCTAATTCCCGCCAGGGTAAGACTTCAGGGTTACGCTCATGCAGGATGCGAATCACATCATCGCCAACCCATAACTGGTCATTTTGCTGACGAACATCCCATGAAAAACGCCCATGACTGGTGTCGTATTTCAGTAAGTGGGCCATTCCTTCCGCTTCTGCCAGCTCATTGATGGCAACGACTGCGATTTCCGCACGGCGTCCTGATTCGTACAAAGCACGAACCACATTACGCCCGATGCGACCAAAGCCGTTAATTGCTATGCGTACCGTCATAGGTCTCCTGCAAGGCTTTCCTGAAAAAGAATGACTGACAGAGTAATCCAGCAGCATTCGTAGTGGAACCTTAGCGGTCAAAACAGGGTGACTGACTGGCTAAGAATCGAACATTTAGCCAACTGAAACGCTTCAGCTAGGATAAGCGAAAGCCGGAATAAAAGGAATCGGCCTGCCCGCCAGGAAACCCTGGAATCTGATCCAGGTCACATTTATCAACGCGATGGCCGCACTATAAGCCTGTTCTTCTGCCCGTAAATCCACCGGGCAGCGGGAATAATCCCCTCCCCCAGTGCCGGGCACAAAACGCTTAACACGGCGTGCTGGCGAATAAATAAAAAGGGCCCATGGTATCCATGAGCCCCTTGTTACTACGCAACCGACGGGATCAACCGACCGTTAGCCAGTGATCAACCCCGTGCGCGGCGACAGCCGGTGATTACAGCAGCGCTTTCGCTTTGCTCACCACGTTATCAACGGTAAAGCCGAACTCTTCAAACAGCTGCTCTGCCGGGGCAGACTCACCGAAGGTGGTCATGCCGACGATAGCGCCGTTCAGGCCGGTATATTTGAACCAGTAGTCCGCAATACCAGCTTCGATAGCCACGCGGGCAGTCACGGCTTTTGGCAGCACGGCTTCACGGTAAGCCGCATCCTGCTTGTCAAACACGTCCGTTGACGGCATGGAGACCACGCGGGCTTTCACCCCATCGGCGGTCACTTTTTCCCATGCAGCCACCGCCAGTTCTACTTCAGAACCGGTCGCGATGAAGATCAGCTGCGGCTGGCCAGCGCAATCTTTCAGGATGTAAGCACCGCGGGCAATATCCGCCAGCTGCTGTGCAGTACGTTCCTGCTGGGCCAGATTCTGACGGGAGAGGATCAGGGCAGTCGGGCCATCATGGCGCTCAACGCCATATTTCCACGCCACTGCGGTTTCCACCTGATCACACGGACGCCATGTGCTCATGTTCGGGGTCACGCGCAGGGAAGCAACCTGCTCTACCGGCTGGTGAGTCGGGCCATCTTCACCCAGACCGATGGAGTCATGGGTATAGACCATCACCTGGCGCTGTTTCATCAGGGCAGCCATACGCACCGCGTTACGGGCGTATTCCACAAACATCAGGAAGGTCGAGGTGTACGGCAGGAAACCGCCGTGCAGGGAAATACCATTGGCAATGGCGGTCATCCCGAATTCACGGACACCGTAATGGATATAGTTACCTGCGGCGTCTTCGTTAATCGCTTTAGAACCGGACCAGATGGTCAGGTTAGACGGCGCCAGGTCAGCAGAACCGCCGAGGAATTCCGGCAGCAGCGGGCCAAACGCTTCAATCGCATTCTGGGACGCTTTACGGCTGGCGATTTTCGCCGGGTTAGCCTGCAACTTCTCGATAATTGCCTGGGCCTGTGCGTCAAAGTCAGCCGGCATGTCGCCGCTCATACGGCGGGTAAACTCAGCCGCTTCCTGCGGGAAGGCTTTAGCATAGGCAGCAAATTTCTCATTCCAGGCTTTTTCTTTAGCCTGGCCTGCTTCTTTGGCATCCCACTGGGCATAAATCTCCTGCGGGATTTCGAACGGCGCATAGTGCCAGCCCAGTTTTTCACGGGTCAGTGCGATCTCTGCATCGCCCAGCGGCGCACCGTGAGAGTCATGGGTACCGGCTTTATTTGGCGAGCCGAAACCGATGATGGTTTTGCACATCAGCAGGGACGGTTTATCGGTAACGCGGCGGGCTTCTTCAATAGCCGCTTTGATGGCGTCCGCATTGTGGCCATCAATACCGCGTACTACGTGCCAGCCATAGGCTTCAAAACGTTTGGCGGTATCGTCGGTAAACCAGCCTTCAACTTCACCATCAATGGAGATGCCGTTGTCGTCGTAAAATGCCGTCAGTTTGCCCAGTTTCAGGGTACCGGCCAGGGAGCACACTTCGTGAGAAATGCCTTCCATCATGCAGCCATCGCCCATAAAGGCATAGGTGTGGTGGTCAACAATGTCGTGGCCCGGGCGGTTAAACTGTGCCGCGAGGGTCTTCTCGGCAATGGCCATACCGACGGCGTTGGCAATCCCCTGGCCCAGCGGGCCGGTGGTGGTTTCTACACCGGCGGTGTAGCCCACTTCCGGGTGGCCTGGCGTACGGGAATGCAGCTGGCGGAAGTTTTTCAGCTCTTCCATCGGCAGGTCATAACCGGTGAGGTGCAGCAGGCTGTAGATCAACATTGAACCATGGCCATTAGACAGCACGAAACGGTCGCGATCTGCCCAATGCGGGTTCTGCGGGTTATGGTTCATATAATCACGCCACAGGACTTCGGCAATGTCAGCCATCCCCATCGGGGCGCCCGGGTGACCGGACTTGGCTTTTTGTACTGCGTCCATGCTGAGCGCACGAATAGCATTGGCAAGCTCTTTACGAGAGGACATTTTAACTCCAGATCGGCTAGTTGAAGGTCATGCCTTGTTTACGACTCGATTACCACATCCTTGAATCCCGGATTGGCGCATAGCAACGCCAGACCAGCCGGGAAGCGGCGGATAAATGCGTCATGGGCGAGGCCCGGAAAAAGTGCCAACAATGTAACCCAGGTCGCTGGTCATGTACATGGAACATCCTTTTATCACTTCAGAAATCTCTGGATCCAGCTCGCAACATATACAACTTACTCGCCTGTTGGTCTGGATTCTTTTTATACTGGCCGTCACCATGGTGTAACCTGCTGCCGTGGCCAGAACTTATTTTCTTATTCATTGATTCCGGATGCATAAAATGAAAAAACGGATGTTGCTGTTGGGCCTGAGCATGGCGGCGCTGCTGACTGGATGTGAGACGATGGATTCTAACGGGCTATTAACGTCCGGTGCCGGTGCGATGCAGGCTTACACCCTGTCAGATGCCCAGGTTATCGCACTGAGCGACAAAGCCTGTCAGGAAATGGACAGCAAATCGACCCTCGCCCCGGCAGGCAGCCCGTACACCGCCCGCCTCACTAAAATCGCTGCCGCCCTCGGGGACAATATCAACGGCGTACCGGCCAACTATAAGGTGTACGTCACCAAGGATGTTAACGCCTTCGCGATGGCCAACGGCTGTATTCGCGTCTACAGCGGGCTGATGGACATCATGAACGATAACGAAGTCGAAGCCGTGGTGGGCCATGAAATGGGCCACGTGGCGCTCGGTCACGTGAAGAAAGGCATGCAGGTGGCGATGGGCACCAATGCATTACGCGCCGCGGCAGCATCAATGGGTGGCGTGATAGGCAACCTGTCGCAATCCCAGATTGGCGCCCTCGGCGAGCAGGTCGTCAATGCCCAGTTCTCCCAGCGCCAGGAGTCCGAAGCGGACGACTACTCCTACGATCTGTTACGTAAGCGCGGTATCAGCCCGGCGGGGCTGGCCACCAGCTTCGAAAAACTGGCCAAACTTGAACAGGATCGCCAGAGCAGTATTCTGGATGATCATCCGGCGTCAGAGGCCCGGGCCCAGCATATTCGCGATCGCATGGCCGCCGACGGTATTCAGTAATTCTCCCCAGCCCGGGCCGTACCGGGCTTACAGATTATTATCCCGCAGGTTAACCTACCGGCGGGATATCATATTTAATAATTCCGTTTCCTGGCAAAATATAATTCTAATAACCAGACTATTTACTGATGAATATCCGCACACCAAATCCGATATATATTTTCAAATAAATGTAATTAAACAAATTTCCTGCTTAACTAATCGCCACCAGGCAGGGCTTTCCTGATATTTACTCGCGAATATATAGATATAACCACCGGTGATAAAAAGTAACAATTCGTGTGCAAACACCATAAATCTTATTGCTTATAGCGCCATTTCGGGTAACTATCGCGTGAATCAGGAAGTAAGAATAATTATTTACCTGTAAAACTATTCGTGATGCAAGCCTTGCGAACCGCTGTGTAATGGCCTGTTTTCCCGTTATTGCGGGGGTATTTCAGTCTCTTTCACAGGGGATTTGCCAGGAAAAATGCATCCACTCTATTAAGAAAAGCAAGCAGAGATCTATCAACAGTGAAAACAAAACTCTCCCTTATTATGCTTGGGCTGTTAAGCTCAGGCTCCGTGTTCGCCGCGGGCCAGGCAGACAGTAAAGGCTTAGTTGACGATAGTCATATGGACGTTCTGTTCCGTAATGCCTTTATCAACCGCGATTACAAATATAAAGACACCGAAACCAAAGCCGAATGGGGCCAGGGCATCATGCTCGACTTCCAGTCCGGTTATACCGAAGGCCCAGTCGGTTTTGGTGTTGATGGTCTGTTACAGTACGCGGTACGCCTTGACGGTGGCCGTGGCCGCAGCGGTGCTGGCGGTATCGACTTCTTCCATCAGGATAACGACGGCAAAGCAAAATCTGACCTGTTCAAAGCGGGCGGTCGGGTGAAAATGCGCGTGTCCAACACCGTGCTGAGCTGGGGTACCCAGCGCCCGGTACTGCCTATCCTCAACGCCGATGACTCCCGTCTGCTGTATGAAACCTACACCGGCTTTATGCTCAACTCGCAAGAGCTGGACGGTCTGGATGTTAACGCCGGTTACTTTACCGACGAGCAGCAGAAAAGTGACGACAGCCACAACACCGGGCTGAAAAGCCTGACCTTCGGCGGCGCCAGCTACAAATTTAACGATTACTTCTCCGGGGCGCTGTATGCCTCCAACGTAGAAGACACGCTGAACAAGCAGTACCTGGGGATGACCTATACCCAGCCGTTCGCCAATGACCAGACGTTTATCCTCGACTTCAACGGCTACCATTCTCATCTGGATAAGCAATTTGCCGAGAGCATGGACACCGGTCGTAAGAACACCATCTGGAGCCTGGCAGCCAGCTACGTATTATGGGATATCCATACCTTTAAAGTGGCTTACCAGCAGAACAGTGGCACCGCCGGTTATAACTATGGTGGTTACCGTAACCAGGGCGGCGTAGGCGATGGCGGTAACACCATCTGGCTGAGCAACTCCTACTGGTCTGACTTCAACGGCGAAGACGAACGCTCCTGGCAGGTCGCCTACTCCGTTGACCTCGGTGGCCTGGGCGTTCCTGGCCTGAGCTATGATGTTGCCTACGTAAACGGCGACAACATCAAAACCTCCGCCACCAGCAACGGCAAAGAGCACGAACTCTTTAACCAGCTGCAATATAAAGTGCAGGATGGTTTCGCCAAGGATCTGAAACTGAAAGTCCGCTACTCTGTACTGCGGGTATCTTCTGATGCCAGCGATTACAACAAGAGCGGTAACGAAATCCGCGTATTCGTGGATTATCCGTTCAATATTTTCTGATCCGCGTTACGTCTAAAAACCAGGCTGCGGCCTGGTTTTTTTATGCCTTTTTCTGCCCGTCACCCGCCGCTGCATTTACCGATCAGCCCCACTAAACCGATAAAAACTGACTGCCAAAATCCGATGCAGATATCACTTTACGATCTTTTTTATTCGCTAGCGGCATATCTTTGCTATTGAAATTAATAGCCCACTGACATTCACGCGCAGTGTTCATCCCAATAAGAAACCCTATAAAAACATTATAAAACAGAAAATTACCCCTATAACCTTGTAAATATAATGCGTATATCTCACTGATATCCAACACATTAACGACGCAAAACGGTTTACCTGTAAACCAGGAGAGCAATCAGATGATATCCCCACGCTGGCAAGGTATTATCGCGTTACTGCTGTTAATTATGATGTCGTGGCTCGACAGGGTATCCCTGCCCCTGATGCTTCTGAATCCGGCATTCAGCGCTCACTTTCACCTCGGCGGCGATCGGCTGCTCCAGGGGGCGCTGATGACGGTATTCCTCGCCGGTTATGGGCTTTCCGCCCTGCTGCTAACCCCCCTGCTGGAAAGCCGCCTGCACCACCGCCGGGCGCTGTTCTTTTGTGTGCTGTGCTGGGCGCTGATTTGTGCCGCCTCGCCGCTGGCGGGCTCGGTAACGGGCCTGATGCTAACACGCAGCCTGGCGGGGGCCGCCCAGGGGCCATTACTGGCCCTGAAAACCCGCTATATCAATGACCATTTTGGCCCCCGTGAAGTGGGCAAGCCAAATGCGGTGGCCGCCATGGGGGCCACCGTTGGCCTGGCGCTGGGGGTGCCGCTCCTCGGGGCCGGCGATTAATCAACTGGGCTGGTCCGGCACCTGGTATCTGCTGGCGGTGCTGAACACCGTGCTGGGCATCGGCCTGGTATGGGCGTTTATTCCCCTGCAGGACGGGCGGCAGCTGGGCACCCGGCTGCGCGTTTGCAACGTTCTCCGCCTCGCCTGGCGCACCCCTTTACTGGGCTGGCTGATGCTGGTCGAAATAGCCAGTCTGAGCTATTTCTGGGGCAGCACCTCATGGCTCCCACTCTGGCTGCATGATGAACATCAGCTCAGCCTCCAGGCCACCGGCTGGCTGGCGGCCATCCCTTTTGTACTCTGCCTGGTGGCCAAATACGCTGGCGGCGTCTTGCTGGATAAACTGCACCCGGCTCAGGCACCGCTGATCTTTATTGCCGGTGGGCTGGCAACCACTTTGGGGGTTGTCGGGCTGATGTTCAGTAGCCAGCCATTCTGGCTGTTATTCTGGCTGTTAACGGCCAATACCTGCTGGGGATTACAGGGAGCGGCGATTCCGGCCATGGTCCAGCACCAGGCGCGCCACGAAGTGGTGGGCAGCGCATATAGCGCGATCAATGGTGTCGGGCATCTGGCGGCGGCCTTCGTGCCGTTAATGATGGGGTCGGTGATGCACCTGCAGGGCTCGATTAGCGCCGGGTTTCCGGTACTGGTGGCCACACAGTTGATTACGCTGTTGGGCGGGGGAATGATGCTGCTGCGCTTAAAACGCGCAGCAGTGTTAACGTTACAGGCGTGACACTCAGGCTTTTTTATCGGCCTGGATATAGAGCATTTCCAGCGCCAGGGTTGCGGCGGCCAGGGCGGTGATTTCAGACTGGTCGTAAGCCGGGGCCACTTCCACTACATCCATCCCCACGATGTTCAGATCCTTCAGGCCGCGTACCAGTTTGATTGCCCGGTCAGAACTCAGGCCGCCAATCACCGGTGTCCCGGTCCCCGGGGCGTGCGCCGGATCGAGGCAATCAATATCAAAGGTCAGATAGACCGGCATATCGCCAACGATCTGTTTTACCTGGGCGAGGATATCATCCACGCTGCGGTCGTTGACCTGCGGGGCATCCAGCACGGTAAAACCGTTGTCTTTATCAAACTCGGTACGAATACCAATCTGTACTGAGTGGTGCGGATCGATCAGGCCTTCGTTCGGCGCGGTATAGAACATGGTACCGTGATCAAACTCAGCGCCATTGGCATAGGTATCGGTGTGGGCATCAAAATGCACCAGTGCCATTTTGCCAAAATGTTTCGCGTGGGCGCGCAGCAGCGGCAGCGTCACGAAATGGTCACCACCGAAAGAGAGCATACGTTTACCGGCAGCCAGCAGACGCTCTGCGTGGGCCTGTAATTTTTCACTCATGTCCCGGGCATCGCCAAAGGCATACACCAGATCGCCGCAGTCCACCACGTTCAGGCGCTGGCGCATGTCAAAGTCCCACGGGAAGCGATTCCCTTCCCATGCCAAATTGGTAGAAACCTGGCGGATAGCCGCCGGGCCGTGACGACCACCGGCACGACCAGAGGTAGCCATATCAAAAGGCACACCGGTGATCACCCAGTCTGCATCGCTGTCATAAGGCATGAAACTCAGCGGAAGACGTAAAAAACCAAAGGCGTTGGATACCAGGGAATTGTCATACTGATGGCCTAAGGTATTCATGTATCTAACCTCCCGAAAAGGGTTATATCGCTATCAAAAAAAAAGCCCCTCCGCGTCGTTAAACCCGACGAGGAAGGGACTATTTTGCATCTGTTTGTTCAGTGATTATTACCGTAATTTATGACATGTTCAATAGTGCATAAAATACCCGGCGGCTTTTTTCCGGCATGGCGCACAACCAGGCACAACATGGCGGCAAGTCAGCGCCATGAATCACGGTATAAAAAAACCGCCCGCAGGCGGTTTTTAGCCAGCAGAAACGTTACTCGTCTTCCAGATAGGTATAGCCGTAGAGGCCAGCCTCGAACTCCTCAAGGAACTGCTGCTGCAACCCGGCATCCAGATCGGTGTGTTTCACCTGATCGCGGAAATGGGTCAGCAGGGTGTTGGGGTCAAGCTGCACGTACTGCAACATATCCGCCACGGTATCCCCTTCATCGGACAGCTCCACTTCCACACTGCCGTCCGGGAAGACAAACACGTCCACAGCTTCAGTATCCCCGAACAGGTTATGCATATTGCCGAGGATCTCCTGGTACGCCCCCACCATAAAGAAGCCGACCAGCGGCGGGTTCTCAGGATCGTACTCCGGCATCGGCATGGTAGTGGCGATGCCGTCACCGTCGATGTAGTGATCGATAGCGCCATCGGAATCACAGGTGATATCCAGCAGTACCGCCCGGCGTTCCGGGGCGCGATCCAGCCCTTCGAGCGGCAATACCGGGAACAACTGGTCAATCCCCCAGGCATCCGGCATCGACTGGAACAGTGAGAAGTTAACGTAAATCTTGTCCGCCATCCGCTCCTGGAGCTCGTCGATAATCGGCCGGTGGGCGCGGTTCTGGGGATCGAGCTGTTTTTGTACCTCATGGCACATGTTGAGGTACAACTGCTCTGCCCAGGCGCGCTGCTGCAAGTTAAAGGTCCCGGCAGAATACCCGGTATGGATATCGTGCAGATCCATCTGGCTGTCATGCAGCCACTCGCGCAGCGAACGCCGGGAGCTGGGATCGTGCATCTCCTGCCAGGTATCCCACAGGTTCAGCAACGCGCGGGGCGCGTCCACCGCTGGCGGGGTCGCGTCGGTATATTCGTTGCGTTCAACGCCGATAATATTCGACACCAGCACCGTATGATGGGCAGTGACCGCCCGGCCAGATTCCGTGATAACCGTTGGGTGCGGCAGGCCGTTCTCTTCACAGGCGTCACCAATGGCCCAGATGATATTGTTGGCGTACTCATTCAGGCCGTAGTTTACCGAGCAGTCCGACTGGGAGCGCGTCCCTTCGTAATCCACCCCAAGGCCGCCGCCCACATCGAAGCACTGAATATTGACGCCCAGTTTATGCAGCTCGACATAGAAACGGGCGGACTCACGTACCCCGGTGGCAATATCGCGGATCTGCGCCATCTGGGAGCCAAGGTGGAAGTGCAGCAGTTGCAGGCTATCGAGGCGGTTCGCCTCGCGCAGCATCTCAACCAGTTGCAGCACCTGGGTGGCGGCCAGGCCGAATTTGGATTTCTCACCGCCGGAGGATTGCCACTTGCCGGAGCCCTGAGACGCCAGACGGGCACGCACCCCAAGACGCGGCACCACATTCAGCCGTTCGGCCTCTTCCAGTACCACGGCAATCTCTGACATCTTCTCGATAACCAGATACACCTTGTGGCCCATCTTTTCACCGATTAACGCCAGCCTAATATACTCCCGGTCTTTATAACCATTGCAGACAATCACGCTGCGGGTCATCCCGGCATGGGCCAGCACCGCCATCAGCTCCGCTTTAGAGCCAGCTTCCAGCCCCAGCGGTTCACCGGAGTGGATCAGTGATTCAATCACCCGTTTGTGCTGGTTGACCTTGATGGGGTACACCAGGAAGTAATCGCCGTGGTAACCATAGGATTCGCGCGCGCGTTTAAAGGCGGCGTTTATCGAACGCAGCCGGTGCTGCAAAATTTGCGGGAAACAGAACAGCGCAGGCAGGCGTTGTCCCTGAGCTTCACGGGCTTTGACCAGCATCGCAAGGTCTACTTTTGCGTCCGGTACGTCCGGGTCTGGGCACACGCTAATATGCCCCAGCTCGTTAACGTCGTAGTAGTTATTGCCCCACCAGGCAATATTGTAAGTACGCAGCATCTTACTGGCTTCCTGGGAGCTCATGGCTACCTCCTGCATGGAACGTAGTACACCCGGCTCGCTCGCTGACGACCCCGGAATCATAGAAATATCGTCAGACATTGCGAACCTCCTTCCTGGTCAAAAGTGTAGAACAGTAAACTACTATCGCAGGGGTTCCCTGCGACAACAACCCATGAACAGCGCAAATTTTCAGCATTTCGCGCTGTACGAACGGTTTCTGTTTCATAGCATTAAGATAGAAAAATCCGCCCCTGGAAACGGTGACGGAAACACCCTGAGAATAGCCCGGTCAATGACCCAAGCCCCCCTTGTTCAGTGCTCGCTACAGGCCAGACTGGCCCTGGCGTCCTGAGATATGCCGAGCTGGGAATAACGTCGGCGGGTTCCTGGAAAAGTGTTGCAGGATAAGTAAGTAGAATGCCCGCCAGAACGGCAAGCCGAAGTGTCACTATAGTGCTGGTTCATTAATCGTATCACCTCCACGCACAACAACATGCGATATGCCAGGGCTGTTCTACCACGCCCAACAATAACACTGTTCCGAACGGCTGGAAGTGGCGACACGAACCTTTCGTGCGCTGTTGTTTTCTGGCCCCGGATAACCTGGGAGACAATCGCTCCCGGCCAGGCGTCATGCCTGGGGCGCAGGGTCTTAAGCCGCGCGGCGTTTTATACAGTCAACCGGGCTAAAAGGCAAAATAAAAAATCACCGTGAGCAATGATTTTCTGCCGGTGTGTCAGGGAAAATTGACATCTGTTACCGGAAAGAATGCGGCACAGATCAAAAAAAACTGGAAATTCGTTTAAGGCTTAACCTAGAATAGCCATCCAGAAGTTAATCCATCTATACTGATTAACATGCAGACTGCCCGCAGTGGGAATGATGGAAGCCACGGCTTTTTTCAGTTGATGCCACTGTTAATGACGAACTACCCAGCAGCCTGTTCCAAACCGTTTTCTCTCAGGGTGAAATTAATATGGCGAAACACCTTTTTACGTCCGAGTCAGTGTCCGAAGGACATCCTGATAAAATTGCGGACCAAATCTCCGATGCGGTTCTCGACGCTATCCTGGAGCAGGATCCTAAAGCGCGCGTAGCCTGTGAAACCTATGTGAAGACCGGCATGGTGCTGGTTGGCGGCGAAATCACCACCAGCGCATGGGTAGATATCGAAGAAATTACCCGCAAAACTGTTCGTGAGATTGGCTATGTCAACTCCGACATGGGTTTTGATGCCAACTCCTGCGCCGTCCTGAGCGCCATTGGTAAACAGTCTCCGGATATCAACCAGGGTGTTGACCGTACTGACCCGCTGGAACAGGGTGCCGGTGACCAGGGCCTGATGTTTGGCTACGCCACCAACGAAACCGACGTGCTGATGCCAGCCCCGATCACCTTCGCTCACCGTCTGGTACAGCGCCAGGCCGAAGTGCGTAAAAACGGCACCCTGCCGTGGCTGCGCCCGGATGCCAAAAGCCAGGTAACCTTCCAGTACGATGACGGCAAAGTTGTCGGTATTGATGCCGTTGTTCTGTCCACCCAGCACGCTGAAGATATCTCCCAGAAAGATCTGCACGACGCCGTGATGGACGAAATCATCAAGCCGGTGCTGCCCGCAGAATGGCTGAACCCGACCACCAAATTCTTTATCAACCCGACGGGCCGTTTTGTTATCGGTGGCCCGATGGGTGACTGTGGTCTGACTGGCCGTAAAATCATCGTTGATACCTACGGCGGTATGGCTCGCCACGGTGGCGGCGCGTTCTCCGGTAAGGATCCGTCAAAAGTTGACCGTTCTGCCGCTTACGCTGCCCGTTATGTTGCGAAAAACATCGTTGCCGCAGGCCTGGCTGACCGCTGTGAAATCCAGGTGTCCTACGCTATCGGCGTAGCAGAGCCGACCTCTATCATGGTGGAAACCTTCGGCACGGAAAAAGTCTCCACCGAACAGCTGACCCTGCTGGTACGTGAATTCTTCGATCTGCGTCCGTATGGCCTGATCCAGATGCTGGATCTGCTGCACCCGATCTACCAGCAGACGGCGGCCTATGGCCACTTTGGTCGCGAACATTTCCCGTGGGAAAAAACCGACAAAGCGGCTCAGCTGCGCGACGCGGCCGGCCTGAAATAAGCCAACCCGCGACAATCCAATAAGCCCGGCACCTGCCGGGCTTTTTTTTATGGCGGTTTCCCACACTATTACAGGCCTATGAAAGCGGTTACACATCACATTTTCACAGCGTGCAGGCCAGAACAATGACCAAATTCCGAAAAACAATCTCCTGTTACAAGACAACGCATTAAGTGTGACCACACGCAAAACAGCGCAATAAAAAAGCAAATTAACCCTTTGATTTATTAGACAACTACTACTAATCCTATACCATATACAGTGTAAGCGATTACACTTGCGTGATTACTATCACATCTTTTTACGATGTACTCCCCTATGCTTTCGCTAACTTAACCCTTGTGCTCTGAACATTCGGAGGGCGTTATGCCTGACAATAAACACGCAAAGTACTCCAATAAAACCATGACATTTTTTGTCTGCTTCCTGGCCGCATTGGCCGGATTACTGTTTGGTCTGGATATCGGTGTCATTGCCGGTGCGCTGCCTTTTATCGCCGACGAATTCCACATCACGGCCCACCAGCAGGAATGGGTGGTCAGCTCGATGATGTTCGGTGCCGCCGTGGGTGCCGTGGTCAGCGGCTGGTTGTCCTTCAAACTGGGCCGCAAATACAGCCTGATGATCGGTGCCATCCTGTTTGTGGCCGGTTCGCTGTTTTCTGCCTGTGCGCCTAACGTCGAGATCCTGATTATCTCCCGTGTGCTGCTGGGCCTTGCGGTGGGGGTTGCCTCTTACACCGCGCCACTGTACTTGTCTGAAATCGCGCCAGAAAAAATCCGCGGTAGCATGATCTCAATGTACCAGTTGATGATAACTATCGGGATCCTCGGAGCCTATCTGTCAGATACCGCCTTCAGCTATTCCGGTGCATGGCGCTGGATGCTCGGGGTGATCATTATCCCTGCGGTACTGCTGCTGATCGGGGTATTCTTCCTGCCGGACAGCCCGCGCTGGTTTGCCGCCAAACGCCGCTTCCACGATGCCGAGCGTGTGCTGCTGGGCCTGCGTGACAGCAGTGAAGAAGCCCGCCGTGAACTGGACGAAATCCGTGAAAGCCTGAAAGTAAAACAGAGTGGCTGGTCACTGTTTAAAGAGAACAGCAACTTCCGCCGCGCGGTATTCCTGGGCGTACTGTTACAGGTGATGCAGCAGTTCACCGGCATGAACGTTATCATGTACTACGCGCCGAAAATTTTTCAGCTGGCGGGCTTTGCCAATACCACTGAACAGATGTGGGGCACCGTTATCGTTGGCCTGATCAACGTCCTGGCGACCTTTATTGCCATCGGCCTGGTCGATCGCTGGGGCCGTAAACCGACCCTGATCCTCGGCTTTATGGTGATGGCGGTCGGTATGGGCACCCTCGGGACCATGATGCACGTCGGTATCCACTCCGTTACCGCCCAGTACGTTGCGGTTGCCATGCTGCTGATGTTCATTGTCGGTTTCGCCATGAGTGCCGGTCCGCTGATTTGGGTACTGTGCTCTGAAATCCAGCCGCTGAAAGGCCGCGACTTCGGGATAACCTGCTCTACCGCCACCAACTGGATCGCCAACATGATTGTCGGCGCCACCTTCCTGACCATGCTGAACAACCTGGGTAGCGCGAATACCTTCTGGGTTTACTCCGCACTGAACCTGCTGTTCATCGGCCTGACCATTTGGCTGGTGCCGGAAACCAAACATGTCTCGCTGGAACACATCGAACGTAACCTGATGAAAGGCCGTCCGTTACGTGAGATTGGCGCCCACGAATAATTACCGCTTCTGAGTGTTGTGCTTCGCCCCACGCTACCGCGTGGGGCTTTTTTATGGCGGGCAGGCCTGTGCCCTCCCCCTTGCCAGCCGCGCCGCCAGCTCTTATGCTCAACGACCATGAAAACCCCACGCATCCCCATCGCCCTGGTCCAGGCCGTCATGAACAGCCTGCGCAGCCATTTACAACGCGCCCGCGACCATCTGGGCAACGATTTTGCTGAACCGGCCATTATCTACCAGCAACGCGGTATGGCCGCCGGGACAGCCTGGCTGGAACGCAATGAAATCCGCCTCAACCCAGTGCTGCTACTGGAGAATCAACAAGCGTTCATTGATGAGGTGGTCCCCCACGAGCTGGCGCACCTGCTGGTGTGGAAAACATATGGCCGGGTAGCGCCCCACGGCAAAGAGTGGAAATGGATGATGGAGACCGTACTTGGGGTCCCCGCCCGTCGTACTCACCAGTTTGAAACCGCCTCGGTCCGCCCAAAAAGCGTCCCCTATCGCTGCCGCTGCCAGCAGCACATGCTGACCATCCGCCGCCATAACCGGGTGCTGCGAGGCGAAAGCCAATATCGCTGCGTCCACTGTGGGGACATCCTGTTACCGGATAACCCAACCGACTGAACCTGAACACTATTTTGTGCCATAAGCCATTGCATCCGCCGGGAGTCTCCGGTAGTTTGCCGGTTCACTTATCACAGGGAACTGGAAGATGGCTCGCAATATTCTGCTGGCAGCCGGACTGATCATCGCCGCGTCTGCCGCCACGCTCAGCAACGCGCTTGGTGCCGGTATCCACTCCTTTTCCCAGGCAAAAGCCGCCGGGGTCAAAATCAATGACGGGGCGCCGGGGGATTTTTACTGCGGCTGTAAAATGACCTGGCAGGGGAAAAAGGGCATTATAGATCTGGGCTCTTGCGGTTATCAGGTGCGCAAAAACAAAAACCGCGCCAGCCGGGTGGAATGGGAGCACGTGGTCCCGGCCTGGCAGTTTGGCCACCAGCGCCAGTGCTGGCAACAGGGCGGGCGTAAAAACTGCTCCCGGGACCCGCAATACCGCAAAATAGAAAGCGATCTGCACAACCTGCAACCCGCTGTGGGCGAGGTTAACGGCGACCGGGGCAACTTTATGTACAGCCAGTGGAACGGCGGCGAACGCCAGTACGGCCAGTGCGCAATGAAAGTCGATTTTAAAGCCCGGCTTGCCGAGCCACCGGCCCGGGCCAGAGGGGCCATCGCCCGGACCTATTTCTATATGCGTGACCAGTACCAGATTAACCTGTCCCGCCAGCAGACCCAGTTATTTACCGCCTGGGACCATCAGTACCCGGTTACCCCCTGGGAGTGCGAGCGCGACAACCGCATTGCCCGGGTGCAGGGCAACCATAATCCCTACGTGCAGCAGGCGTGCCGCAGCGCGCCCGCCACCGGGATCCTCACCGCCCGCTACCGGTATTAAGCGTTACGGCCCGCCATTACACCGCCGTCAACGTCCCAGACCGCCCCGCTAACCCAACTGGCTTTATCAGACAGCAGGAATGCCACTGATTCCGCCACATCCTCCGGGGTACCAACCCGGCCAGGCGGGCGCGGTGTTGCCATTGTATGCCATGCCCTGGTCAACAGCCTGACGCAACCGGGCAATTGCTGTTATGACATCCACAACATCACTGGCCGCTGACCTGGTCTTATTACCTCGTCACCCGCCAGAATGCCCCCCTGCGCCCGGAAGTAAAAATCCTCCACGACTGGCTGGCAGAGGATGTACAGGCAGAAAGCCCCGCCACATCTGTATCCCCGCCGTGAAATCCACAGCGCGTCATTAACACCTGATGCTGTGGGCTTGCCACTGGCAAAAGAGCTAACCTACACTAGCGCACATGTTTAACAGGCTGGCGAGCTATTCCCGGCCCTGATGGATAAGATAACCCGATGCGCATCCCCCGTATTTATCACCCTGAACCTGTCACCGTTGGCCAGCAACTGACCCTGAGCGAGGATGCCGCCGGCCACGTTGGCCGCGTGCTGCGCATGGGGCCAGGCCAGGAAATTCAGTTATTTGACGGCAGCAACCAGGTCTTTAACGCACACATCACCCACGCCGATAAGAAGCGGGTCCAGGTTCAGGTCGTCAGCGGTGACGTTGACGATCGCGAATCACCGCTGCATATCCACCTTGGCCAGGTGATGTCCCGCGGTGAGAAAATGGAGTTCACCATCCAGAAGTCCATTGAACTGGGGGTGAATATCATCACGCCGCTGTTTTCAGAACGTTGCGGTGTCAAGCTGGATGCCGAACGGCTGGAGAAAAAACGCCAGCAGTGGCAGAAAATCGCCATTGCCGCCTGCGAGCAGTGCGGCCGCAACCGGATCCCGGAAATCCGCCCCGCCATGCAGCTAGCGCAGTGGTGTGCCGAAGAAGCCCCGGGGCTGAAGCTGAATTTACATCCCCGGGCCAGCCAGAGTATTAATACCCTGCCATTGCCCGTTGAGCAGGTCCGCCTGCTGATCGGCCCTGAAGGGGGGCTCACTGCCGAAGAGATAGCCATGACCACAGAGTACCGGTTTACTGATATTCTGTTGGGACCACGCGTTCTGCGCACTGAGACGACAGCACTCACCGCGCTTACTGCACTTCAGGTGCGGTTTGGCGATTTGGGCTAAGGCCTGCTAATCCAGGCGCTACAGGAGAACAACCATGATTAAGCTCGGTATCGTGATGGACCCCATCGCGACCATTAATATTAAAAAAGACACCAGTTTCGCAATGCTGCTGGAAGCCCAGCGCCGCGGTTACGAGCTGCACTATATGGAGATGGCCGATCTCTACCTCAACCAGGGTGAAGCCCGGGCCCGTACTCGTCTGGTCAGCGTGGAACAAAATTACGATCAGTGGTACACCTTCGGGGGCGAGCAGGATATCGCGCTGGGCGATCTGGATGTCATCCTGATGCGTAAAGATCCGCCCTTCGACACCGAATTTATCTACGCCACCTATATTCTGGAACGGGCGGAAGATAAAGGCACCCTGATAGTCAACAAGCCCCAGAGCCTGCGCGACTGTAACGAGAAGCTGTTCACCGCCTGGTTTGCCGACCTCACCCCGGATACCCTGGTGACCCGCAATAAAGCGCAGCTGAAAGCATTCTATGAAAAGCACGGTGACATCATTCTGAAACCGCTGGACGGTATGGGTGGTTCATCCATTTTCCGGGTGAAAGCCGGGGACCCTAACCTGCCGGTCATTGGCGAAACCCTCACCGCCCTCGGCACCCGTTACTGTATGGCCCAGAACTACCTGCCCGCCATCAAAGACGGCGATAAACGTGTGCTGGTTGTCGATGGCGAACCGGTCCCCTATTGCCTGGCGCGTATCCCCCAGGGGGGTGAAACCCGCGGTAACCTGGCGGCCGGTGGCCGTGGCGAACCCCGTCCGCTGACCGAAAGCGACTGGGCGATTGCCCGCCGGGTGGCACCCGTGCTGAAACAAAAGGGCCTGATCTTCGTCGGCCTGGATATTATCGGCGACCGTCTGACCGAGATTAACGTCACCAGCCCTACCTGTGTCCGTGAAATCGAAGCGGAGTTTCCTATCTCCATCACCGGTATGCTGATGGACGCTATCGAAAAACGCCTGGCGAAATAACGCCACCCGGGCGGGAGGGACCCTGCCCGACAACCTGCGCCTGGTCACTCAGTGACAGCGGGCCGCTTTCCCCCCATACTGGGCCAATCGTTTTTCAACCGGGGATCCCTGATTTTGACAATGAATTTACAGCACCACTTTCTGATTGCCATGCCCGGTCTCCAGGATCCGCTGTTCAAACGTACCGTGGTTTACATTTGCGAGTACAACGAAGAGGGGGCCATGGGGCTGATTATTAACAAGCCGCTGGAAGGGCTAAATATCCAGGAAGTGCTGGAGAAACTGAAAATAGATCCGGCACTGCGTAACCCGGATATCCGGCTGGACAAGCCGGTCTTTGTTGGCGGCCCGCTGGCAGAAGATCGTGGTTTTATCCTGCACACCCCGCCAGACACCTTTAATGCCAGCATCCGTATTTCCGACAACACCATCGTCACCACCTCCCGGGACGTGCTGGAAACCATCGGCACCGATCAACAGCCGGAACATATTATTGTGGCGCTGGGCTATGCCTCCTGGGAAAAGGGCCAACTGGAGCGGGAAATCCTGGAAAATGCCTGGCTGACCGCCCCGGCAGATCTCAATATTTTATTTAAAACCCCGATTGCCGATCGCTGGCGCGAAGCGGCAAAACTGATTGGCATTGATATTCACAACATGCCCGTTGAAGCAGGACACGCCTGATGAGTAGCGGTACTTTACTGGCCTTTGACTTCGGCACCAAAAGTATTGGTGTCGCCATTGGTCAACGCATTACCGGCACCGCCCGGCCCCTTGCTGCCCTGAAGGCAAAAGACGGTAACCCGGACTGGAACGCCATTGAGCGGCTGCTTAACGAGTGGCAACCCGATGATATTATCGTTGGGCTGCCGTTAAATATGGACGGCACCGAGCAACCGCTGACGGCCCGGGCCCGCAAATTCGCTAACCGCATCCACGGGCGCTTCGGGGTGGCGGTAACCCTGCACGATGAGCGGTTATCCACTGTCGAAGCCCGCGCCGGCCTGTTTGAGCACGGCGGCTTCCGGGCGCTGGACAAAGGCAGTGTGGATTCCGCCTCTGCGGTGGTTATCCTCGAAAGCTGGTTCGAACAGCACCCCTGATATCCCCGGCGACGCTAGCACACGATCCCTGCCGCCTGGCGCGCTGCCAGGCTGCCGGCAAAATCCTGCATTCCGGCACCGCGCCCGGTTTGTAACACCCCCGGCAGCTGATGGGTTTTGCCTTCGCGGATAAGGCTCGCCACCGCCGTGGTGTTGATCAGTAACTCATAAAGCGCGACCCGGCCACCGGCCATGGCCGCCACCAGGCGCTGGGCCAGCACCGCGCACAGGCTCTCCGCCAGTTGGGCCTGGACCAGGCCTTTCTCCGCCGCGGGGAACACATCCACCAGCCGCGACACCGCCTGGCAGGCCCCCCGGGTGTGCAGGGTCGCCAGCACCAAATGGCCCGTCTCTGCCGCCGTGAGGGCCAGGCGGATGGTGTCCGGGTCCCGCAACTCCCCCAGCAGGATAACATCCGGATCTTCACGCAGCGCCGCGCGCAGCCCCTCCGCAAAGGATAAGCAGTGGGTGCCAATCTCCCGCTGCTGCACCAGGCCATTGCCCGGCGGGTGCAGATACTCCACCGGATCTTCAAGGCAGACAATATGCCGCCCTTGTTTCGCCAGCGCCCCCACCATCGCCGCCAGGGTAGTGGATTTGCCGCTGCCGGTCGCCCCGGTGACCAGCAGAATGCCATTCTGGCGGGCCAGAGCCGCCTCCAGGGCTGGCGGGGGCCCGAGATCCGCCAATAGCGGGCAGCGAGACGGCAGGATACGCAGCGCCAGGGATAACCCCAGCCGCTGGCGGAACGCGTTAGCCCGCAGCCGCTGGCCGTCTGCCAGGGTGACGGCAAAATCCAGCTGCCCGTGGTGCGCAAATTGCGCCTGCTGCCCGGGAGAGAGCCAGCGCGCCAGCAACTGTTCCGGCGCAGGCCCGGCAACCGGCGCCGGTTCCAGTTGCCCTGCCCGGCGCCACCAGCAGCCAAAGCCCGCACACAGGTGTAGATCGGAGACATAATGCTTTACACTAAGGGCCACTAATTTTTCCATTTCAGGCATCGCTATCCATGAATCACATTGCCGACAATTTAGCGCAGGTTCATCAACGGATCTCTGCCGCTGCACAGCGTTGCGGCAGAGCTCCTGAAGACGTTACCCTGCTTGCAGTCAGTAAAACCAAACCTGCGAGTGATATCGAACACGCCATTGCCGCTGGCCAGCGCGCCTTTGGTGAAAACTATGTTCAGGAAGGGGTGGATAAAATCCGCTATTTCCAGCAACAGGGTCAGCAGGATCTGGTGTGGCACTTTATTGGCCCGCTGCAGTCCAACAAAAGCCGCCTGGTGGCGGAACACTTTGACTGGTGCCACACCGTGGACCGGCTGAAGATAGCCACCCGGCTCAGCGAGCAGCGCCCGGCGGGGATGCCGCCGCTAAATGTGCTGATCCAGATAAATATCAGTGATGAATCCAGTAAGTCCGGGATCGCGCTGAGTGAGCTGGACGCTCTGGCCGACCAGGTCGCCGCATTACCGGGCCTGGTACTGCGCGGCCTGATGGCTATCCCGGCGCCAGAGCCGGACTACCAGCGCCAGTTTGCTGTCGCCAGCCAGATGGCCCAGGCGTTACAGGGCATTCAGGCCCGCCACCCGAGTGCAGATACACTGTCACTGGGCATGACCGATGACATGGACGCCGCCATTGCGGCTGGCAGCACCATGGTGCGCATTGGAACCGCAATTTTCGGCGCGCGCAATTACGCCGCACGCTAACAACACAGAGGAACGCCATGCTGACGTTGACTTTTTTGGTCAAAACTATCATTGAACTGTACGTCATGGTTCTGCTGCTGCGCATTTGGATGCAGTGGTCCCGTTGCGACTTTTACAATCCTTTTTCCCAGTTTATTGTCAAAATCACCCAGCCGATCATTGGGCCATTACGCCGGATAATCCCGTCCGTGGGGCCGATTGATACCGCCTCGCTGCTGCTGGCGTTTATTCTGACCACGATTAAGTATCCGGCGCTGTTGTTGATTCAGGCCGGGGTGATCAGTCTGGACCCAATGAACCTGCTGGTTGGCCTGCTTTCCTTGCTGAAAGCCGCCGGGAGCCTGGTGTTCTGGGCTATCATTATCCGCTCCCTGATGAGCTGGATAAGCCAGGGCCGCAGCCCGATTGAGTATGTGCTGATGCAGCTGACCGAGCCGATGATGGCCCCGATTCGCCGGATTATCCCGGCCATGAGCGGTATCGACTTTTCGGCAATGGGTGTCATTCTGGTGCTGTACTTCCTGAACTATCTGGGGATGGATCTGTTTCCGGGGCTCTGGTATTTACTGTGAGTGCCGTTAGCCAGACAGACGCCGGGCTGGTGCTGCGGCTGTATATTCAGCCAAAGGCCAGCCGCGACGCCATTGTGGGGCTCCACGGCGACGAGCTCAAAGTCGCCATTACCGCCCCACCGGTCGATGGGCAGGCCAATGCCCATCTGACCAAATACCTCGCCAAACAATTCCGGGTGGCAAAAAGCCAGGTCGCCATTGAAAAAGGTGAACTGGGCCGCCACAAACAGGTGCTGATTAGTCAGCCACAGCAGATCCCCGCCGCCGTGGCGGCGCTGCTGTAAACCACGTTGTAACCACAGGATCTCTCTGATGCAAAAAGTTGTCCTCGCCACCGGTAACGCCGGGAAAGTGCGTGAGCTGGCCGATCTGCTGGGTAATTTCGGCCTCGATATCGTCGCCCAGACCGAGATGGGCGTCGAGTCTGCCGACGAAACCGGGCTGACCTTTATTGAAAACGCCATTCTGAAGGCTCGCCACGCGGCCCAGATTACCGGCCTGCCCGCCATTGCCGATGACTCCGGGCTGGCGGTGGATGCCCTGGGGGGTGCCCCGGGGATCTACTCTGCCCGTTACGCCGGGGAAGACGCCAGCGATCGGCAAAACCTCGAGAAGCTGCTGGATGCCATGCAAGACGTGCCCGACGACCAGCGTACCGCCCGCTTCCATTGTGTACTGGTCTATCTGCGCCACGCCGCCGATCCAACCCCGCTGGTCTGCCACGGTAGCTGGGAAGGCCAGATCACCCGCACACCGGCCGGTGAAGGCGGCTTCGGCTATGATCCTATCTTCTTTGTCCCCGGTGAAGGGAAAACCGCGGCGGCGTTAACCCGTGATGAAAAACGCGCAATCTCCCACCGTGGCCAGGCGCTGAAACTGTTACTGGAAGCAATGCGCCATGGCTGAGCTGCCTCCCCTGAGCCTGTACATTCATATTCCGTGGTGCGTGCAGAAGTGCCCTTACTGTGATTTCAACTCTCACGCCCTGAAGGGTGACGTGCCCCACGACGACTACGTGCGGCATTTATTGCGCGATCTGGACCATGATGCGCCCTGGGCTCAGGGACGCGCCATTCAAACTATCTTTATCGGCGGCGGTACCCCCAGCCTGCTGAGTGGGGAGGCGATGCAAGCCTTGCTGGACGGGGTTCGCGCCCGGCTCCCGCTGGCCGCCAGCGCCGAAATCACCATGGAAGCCAACCCGGGTACCGTTGAGGCGGACCGCTTCGCCCGCTACCACCAGGCCGGGGTAAACCGGATTTCCATTGGGGTACAAAGCTTCAGCGCCGAAAAGCTGACCCGCCTGGGCCGGATCCACGGGCCAGAAGAGGCTAAACGCGCCGCCGCCATGGCCAGCAACCTGGGGCTGCGCAGTTTTAACCTCGATCTGATGCACGGCCTGCCGGACCAGTCCCTGGAAGAGGCACTGGATGATTTGCGCCAGGCCATTGCGCTGCGCCCGCCGCACCTCTCCTGGTATCAGTTGACCATTGAACCCAATACCCTGTTTGGCTCCCGCCCGCCGGTGCTGCCGGATGACGACGCCCTGTGGGATATCTTCGAGCAGGGTCACCAGTTACTCAGCGCCGCCGGGTATCAGCAGTATGAGACTTCCGCCTATGCCCTGCCCGGCTACCAGTGCCAGCACAACCTGAACTACTGGCGCTTCGGGGATTATCTGGGCATCGGCTGTGGTGCCCACGGCAAAATCACCTTCCCGGACGGGCGTATCCTGCGCACCGCGAAGACCCGGCATCCCCGGGGATATCTGGCCGGGAAATACCTTGACCGCCAGCGGGATGTGGCAACCGAAGATAAGCCGTTCGAATTTTTTATGAACCGCTTTCGCCTGCTGGAAGCCGCCCCCCGGGCGGACTTCTCCCGCTTTACCGGGCTGGATGAGCAGGTGATTCGGCCACAGATAACCGCTGCCCTTACGGCGGGTTATATCACCGAAAGCGCCAGCCACTGGCAGATAACCGCCCACGGCAAGCTGTTTCTCAATTCGCTACTGGAATTGTTCCTGGCGGAAGAAGAAGCGGACTAGCAGACAGAGAAAGACGGGTATCGGGCGATGCCCGTCTTTCACGAGGCTTAAGGGGCACGAGGATTAAGGGGCCGGGGAAACCAGCAACTGGCCAATGGAACCCCGATCGGCCATTTCCAGGGTCTGGCTGGCGTACAGGAACGGGAAGTGTTCCCAGGAAGGCTGACCAAAGTAGACCAGTAACTCCACCTGCCCATCAACCCAGACAGTATCCTTCCAGCCGCGATCTTCCGGTAACGGTGCCGCGCCATTGACGTTGCGCACCAGGAATGACACCCCTTCAATATGGAACGACTGCGGCGAATCCGAGCGAATATTCCAGCGCTCCCAGGTCCCCTGGCGGGTACGGATATCCACCCGTTTCATGTCCCACAGCTGGCCGTTGATCCCCGGATCGTCGGTCAGATTGATATCGCGGCTGGCAGAGGCTGCCCCGCCGATAATTTCATCGGGTAGCAGGCGAGTGGGTAAGGTATCGGTCACCAGCGGCAGCAACCCGGTGGGACGCAGGGTCAGTACCAGGGTGGACACCAGGATACTGGACGGCTCAAAGAACCCGCGAATGCGGTCCATGATACCGGCGGCCTCACCACAGGTGATAGACACCTCGTTACCGTCCGTCATATCGACCAGGATCTCCCGGCGTTCCCCGGGTGCCAGTGACAATTGCTGGACAGAAACCGGGGCCGGTAAAAAGCCTTGATCACCGGCAATAACGTGCAGCGGGCGGGCATCGCTCATCTTCAGCAGATAACGCCGGGAGTTGGACGCATTGAGCAGGCGCAGGCGCACCCACCCCCGGGAGACTTCCACATACGGGCTCTGTACCCCGTTAGCCAGCAGAGTATCCCCCACAAAGCCACCGCTGCCGGGTTCTTTATATTCCGGCGTGCCGAAGTTATCCAGCCGCTTATCCTGAATAATCACCGGAAAGTCATCCACCCCGTAGTGATTAGGCACCGGCAGGGATTTGCTGACCTCATCTTCCACCAGCCACATCCCACACAGCCCTTTGTATACCTGCTGGGCGGTGCGGTTAGGGGTATTGGCGTGATACCAGAGCGTGGCCGCCTGCTGGCGGATCGGCAATACCGGCGCCCAGTCAGCGTTGGGGGACATCATCCGGGGCGCGCCGCCCATCAGGGGGCCGGGGACCTGCAAACCGCTGACCGTCATGGCGACGTTTTCTGTCAGTCGGTTGCTGTAAATCATTTTGACATCATCCCCGCTCCACACGCGGATGGTGGGCCCCATATAGCGGCCATTAAACCCCCACACCTGGGCCTTACCTAAACCGCTGGTAAAAGCCCAGTGCGCCCGCTGCATGGTCAGAAAAAGCGGCTGACCGCGGCGGGATTCCAGCAGCGGGGGAACCGGTAACGGTGGCTGCTGGCTTGCTGCGTTTGCCCTCAGTGGCACCGCGCCTGCGCAAAGCGCAACACCTGATGCCTGAATAAACTGCCGCCGACTGAGTGACATAATTGCTCCGTGTAAGACTCTCTGAAGAGCGGCGTCTACGCGCGCCGCAAGACATAAAAAATAAACCTAATGGTGACCATGCTGCCCGGCCATCCGTTGCGTGATCAGCGGGCTTCTTTTTTTCTGGCTACCTTTCCGGCCGCTTCCCGCTCAGCAACTTCCGCATTGAGCTGGTTAATTTTCTCTTCCATAAGCTGACGGCAGTGGGCAGACAGCTCGCGCACCTGATCTTTCCCGTAACCGGACGTATCAATAGGCGGCAGCATCTCAACAATAACCAGCCCGTTATTCCAGCGGTTAAGTTTGATCTTGTTATTGGTATTGGAAACACACACCGGAATAATCGGCACCCCGGCAGCAATGGCGGCGTGAAATGCCCCGGTTTTAAACGGCAGCAGCCCGCGGCCCCGGCTACGGGTCCCTTCCGGGAACATCCAGATAGAAATCTTACGGCGTTTAAACTGCTTAACCACCTGGGCAATGGTGCTGTGTGCCTTGGCGCGGTTATTTCGGTCAATCAACAGGTTACCGGTCAGCCAGTATAGCTGGCCAAACAGGGGGATCCAGATCAGGCTCTTTTTACCTACGGCAACCGTCGGGGGCAGCACGATACTGGATGCGGTGATCATATCGTAATTATTTTGGTGGTTACCGATGTAAATCGCATTACCAAACTTGTCAGCCCCGGCAGGATAGCGGGTCTCAACACGCAGCCCAAATAAAGGATGCATGCGCCCAAACAGGTGGCCGAAGGTCGCTACATGACGCGGGTTGCGCGGGCTAAACAAACACCAAATGGATCCCAGAACACAAACCAGAATGCAGTAAATAACAACAATAATAAAACGAACAATAGCTAGCATAACGACCTCAGAAGCATAACGCCGGTGTCAGTATACCGATTCCATAACAAAAAACACCGGAAAGCATAAGTGCGCCACAAGGCCCGACCCAGGCGCTAAAATAATACGGAGAACAGACGTTTTTGCGTATCGTACTGGCCCGAAAGTACTGCGCCAGTACGGCTCACCGTTCAGTCGCCGGGCCAGTTATCCGGCCCCGGATGATGGCATTACTCCTCGTCAGTGGCGGCCCGTGCCGGGGCGTCAATTTCCACCCGATCAATCCGCTGTAAACCACGCATCAGCGTGCCGCGACGCCCGCGTTCCCCGCGTACCTTTTGCAGCTCTTCCGGGCGCAATTTCAGCTTACGTTTACCTACGTGGATAGTCAGCGAACTTTGCGGTGGCAGAATATACAGATGCACCAGGCTATCTGCGCCGCTGGCGGCCTCTGCCGACGGGATGGAAATAATCTTATTCCCTTTCCCGCGGGAGAGCTGCGGCAGATCCCCAACCGGGAACATCAGCATCCGGCCAGCGGCGGTGATGGCCAGCAACAGATCCTGTTCATTCTCGATCCGTACCGGGGAGAGCACTTTCGCGTTCTCCGGCAGGGTGATAACGGTTTTACCGACCCGGTTACGGGCGACAAGATCCGCAAAAGTACACACGAAGCCATAGCCCGCATCCGACGCCATCAGCAGTTTCTGGTCATCGCTCTCCATCAGTAACTGCTCAACCACCGCCCCTGGCGGCAGGGTCAATTTACCGGTAATCGGCTCACCCTGGCCGCGGGCAGACGGTAAGGTTATCGGATCCAGCGCATAGCTGCGCCCGGTGGAGTCAATAAATACCACCGGCTGATTACTTTTCCCTTTCGCCTCGGCCAGGTAGCTGTCCCCGGCTTTGTAATTCAGCCCCTGGGCGTCGATATCATGGCCCTTCGCACTGCGCACCCAGCCCATCTGTGACAAGACAATGGTGACCGGCTCAGACGGCAACATGTCGTGCTCGCTCATGGCCTTCGCTTCTTCACGCTCCTGGAGCGGCGAGCGGCGGTCATCGCCAAAGGCGTCCGCATCGGCCTGGATCTCTTTCTTGAGCAGGGTATTCATTTTGCGTTCCGAGCCCAGGATCCCCTGGAGCTGGTCGCGTTCTTTCTCGAGGTCGCTCTGCTCGCCGCGGATTTTCACTTCTTCCAGTTTGGCGAGGTGGCGCAATTTCAGTTCGAGGATGGCCTCTGCCTGGGTTTCACTGAGTTCAAAACGGGACATCAGCACCGGCTTGGGCTCATCCTCACTGCGGATGATATGAATAACCTCATCAATATTGAGGAATGCGGTGAGCAAACCGTCGAGGATATGTAACCGTTTCAGTACCTTCTGCAGGCGATAGTTCAGGCGGCGGCGTACCGTGTCGCGGCGGAATACCAGCCACTCATTGAGGATTTGCAGCAGGTCTTTCACCGCCGGGCGGCCGTCCAGGCCAATCATATTCAAATTGACCCGGTAGCTTTTTTCCAGATCGGTGGTGGCAAACAGATGGTTCATCACCTGTTCCATGTCCACCCGATTAGAACGCGGCACAATCACCAGCCGGGTGGGGTTCTCATGGTCAGATTCATCCCGCAGATCGTCCACCATTGGCAGCTTTTTAGCCCGCATCTGGTTAGCAATCTGCTCCAGTACCCGGGCGCCGGATACCTGATGCGGCAGCGCGGTGATAACCATCGCGCCGTCTTCTTTTTTCCATACCGCGCGCATCCGCACCGAACCGCGACCATTCTGGTAGATTTTGCGGATTTCCGACCGGGAGGTAATAATCTCCGCCTCGGTGGGGTAATCCGGCCCCTGGATAATATCCAGCAGTTGATCCAGAGACGCTTTCGGCTCATCAATCAGGGTGATTGCCGCCTGGGCGACTTCACGCAGGTTATGGGGCGGAATGTCGGTGGCCATCCCTACCGCGATGCCGGTAGTGCCGTTCAGCAGGATATTTGGCAGGCGGGCGGGCAGCATTTTCGGCTCGTCCAGGGTGCCGTCAAAGTTCGGCACATAATCTACCGTGCCCTGGCCCAGTTCCCCCAGCAGCACGCTGGCATATTTCGACAGCCGGGATTCGGTATAACGCATGGCGGCGAAAGACTTCGGATCATCCGGCGCCCCCCAGTTCCCCTGCCCGTCTACCAGCGGGTAGCGGTAAGAAAATGGCTGCGCCATCAGCACCATCGCTTCATAGCAGGCGCTGTCGCCGTGGGGGTGATATTTACCCAGAACGTCACCCACAGTACGGGCCGATTTTTTAAACTTGGCGCTGGCGTTCAGGCCCAGCTCAGACATGGCATACACTATACGACGCTGAACCGGCTTCAGCCCATCACCGATAAACGGCAAGGCGCGGTCCATGATGACGTACATGGAGTAGTTCAGGTAGGCGTTTTCGGTGAATTCGTGCAGCGCCTGGCGCTCTGCACCATCATGAGTCAGATCGCTCATTATTGGTTATTGTCCTCAAGCTCGCGTGCAGTGGCGGTAAAATTACGGCCAGAATGGCGTTGATAGTACCTTATCTGGCGCCCAGAGCACAGCGACGCTGAGGTAAACTGTACGCCTCAGTGATTTTACAGGTTGTTACCATGATGCCATCCTCCCCGGAAACCACACCCCATCCACACCACGCACCGGTGCGTAACCTGGCCATCTGGTATCGCCGCTTTGGTGACCCCGAACAGGTTCTGCAACTGGAGCAAGCGCCACTGGCCCCAGTGGGCGCGGCAGAACTGCAGGTGCGCATGTTATATGCGCCGGTGAATGCCTCGGATTTGATCCCGGTAACCGGTGCTTATGGCCACCGGGTCATCCCTCCGCAGGTGGCCGGGTATGAAGGGGTGGGTATTGTGACCAATGCCCCGGCTGAATATCGCGGGCTCCTCGGTAAACGGGTATTGCCGCTGCGGGGCCAGGGCACCTGGCAATCCGTGGTGGCCTGTGAGCCACAGTGGGCTATCCCGGTACCGGATGCTATTGATGACCCCCTTGCGGCCCGTGGCTATATTAACCCTCTGGCGGCCCTGCTGATGCTGAAACAGCATCCCCCTGCGGGGAAGCACCTGCTGTTGACTGCCGCCGGGTCTGATTGCGCGCTACTGCTCGGCCAGTGGGCATTACGCCAGGGGGCGCTATCAGTGAGCGGGGTCCACCGTAGCCCGGCCCACGCGCCGCGCCTGGCGGCCTGCGGCATTACCCCCATCCGCCAAACCGATAGCGCCGCCATCGTGCGCGCCGCGGCCTGCGCCGATCTGGTCTTTGACGCCACCGGCGGAGAGCTGGCACAAGCCCTGCTGGCGGCGCTACCGGCCCATGCTGACTTTGTCTGTTACGGTTTGCTGTCCGGTCGCCCTTTCCACCAGTTGCAGCCCCTTCCCCGCGTCCACTGGTTTCATATCCGCAATACCCTGGGGGCCATCACCGGGCCCCAGTGGCAGGCGCTATTTGGCGATATCTGGCCATTACTGGCCAGCAGCATAATAAGCGCCAGCCGCCACGTTGCCCTGGCTGACTGGCAGCAGGCTATCCGGCTGTATTCTCAGGGCGGGAGAGCGGTGCGCCCGCTGCTGGTGATGCCGCCACTATTATTGCCGTGATCGCAAAAGTATTTGTACATTATTGTCATGTTACTGATAACGGTTGTCAGATAAAATCCGTGATTATATTCACAGATACGAGATTAAAATATGAGCAACATTTTACTGATCAATGGTGCGAAAAAGTTCGCCCATTCTAACGGCCAGCTGAACGACACCATGACGGATGTTGCAGAAAGCTACCTGCGTGATGCCGGGCATAACGTGCAGGTTACCCGCGCCGACGCTGACTATGACATTGAGGCCGAAGTCGAGAAATTTGTCTGGGCCGACGTGGTTATCTGGCAGATGCCGGGCTGGTGGATGGGTGCGCCCTGGACGGTGAAAAAATATATGGATGATGTCTTCACTGCGGGCCACGGCAAGCTGTATGCCAGCGATGGCCGCACCCGCTCTGACGCCAGCAAAAAATACGGTTCCGGTGGCCTGCTGCACGACACCAAATATATGCTATCCCTGACCTGGAACGCCCCGCTGGAAGCCTTCGAAGACGAAAAACAGTTCTTCCACGGTGCCGGGGTGGACGGTGTGTATCTGCCGTTCCATAAAGCTAACCAGTTCCTGGCCATGAGCCCGCTGCCAACCTTTATTGCCAATGACGTGATGAAACTGCCTGACGTTCCGCGCTATACCGCAGAATATCGCAAGCATCTTAGTGAAATTTTTGGTTAACTGGGGTTCTGATAAAACAGGAGTTAATCATGCTGACAGTGATAGCTGAAATTCGTACCCGTCCCGGGTTACACCATCGTCAGGCTGTTGTTGAAGCCATTAAGAAAAACACCCCGACCGTGCTGCAGGAAGACGGTTGCCACGGCTATAGCGCACTGGTAGACCACGACAGTAGCGCGCCGTTCCAGGCCACGGCGGTGGACTCCATCATGATGGTGGAAAAATGGGAATCCGTTGCCCATCTGGAAGCACACCTGCAAACGCCGCACATGAAAGCGTTTGGGGAAGCCACCAAAGACGACGTATTAGATCTGCATATCCGCATCCTGGAAGACGCATAATTCCGGCGCGGTAAGACGATTAAACCACCGGCTTCCGGTGGTTTTTTTTTGGCATTTATCCGGGCCACGGGCGCCCTTATGGCCAAAAAAAAGCCACCCGCAGGTGGCGTTATCTGGTGCGTAGCGCGGCTATCAGGCGTCAATATCTGCCATGTCGCCTTTCTCCTGCAGCCAGTTACGGCGATCTTCCGAGCGCTTCTTGGCTAACAGCATATCCATAACCGCCAGGGTTTTATCGGCATCATCATCGCTGATGGTCAACTGCACCAGGCGGCGGGTATTGGGATCAAGGGTCGTCTCACGCAGTTGCAGCGGGTTCATTTCGCCCAGCCCTTTAAAGCGCTGTACCCCCGGCTTGCCTTTTTTACGCTTCAGTTGCTCCAGCACCCCGTCTTTTTCGTTCTCATCCAGGGCGTAGTACACCTCTTTGCCCAGGTCGATACGATACAGCGGCGGCATCGCCACATAGACGTGGCCGCCCTGCACCAGGGCGCGGAAATGGCGGACAAACAGCGCACATAGCAGCGTGGCAATATGTAAACCATCGGAGTCCGCATCCGCCAGGATGCAAATCTTGCCGTAGCGCAGCTGGCTCAGATCGTCACTGTCCGGGTCAATCCCCAGCGCCACGGAGATATCATGTACCTCCTGGGAGGCCAGCACTTCATCGGAAGAGACTTCCCAGGTGTTCAGGATTTTGCCCTTCAGCGGCATGATAGCCTGGTATTCACGGTCCCGGGCCTGCTTGGCAGAGCCGCCCGCAGAGTCCCCTTCCACCAGGAACAGTTCGGTACGCTGTAAATCCTGGGCGGTGCAGTCCGCCAGTTTACCGGGCAGCGCCGGGCCACTGGTCAGCTTCTTACGCACCACCTTTTTCGCCGCGCGCAACCGGCGCTGGGCGCTGGCAATCGCCATTTCCGCCAGTTGCTCAGCCGCCTGCACGTTCTGGTTGAGCCACAGGCTGAATGCGTCTTTTACCACCCCGGAGACAAACGCCGCGCACTGGCGTGATGACAAGCGCTCTTTGGTCTGCCCGGCAAATTGCGGATCCTGCATTTTCACCGACAGCACATAACTGCAGCGCTCCCAGATATCGTCCGCCGACAGCTTCACGCCGCGCGGCAGCAGATTACGAAACTCGCAAAATTCGCGGATGCCGTCCAGCAGCCCCTGGCGCAGCCCGTTAACGTGGGTGCCTCCCAGCATCGTCGGGATCAGGTTGACGTAGCTCTCGGTGAGCATTTCGCCCCCTTCCGGCAGCCACAGCAGCGCCCAGTCAATGGCGTCCGTTTCACCGCTGAACGTGCCGACAAACGGTTTTTCCGGCACGGTGACCAGGCCGTTAACCGCTTCACACAAATAGTCGTTGAGGCCATCCTGATAGCACCAGCGCTGTTCGGTGTTGTTCACTTTGTCCGTAAAGGTGATTTCCACCCCGGGGCACAGCACCGCTTTCGCTTTCAGCAGGTGGCTCATGCGCGATACCGAAAAGCGCGGGCTGTCGAAGAAGGCTTCATCCGGCCAGAAATGCACGCTGGTCCCGGTGTTGCGTTTACCGCAAGTCCCGACCACCGCCAGATCTTCAACTTTATCGCCGTTTTCAAATGCCATGGCGTAAACCTGGCCGTCACGACGAACTTTAACTTCCACCCGTTTTGACAGGGCGTTAACCACCGAGATCCCGACCCCGTGCAGGCCCCCGGAGAACTGATAGTTTTTATTAGAGAATTTCCCCCCGGCGTGGAGCCGGCAGAGGATAAGTTCAATGGCGGGCACCCCTTCTTCCGGGTGGATATCAACCGGCATCCCGCGCCCGTCGTCAATCACTTCCAGTGACTGATCGGCGTGCAGAATAACGTCCACCCGCTTCGCATGGCCTGCCAGCGCTTCGTCCACGCTGTTGTCGATAACTTCCTGTCCCAGATGGTTAGGTCTGGTGGTGTCCGTGTACATCCCCGGGCGACGGCGAACAGGCTCAAGCCCGGTGAGTACCTCAATGGCATCCGCGTTATATGATTGCGTCATGGTGTATTCATTCAGATAGCAAAACAGAACATCGCCCCGGGCTTAATGTAACCCGAGGAAATCGACAATCTGTGGGAAATGATCTTCGAAGCCTGCAAAAGCATGATTTCCGCCCTCTTCCACCGTTTGGCGGCAAGCGGAGTAGTAGGCCACCGCCTGGCGGTAATCCAGCACTTCGTCCCCGGTCTGTTGTAACAGCCAAATCAGGTCCGGCGATTCCAGCGGCTCAATTTGCATCACTTTCAGATCGTAAATATGGCGTGACTCTAACACATATTGCTGGCCGGTGTAGGGGTTCTGGTTCTCCCCCAGATAGTCCGCCAGCAGTTCGAAAGGCCGTACTGCCGGGTTCACCACCACCGCCGGGACCACAAAACACTGGGAAAGCCAGGTGGCGTAATAGCCCCCGAGGGAGGAGCCCACCACCCCAAAATCTTCCCCGCCGTGCTCCAGCACGATACCTTCCAGCATTTCGGCGGCATCAGCCGGGTACGGCGGTAACTGCGGGATCACCATCTCGATGTGGGGGTAGTGCGCCGCCAGCCAGCCTTTGAGCAGGGTCGCTTTGGCAGAACGGGGAGAACTGTTAAAACCATGCAGATAAAGCAATGTCGACATCAGTAACCTTCAGATTCGGTATCCGGGCTGAACTGCGCATCATCAATACGGCACACTTCAGTGGTTAATGTCCCATCAGGGTGTAACACCAGCCAGCGCCACCCGGGCGGGATTGTGTCCAGGGTGAAATTGGTGCAATGGGGCTTAAACTGAACGCTGGTCGAAGGGGTAGCCAGCACCCGGCGCGCATTCCACTGGGCATCCAGCTCCTGATGAATATGTCCGCACAACAGGGTTTTGACCTGCGGATAACGGCGTAATACCTGATCCAGTTCCCCGGCGTTGCGCAGACTGTGCTGGTCAAGCCAGCTACACCCTGCCGGCAGCGGGTGGTGGTGCAGCAATAACAGCGTGTGGCGCTCAGGATCCTGGGCTAAAACGCTATCCAGCCACTCCAGTTGATACTCACTCAACTCACCGTGGGGGACGCCAAATACCTGGCTATCCAGCAGGATAATCTGCCAGGCATCCCCGGCGGTTACCCGTTTGGCCGGCGAGATCCCCGCCTCTTGCAGGGCGCTGTACATGGCGGACTGGAAATCATGGTTGCCCGGCAGCCAGACACAGGGGAGCCCGAACGGCGCAATCCCTTCGGCAAAATGATAGTACGCCTGCAGGGAGTGATCCTGGGCCAGATCACCGGTGGCGACAATAAGATCATACTCTTTTGCCTGGGCGTGAATCGCCTGCAGGACAGCCTGATAGCTGTCCCAGGTTTTCACACCCAGTAAGGTTTCGTTTTTTCCTGCAAACAGATGGGTATCGGTAATTTGCAAGATCCTGACGCTGGCCCCACCAGCAACAGGAAGATTTAACAGGCTTTCCAAATGGTGTCCTTAGGTTTCACAACGCTAACAAACCGGAACCGCCATCGCTCCATGCGCCAGGCAATAGCGCAACCAGTCCGCCAGGAACTGGTTAATTTGGTGTTTCTCGTCGCGTTGATGCAACTTTTTATTAGGATAATCATAACGTGCTTTAAAACGAAAGATCTGCTTAGTGGAACACACTTCCGCGACCATGGCGTCATGATACAGCCGAACCGACATTGACGGCAGGCTCCAGTAGCTGATGGCTGGCGCAGTTTGCTCAATTTCCACCAGCGTAGTGTAGCGGGTTGACTCAAGAATAGTTAATCGATATCGCGCATTATTTACCTGATAATTTACCGTTTCGCCTGGTACATCATCACGGGGCAGCAAGCGGCGTAATTGTGCAAAATTTTTCTCACACAATCGCATCATTTCTGGAAAGTCAGGTGTATAGCGCTTCATTTTCAATGGTCCCACTCTTTTTTCAGCGCGTTGTGATGCAACTGCAGCCATTGCAGGGCAATCACAGACGCCGCGTTGTCGATTTTCCCCTCTTCTACCCACTGGTAAGCCTGCTCCCGGCTTACCACATGAACCCGAATATCTTCGTTTTCATCCGCCAGGCCATGGATTCCATGGGCACTGGCGGCATCCACTTCACCCACCATAATAGAAGTTCTTTCGGTGGTGCCTCCTGGGCTGGCCAGATAGCTGAGTACCGGTTTGGTACGCCCTATCGTCAGCCCGGCTTCTTCCATTGATTCACGACGGGCAACCTGTTCAACGGTTTCGCCCGGTTCAATCATCCCGGCGACCATCTCCAGTAACCAGGGCGTTTCGCTGGTTTCCAGGGCCGCAATACGGATTTGTTCAATCAGCACCACTTTATCCTGCACCGGGTCAAAGGGTAGCAGCGCTGCGGCGTGTCCGCGTTCAAAAATTTCCCGCCGTACTTCACCGCTCATTTCACCATTGAAAAGCCGGTGACGAAAACGGTACAACTCCAGTGAAAAAAAACCACTGTATAACGTTTCCCGTGCAATAATTTCTACATCATTTTTAGTCAGTGTCGCTACGGGTGCCGGTGATTTATTCGTCATGGTGAAATCCTGCCTGCTATTGTGATGAGAGATACGATTTTCGCTATTATCGTCCGCTGTGCGCAGGGAATGAGATAAATTGACCCAATAAACCGCCGGTATGGCACACAAGGTCAACTTCAACCGCTGGCGGATTCTGCTAGAATCGGCGATCATTTTTGGCTTTGTCAGCGCTAACAAAAAATTTTTGCTTCACAACAAGGAATGCAAATGAAGAAACTGCTCCCACTTCTTATCGGGCTGAGTCTGGCAGGATTCAGTACCATGAGCCAGGCAGAGAACCTGCTCCAGGTTTATCAGCAGGCGCGCACCAGCAACCCGGACCTGCGCAAATCTGCCGCGGACCGTGATGCAGCGTTTGAAAAGATCAACGAAGCACGCAGCCCCTTGCTGCCGCAGCTCGGTTTGGGTGCCGATTATAGCTATAAGAACGGCTATCGGGACAGCTCTGGCATGAATTCTAATACTACCAGCGGCGCACTGTCACTGACCCAGACCATCTTTGATATGTCCAAATGGCGCGCCCTGACCCTGCAGGAAAAATCTGCTGGTATTCAGGATGTCACCTATCAGACCTCTCAGCAGACCCTGATCCTCAACACCGCGACGGCCTATTTTAACGTGCTGAACGCCATTGATAACCTGTCCTACACCGAAGCACAGAAACAGGCGATCTACCGGCAGTTAGATCAGACCTCCCAGCGCTTTAACGTAGGCCTGGTGGCGATAACCGACGTACAAAACGCCCGCGCCCAGTACGACAGCGTGCTGGCGGACGAAGTTACCGCCCGTAATAATCTGGATAACGCCGTGGAAGCCCTGCGCCAGGTCACCGGGACATACTACCCGCAGCTCTCCTCGCTGAACGTTGACGGCTTTAAGCCTAACCGCGCCGATCCGGTCACCGCGCTGCTGAAAGAGGCGGAAAAACGTAACTTATCCCTGTTACAGGCCCGTCTGAGCCAGGATCTGGCCCGTGAGCAAATCCGCTATGCGGAAGACGGCCACTTGCCTACCGTAGGATTGACAGCGTCGACCGGTATTACCAATAACCGCTATAACGCCAAATCTCACGATAATGGCTCCACGGATAATATCTCTGGCCAGAACCAGATTGGGCTGAACTTCTCACTGCCGCTCTATTCCGGTGGCTCAGTCACCTCGCAGGTTAAACAGGCCCAGTACGCGTTTGTCGGCGCCAGCGAGCAGCTCGAATCCGCCCACCGTAGCGTGATCCAGAACGTACGTTCGTCTTACAACAACGTCAACGCGTCGGTCAGTAGCATCAGCGCCTACAAACAGACCGTGGTGTCTGCCCAGAGCTCTCTGGACGCGATGGAAGCCGGTTACTCCGTGGGTACCCGTACCATCGTCGATGTGTTGAACGCGACCACCACGCTGTATAACGCAAAACAGCAGTTGGCTAACGCCCGCTACACCTACCTGATCAACCAGCTGAATATCAAGTCTGCGCTGGGTACGCTCAATGAGCAGGATCTGGTGGCGCTGAACAGCACCCTGGGTAAACCGATCTCCACCACCCCTGACGTGGTCGCACCGGTAAACGAAGCCCAGGAAGCGGCCGCTGAGCGGATGGCAACCGCCCCGATGCAGTGATTTTTCACGCTCTGGCGAAAAAAGGCGTGCTCAGCACGCCTTTTTGTTATTTTCCCGGCGGCCAGCGATCGTAAGGCAACGTAAAGATTAGCCTCTCTCCCCCACTGATCGCTTCAATTTCCACCACCTATCACCTATCCTGACGGCTCTTGCTGTTTTTGAATCACCACTGGGCCGGGAAATCATCATGAAAAGGACAAAACGTATTAACCATGCGACATTCCGCAAAAGCTGGAATGCGCGCCACCTCACGCCGGTCGCACTGGCGGTCAGCGCGGTATTTATGCTGGCCGGATGCGAAAAATCTGACGAAACCGTCTCCCTCTACCAGAATGCGGACGATTGCTCTCAGGCCAATCCCGGCAAAAACGCGGAATGTACTACCGCCTATAACAATGCCGTAAAAGAAGCCGAGCGCACCGCACCGAAATACGCCACCCGGGAAGATTGCATCGCCGAATTTGGCGAAGGCCAGTGCCAGCAGGCACCCGCACAAGCCGGTATGGCGGCGGAGTCTTCCAGCGGCGGCAGCTTCTGGATGCCATTAATGGCCGGTTATATGATGGGCCGCATGATGGGCGGCGGGGCCGGTTTTGCCCAGCAGCCACTGTTCTCTTCTAAGAACCCAAACAGCCCGGCCTATGGCCGCTATACCGATGCCAGCGGTAAAAACTACGGCGCCGCCACCCCGGGCCGCACCATGACGGTACCGAAAACCGCGATGGCCCCGAAACCGGCCACCACCAGTACGGTTACCCGCGGCGGCTTCGGTGAGTCTGTGGCCAAACAGTCCACCATGCAGCGCAGCGCCAGCGGCACCACCCACCGTTCAATGGGCGGCTAACGGCTATGGAGCGTATCGCAATTACCGAGCGCCCGGACTGGCGCGAAAAAGCCACCGAATACGGGTTTAATTTTCACACCATGTACGGGGAGCCGTACTGGTGTGAGGACGCCTATTATCAGTTCAGCCTGGCGCAAATTGAAAAGCTGGAAGCGGTCACTGAGGAGCTACACCAGATGTGCCTCCAGGTGGTGGAAAAAGTCATTAACAGTGATGCGCTGATGGCCCGCTTCTGCATCCCGAAACACACCTGGGAGTTCGTCCGTCAGTCGTGGAAGACCCACCAGCCGTCGCTCTATTCCCGGCTCGATCTGGCCTGGGACGGCACCGGCGAACCCAAGCTACTGGAAAACAACGCCGACACCCCCACCTCGCTTTATGAGGCGGCCTTCTTTCAGTGGATCTGGCTGGAAGATCAGATAAACAGCGGCAAACTGCCCGCCAACAGCGATCAATTTAACAGCCTGCAGGAGAAGCTGATCGAACGCTTCGCGACGCTGAAAAACCAGCACGGTTTTAACCTGCTGCACTTCACCTGCTGCCGGGACACCGTAGAAGACAGGGGCACCATCCAGTATCTGCAGGACTGCGCCAACGAGGCAGACGTCGCCAGTGAATTTCTCTATGTCGAGGATATTGGGCTCGGGGAAAAGGGCCAGTTTACCGATCTCCAGGATCAGGTGATCAGTAACCTGTTCAAGCTCTACCCCTGGGAATTTATGCTGCGCGAGATGTTCTCCACCAAGCTGGAAGACGCCGGTGTCCGCTGGCTGGAACCGGCCTGGAAGAGCATTATCTCCAATAAAGCCCTGTTGCCGATGCTGTGGGAAATGTTCCCGGACCATCCGAATCTGTTGCCCGCCTGGTTTGCCGATGCAGACCACCCGCCAATGGAGAAATACGTGATTAAGCCGCTGTTCTCCCGGGAAGGGGCGAATATTAAGATAATCGAGAACGGCGAGCAAATTGCCGCCGTGGACGGCCCCTATGGTGAGGAAGGCTACATTGTGCAGCAGTTCTACCCACTGCCAAAATTTGGCGATAGCTACACGCTGATCGGCAGTTGGCTTATCAACGATCAGGCGGCGGGGATCGGGATCAGGGAAGATCGGGCGCTGATCACCCAGGATCTGTCGCGCTTTTACCCCCATACTTTTATTGAGTGATCTGCGACGCATGACAACAAAGGCACCCGCGGGTGCCTTTGTTTTTCTCGCCAGTAAGCGGCCGGATGACCTTACCCGGCAAGCGCCCCGACCTGTACCGACATCATACTGATCGATCCCAGCTGCATCCCCTCACCAATCACGCTAACCGGCTCTTTACCGTCCCAGGTACCGAGGGCATAGAGCAGCGGCAGGAAATGCTCCGCCGAAGGGTTAGACAATGCCCCGGCGGAGTGATCCAGATAGTGCGCCAGCGGGTGTTGCTCATCAGGCCCCTGCCAGCGCAGGTTCTCTTTCACAAAGTCATTAAATGCGTCCGCCCAGGGATAAGGCGCATCCTCACCGTGCCAGCGGGCCGCCCGCAGGTTATGCGCCACGTTGCCGCTGGCAATAATCAGCACGCCTTCATCGCGCAGCTGCGCCAGTTTACGCCCCAGCGCCAGGTGCCACTGCGGGGGCTTAGTGGAGTCAATACTGAGCTGCACCATCGGAATATCCGCATCGGGGTACATCTTAATGATCACCCCCCAGGAGCCGTGGTCAAAGCCCCAGGCTTCTTTATCCAGGGTCACCGGCACTGGATCAAGCAGCTCCACCACCAGCTGGGCCAGCGCCGGGGAGCCCGGAGCCGGGTACTGAATATCAAACAGCGCCTGAGGAAAGCCGCCAAAATCATGAATGGTTTTCGGGGTTTCCATGGCGGTGACCCCGGTCCCGCGGGTATACCAGTGGGCAGAAATCGCCAGGATCGCACGGGGGCGCGGCAGGGTGGTGCCCAACTGCTGCCACAACCGGGTAAAGGCGTTATCTTCCAGGACGTTCATCGGGCTACCGTGGCCGAGAAATAATGCGGGCATGCGTGCGGTCATATGCTTTTCCTTAACCAAAATGATATGGTTGATTCACATAGAGTACGCGGTTTTCTGTACAGAGAAACCGGTATAACCGTGATGATGATTGTCAGAAAATTTGAACATGGTAAGTCATCGTATAATGGCAAAGGTTACCCGGAGGCGGTAACACCATATGAGTTGTCACAAGGAGGGGATATGTCGCTACCGCTAATTCTGACCCTGCTGGCAGGCACCACCACATTTATCGGTGCGCTTTTGGTCGTCATCGGCCAGAAACCCTCAAACCGGGTGCTGGCGTTTTCCATCGGTTTTGCCGCTGGCATTATGCTGTTGATCTCACTGATGGAAATGCTCCCCGCCGCGCTGCATACCGGCGGTATGAAACCGGTGCTGGGCTACAGCATGTTTCTCACCGGCCTGATCGGCTATTTTGCCCTGGATCGCTGCCTGCCCCACGCCCACCCCCAGGATCTCACCACCGGCACCATGCAGCCGCGCAACCTGCGCCGTACAGCACTATTACTGACCCTCGGTATCAGCCTGCATAACTTCCCGGAAGGCATCGCCACCTTTGTCACGGCCAGCAGCGACATTGAACTGGGGCTGGGTATTGCCCTGGCCGTGGCGCTGCACAATATTCCCGAAGGGCTGGCGGTGGCCGGGCCGGTGTATGCGGCGACCGGTTCCCGCAGCAAAGCCATTTGCTGGGCCGGGTTATCTGGCCTTGCGGAAATCGCCGGGGGGTTGCTGGCGTGGTTGATCCTCGGGAGCCTTGTCTCCCCGGTGATGATGGCGGCCATTATGGCGGCAGTGGCGGGGATTATGGTGGCCCTGTCGGTGGACGAGCTGATGCCGCTGGCCCGGGAAATTGATCCCCACAATAACCCCAGTTATGGGGTGCTGTGCGGTATGGCGGTGATGGGGCTCAGCCTCTCGGTGCTGCAAAGCAACGGACTAGGCTGACGCTCAGGGGCAGTATCAGGGATAAAAAAACGGGGCCATATCAGGGCCCCGTTTTTCGTTTAGTCGTGCATCGCGGATTAGCTGGCTTTACGCTCATGCTCCACGCGATATTCACGTAAATCTTCAATCGTGACCACGGCCATATTGTGCTGGCGGGCAAATTCAATGCACTGCGGCGCACGTGCCATAGTGCCGTCATCATTGGTCAACTCACAGAGTACACCGGCAGGTTTAAAACCGGCCAGGGTAACCAGATCGATAGTCGCTTCGGTATGGCCACCGCGGGTCAGCACACCGCCAGGCTGAGCACGCAGCGGAAACACGTGCCCCGGGCGGTGCAGATCAGCAGGCTTAGCGCCGTCAGCAATCGCGGCGCGCACCGTGGTCAAACGGTCAGCAGCAGAAACACCGGTGGTCACGCCGTGGGCCGCTTCGATAGTCACAGTAAACCCGGTCCCGAAGGCGCTGGTGTTATTTTCGACCATCATCGGCAGATCCAGCTGTTTGCGGCGATCTTCGGTGATGCACAGGCAGACAATGCCGCTGCCGTGACGAATAGTCAGTGCCATTTGCTCAACGGTCATGTTTTCGGCAGGGAAAATCATGTCCCCTTCGTTTTCACGATCTTCGTCGTCCAGCACCATCGCACCGCGGCCTTCGCGCAGCGCTTTTAATGCATTTTCAACACGTTCGAAAGGTGTACCGTAAGCGGAAAGTAGCGTCTGATTCATGGTAAAAAAACCTCATTAATATTATGGATTACCAGAACCAGGGCAGTCTTAGGAGTGCCGTAAAACGGCTAAATTATAACGCGAGTGAGCCGGGGCCCAACAGAGTTAATCTCTCCCATCCGGACTATGACCGTCGGCCCCGGAATTACACCGGATCTGCTGACCTCCGGACATCGTTCCGGAGCGCTCGCGGGCTTTCAGCGCCATGGCTGATTTACCGCCGGTGGGGAGTTTCGCCCCGCCCTGAGAATAAACGAGATTACTATAACGCTATTGAGTAGCCTCGGCAACGGTCTGATTGACGATTTCCGGTTTGCCACGGGCAGCGCAGGCATTACAATGGCGGCAATCCCTTTTCCCGCTCAGAGAACGCAATATGATCGACCCGAAGAAAATTGAAAACATCGCCCGTCAGGTACACGAATCCATGCCCAAAGGTATTCGCGAATTCGGGGAAGACGTTGAGAAAAAAATCCGTCAGATCCTGCAATCTCAGCTGTCGCGCCTGGATCTGGTGAGCCGCGAAGAGTTCGACGTACAAACCCAGGTGCTGCTGCGTACCCGGGAAAAACTGACGGCTCTTGAGCAGCGTCTGGCCGCTCTTGAAACCCGCCAGGCCGCCGAGCCAGAAAATCCGTCCATTGAAGCCCAGGACTAAGGCAAAAAAGAGCGGGTCCTCCTGACCCGCTGTTTGATTAGTGTTCAGCTTCCAGTTCGACGGGTGTCACCCTGGCATCCCTGCGGCAGTAAAGCGCATAACGCTTACAAAACCACTGGCGATGCTTTTCATCCATGTTTCCTGTCACTGCGTTAATGTTCACCGTACGCCCTTCGTTATGCATCCGGGCAAAGGTACGGGCCAGAAAATCAAAGTTCTCTAACGAATACAGCGCATCGTGGTTCACTGGCATACTCCTTCAGCTTGTCGGTTTCTAAACTGGTCATATGCTTTTTACTGTCTATAGTAATGCCAGATTTACCGCCCCGCGGATGAACATAAAATGCACAAATTGCGATCACTAATTGAGCGAAATCATAAAAATTACGACTTTTCCTGGCATAAAAAAATCCCCCGGACAGCCCGCGCCGCCAGAGGGATTTATCACGCCGGCGCGCATCCGCACCGGATAAAAACAACCTATTGATTATCCGAAGACTTTTGAATGCGGCGAATAATATTAGTGGTTGAGCAGCCGTCTTCAAAATTCAGCACCATGACCTCACCGCCATTAGCCCAGACTTCTTTACTCCCGGCAATCTCTTCCGGCTTGTAATCACCGCCCTTCACCAGCAGATCCGGCAAGATCTCCCCGATCAACCGCTGGGGGGTATCTTCATCAAACTGGACAACCCAGTCTACCGACTCCAGCGCAGCCAGCACGATCATCCGCTGGTCCTGCGGATTCACCGGACGGGTATCGCCTTTCAGGCGACGGGTGGACTCATCACTGTTTACCGCCACAATTAACCGATCGCCGAGGCGGCGCGCATTGGCCAGATAAGAAACATGGCCCGCATGCAGAATGTCAAACACCCCGTTGGTCATCACGACCTTCTCACCCCGTTTACGGGCGGCGGCGACAGCCGCTTCCAGGTCATCTTCGCTCATCACGCCAAAACCGGTATCCGCACGGCCACGGACGGCATTTTCCAGCTCCACCGGGGTAACCACCGAGGTCCCCAGTTTACCCACCACCACACCGGCGGCCGCATTGGCGAAGAAACAGGCCTCTTCCAGGCTGTTGCCTGCGGCCAGGGTCGCCGCCAGCACGCCGATCACCGTATCACCGGCACCGGTCACGTCGTATACTTCCTGGGCCTGGGTAGGCAGATGCAGCGGTGCCTTACCTGGCTGTAACAGGGACATCCCCTGCTCAGAGCGGGTCACCAACAGCGCAGACAGGTCAAAGTCCGCAATCAGCTGCATACCGCGCTCTACCAGTTGCTGGTCATCTTTACACTTACCCACCACCGCTTCGAACTCAGACAAGTTCGGGGTCAGCAGCGTGGCACCGCGGTAACGGGCAAAATCAGTCCCTTTCGGATCGATAAGCACCGGCACACCGGCCTGGCGCGCCAGGGCTATCATCTGCTGTACCGTGGCCAGCGCCCCTTTGGCGTAATCAGACAGTACCAGCGCCCCAACGGAAGGCAGCGACTGGCTAATACGCTCGTGGAGCGGCTGAGGATCGACCCCTTCAAACCCCTCTTCGAAGTCCAGACGCAGCAACTGCTGGTTACGGGACAACACCCGTAACTTGGTGATGGTCGGATGGGTCGGCACCGAGACAAAATCACACTTAACATTCACACCGCTCAGCGCGGTGCTCAGTGCCCGGGCCGCATCGTCAATACCGGTCAGCCCGACCAGCCGCGATGTGGCCCCCAGAGAGGCAATGTTCATCGCCACGTTCGCCGCGCCGCCGGGGCGTTCTTCGATATTCTCCACCTTCACCACCGGGACCGGGGCTTCCGGGGAGATGCGGCTGGTCGGGCCGTACCAATAACGGTCAAGCATCACATCACCAACCACCATGACGCCAGCACGGCTGTATTCGGGCAGCGTTACTTTCATTTCTGACTCTCCAGAGAGAAACTAAAAAATTGGGCGGATAATAGCATAAATCACTGTTATCGCGCGGTTAGGCACGGGTACACCGGTCACGCCAGCCTTTATCCCAGCCACTGCTGCCAGCGGCGGACCACCTGACTACGCTGCTCACTAAAGGCATCCTGCGGCACAAGGCCAGGCTGCTCTTGCAGGGCCAGATGGTGAAGCGCATCGCGCAGCGTGACATAAGCATGGGTCAGGGCCTGAGCTTCGTCCTCCGCCATGATGTTGTTCTGCGCCAGCAATTCCAGAATGCGGACATTATCGGACCAGCGGGTGAGCTTTGGCGACTGATGGGCATAACGCAGCACCAAATACTGGGTAATAAACTCAATGTCGGTGATACCGCCCTCATCGGCTTTGATATCAAACTGATCTTTGTGTTTCCCTCCGAGGTGGGCGCGCATCTTCTCACGCATTTCCCGCACTTCGGTTTGCAGTTGCTCCCCGTCCCGGGACAAACAGAGGATCTGGCGCCGGGTGGCGTCAAACTGCTGGCACAGCAGCGGATCGCCATAGACGATCCGCGCCCGTACCAGGGCCTGATGCTCCCAGGTCCAGGCCTCGTTTTGCTGGTAGTCCGCAAACGCCTCGACCGTGGTGACCAGCATCCCCGCCGCGCCGGACGGCCGCAAACGGGCATCAACTTCATACAAAATGCCGGACGATGTCCGGGTACTAAACAAGTGCATGATCCGCTGGGCAAGGCGCAAATAGAACTGGCGGCCATCTATCTCCCGGGGGCCGTCGGTCATCACCTCTGCCGGGCAGTCATGCAAAAACACCAAATCAAGATCGGAACTGTAGCCCAGCTCCCAGCCCCCCAGCTTGCCGTACCCCACCACGGCAAAACCACGCCCGTCGCGATCGCGCAAATGGGTAGGCTGACCATAGCGGGCCACGGTATGGGCCCACGCCTGGTGCACCACCGCATCGATCATCGCCTCCGCCAGCCAGGTCAAATGGTCGCTGACTTTCATCACCGGTAATGTCCCGGCAATATCGGCGGCCGCAATGCGCAGCAACTGAGCCTGCTTAAACTGGCGCAGGGCCTCCAGCTGTTCTTCTTCGTCATCATCCGGCACCCGCAACAAATACTGGCGCAGCTCATCGCGATAGGCATCAGTGGCCGTAGGTTGATACAGGGTGGATGAATCGAGCAGTTCATCAAGCAACAGCGGGTAGCGGGCCAGCTGGCTGGCCACCATCGGCGAGGCCGCACACAGGCGGATCAGATGCTTCAGGGCCCCGGGGAACTCCACCAGCAATTCGAGGTAGGTGGTCCGGGAGACTATCCCCACCAGCAGCACCACCAGCCGCCCGAGGATCAGCGGGGCGTCTTCGCGCTGGCAGACCTCACTCAGCAGATGGGGCATCAGCTGATCCAGCACCTGGCGGCCACGGGGGCCAATGGTGCGTTTCTCAACATCGCGGCGGAAGTCGGCCAGGATTACCAGCAGTTGCTGGCGCACCTGCGGGCTGTAATGGCTCAGCACCGCGCTGGCGTCGTCTGCCTCAAGGGTATCGGTCCACAGCTCTCGCCAGCCCTCCTCGCTACGCTCATCGGCACTGTCCTGTTCATCATCGCCAATCAGCGCGTTAAAAATGCGCCGCACGGCCTGCATATGCCGGGTTAACGTGGCGTGCAGCGTTGCCCAGTCCCCTTCGCCCATGGCCCAGGCCAGGCGCGCCTGGTCGAGGGGGTCATCCGGCAGGGTCTGGGTTTGTTCATCATGAATACTTTGTAGCAAGTTCTCCAGCCGGCGCAGGTAGCTCCAGCCATCGCGCAGCTGGGCGATATCGGCATCCGGCAGCAGGTGCAGCCGCCCCACGGTGTCGAGGGTTTCCAGCCAGCCCCGGGTCTGGAGCTGGGGCTCCCGGCCCCCGCGGATCAACTGGAAGACCTGGACGATAAACTCCGCCTCGCGGATGCCCCCGGCCCCCAGCTTAATATTATTGGTCAGCCCCCGGCGCCGTACTTCCCGGGCGATCATCCCTTTCATATTGCGCAAAGACTGGATAACACTGAAATCGATATAGCGACGGAACACGAACGGCCGCAGCATATTGTGCAACTCCTGGCACCAGGGGTCATTGTTATCCCCCATGATGCGCGCTTTCACCATCGCGTAGCGCTCCCAGTCCCGTCCCTGATCCTGGTAATAATCTTCCAGGGCCGCATAACTCATCACCAGCGGGCCGCCATCGCCAAACGGGCGCAGGCGCATATCCACCCGGTAGACAAAGCCATCCTGGGTGGGCTGATCCAGGGCTTTGATCAGCCGCTGGCCGAGGCGGGTAAAAAATTGCGCGTTGTCCAGTTCGCGCCGCCCCCCCCGGGTGGCGCCGTTCTCCGGCCAGGTGAAGATAAGATCAATATCGGAGGAGAAGTTCAGCTCGCCGCCCCCCAGCTTCCCCATGCCGAGGATCATCAGCGGCTGGGGAACCCCGTCAGCATTACAGGGGGTGCCCCACTCGGCGCAGCAGGCGTTATATAACCAGTCCCGGGCGGCCACGATCAGCGTTTCGGCCAGGACACTGAGCTGTTGCAGCGTCTCCCCGGTGGGCAGTACGTCCAGCGCCTGGGCCCAGGCAATACGCACCATCATCCGGCGGCGAAAATGGCGCAGCACCCGCATTAGCTCTGCTTCAGTGGCCACCGGGGACAGCGCCTCCTGTAACCACTGGCGGTAATGCTGCCATTCACCGGCCACTGGCCCCTGGGTGGTCAGCGCCTGCCAGCCTTCCGGGTCCGCGGGGACACTGTCCGCCACAAAATCACTGAATGCCAGCACCGCACGGGCGTCATCACTCAGGGTTGAAGCGACATCCGCTGGCAGGCGTGCCGCAGCCGCCTGCCCTTGTTGTTGTAAAAGCGCAGAGAGTGACAGCATCGGATCGTTTCCCTTGGTTAATGCCTGGTCCGCCAGGTATGGTTATTTGCCGCTGTGCAGCCAGAACGGCACCAGCGCAATAGCTTGCCCCCGCCAGTGTTCGGTTTCCACGGACTGGTGATGGCTGATGGCCTGGCGCAGCTGTTGCCAGGTCTCCAGCCAGGGCTGAGTGAGCTGATCATCATAGTGCCCGGCCAGCATGCGGATCGCGTCCAGCTCCCGGGCCAGACGAATCAGCTGTTGCTGGTAGTAGCCGCTATCGGCAGAGTGTAAAAAGGCCTGGCGCAGCTCTGCGGCGTGGCGCGACAGCTGGATATCCGCAAAACGCTTAAAGGAACCACCCAGCTTCTGGCGGCCTTTCTCATCCACAAACGGCAGCCAGCCACGGCTCACCAGCCAGTCGGTCAGCGCCAGTTTGGCACTGCTGAACTGCGGGCTCCAGGCCAGTGTTACCGGGGAGCTTCCCGCCTGAAGTGACGCTTCGCACTGCATCAGTTGATCACGCAAATGGGCACTCGCCTTACGCGGAATAATCCCGCCAAACAGCGCCAGCACGTGGCGTACCATGGCAATGGCTTCCAGCACCGGTTCACGGGCCTGTTCATTGCCGCGCACCCATAATTCTTCATGGTATTGCCAGTGGGCCAGGGCCAGCTCCAGCGCCCCAATAAGCCCCTGCTCTACGGTCGATTTCGCAGGTAGGTGTAACACTCCGGCGTCCCGGAGCGGGCGTACTGTGTTGCCACGGGCCAGGTGATAACCCCGGGCCGCTTTGCTCAGGCTTCCCTGGCGCAGTCCAGCCAGCGCGGTCAGTTGCCGCGCCAGGGCCAGCAGATCAGCGGTATTGCCGCTGAGAATCTCCATTTCCAGCTCGCTGATCGGCTCACGGAACTCACCGGCGCACACCTCGCCGAGATCGAGGGCTATCTCAATGCGGCTTTCGCCGTGCGTGATGAGCCACTTCTCGCGGGCAAAATTGGTGCTGAACAGCGGCGCCACGCTGGCAGAAACGGTGTCGGCATCCAGATCCCCGGGCCACATCTCCGCCGGGAACAGCCCTAATGCCAGATCTGGCGTCTCAAGGGGGATATTGTATTCCGGGCGCTGGTGCAGGCCGCCGACGGTGTGCCCCGCCGTTTTCATGGTCATCTCATAATGGCCATTGTCACCGCGGACTCGCAGGCCCATATCGTGACGGCGCAGTAAGCAATCCGGCGTTTCATAATACACATTAAGCAAATTGCGGGGCTCGCTGTGGCTGGCATCCAGCCCATTGAGCAACGCGCGCAGGTTATCCAGAGCACTGGACTCGACGATAAATTTTAATTCAATCTCTTGTGACATAAGTAGCTTACTTAACGTTGTATATGGACCACACATATTGTGGCGAACTTAATCGAATAATGCTGGTCAGTTAATAATATTTTGCGCCAAATTGCCATGCCGGTAGTATGCGTGTGGTTGAAAAAGCAGAGAGGTGCGCATAGTCAGTCACGTGACGAATGCTCCTGGATGATTCTCATTCAGATTTCATTTTTGCACCGCCACACTGATGCCACTACTATCGTTTCACTTTTTTGGACTATATCGACGACCTGATGCCTAAATTACCCCTTATTTGCCTGACTTTACTGACACTGAGCGTATCTGTTACGGCCCATAGCGAAGAAAAACGATACGTAACCGATGAGCTGAACACCTGGGTACGCAGTGGCCCGGGGGATAACTATCGCCTGGTAGGCACGGTTAACGCAGGTGAGGAAGTGACCCTGCTGCAAACTAACCCGGATACCAAGTATGCCCAGGTGCGCGATGCCAATGGCCGCAACGCCTGGATCCCGCTGGCGCAGCTGACCAGCCAGCCGAGTTTTAAGGTGCGGGTACCGGATCTGGAAAATCAGGTGAAAACCCTGAGTGACAAACTGAACAATATTGATGCCACCTGGAACCAGCGCACCGCAGAAATGCAGCGCAAAGTGGCGGCCAGTGATGGGGTCATTAACGGCCTGAAAGACGAAAACCAAAAGCTGAAAAACCAGCTGATCGTCGCCCAGAAGAAAGTGAATGCCGCCAACGTCCAGCTGGATGATAAACAACGCGCCATCATTATGCAGTGGTTTATGTATGGCGGCGGTGTCGCGGGTATTGGTTTACTGCTGGGTCTGCTGCTGCCGCACATGATCCCAAGCCGCAAACGCAATAACCGCTGGATGAACTGATCGGCCGCGTCCCCGTCACGCCATAAAAACCGGTATCAGCCGCTGTTGATACCGGTTTTTTGGTTTTTATCATCCACGGTCGCGGGGGCTTAACGTATGATAAAGGCATGGTGTGACTCTCGCAGAGGTGAAAGTGAAGCGTTATCTGGTAGGCGGTGCGGTACGTGATGGATTACTGGGCTTAGCGGTCAAAGACCGGGACTGGGTGGTCACTGGCGCCACCCCCCAGCAGATGCTGGACGCCGGTTACCAGCAGGTAGGCCGGGATTTCCCGGTGTTTCTCCATCCCCAAAGCCGGGAAGAATACGCCCTGGCCCGCACCGAGCGTAAATCCGGCTCCGGTTATACCGGCTTCATCTGCTATGCCGCGCCGGACGTTACCCTGCCTGACGATCTGCTGCGCCGGGATCTGACCATCAACGCCATTGCCATGGATGACGACGGTAACCTCATCGATCCTTACGGCGGCCAGCAAGATATCCGGCAGCGCTGGCTGCGCCATGTTTCACCGGCCTTCAGTGAAGATCCGCTGCGGGTATTGCGGGTCGCCCGGTTCGCCGCCCGTTTTGCCCACCTCGGCTTTCGGGTAGCCCCGGAAACACAGCAGCTGATGCAGCATATGGCCCAGTCCGGCGAGCTGGCCCAGCTCACCCCAGAGCGGGTATGGAAAGAGACCGAAAACGCCCTGCAAAGCGACAGCCCGCAGCGTTATTTCCAGGTGCTGCGTGATTGCGGCGCCCTGGCAGTCCTGTTCCCGGAGATAGACGCCCTGTTTGGGGTGCCAGCCCCGGCCAAATGGCACCCGGAAATCGACACCGGGGTACACACCCTGATGACCCTTGCCATCGCCGCCCGGCTTAGCCCGGAAACCGACGTCCGCTTCGCCGCCCTGTGCCACGATCTCGGCAAAGGGCTGACCCCGCGCCACCTGTGGCCCCACCATCGCGGCCACGGCCTGGCGGGTGTTGCCCTGGTGGAAGGCCTGTGCCAGCGCTTACGGGTGCCGAACGAGATCCGCAGCCTGGCAAAACTGGTGGCGGAGTACCATGACCTGATCCATACCTTCCCGATCCTGCGGCCCGAGACTATCGTCAATCTGTTTAATGCACTGGATGCCTGGCGCAAACCGCAGCGCGTCGAACAGCTGGCCATCACCAGCGAGGCAGACGCCCGGGGGCGTACCGGGTTTGAGGAGTGTGACTACCGCCAGGGACGCTTACTGCGTGCCGCCTGGCAGGCCGCGGCCCGGGTCTCAGCCAAAGACATTATTGCCGCCGGGATCACCGGTAGCCAGATCAAAGCGGCGCTGAATCAGCAGCGTATTGCGGCGGTGGCTAACTGGAAGGAACATCACTGCCCCCAGCCCCAGGAGTGAGGCCGGGGGGCGCGGTATTACATAAATACGGCGTAGACCGCCGCCGCCACGATAAAGCGGTAGATGGCAAACGGCACAAACGAGATACGTTTGATCACCGCGAGGAAGGTTTTGATAGCAATCATCGCCACCACAAACGCGGTGAAAAACCCGACGGCAAACATCGGCAGATCCTGCACGTTCAGGAAGTGCCAGCTCTTGTAGAGATCCAGCACCGTGGCCCCCATCATCATCGGCACTGCCAGCAGGAAGGAGAATTCCGACGCGGCATAGCGGCTAACCCCCATTAACATCCCGCCACTGATGGTGGCCCCGGAGCGGGAGAAGCCCGGCCACAGTGCCAGGCACTGGAAGCAGCCGATGACAAATGCCTGACGATACGTCATATCATCAATGCCCACCGCACGCGGTTTTTTCGGCTTGAGGTATTCCGCAGCCAGCAGCAGAAAGCCCCCGACCACCAGGGCATACATCACGTTAACCGGGTTAAACAGGCTTTTGATGGTGTCATGAAAGACCAGGCCAAGCACCACCGCCGGGATCATCCCCAGCAGAATATGGATCAGCGATAACCGCCCGGTGCTTTCCTGATTACTGTGGTCGCCTTCATAAGGCACTTTGTTACCGAAGTGAATACCGATCAGCCCAAACAGCCGCCGCCAGAACATCACGACCACGGCCAGAATCGAGCCCAGTTGAATAACCACTTCAAAGGTTTCGGCGATATCGCCTTTAAAGCCGAGTAAGTTACCGACAATAATCATATGCCCGGTAGATGAGACCGGTAAAAACTCTGTCAGCCCCTCAACAATCCCCAATATCAATGCAGATATTAGTGAGTGTGCGTCACCCATTATTAACCCCTATACCCTAAAATGATAAATGCGGTGCCCAAACCGGCACCAGAAAGAACTACCCACTAATTAATCCGGTCTTAAGACCGGAAACTCAGCATTAGGTTTAGCGTAACCTGGCAATATTACTGTTTTTTTTCCCGGCTACCGCGTTCAATAATTACGCCCACATTGGCGGCCCGGGCCACTGCACCGGGTTTACTCACTTTGATCCGCACCCAGGGGGAACCAAACGTGGTCATCAGCAGTGCGGCCAGCTCCTCTGCCACCCGCTCCACCAGGGCAAAGCGCTGGCCTTCAACATGGCGCAGCACGGCGTCGCTAATATCCGCATAACTCAGGCAATCCGCCACATCATCACTGGCCGCCGCCCGGCGGTTATCCCAGGCGAGTTCTATATCGAAAACCAGCCGCTGTTCAATGGTTTGTTCCCAGTCATAGACGCCAATCGTCGTGATTGCCGAAAGTTGCTCTATAAATACAATATCCATCAGGAGATCCGCTTTTTGATGATGCCGGATACCACTTCCGGCGAAATATGCGTATTATCCACAGATGCAGAGAATAAAACGACATTTTCACAACGGAAGAGCGTTATGAGTGTAATCGCGCCGGTAATGATCATTCTCGCGTATCTTTGCGGCTCTGTCTCCAGTGCTATTCTGATTTGCCGTATGGCGGGCTTGCCTGACCCGCGCGAAAGTGGTTCCGGAAATCCAGGGGCCACTAACGTCTTACGCATTGGCGGCAAAGGGGCGGCCGTCGCGGTACTGATTTTTGATATTTTAAAAGGGATGCTGCCGGTATGGGCCGCCTGGGGGCTGGGGTTAACCCCCTTCTGGTTAGGCCTGGTGGGTATCGCTGCCTGTATGGGCCATATCTGGCCGGTGTTTTTCAAATTCCACGGCGGTAAAGGCGTTGCCACCGCGTTTGGCGCCATTGCGCCTATTGGTCTGGATCTTACCGGCGTGATGGCGGGAACCTGGCTGCTGAGCGTGTTACTCAGCGGGTATTCCTCGCTGGGGGCAATTATCAGCGCCCTGGTGGCGCCGTTTTATGTCTGGTGGTTTAAACCCCAGTTCACCTTCCCGGTTGCCATGCTCTCCTGCCTGATCCTTATCCGCCATAACGACAATATTCAGCGCTTATGGCGCGGCCAGGAGACCAGAATCTGGCGCAGAAAGCCCCGCAATAGCAGTGACAAGCCCGGCTCAAACGATCCCCAAAAGTAATCACATGTCCGCAGGGATTGCGCTGCGGACATAACATTAACCACCCTGATTACGCCAGCCCCTTTTCTTCCCGCAAGGAATGACAAGATGCAACTTCAAGACGAACCCTTCCACCTGCTCCGCGAATTATTTCAGCAACACACCTCCTGCTGGCAGCAAGCGTTGCCCCAGGTCACCAAACCGCAATATGCGGTGTTGCGCGCCATTGCAGAACAACCCGGTATTGAGCAAATCGCCCTGATGGATGCCGCCATCAGCACCAAAGCGACGCTGGCGGAGCTGCTGGCGCGCATGGAAAAGCGTGGCCTGGTACGGCGTGAAGGCGACAGTGCCGATAAACGGCGGCGTTTTGTCTGGCTCACCCAGGAAGGGGAACAGCTGCTGGCCCAGGCGCTCCCCAAGGGCACGGCGGTGGATAATCACTTTCTGGACCGGTTATCTCAGGAGCAGCGGGAGGCATTTAGCCGGCTGTTGATCCAGATGATGGGCAAGTGATCATTTGCTGAGCCCGCAGGGCGCGGGCTCAGGATTTGGGCGTTATTGCCCGGCGGCAGGCAGTTCCGCCAGCGGCCAGCGCGGGCGAACGGAGATTTCCAGCCCGGTGACCCCACCGGCCTTCAGGCGTACCATACCAGCATAGGCAATCATCGCGCCGTTATCGGTACAAAATTCCGGGCGGGCATAGAACACCTCCCCACCGCGTTTATTCATCATGTCTGCCAGACGCGCGCGCAGGGTGCGGTTAGCGCTGACCCCGCCAGCCATCACCAGCCGGGTAAACCCGGTTTGATCCAGCGCCCGACGGCATTTGATCATCAGGGTATCCACCACCGCATCTTCAAAGGCCCGGGCAATATCGGCGCGGGTCTGATCGTCGGTGCCGTTATCGCGAATCGTATTGGCGGCAAAGGTCTTCAGGCCGGAGAAGCTAAAATCCAGCCCCGGGCGGTCCGTCATCGGGCGCGGGAAGGTAAAGCGCCCTGGCGTTCCCTGGCTGGCCATTTTCGACAGCAGCGGCCCGCCGGGATAATCCAGCCCCAGCAGTTTGGCGGTTTTATCGAAAGCTTCACCGGCGGCGTCATCAATGGACTCGCCCAGTAACTGGTATTCACCAATCCCGGTAACGCTGATCAACTGGGTATGGCCCCCGGACACCAGCAAAGCGACAAACGGATATTCCGGTGGATTTTCTTCCAGCATCGGCGCCAGCAGGTGCCCTTCCATGTGGTGTACCGGGATAGCCGGCACATCCCAGGCGAAGGCCAGTGAGCGGCCGACAGTTGCCCCCACCAGCAGCGCCCCCACCAGGCCAGGCCCGGCGGTGTAGGCAACTGCATCAATATCTTTTGCTGTCAGACCAGCCTCTTTCAGTGCCGCCTGGATCAGAGGCACAGCTTTGCGGACATGATCGCGGGAGGCCAGTTCTGGCACCACGCCACCGTAGTCGGCATGTAATTTTATCTGGCTGTAAAGCTGGTTAGCCAACAGGCCCTGTTGGTCATCATAAATGGCGATGCCGGTTTCATCGCAGGATGTTTCAATACCCAGTACACGCATAGCTGTCTTTTACCTCTGTAACCTGCCGCGCAGTGTATGCTTTGACCGCGCGGTTGTAAAACTTTGCTCACGATCCGCACAGGCTTAGTGTATACTCGCGGGCCTGGCGAGGAGCAGAGCAAAAAACGGTGTTCTGTTCTGGCGGTGCTTTACAAAGCAGCAGCAGTTGCAGTAAAATTCCGCACCATTTTGAAATAACGCTGACGTTGAAGTCAGCGACAAACCGAATTTAAAGGTGAGAGGCACATGCCGGTAATTAAAGTACGTGAAAACGAGCCGTTCGACGTTGCACTGCGTCGCTTCAAACGTTCCTGTGAAAAAGCAGGTGTTCTGGCGGAAGTTCGTCGTCGTGAATTCTATGAAAAACCGACTACCGAACGTAAACGCGCCAAAGCTTCTGCTGTGAAACGTCACGCGAAGAAACTGGCTCGCGAAAACGCACGCCGTACTCGTCTGTACTAATTGCGGGAGAGGGCTACCCCTCTCTTTTCAGACTGAGTTGTAGTTGTTAAGGCCGTGCTTCCGAAAGGAATGCGCGGCTTGTTTTCGTTTATACCCTTATCATTTTACTTCACCGCGTAACGGCACCCGGGCCAGGTCGTAGTCGCCAGCTCACGGGGCAAATGCCATTGGTGGTTTCGCTGTAACATGTTGAGATATAAACAATTGGGGGCTTATGGCTGGACGAATCCCGCGCGTCTTTATTAACGATCTGCTGGCCCGTACCGACATCGTAGATTTGATCGATGCCCGCGTTAAGCTGAAAAAGCAGGGTAAGAATTACCACGCGTGTTGTCCGTTCCATAACGAAAAAACCCCCTCTTTCACCGTTAACGGTGAAAAGCAGTTTTACCACTGTTTTGGGTGTGGTGCCCACGGTAACGCCATCGACTTTCTGATGAATTACGACAAGCTCGAATTCGTTGAGACCGTTGAAGAACTGGCCGCCATGCACAACCTGGAAATCCCGTATGAGTCAGGCACCGGCCTGAGCCAGATCGAGCGCCACCAGCGCCAGAATCTGTATCAGCTGATGGACGGCCTGAACGGGTTTTACCAACAGTCGCTGGAGAGCAGCAGCGCGCAACCCGCCAGAGCGTATCTGGAAAAACGCGGGCTCAGCCCGGACGTGGTGGCGCGTTTTGCCATTGGTTTTGCCCCGCCGGGGTGGGACAACGCCTTAAAACGCTTTGGCGGCAATGACGATAACCGCCAGTTACTGCTCGACGCCGGTATGCTGGTCCGTAATGACAATGGCCGGGTGTATGACCGCTTTCGCGAGCGGGTGATGTTCCCGATACGGGACAAACGTGGGCGGGTTATCGGCTTTGGTGGCCGGGTACTGGGGAACGACACCCCAAAATACCTTAACTCCCCGGAAACCGATATTTTCCATAAGGGCCGCCAGCTGTATGGCCTTTATGAAGCGCAACAGCATACCCCGGAACCGGCCAGATTACTGGTGGTTGAAGGGTATATGGATGTGGTGGCCCTGGCGCAATACGACATTAACTATGCGGTGGCCTCACTGGGCACCTCGACCACGGCAGACCATATCCAGTTGCTGTTCCGGGTGACCAATAACGTGATTTGCTGCTATGACGGCGATCGGGCGGGCCGCGATGCGGCCTGGCGCGCGCTGGAAACCGCGCTACCCTATATGAGCGATGGTCGCCAGTTGCGGTTTATGTTTTTGCCGGACGGCGAAGACCCGGATACCCTGGTCCGCAAAGAGGGCAAGGCGGCATTTGAAGCCCGCATGGATGAGGCACTGCCGTTATCCACCTTTTTGTTTAACAGCCTGGTACCCCAGGCGGATCTCAGTAGCCCGGATGGTAGCACCCAACTGGCGGCGCTGGCGTTACCGCTGATAACCCAGGTGCCGGGTGATGCATTACGTATTCAGTTGCGCCAGATGCTGGGCAACAAACTGGGCATTTTTGACGACGCGCAGCTTGATCGTTTAATGCCAAAGCAGGCGGAGAATAATACGCCGCGGCCAGCGCCACAGCTAAAACGCACAACCATGCGTATACTTATAGGGTTGCTGGTACAGAACCCCGATTTGGCACCCATGGTCCCCCCGTTAACCGGGCTTCCACAGGCAAAAATTCCGGGGCTGTCGCTGTTTAACGAGCTGGTGTCGGCCTGTCTGGCCCAGCCAGGGTTAACCACCGGGCAGCTGCTTGAACAATATCGCGGCACAGATTCCGCGCCAACCCTTGAAAAACTGTCAGTCTGGGACGATATAGCAGATAAGGACATTGCCGAAAAGACATTTACCGACGCGCTTGATCATCTGTTCGACTCGGCGCTGGAACTTCGGCTCACAGAATTAATCGCCCGTTCGAGGACCCAGGGTCTCTCAGCGGCGGAACGCGAAGAAGTGCGTGTGATAACACAGGCATTAGCGAAGAAATAGAATACCAGCGGCTTAATTGCCGAATATAACTCGGGAGATCCCGAAAGCCGTTTTGAGGCGCCGCGGCACATATACCAAAAGGCTCTCATATACCCTACGCAGTTTGGGTTACAAGACGATGGCAACGCAGATCCAGGCGCTTATAGCGATAAGTGGCCAGCCGCACTTAGCCAGTACGACAGTAACACAAATGATGGTGGGTATACCCTGGTGAAGCCAGGTCATTATCAGCGGTTATTGGATGCGTATCCCCGGAGCGTGAAGCTACTACCAGAGGGAACCACCGCCGCAGTAAAGAGAATGACCCGCTAAAACGGGGAAAGATATTGTTGGCGGCAACGCCTTCCAACACCAACCCAAATGACTTAAGTGTGGATACCGTCTTATGGAGCAAAACCCGCAGTCACAGCTGAAGCTGCTTGTCACCCGTGGTAAGGAGCAAGGCTATCTGACCTATGCCGAGGTCAATGACCATCTGCCGGAAGATATCGTCGACTCCGATCAGATCGAAGACATCATCAAAATGATCAACGACATGGGCATTCAGGTGGTAGAAGAAGCACCTGATGCCGATGACCTGATGTTGGGCGAAAACACCACGGATACCGATGAAGACGCAGCAGAAGCTGCGGCTCAGGTGCTGTCCAGCGTTGAATCTGAAATTGGTCGTACTACTGACCCGGTGCGCATGTACATGCGCGAAATGGGGACCGTTGAACTGTTAACCCGTGAAGGGGAAATCGATATCGCTAAGCGTATCGAAGACGGTATCAACCAGGTTCAGTGCTCCGTTGCCGAATACCCGGAAGCTATTACCTATCTGCTGGAACAGTACGATCGCGTTGAAGCAGAAGAAAGCCGCCTGTCCGATCTGATAACCGGCTTTGTCGATCCGAATGCGGAAGAAGACCTCGCGCCGACGGCGACCCACGTGGGTTCTGAGCTGTCCCAGGAAGACATGGACGACGACGAAGAAGAAGACGAAGAGGACGACGACAGCTCCGACGATGACAACAGCATCGACCCGGAACTGGCCCGTGAGAAATTTGCTGAGCTGCGCACCCAGTACGAAGTCACTCGCGACACCATCAAAGCCAAAGGCCGCAGCCACGCTGCCGCCCAGGAAGAGATCCTGAAACTGTCTGAAGTCTTCAAACAGTTCCGCCTGGTGCCGAAACAGTCCGACTATCTGGTCAACAGCATGCGTTCAATGATGGACCGCGTTCGTACTCAGGAACGTATCATCATGAAGCTGTGTGTTGAACAGTGCAAAATGCCGAAGAAAAACTTTATCACCCTGTTCACCGGCAACGAAACCAGCGAAACCTGGTTCAACGCGGCCATTGCGATGAACAAGCCGTGGTCTGAAAAACTGCGCGACGTCACTGAAGACGTGCAACGCTGCCTGCAGAAGCTGCAGCAGATCGAAGAAGAAACCGGCCTGACCATCGAACAGGTTAAAGATATCAACCGTCGCATGTCCATTGGTGAAGCGAAAGCCCGCCGCGCCAAGAAAGAGATGGTTGAAGCAAACTTGCGTCTGGTTATCTCTATCGCCAAGAAATACACCAACCGTGGCCTGCAGTTCCTCGATCTGATTCAGGAAGGCAACATCGGTCTGATGAAAGCGGTAGATAAATTCGAATACCGCCGTGGTTATAAGTTCTCCACTTACGCCACCTGGTGGATCCGCCAGGCGATCACCCGCTCCATCGCGGACCAGGCACGTACCATCCGTATCCCGGTACATATGATTGAGACCATCAACAAGCTCAACCGTATCTCCCGCCAGATGCTGCAGGAAATGGGCCGTGAACCGACGCCGGAAGAGCTGGCTGAGCGTATGTTGATGCCGGAAGACAAGATCCGTAAGGTGCTGAAGATAGCCAAAGAGCCTATCTCCATGGAAACCCCAATCGGTGACGATGAAGATTCGCATCTGGGAGATTTTATCGAGGATACCACCCTCGAGCTGCCGCTGGACTCTGCCACCACCGAGAGCCTGCGCGCCGCCACTCATGATGTGCTGGCTGGCCTTACCGCCCGTGAAGCTAAAGTCCTGCGTATGCGCTTCGGTATCGACATGAATACCGACCACACCCTGGAAGAAGTGGGTAAACAGTTTGACGTTACCCGCGAACGTATCCGTCAGATAGAAGCGAAAGCGCTGCGTAAGCTGCGCCACCCGAGCCGTTCTGAAGTGTTGCGTAGCTTCCTGGACGATTAATCGCTGGCGTGATACCCGCCACAATGACTAAGCCCTCTTCGGAGGGCTTTTTTTTGGTCCTACGCCGGGCGACAGCCGTTATCGTCCCCGGGCCCTGAGCGCGTCGTTCAGTTCGCGATAAGCGGCGACCAGGTCCTCCAGCGGGCTGCGGTTCAGGCCGCTGGGGTTCGGCAGCACCCATACCTCAGTATCGCCCCAGTTAAACGGCTGGCGCCCCCAGCTGACATTACACTGGGAGAAGGCCTGAGTAAATGCCTGCTTGCCCAGTACCGCCAGCGCCGCGGGCTGGTAGCGGTTAATCTTGTTGCGCAGCGCATTCCCCCCTTCTTTCAGCTCCATCCTGGCCACTTCACTGGCCTGTACGGTAGGGCGGTCCACCAGCTTAGTAATGCCGCAGCCGGACTCGGCCAGGCGCTGATACTCTTCCGGCGCCAGCTGCTCCGGGGTAAACCCGGCGAGGTGAATCACCTTCCAGAAGCGGTTTGAGGGATTAGCAAACGGGAACCCGAGATGGGCAGAGGATTTCCCGGGGTTGATACCACAAAATAAGACACGCAGATTCGGCGTCAAAACGTCTTCAATCATAGGGTCCTTCTTATTCCCTGCTTCTGCAGGAGCATTGGCAGATAACTATCGGATAATTATGGTTACTGTTTGGCTGAAAAATCAGCAACTATCTGTATTCAGGCTGGATTGCTGGCAGTAGTTACATTATAATCCCGGGCCACGGCCCCTTAGCTCAGTGGTTAGAGCAGGCGACTCATAATCGCTTGGTCGTTGGTTCAAACCCAACAGGGGCCACCAAAATCATACAGTTAAGCCACTCTTAAGAGTGGCTTTTTTGTGCCTGTAATCCGAAAGAATTCACCTGGATGATGATATAAACTGCCTGCACGGCAGTTAACTCGGCATCGCGCAGGTTGGCACCGCGCAGGTTTTTCTAAGCTGCCTGTACGGCAGTGAACGGGTATATCGCATTGGTATGCGACGTTTAATGTTTCTAAGCTGCCTGTACGGCAGTGAACAACCCGAATACATCGCGTAACCGGAGGCGGGATTTCTAAGCTGCCTGTACGGCAGTGAACGTCCTTATTGCTCATTCCCTGAGTGAGCAATGCTTTCTAAGCTGCCTGTACGGCAGTGAACAATGGCTTCTTTGGTTTTCGGATCATCAATCCTTTCTAAGCTGCCTGTACGGCAGTGAACATCAAGCGCCAGGCGCTGGACTACATCACTATTTTTCTAAGCTGCCTGTACGGCAGTGAACGGGGATCAGGCCCGCTGACATTGAACGCTACGTTTCTAAGCTGCCTGTACGGCAGTGAACGATTGCACCACCGAGCAAGCCGATCACCTGATTTTCTAAGCTGCCTGTACGGCAGTGAACTCATTATTATCACCGTCAATGTGTTTTACTGTTTTCTAAGCTGCCTGTACGGCAGTGAACAACTCTCCGGTAATTCCGGATGGTTGGATACCTTTCTAAGCTGCCTGTACGGCAGTGAACTGTATACCGTTACGCAAATGACCGAGGCCATTCTTTCTAAGCTGCCTGTACGGCAGTGAACAAACGGTAAATCGTTTTTTGCGGCCGGAATAGTTTCTAAGCTGCCTGTACGGCAGTGAACTTAATGCTTCAGGATATGGAAATCGAGGAGGATTTCTAAGCTGCCTGTACGGCAGTGAACCCGGTGTGACCGCAGTGACACCAATGCAATTTTTTCTAAGCTGCCTGTACGGCAGTGAACTTTAAGGTCGCATATTGCGGCCTTTTTTCGTTTTTCTAAGCTGCCTGTACGGCAGTGAACGGTATTAAGGGATCAGATTGGGAAGCATTCCCTTTCTAAGCTGCCTGTACGGCAGTGAACACGTATCGACGCGATAAGGGGTCAACAGTTTACTTTCTAAGCTGCCTGTACGGCAGTGAACGTGTTGGTGACACCCCATCATCATCACTGCCTTTTCTAAGCTGCCTGTACGGCAGTGAACACTAAGCTGCTTGTAGCTCATCCCCTCCTGCATTTCTAAGCTGCCTGTACGGCAGTGAACTGCCTCCACACTCAATAATGCCGGTAGTTGATTTTCTAAGCTGCCTGTACGGCAGTGAACGTAAAGTGCCGCAGCAACGGTGCATGGAAAGATTTCTAAGCTGCCTGTACGGCAGTGAACTTCGTGCCAGATGATGCGGTGTGGCGCGGCATTTTCTAAGCTGCCTGTACGGCAGTGAACGATGAAACTGGCTTCCAGCGAGGCAGGTATCATTTCTAAGCTGCCTGTACGGCAGTGAACATCCAGCTTCCGTGGCGAACCCGTTTTCATCCATTTCTAAGCTGCCTGTACGGCAGTGAACCCCTTTATATCGAGAAGCGCTTTGCGGTACTCTTTCTAAGCTGCCTGTACGGCAGTGAACGCGTTAACAAAGCTCTGCAGCATGGCGCGATCTTTCTAAGCTGCCTGTACGGCAGTGAACTGGAGCAATATAAACCTAACTCTCTGTTAAAGAACGTAAGAAAAGCCGTTCGGCACTTAATACCCTTTTTTCAGGCCATATAAATAAAACGATAAAAATCAATTAACTATAAAAACACCCCAAAAAAGGGTGTCTGATAACGCCAAAACCGCAAGCCGGCATAATGACAGACTTGCGGCGCTGGCTCAGAACCAGGGGATTGTCGCTACCGCACTTAACCCATAACTGGTAAACGTACCGCTCACCGGGGCCGCAGCAACCGCCCCCAGGCTAATAAACAGCCTAAAAGACTGACCACTGGAGAGACTTCTCATCTGAATAAATGGCAACCGGCTAACGCTGTCTCTGGCACTGAGCAATCGCTGGCAGGCCTCTTCTTCTGTCAGCCAGCCTTTACGCACAGAACGCCGGAGCAACCGCCCGGCACTGCTTTTTACCTGAACACGCGATACCGTACGCCAGACAGCATCCACCGGAACAGCCTGTATTGCTGAGCCGGCACTATAATCATTCAGCCCGCCCCGCCAGCGCGTTGCTTCCAGCGCCTCCAGCGCACCTCGCTCACCGTGCAGACGCAGAACCCCACCGGGGGTTTTGTCATACTCAGGAAAGCTCACGCCGATATCCCCTTTGCCGCGTGTGCCCAGCGCCCGATGCAACTTGGCAAACAGCGCAGCCAATAGTTGAGCCTCAGTAAACTCCGGATCAGGCAGTACGCGAATATCCTGATAACTGTCCATTACAGGCGTCCTTATTCTGATTTTTCACCGAACACACCACCACGGATCAACACGGCCATCACAAAGTGCTGTTGCTCAACCCCGGGCTTATCTCCTTTGGTCACCCAGTTATCAAGCAGCGTATAAAAATCCATTTTCTCTTTCGGCTGGCGGCAGGCAATGCCGCGGCTGGTTACAGAGCCGTACGGTTCCACAGCAATAGCCCCCAGCGTTTCCGCCTGCGGATGCCAGGTATCAATCGTCCGCAGTGCATTACCCACTTTCTGCGAATGCAATGCCGCCACCCCGTCCACCTGGTAGAGCAGCTTACTTTTGGTGCTATTGCCATCCAACACCAGTTCCTGAGAAGGGAATACCTCCTGCCCCTGCCCCAGACGAACAAACGCCTCAATGTTAAATAACGCGAAGGTTTCCCCCTTCAGGCCCCGTCCGATCTCCTCCGCCAGCTCGCTAAGCGCGGCATCGCGCTGTTCAAAATCGCGCAGGGAGTAGTCATGTGCGTTAAACACCCACTGCTTGCGGCCATTCACAACAACACGGATTTGTTCAGCCCCCACACGGTTACGCCACAGAAAGCGCCCATTGGCCAGATTTGTTGCATAGCGCAACGCCAGCTCGCCAAAACCATGCTCGGCGATATAGCCGTTAATCACACTTTCCAGTGCATCCTGATATTGCCGATCGTTACATACTGATGGCGTCGCCAGGTTTCCCAGCACACGCAGGCTGAACGCCATTTTTAAGGTATCTGCCTGAGCAGGCAATGCCGCGACATCCACCCGCTGCAAGTTCGCTTTTTGAATTTCCGCATCCAGTTTTGCCGGATCACTGGTGATGGCATTCTTAAGGCGGTTAGAAATAGTACCGCGCACCGCCTTTTCCTGAATTTTTACTGGCTGCCAGCAGTCACCCTGCCAGTTGCCGGCAGAAAGCACGGCGTCCGAGTTTGCCAGTTTACGTTCAAAAGCCAGTACCGATGCGGTTTTAATAGCCGTAGTTTTAGCCATGATCTCATCCCTTAAATATCGTCAAAAAAAAGCGGTTCGTCGGTGTCATCTGCCAGATCATCTTCGGGTGCCACTTGCCCGTAGCAGTAGTAACCTGTTTCGGTAGTACGGTAGCGCCAGAACAACGTATCCGGGGAGGTAATACGGTGTGCCCCACACCACTCGCCGATGCCATAAACCGCTTCAGAAAAACAGAAGGGAACATCGGTATCGCGCACATTAGCCACGGTTCCGGCCTCATACAGCGGGGAAATACGCTGCCAGCCGGTCATCAGTGGCACCAGGTAGCCAGGCACAGGTTTCGGAAGGTACTGCCAGTTGCCGGAGGCATCCGCCTGCATTTTGAGTGCGGTAAAATCAAGCCAGGCATCAAGCATCTCCGCATCGGGCTGCTGCTCACGCAGCTGCTGATAATGCGCATCGAGCAAAGTGGAACGATCCAGCAGCGCAAATCCCGGCATTAAGCTGTAACGCAGGGCACGCCAGGCATCGTCACTGGCAGATAATGCCTGAATACGGACACGCCGCAGGCCGGTAATGGTACCGCCCGCCAGTTTTTGGGTCTGACACAGGGTATGGATATGCTGCTCCAGCGCCCGCATCCCGGTATCACCGTTAACAATTTCGCCGTGGCACTCCAGCACCAGGGAAACCGTCATATGCATACGCCCTTCTTCATTGAAAGACGCCGTATTGCCTTCTTTGGTTAACGGGTTGCGGGTCAGGGCAAACTGATAATCCCTACCGGACGTATAAGCATGTACCTGATGATGATGACAAATCACCCCGCAACCGCTCAGTGTCAAACCGTGGCTGGCCTCCAGCTTACGGGACAAGGCGTGGGTGTAACCCAGGAAGTGGGTGATCGCCGGGAATCCCCATGTCAGCCCGGCAATCGCGTTGGCATTTTCCACATTAAGCCAGGGTAAAACGATAATTTTACGCATCACGATACCTCGTCAAAGCCCGCTCCATTTCCCGTAACCGGTACTGGAAGCGCGGTTTTGTACGCCATTCCCGGCGCTCCGTTAACCCCATAGACAGCCCCGCCCGTTTAAGATGCCCGTTAAGCCACAGGGCAAAATCATCCGCTACGCATTTTTGCCAGTCATCGCTTTCACGCCCGCTGCGGAACGCCTCGTCGGTTTCGGTACGCCACGGGTCAAGCCACAGGCGCTGATGCGCCTTGAGCGTACAGCCCTCTTCCAGGGTCCATCCGGCCCAGTCCCGGCGCTGTATACCTGCCGCAACGTTAAACAGCAGATCGATAATTTCATCAATATACTGATCCCGCTGCCGGCGAATATGCCGGTTTTGAGTCTCTTCAGTGCTGATCAGCAGATGAATAAGCTGACGACGCGCCTGACGTGTCACCCGATCGAACGCGCCCGGCCCGAAAAGCGTAGCCATTGCCAGCGGCGGCTTATCCTGGGATTCCCATACTGGCGGCCGGGCAGGAAGCAGCCAGGTACGCCCACCGCGCCCGCTGTTAAGGGCAGAGATATTCTGCGGTTTCGTCCCTCCGAAGTTAACCACCGCCGTATCAGGAAAGATCACCAGCATTCCCGGGTGCCATTCATTTTTACGGCGTGCCTGCCACAGAGCTTTGGTTTGCTCGCTAAAGCGCAGCGCCACCATCCGCTGATGCAGCGCCTGGGCCAGGGAGGAGGAAAACAGTGGATTCAGCAGGTGATAACCGCCGTCGACAGGAAAATAAACCTGCTTAGCTAATTTATGGGAGGTGGGGTCTTTTACCGTCAGCGCACATGAAAAACCATCCACCCATTCGCTGAGCTGCTGTGGGCTTTCTGCCAGCGGGGCTAACGGGGAGGCCTCATTACGCTTCAGGCAGGCCAGCAAAGAGTCCCCCGCAACCTCGGTTTGTAATAGCTTGGCGACGTCCAGCGCGGCGGCATTGCCGACCGCATCGGCAGCAGGCTGGCTGAGCGTCGCCGTTGAGAGATAGCCCTCGCAGGCAATGGTTTCGCTAAAGATACTGCTATTTTTAGCATCGCCGTGGGTAAATTTTGCCGCATGGGTCACCAGACTAATCTGCCCGGCGCGCTTTGCCGCCTCCGTGAGCCAGTTTGGCACCGTATAACGCAATTCCAGCTCACGGCGCGCCTGCAAAATATCGCCCTCTTCCGTCGGATCAGCGGCAAGGCGCTTAGCAGACGCTTTATCGAAGGCCTCCAGCTTGGCCTGCCTTCGCCCGGCGATATACTCAACAATAAAAGCAGTGAGTTCCTGTTGTGACATAGACTCTCCCAAAACACTTATGAGTTCAGATCCCTAAACACACCCAACAGCGGATGATAGTGCCAGGCTTCACCCTGATCTTTCCCCAGCCGTAAGTTAATCTCGCCATAGCGCCGGCTGACCTGCTCCAGCGGCATATCTCGGCGTGCGGCAATATCGAGCATCACCTGGGCATAGTCACTTTCCAGCCACGGGGTAACCCCGGAAGCCATCACCAGCGCCACCTCATCCATATTGTCCGCATCTTTCCAGCCCTCTGGCCCCTCATCCAGCCCTCTGAAACGCGGCGGGTCCCCCTCTTGTGCCATAAACAAAAAACGCTGTTCTTCCTGTTGTGAACGGCGAAACGGCGTGTACTTTTGCAGCTCTGCGCTCCAGCCAACCGGCTTGCGCCACCAGGTGGCCGCCGACGGTTTTTTATTATCCTGGCCCAGCAGCTCATCGTAGCTGCGTCCGTGCTCCAGGGCGCTGAGATTATGGAATATCCCGCGCCCCCTGCGCAGCGAGGCTGGCTCCAGAATACGGGGAATTGCGTTGATAAAATGGTACTGATCCGGGTGCAGAATAGCGTGAAGATCATGACTGCTGAGCAAATAATCCCGGCTCTCAAATCCCGGACGACAGTAGGCCGGGCGGGTCATATCCTTACGCAGAGCTCGAATGTTTTTGTCCATAATCAGCAGGTTAGCATTCACTGGTCTTTGCTGACGGTGGCGCTGAATACGCCCGGCAAACTGAATCAGTGATCGCATTGAGCTCGGCTCCGCCACGCCCCAGTCCGCATCCCAGTCGCGGCCCACTTCAATAACCGAGGTGCCCAGCACCACAAACAGGTGATGCTGAGCGGGCTCCTGATTCAGTGCCTGGCGAATCGCCGGCTGCTGCCACAGGGCCTGCTCCTCATGGCGGCTAAAGGCCGCATCAAGGTGTTTTTCAATGTAGGATCGGAACAGCAGTGGATGCTGGCTGTGGTATACACAGTAATGGATGCAATATCCTTCCGGGGATGGCAATGCCATCAACGCCCGGGCCGTAGCCACCAGCGGGTTGATATTTGCCATACGCACCAGCCCCAGAGAAACCGTTTTGCCACTCGGGTGCTGCTGATGATGAGCCCTATGCAAGCCCAGCATCTCACGCTGTAACAGTGCCGCCAGACCTGGGGTGTCACCTGCGGCTAAGGTAACCGGAATCAGTTGTGCCTCCCGCAATGCCGGTTTGGTTGCCAGGCGCGTTGCGCGCCGCTGAGCAAACTGCTTATGGGCGTCCCAGAAAGGCTGAGTTTTACCGAACGTAGATGACCAGGATTCATCTTCATCAAACCAGGCACAACAAACATCCAGTTCCTGCCCCGGATCGCCACAGGCCTGTTGGAAGGCCTTACGCCCGCTAAGGTAAGCAGTATAAAGCGCCTGTACCAGTGCAGGCGGGAGCGTGGCAGATGACAACAGCACCCGGCTGCCAAGCATCCCTGCCCAGTTCACCAGGCGGCACAGGGCATGCTGATCGGCAATATCAAAGTCATCCGGCTCATCCAGCACTAAATCACTATTCAGCAGGCGTAGCATCGGCGCGATTTGCTTACCGCCCCGGACACCTTCAGTGGCGGGCATCAGGTGATCAATGGTCGAAACCAGCACCGGCGCGTTAATCAGTTGGCTGAGCTTAGGGCTGCTGTCCAGTAAGTGGCGCAGTGGCCCCTGATTAATCACGCCGTCATAGTGAACATACTGATGCCCCTCAAACAGATCATCCTCTGAAATACTGCCCGTATCCGGCATATCTTCATGCAGCTCGCGTACCGCCGTCGACCCAATCAGCACCGCGAGGTCATCTTCACCCAGCCCGAGCTTTTCCCGCAGCGCATCACCGGTTTGCAGCGTCAGAGTGCGTAACCCGAGCGCCACGGTGAAACGGCAACCCTGCGCCTCATTGGCCAGGGCATACATAATGCGGGCATTTGCGAACGTTTTCCCACAACCGGTAGAAGCCATATTAATACCGAAGAACCCCTGACGCTTCGCGCGTTCGCGTAGACCTTCAGCTACGTCCCATGCGCGGTTTTGCCAGTGGAAACGCGCAATACTCGCCCGCTGGCGAAATCCCTTATGGCGGGTAATCGCCGGTAAATACTCCCGCAGTGTGGGCAAGGAACGGCCAAGTAAAAGTGCGTGATGAGCAACACCGATATTATGTTCATCCAGCTTTTGCTTTAACTGGCGGGTTTCACGGTCGGTATTTGCCCAGGCGACATAATGCGGATCCTGCCAGGCAATGCGCGGCGGCTGTGCAGAATAGAAATGGTCAGCCAGCATCAAAGACATACGTGCCAGATGCAGGGTGAACGCCTGCCCCACAGTCCCGAACTCATAGATGGATAGTGCATGGGCGGCGCGCTTCGCCAGCTGTCTGGCCTTTTCCCGCCAGGTGTCGCTTTGTAGTGGTGTGCCCGCCGGGAAGTCCCAGACCTGTGTAAAATCTCGCGCTTGCCAGCCGCTATGCTGGTGATTCAGGGCATTCCAGCTGGCGTCCAGTTGCCTTGTCAGCCAGTGCTCGTCGTTGAAATCAGGCGCGGCATTCTCCCCCAGGTACTGCGGCAGGCGATGATGAGAAAGGATAAGCCAGGCGACAACCTGCGCCAGCGGAGGCAAGCTGTTAAACGGGCTGTCGCTCCAGTCACCGCTGTCCTTACGCAATCTTGCCAGTAAGATGTCTTCATCTGCCGGGGCCAGCGCCCCCAGCCTTTCCAGCCATTGTGCATCGCTCTGCTCCCCTACCAGGGCCTGAAACAATCGCAGAGAGAGCCACTCATGGCGAAACGGCTGAAAACGCTTTGCGCTATTTCCAGTAAGCCCGGCCTGAAACAGCGATCCCGCCTTGCCAAAATCATGGAATAAACCAGCAATCGCCGCCAGCAAAGCTACGGCCTCAGTGCTGCGCCAGGATGACTCATGCTGACTGCGCAGAATATCCCGCGTGGTGTGATTAGTGGGTACAGAGCCCTGGGCATTAAAGCGCCGCAGGTTGCCAACGACCCAGAGTAGCTCGGTTTGGCCATTCTTTTTCAGCCAGTGGCAGGCAACGGCAGTATTGCGGCGGGCGGTTTTGCGCAGTAAACGCCGCAGTGTCTCCAGGCCCTGGCGGGTGATTGCGGTTTGCCAGGCACTATCACCTTTACGTTCGGCAAACTGATCGAGGATCTGGCAACTTTGCTCACGGGCTTTTTTGGTACACTGTGAAATTAGCAGCACGTTCATGCGTTACAGTTCCCAAGCGTTAGTGCTGTCTCCTGGAGCGTGTCGATCATGATGTCTAACGCTTCGGCCTGCTGAAACCCACTGATGCATCGCTGCCGGAACGTCTGCTGATCGTCACCCGCCATTGCGGCAATAAAGGCCTGTGGCAATACCAGTGCATCTTTAATGAGATCTGCCAGATCAAATACCAGCCCGCCCCGCCGGGTTTTACCATGCAGCACCGCCAGCCCATGAGGGATACCGGTTACCCAGGCGGCCACAGCGCCGAGTCCATAGGCAAGATAGTTACCGTGATCCAGAAAATGGTTAGCGCTATCACTCCCGTTTCCCCGTTTTACTCGGGTGAAGTCACCATACTGCACCGCGTCACTGGCTAATTTATACAGTCCTTTTGTCAATTGAGCCTCTTGCAGCATTAACGCATTATGGCTGTCAGCCGCATCAATCCCTTGCTGAAAACGCGCTAATTTCTCTTTTAATAACGCAGCTGGAAGCGCAAAACGCGTTTCACGCTGCATTGCCGCCCCCAGCCACTGGCGCTCTATGTGCTGCAAACGTATTTTCTGAAACTGCCTGGCGGCAACCAGGCGCTTATCTTCCCCAAACCAGAATGACACCCAGCGTTGCAGGTATTGCGTGGGGCGATATTCACTCTGGGGGCAGATCCAGGAAACATCGATATCAACCTCATTGCCAGAATACAACGGTGTGCCATCACTACCGCAAAACCCAACCAATACCCCTGCCCGGGCAAATTCACGCATCGCTGCCTGCGTTACTGAGGTACCGGTACCCAGCATAACCACCGTGGTGTTAGCTATGGGGATATTCCAGTACAGGGACGTTTTACCTTCATCGGTAACATATTCCACACGCCCGCCATTAACCAATACCCGGCAATACTGCAAGTAGTAGATATTGGCGCGTTTTGAGTGAAGAATAGTTTTCAAATCCGACGGTAATAGCATCAGCGTACATCCTTATCGGTTTATCATTCCCGGCGTAAAAATAACACGCCGTCTGGCGTAAGAATAATACAGCAATAAAAACATGTATATCATATGGTTATGATAACGCATCAATTGATGAGCGCACCGCTACCGGAACTCAGAGGCCCGAGGCAGCAATAATAAATAAATGATTGTTAGTAGACTATTTTATAACGTAATTATTATGTCGTTATAATTATAGTTTTCAATAAATAATATAGCTAAACAGACGGCAATTATGGTTAGCCATAATATATTGTCAGTCATTTTTCTGGTCATCAACCGGGTATCAATTATTAAATAACGATATATAACCAAAATCGGTATCTCGCGGCACGTTTCGTTCGCCTGTACAGCCCCTCACGCCGTCCCGTACGCCCCCCCTTAGCCCGGCCAATTCTGCGGCCAGTCACAAAAATTTTATCCCTTTTGTTACTTATCTTGACAAGGTAAATGCGTAGTGGCAATTCTGCTTCACCGATTGAGCAAATGTGAACACATTGCTAATAAATATTTAATTTTTTATTAACAATGGACGTCGGGCCGTTGAAACCCAGCGGTAAAAATCATTAACCGGCGGATTTCAGCATGCCGCCCCAGTCGCCATAAAACACCGGCCCATCCCGGGTATGCCCTGCGGTGGGTTAATCATGTTCGGACACTCAGGAGCAGAAATATGCGTTATCGTACTATGTTCAAAGCGTCGTTCAGGGCTTCCCTTCTCGCACTGGCGGGGTTTAGCGCCCTGGCACATGCCAAGCAGGCCGCCACTGTGGCATTTTTAATGCCTGACCAGGCCTCCACCCGCTATGAGCAACATGATTTCCCCGGCTTTAAAACCGCGCTGGCCAGGGAATGCCCCGCATGCCACGTGATTTACCAGAACGCCAACGCCAGCGCTGCGTTACAGCAGCAGCAATTTAATGCCGCCATCACCCAGGGGGCAAAAGTGATCGTGCTGGATCCGGTGGATTCTTCCGCCGCGGCGGGCCTGGTAGAAATTGCCCATGCCCAGGGAGTTAAGGTGGTGGCCTACGACCGCCCCATCCCCGCCACGCCGGCAGACTTTTACATCTCCTTTGATAACGAAGGCATCGGCTACGCGATAGCATCCTCCCTGGTGGCACACCTGAAAGCCAGTGGCGTGCCCGCAGGGGCCGGGGTTCTGGAGATCAACGGCTCCCCCACGGATGCCGCCGCCGGGCTGATCCGTGACGGTATCCACCGTGGGTTAAAAGACTCAGGTTATAAAACCCTCGCCGAATTCGACACCCCGGACTGGGCCCCCCCGAAAGCGCAAGAGTGGGCCGCCGGCCAGATAACCCGCTTTGGCGACGCCATCAAAGGCGTTGTTGCCGCCAACGACGGCACCGCAGGCGGCGCTATTGCCGCGTTTAAAGCCAATGGTGTACAACCGATCCCACCGGTTACCGGTAATGATGCCACCATCGCCGCGTTGCAGCTGATCCTCGCCGGGGATCAATACAACACCATCTCTAAACCCGCAGAGATAGTCGCCGCCGCCGCCGCGAAAGTGGCGGTGCAGTTGATTAACGGGGAAACCCCCAAAGCCACCACCTCGCTGTACAACACCCCGGCCCAGCTTTTTGTCCCGGCGGTGATCACCCGCGAGAATATCAACGCCGAAATCTTCGCTAAAAAAATCCAGACCCCGGCGCAAGTCTGCCGCGGGGAGTACCTGGCGGCCTGCAAAAAAGCCGGCGTGATCAACTAAGCACTCGTCAACGCGCCCCGGGTACCGCCGACGGGCGCCCGATCCCTATAAAGGTCCTGGCTATGTTAATAGAAAACAATCCGGCCCCCGGCACCGCACAGCCTCTGCTGCGGTTACGTAAAATATCGAAGCATTTTGGCGCGGTATCGGCGCTGACCGATATCGATCTGGAGGTGAATGCTGGCGAGGTCGTTGCCCTGGTTGGCGACAACGGCGCCGGTAAATCAACCCTGGTAAAAGTCCTCGCCGGGGTGCATCAGCCCTCCTCCGGTACCATTGAATTTGCCGGCCAGCCCGTGACCCTGGAAAGCCCAGGCAAGGCGCTGGAGTACGGGATCGCCACCGTCTTCCAGGATCTGGCCCTGTGTGAAAACCTCGACGTGGTGGCTAACCTGTTCCTCGGCCATGAGCTGGCCCCCTGGCAACTGGACGAAGTCACCATGGAGGTGCGCGCCTGGACACTGCTCAGGGAGCTGGCGGCGCGCATTCCCTCCCTGCGGGAGCCGGTGGCGTCATTATCCGGGGGCCAGCGCCAGACCGTGGCCATCGCGCGTTCGCTGCTGCTCAACCCCCAAATTATCATGCTCGATGAGCCCACCGCCGCCCTGGGCGTCGCCCAGACTGCGGAAGTGCTTAACCTGATTGAACGCGTCCGGGCCCGGGGGCTGGGGGTGATTATCATCAGCCATAACATGGAAGATGTCCGGGCGGTGGCAGACAGGATAGTGGTGCTGCGCCTCGGGCGTAACAAAGGCATCTTCACCCCGGAAGCCACCAACCAGGATTTAGTCGCCGCCATCACCGGTGCTACCGAAAACGCCGTCTCGCGCCGGGTAGAGCGCAAATTACACGCCACCGTCCACGGGGAGCCTGACCGATGACCACTCACAACAAATCACTCAGCCCCGCCGCCATGCTGGATCGCGCGGACGAACGGGTCAGCCACCATGATGATCTGCGCGGCCTGGTACGCGCCTATCTCACCCGTATCAGAACCGGCGATTTAGGCATGATACCGGTGGTGCTGGGGCTGATTATTATTTCCGCGGTATTTGCCCTGCTGAATCCGGTTTACCTCGCCCCGGGGAACCTCGTCAATATGCTGTTTGACTGCGCCACGGTGGGGTTTATCTCACTGGGGATTGTCTGTGTACTGCTGCTGGGCGAAATAGACCTGTCAGTGGGATCAATGAGCGGCCTGGCATCGGCGATCATCGGGGTGCTGTGGGTTAATCAGGGCTGGCCGGTGACTGCCGCCATCGCGGCAGCCCTCGCCCTGGGTGCCCTGGTCGGATTACTGTACGCCTGGCTTTATACCCGCCTGGGAATGCCGAGTTTTGTCGCCACTCTGGCCGGGCTGCTGGCCCTGCTCGGCCTGCAACTTTACATCCTCGGCCCCTCCGGCAGTATTAACCTCCCCTACAGCGCCCCGCTGGTGCGCTTTGGCCAGATAATGGTGATGCCTGGCTGGCTGGCGCACGTTTTCGCCTTGTTGCCCGGTATCGCTCTGCTAGTGATGGGGTTACGCACCCGCACCCGCCGCGCCGGGGCAAACCTCTCCTGCGAGCCGCGCCGGTCGCTGTGGTTACGGGTTATGGTGATTTCGCTGGTGTTTGAGGCCGGGGTGTTTTACCTCAACCTCGGGCGCGGTGTCCCCTGGGTCTTCGGGCTGTTTGTGGCGGTGGTCGTGGTGCTGAACTACGCCCTGAAACGCACCAAGTGGGGCCGCTCGGTGTTTGCCGTGGGGGGCAACCGGGAAGCCGCCAGACGGGCCGGGATCAACGTGCCGCGGATTTATATCAGCGCCTTTATGCTGTGCTCCACCCTGGCCACCCTGGGCGGAATACTTGCCGCATCCCGTCTGGCATCGGCCAGCCAGCAGGCGGGCACCGGGGATGTCAATTTAAACGCCATTGCGGCGGCGGTTATTGGCGGCACCAGCCTGTTTGGCGGCCGGGGAAGCGCCTGGTCCGCCCTGCTGGGCATTATCGTTATCCAGTGTATTTCCAGCGGCCTGACCCTGCTGAACTTACCGTCGTCACTGCGCTATATGATAACCGGTGGTGTGCTGGCCGTGGCGGTAATTGTCGATTCGATGGCCCGCCGCTCGCGGGTGAGCCACGGCCGCGCCTGATACGCTCATAACCGGTTCCACCAACAAAAAGGGCCCCTGCTTAGCAGGGGCCCTTTTTTACGATAACGATAACAACTACACTGCCCGGCTGCCGGCCGCCACCTCATCACTGACTTGCCGGGCAAAGCCCGGTTGCTCAACCCGGATCAGGCCGCACAGCAGGAAGGCAATCAGGTACAGCGCCGTGTAGGCAATCACCACGCCAATGGTGCTGAAGTGCGGCAGCAGCAGCACCGCAATCGCCGGGGCGAGGAAGTTCGACAGCCCGGCAGACAGGTTATAGACCGAAATCGCCGCCCCTTTATGGCGGGGCTCCAGGGCCGGAAACACCGCCGCCATCGGCACAAATGCCGCCACAAAAATCCCCAGCGCCACCGCGGGCACCATCGCCATCAGCATATTATGGCCAAAATACTGCGGTACGTAGTAGAAAGCCATGCTGGACGCCGCCATCCCCAGGCAGCCAAACCAGCGCACCACCCGTATCCAGCCGAGTTTTTCCCCGACAATGCCCCAGAAAATATTGGGAAAAATCGTCGTGAAGAAAAACGCCGCCCACACCTGCAGCCATTCCGGCGTGGTGAACCCCAGCTCGTCAACAAACATCAGCGGCATGATCACCGCAAAGCCGAACAGAGACAGGGTATTGATAATCCTGACAATCGAGGAGTAGAAAATATTCCGGTTGGTGTACAGCAGGGTAACCGCCCGGCCCAGCTCACTGAATTTTTCTCTGGCGGTGAGATTATGCATATGTTTCGGTGTCTGGACATTGCGCAGCGCCACCATGGCAATAATACCGCCCGCCAGGCAGAACAGCAGCGCCATCCACAGGGTGCCCAGCTCACCGATATGGGGAATAGTAAAACTGGGAATATAGCTACCGGCCACCCCAATACCAATGGAATACACCGCCCAGTACCAGCCCAGGGCCGAGCTGGCGTGCTCACTTTTCACGTTATGCACAATCACCACAATAAAGGCATACAGGAACAGCGGATACGCAAAGCCGCGGATCCCGTAAAACAGCAGGATCAGCCCATAATTGGCGTGCCCGAGCCCAAAGACCAGGAACAGGACGTGGAACACGCACCACAGTACAAACCCTATCAGCATGGTTTTCCGCGGCGTAATAATCTCCGCCACGACGCCGGAAACCCAGGCAGACAAGGCCGCCGCCAGGCCATAGAGGGTGAACGCCAGCGACGCCTGCGCCGGGGAAAAACCCAGTTCTTTAATATAGTGGGACAAAAAGGCCAGTTCGAAACCGTCCCCGGTCATAAACACCGCAATGGCGATATAACCCCACAGCAGGTGCAACGGTAACCCCAACCACTGTTTGTTCGCGACAGGCATAGAAACCTCATTTATTGGTGCAGGTGAATACCCCGGTCATGGCCGGGGCGATGATTATGATGGTGTGTCCCGGGCTTAACGGCCCCGGTTATCCTGATACAGCGCCCGGAAGCGCCCGTAACGCGGCATCAGGTTGTCGTGGGCCCCGGGGCGCGGCTGCCAGACCCGATCGACCGGGGGTTTTTGGCATACCCGCTGTCGATCACCCCCCAGAGCGAGGCTGGCTAAACGGGCCGCCCCCAGCGCACCGCCCGCATCCCCGCCGTGATGGGTCACCACGGGGATGTAAAGCGTATCCGCCAGCAACTGGGCCCAGAACGGGCTGCGCGCCCCGCCCCCCACCAGGGAGCACTGGCGAATCTGTGTGCCGCTGTCTTGCAGGGCGCGCAGGCCATCGGCAATCCCGAAGCTCACCCCTTCCAGCACCGCGTACCCCATCGACGCACGGTTGCTGGCGTGGGTCAGCCCGTAGAACATCCCTTTAGCATCGGCATCGTTATGGGGGGTGCGCTCGCCGGACAAATACGGCAGGAACAGCGGCGCAGCGGCTTTTTCGCTGTCACTCAGCGGGTGGATATCCTGTAACAGTGTCGCCTCATCGCAGCCCACCAGGCGGCAAAACCATTGCAGGCAACTGGCGGCGCTGAGCATCACGCTCATCTGGTGCCACAGCCCGGGCAGCGCGTGGCAGAAGGCATGTACCGCCGAGGCCGGTGCCGGGCGGCAGGCATCGGTCACCACAAACAGCACCCCGGAGGTTCCGAGGGAGATAAACGCATCCCCGGGGGCTATCGCCCCAATCCCCACCGCACTGGCGGCGTTATCGCCACCGCCCCCGGCCACCACCACCGAGGGCGACAACCCCCAGCGCCGGGCAATCTCTGGCGCCAGCGTGGCGGACACGTCGCTGCCCTCCACCAGCGCAGGCATATGGCGCCGGGAAAGCCCACAGGCCGCCAGCAGCGTATCGGACCAGTCGCGCCGGGCGACATCCAGCCACAGGGTGCCTGCCGCGTCCGACATATCGGTTATTTTCGCCCCGGTCATCCGGTAACGCAGGTAGTCCTTGGGCAGTAGCACCGTCTCAATGCGCTGAACGTTTTCCGGCTCATGGCGGCGTAGCCACAACAGTTTCGGGGCGGTAAACCCCGGCATGGCCAGGTTGCCGGCAATCTCATGGAGCCGGGGTACTTCGGCTTCCAGTTCGGCACACTCCCCGGCGCTGCGGGTGTCATTCCACAGTATGGCCGGGCGGATCACCTCCCCGGCCGCGTCAAGCAACACCGCGCCATGCATCTGGCCAGAAAGGCCAATGGCGCGGATATGTTCCCAGCCCGTGCCCGCAGCCGCCCGCAGTAAGCCCACCAATTGGTTGGTGGCCGCCCACCATGCCTCTGGCGCCTGTTCTGACCAATGAGGATGCGGGCGCTGAATATCCAGCGCGACCCGCTGCGTGGCCACGATAGTGCCCTGCTCATCCAGCAGCAGCCCTTTCACTTTGGAGGTGCCCAGATCGATACCTAAAAACATCGCCTCCCCCTCAGCGCAGCAGCGCATACACGGCCTGGATTTTTTCCCGCAGCAGCGCGGTGAAATCGTCCCGCCCGGCTAATTCACCGAACAGGGCGCGATCGGCGGCATAATCCGCCACCGGATCCGGGCGGGTAAACAGAGCGTGCATCGCCGCCGCATCCAGAATGCCGTCCTGATATTCATAGGGCAGTAATCCCTGGTGCCACTGGTGCATAAACACAAAAAACAGCGCCGGCAACATCGCCGTGGCGTGGGGAACCGCCCCGCGCTGGTAGCAGCCGATCATGGTGGGGGTGATCATCGCCGGGATCTTCGACAGCCCATCCGCCGCCACGCGCTGGTTCGTGTCCTGGATATACGGGTTGGTGAAGCGGTCGAGCACCACATCCCGGTAACGGGGCAAATCAATACCGCGCTGCTCCCCCAGGCAGGGGATCACATCGTCGGTGATATAACGCTCCGCCAGGGCGCGGATCGCCGGGGTCAGGGTGCTTTGGTGGATAAATGTCTGGCCCATCAGGGTACCGGCCCAGGCAATGGCGCTGTGGGCGGCGTTCAGAATACGGATCTTCGCTTCTTCATAAGGGATAACCGAGTCCACCATCTCGACCCCGACAGCCTCCAGATCCGGGCGTCCATGGCTAAAGTTGTCCTCAATTACCCACTGGATAAAGGCTTCGCCCATTACCGGGGCCTGGTCATCAATGCCGGTGGCCGCTTTCACCCGGGCAGGCAGATCGGCGGCGGGGCGCGGCGTAATGCGGTCCACCATGGTATTCGGGCAGGAGACATTCCCGGCCAACCAGTCGATCACCGGCTGTTTGCCCATCAGCGCCAGGAACTGGACCAGGCCATCGTGGAAGCGCTCGCCGTTGTGGCGAACGTTATCGCAACACAGCAAGGTAACCGGCCCGGCGCCGCTGGCGATCCGCTGCTCAAGAATACGGGTGATGGTGCCGTAAATGGTCCCGCAGCCCCCTTGCAGATCCCGGGCCACATCCGGGTTGCGGGCCTCCAGCTGGTGGGCAGTATCCAGGTAGTAGCCGGACTCGGTCACGGTAAAGGCGATGACTTTCGTTTCCGGCCGGGCCCCTTCGTCAATCAGCGGCTGCACGCCTTCCTGCCAGGGAAGCAGGCGCTGGATGGCGGTAATCTCTTCGTACTGGCGCTCCCCCTGGGGGCTTACCGTTTCCAGTACATAGCGGCCCTGCTGCGCCTCAAGGGCTGCGACAACCGGTTCGGCATCCGGGCGAATATTGCCAGCGGCGATATGCCAGCGGTGATCGCCCCGGGCAATCAGGCGGTGTAAATACCACGCCTGATGTGCGCGATGAAAAGATCCCAGGCCGATATGTAACCAGGTGCTGTTCGTTACCATAATGTTGCTCTCTGTTGATGCTGGTTGCAATTTATGGCGACAAATGTAATTGAACAAAAGATTAAATTTCGAGCTACACATCACAAAAGAGCAAAAGACCAGTTAAATTACAACTGACCAGTAACGAACAAAATAGAGTTGCCTCGGCCCGCTGCAGGCGCCAAAATGCGGGGATGACACCGCCGAACATCTTCCCCCGGCAACCGTAAGGTGATGAAAAATTGATAACTGAAGAAGATATTCGTTTAGATCAGAAAGTGCGTGCGGCCTGGATGTATTACATTGCGGGCCAGAACCAGAGCGAAATCGCCACCCAACTGGGTACCTCACGCCCGGTGGTACAGCGGCTGATCGCCGCCGCGAAAGAGGAAGGCATCGTTTCTATCGGCCTTAACCATCCGGTTGCCAGTTGCCTGAACTTCGCCCAGATGCTGAAAGAAAAGTACCACCTGGTGGAGTGCAATATCGTGCCCGCCTTCAGCAGCGATATCACCCTCGATAGCGTGGCGTTTGGCTGCTACCAGCTGATGTCCCGCTATTTACGCGGGGACCACGAGAAAATCATCGGTATCGGCTCCGGGATGACGCTGAAAAAAGCCGGCCAGCGCATCGATTTTGACAGCCCCAATACCCGCTGTATCGCGCTAATCAGCGCCATGAATGCCGAAGGGCAATGTAATTACTACGACGATGTTCCCCTGCTGCTGGCCAGTAAAATCCGGGCGAACTACTACCAGTGGCCGGCCCCGCGCTATGCGCAAACCACCCTTGAACACCAGATGTGGTGCTCCAACCGTTTATTCACCAGCGTGCTGAATGTCGCCCGGCAAGCGGATGTTATTTTTGTCGGCATCGGCGCCCTCAGCCAGCAAAGCCCGATATTCAAAGACGGGTTTATCACCCTCGAACAGCTGGACACCCTGACCCGCCAGGGGGCCATTGGCGAGATCCTCGGGCGCTTTATCGATGCCAGCGGTGAGGTGGTCGAATCCGATATCAATGACCTGATCACCAGCTATGATATCCGCCATAGCCCGTGCCCGCGTATTGCCGCTGCCTGCGGTGAAGACAAACGCCCGGCAATCCTCGCCGCCCTTCGGGGCCAGTGGATCAACGGCCTGGTGACCGATGAGCACACCGCCCGCTGGCTGCTGACCCGCTAGACCTGGCTGGCGTTATTGAGCAGGGTCGGGACTTCGATGCACTGAATGGCGGTATCGCCGGAATCAATAATGGCAAAGGCGGCCGCCAGCATGGCCGGGACATCCTGGCGCACCATATCAATATCGTGCCCCAGCAGCGGGACAAACGGGTCCCAGTCGAAACAGCCCATCGGCGCCGTCTGGCGGCGGGGTAAATGCGGCCAGGGTTTGCTGCACATGCTTTGGTGAGTAACCATCAATAAAGATCTGGCTGGCGGAGACCACCAGCCCGGCCTGCTGATGGGCATCCCGGAAGCCCCGCAACCGCTCCCGGGTGTTATGGTCATGGCGCCGCCCGCCCACAAAAGTTAACGGGATAGGCTGCCCAAAACGCCGCCGGGCGTTGTCGAGGATGCATTCCGTCAGGGCTTTCGCCCCGGCGTAGTTATCAGAAATCACCGACGGCGCCAGGGTGCCGGGCAAATCGAGGTTAAGGGTGGACACCCCGGCCTGGGCGCACAGGGCGGAGATCTCGTCAGGCTGGGTTGCCCCGGTGGCGATAACCCACTCCACCTGCCAGGAGAGCATGGTGCGCACCGCCTCCAGCTCCAGCGCCGGATTACGCCGGGTACAGGTAATGATCGGGAACAGGCCGCGCTCCCGGGCCATCTCTTCGAATTTTTCAACAATCGAGCCGAAATAGCGGTTATCGTACTTTGGCACGATCATCCCGATCACCCGGGACTTCTCTTTACGCAGCAGGCTCGCCTGGCGGTTAATGGCATAGCCCTGCTCCTGGGCCACCCGGGTGACTTTCTCCGCCAGCCTGGCGCTGATGCGCCGCTTCTGCCAGTTGCCATTGAGGATAGCGCTCACCGCACTGGCGGATACGCCGGTCAGTTCTGCTAAATCATAGATAGTGATTTTCTTCATTTTTCCGGGCCGTATCACAAATTTTTTGCTCCATTTTTAATCGGACTTGCCGCGCATTTCATCCGGTGCTAGATCTGCTCCATCGATTGAGCAAGATGTAAAACATCACCATAATGCTTAACACCTGCAGAAGGATTATAAAATGAAAACCGTGCTCCCCTCTATGAATAGCTCGCTGAACGGTAAAGTGGCGGCCATCACCGGTGCTGCCTCCGGCATTGGTCTGGAATGTGCCAAAACGCTGCTGGCGGCTGGGGCAAAAGTGGTCCTGATTGACCGAGACGGCGACAAGCTGGCGACGCTCACCGCCGGGCTGGGGGAGAACGCCTTCCCGCTGGTGGTGGATCTGATGCAGCCCCGGCAGACCGATAAACTGCTGGAAGGCATTCTGGCGCTGGCCGGGGGGCTGGACATTTTCCACGCCAACGCCGGGGCGTATATTGGCGGCCCGGTTGCCGAAGGGGACCCGGATGTCTGGGACCGGGTACTGAACCTCAATATCAACGCCGCCTTTCGCAGCGTGCGGGCGGTGTTGCCCCACCTGATTGCCCAGAAATCCGGGGATATCATCTTCACCAGTTCCATTGCCGGTGTGGTACCGGTGGTCTGGGAACCGATTTACACCGCCTCTAAATTCGCCGTCCAGGCGTTTGTCCACTCTACCCGCCGCCAGGTCGCCCAGTATGGTGTACGGGTGGGCGCGGTCCTGCCGGGCCCGGTGGTCACCGCCCTGCTGGACGACTGGCCGAAAGCGAAAATGGAAGAAGCCCTTGCTAACGGTAGCCTGATGCAACCGACGGAAGTGGCAGAGTCAGTGCTGTTTATGGTCACCCGCAGCAAAAATGTCACCGTCCGCGATTTGGTGATACTGCCTAACAGTGTTGACCTATAAGGCCCCGGGAGGCCATGCCAGATGAATAACACAGCCCCAGAGAAGAATACCCTGATAGGCGTTGATGTCGGCTCCGGCAGTGTCCGGGCCGGGATCTTTGATGTGACCGGGCAACTACTGGCCCACGCCAGCCACCCGATAACCCTATACCGCAGCGCCGGGCACCATGTGGAACAATCCAGTGATGAGATCTGGCAGGCGGTGTGCCGGGCCATTGGCGATGCCCTCGACGCGGCGGACGTCTCCCCCCAGCGCGTGCGCGGTATTGGTTTTGACGCCACCTGCTCCCTGGTGGTGGTGGGGCCAGGCGGTGAGCCACTGCCGGTGGGGGAGCCAGAGGCTCCGGAGCGCAACGTTATCGTCTGGATGGATCACCGGGCTACCGGGCAGGCAGAACAGATCAACGCCACCGGGCACCCGGTCTTGCAATACGTGGGGGGGAAAATCTCCCCGGAGATGGAAACCCCGAAACTGCTGTGGCTGAAAGAACACCGCCGGGCGGTCTACGACCGGGCCTGGCAATTCTTCGACCTGGCCGACTACCTCACCTGGCGCGCCACCGGTGACCTGGCCCGCTCAACCTGTACCGTCACCTGCAAATGGACCTATCTGGCCCACGAAAAACGCTGGGACCCGGACTACTTCCACACCATCGGGCTCGGTGACCTGGCAGAAAACAACTTTGCGCGCATCGGCCAGCAGATCAAAGAACCGGGCACCCCCTGCGGCCAGGGGCTGAGTGCCGCCGCCGCCGCTGACACCGGCCTGCCGCCGGGCACCCCGGTCGCGGTGGGGATGATTGACGCCCACGCCGGCGGCATCGGCACTGTCGGGGTGGGTGACGGGGCCCTGCACAACCTTGCCTGGGTGTTTGGCACCTCCGCCTGCACCATGACCTCAACAGAACAGCCGGTTTATATTCCCGGGGTCTGGGGGCCCTACTTTTCCGCCATGGTGCCGGGGTTGTGGTTAAGCGAAGGCGGCCAGAGCGCCGCCGGTGCGGCCATTGATCAGCTACTGGCTTTCCACCCGGCCGCGGCAGAGGCCCGCCAGCAGGCCGGGGCGCTGGGGCTCCCCCTGCCGGTGTATCTGGCCGATAGGGTGCTGGCAAAAATCACCGACCCCTCCCACGCCCTGGACCTGGTGGACGGCGTCCACGTGGTGCCGGAATTTCTCGGCAACCGGGCGCCGTTTGCCGATCCCCACGCCCGGGCGGTGATTGCCGGGCTGGATATGTCCCGGGATCAGGAGAGCCTGCTGGGGCTGTATGTGGCCGGGCTGTGCGGCATTGGCTACGGGCTGCGCCAGATTATTGATGCCCAGCGCCAGCAGGGCGTGCGCACTGACAGTATTGTGATCAGCGGCGGCGCGGGCCAGCACCCGCTGGTGCGCCAGTTGCTGGCGGATGCCTGCGACGTGCCTATCCTCACCACCCAGAGCAGTGAACCGGTGCTGCTGGGCTCGGCAATGCTCGGGGCGGTTGCCGGGCAGCTCGCCGCCAGCGTGCCCGAAGCGATGGCCAGGATGGCCACCCCCGACCAGCGCTTTGTGCCCCACCCGGCCTGGCGCCAGCGCCATCAACAGCGTTACCAGAGCTACCAGCAGCTACAGCACACTGCAACGCTGATCCGCGGCAGCTAGCCCCGGCTTTGGGTATCCGGCCCCGGGGCAGGGCCGGATATTTTCTGCCGATTGATACCCGCCCCCTCCCCGGCCTTACCGCTCCCCCATCCCGGCACAGGTTGTCTGCTATTCAGGACGTACTGTCCGATTTTCGTTATATGTATTTTTATAGACATGTAATACTGGTCGCCTGCTGATATAGCGTTCCGTTCTGCCTTAGCGAAGAGCCGCACCCTATACGTTATTATCACGATCACCGTCCTATGATGGGTTAGCGCTATGAGCGATTATGTATTATTCGGAATGTCATTCCCTTTTATTTCTGCGCCGTTATTTTTTGGCTATATAGCTTATCGCATTGTCATATTGTGCTTGACGTTTATACCGCTCTGGGGAAGGTGCGAACAAGTTCCTGATATGAGATCATCATATTCATCCGGAGCGCATCCCAGAGGGACATCATGAGCCATCAACTCACCTTCGCCGATAGTG
>NZ_WBXP01000060.1 GCF_016415625.1 Shimwellia pseudoproteus
CGATGTGTTTGCGGGAAAAAAATCGGCCCAGATCCGCGAAATTTTAATCAGCGAGTCAGCTTGGGAAGAAATGACCTGCTTATTCGCACCTTCCTTAGCCCTTTGTGGTTAATTTTTTTATTTTCTTAAATAGCAGCCAAAGTGCTTTCTTGATCCTGATCAAACGAATTACAATCTAAAAGCGCATTATATAAATATAGAAAATTTTTTATTTATCGCCTCATCAGGGCGGTAAATCGCTATTCGATAATTATCAAAAAGTCATTATTACGAAATTAAAATAAGTAATGTAACTAAAAAAAGTAATGACCAGAAAAGTAATTATCCGTCCGGCGCTACGGTGACCACAATGCGTTGTTACCACCAACGCCCCGCCGGACAGCAACAGAATCATTAACTACTTAAGATATCAACTATGACTGATAAAACTGCAACCCCCGCCCCCGCACCGGTGGGCAAAGCATCAGGCGGTAATAGCAAACACCTGCTGATGCTGGCACTGCCGATCATCGTCGCCGTGCTGCTGCTGTTTGTGCCGGTACCGAATGGCCTGCCGCCTTATGCCTGGCACTATTTCGCTATCTTTGTCGGCGTCATTGTCGGGCTGATCTTTGAGCCCCTGCCGGGTGCCGTTATCGGCCTTACCGGGGTGGTGGTTATCGCCCTGTGCAGCCAGTGGCTGTTGTTCAGCCCGGACCAGCTGGCCGATCCGAAATTCAAACTGGCCGGACAGTCCTTTAAATGGGCGGTCAGCGGCTTCGGTAACTCCACCGTGTGGCTTATCTTCGGCGCCTTTATGTTTGCCGCCGGTTACGATAAAACCCACTTCGGCCGCCGCCTGGCGCTGATCCTGGTGAAATACCTCGGCCGCCGCAGCCTGACCCTGGGTTATGCCATCACCCTGGCGGACCTGCTGCTGGCGCCGTTTACCCCGTCCAACACCGCCCGCAGCGGTGGGACCATCTACCCGATTATCGCCAACCTGCCGCCGCTGTACGGTTCTAAACCGAACGACCCCAGCGCCCGTAAGATTGGTTCTTATCTGATGTGGGTGGCTATCACCGCCGCCTGTATCACCAGCTCGATGTTCCTGTCTGCGCTGGCCCCCAACCTGCTGGCCCTTGCACTGGTAAAAAGCATTCTCGGGATCAACATCTCCTGGGGCACCTGGTTTATCGCCTTCCTGCCGCTGGGCGTGCTGCTGATTCTGGCCATGCCACTGCTGGCCTACTGGTTGTATCCGCCGGAAGTAAAAGTGAACGACGAAGTGCCGCTGTGGGCCAGCCGTGAGCTGGAAAAACTGGGCAAACTGTCACGTAATGAAATCCTGCTGCTGGTGTTTGTCTGTGCTGCCCTGGCGATGTGGATCTTCGCGGCCACCTGGATTGAACCGGCCATGGCCGCCCTGCTGATCATCGTACTGATGCTGTGGACCGGTGTATTGCAGTGGAATGACATTACCAGCAACAAGGCCGCATGGAACACCTTCGTCTGGTTTGCCACCCTGGTGGCCCTGGCGGATGGCTTGTCCTCCACCGGCTTTATTGCCTGGCTGGGTAAAGAAGGCGGCACCTTGATGCAGGGTATCTCGCCGGGGACCGCGACCATTGTACTGCTGCTGGCGTTCTACCTGCTGCACTACCTGTTTGCCAGTACCACCGCCCACACCACGGCGCTGCTGCCCGCGATGCTGACCATCGCCGCCACCATTCCGGGGATGAACATGCAAGTGTTCGTGCTGCTGATGGTGACCTCGCTGGGCGTGATGGGGATCATTACCCCGTACGGTACCGGCCCGAGCCCGATTTATTATGGTAGTGGTTACCTGCCTACCAAAGACTACTGGCGCCTGGGCACCATCTTCGGTGCCATCTTCCTGGCCGCCCTGCTGCTTATCGGCTATCCGTGGATGTCGATGATGTTCTGATTCACCGCCGCCGGGGTTATGCCCCGGCGGTTGTCATTTTAAAGCGGCCAGCGAAGCGGCCCACAGCCCTTCCCGAAGCCAAATAACTGAGAAAAGCGCGATGTCGACTAAACCGTTTTACTATCAGAACCCCTTTCCCCTTACTGGTGATGACACCGAATATTATCTGCTGAGCAAAGAGTATGTTTCCGTGGCGGATTTTGACGGCCAGCAAATGCTGAAAGTTGAGCCCCAGGCCCTGACCTTACTGGCCCAGCGCGCCTTCCACGATGCGGCATTTATGCTGCGCCCGGCCCACCAGCAGCAGGTTGCCGCTATCCTGGCCGATCCCGATGCCAGCGAAAACGATAAATATGTCGCCCTGCAGTTCCTGCGTAACTCTGAAATCGCCGCCAAAGGCGTGCTGCCCACCTGCCAGGACACCGGTACGGCGATTATCGTCGGTAAAAAAGGCCAGAACGTCTGGACCGGCGGTAACGATGAAGCCGCTCTGTCCCAGGGGGTGTACAACACCTATACCGAAGACAACCTGCGCTATTCCCAGAATGCCGCCCTCGATATGTACCGGGAAGTGAACACCGGCACCAACCTGCCGGCCCAGATCGACCTGTACAGTGTTGACGGTGACGAATACAAATTCTTGTGTGTTGCCAAAGGCGGCGGTTCCGCCAACAAAACCTACCTGTATCAGGAAACCAAAGCGCTGCTGGCGCCGGGTAAACTGAAAAACTATCTGGTGGAAAAAATGCGCACCCTCGGTACCGCGGCCTGCCCGCCGTACCACATCGCGTTTGTGATTGGCGGCACCTCCGCTGAAACCACCCTCAAAACCGTGAAACTGGCCTCCGCCCATTATTACGACAACCTGCCCACGGAAGGTAACGAACACGGCCAGGCATTCCGTGACGTGAAACTGGAACAGGAACTGATGGAAGAAGCCCGTAATCTGGGGCTGGGTGCGCAGTTTGGCGGTAAATACTTCGCACATGATATCCGGGTCATTCGTCTGCCGCGCCACGGGGCATCCTGCCCGGTCGGGATGGGGGTTTCCTGCTCTGCTGACCGTAACATCAAGGCGAAAATTAACCGTGACGGTATCTGGATTGAAAAGCTGGAGGCAAACCCGGGCCGCCTGATCCCTGAGGCGCTGCGCCAGGCCGGTGAAGGGGATGCGGTCAGCATCAACCTCAACCAGCCGATGGACGCTATCCTGGCAACCCTGTCCACGCTGCCGGTGTCCACCCGTATCTCCCTGAACGGGACCATTATCGTGGCCCGCGACATCGCCCACGCCAAGCTAAAAGAGTTGATCGACAACGGTGAAGAGCTGCCCCAGTACGTGAAAGATCATCCGATCTACTACGCTGGCCCGGCGAAGACCCCGGAAGGGTATGCGTCCGGTTCTTTAGGCCCAACCACCGCAGGCCGGATGGACTCTTATGTCGATCTGCTGCAATCCCGCGGCGCCAGCAAAATTATGCTCGCCAAAGGGAACCGCAGCCAGCAGGTTACGGACTCCTGCCAGCAACACGGTGGGTTCTACCTCGGCAGCATTGGCGGCCCGGCCGCGGTGCTGGCACAGCAGAGCATTAAGAGTCTGGAGTGTGTGGCCTATCCTGAGCTGGGGATGGAGGCTATCTGGAAAATCGAAGTGGAAAACTTCCCGGCGTTTATCCTGGTGGATGACAAAGGTAACGATTTCTTCCAGCAGATCCAGAATACCCAGTGTGCGGGTTGCGCTAAGCGTTAATACCGCCATCGCGTCAGGGGTCGTGGGCCCCGGCTGACCTTTCAATCCCCCTGTCCCAGGGGGATTTTTTTATCTGCTCAGCACGGCGGTGGCGCCCTGCGCTGGCCGCTTTCGGTTGTCTATTAAATAGTCAGAAACGAATATTTTTACTATTCTCGTTATACAGTCATGTGCAATTGTCCGTCCACTACAGGAGAGTTTGACAATGACATCTCGCCTCTGCACCAGCCTGCCCGGCATACTGGCTGGCGTGCTGATTAGCCATGCCGCCCTGGCCGCGACCCTCACGGTTCCCATCCATGAAGCATTAACCACCGGCCAGGGGAAATCCCTGGGAGAAATTACGATTACGGAAACCCAATACGGGCTGCTCTTCACCCCCCATATCAGCGGGCTGAAGCCCGGTATACACGGCTTTCACATCCATACGAATCCCAGCTGCGACCCCGGTGAAGATCAGGGCAAAGTCGTTCCGGCACTCAAGGCCGGGGGGCACCTGGACCCACAGCATACCGGTAAGCACCTTGGGCCATATAATGATAAAGGGCACCTGGGGGATTTACCCGGCCTGGTGGTTACCGATGATGGTAATTCCAGTTACCCGCTCCTCGCCCCGCGCCTGAAAACGCTGTCTGACGTCAAAGGCCATTCACTGATGATCCATGCGCAAGGGGATAATTATGCCGATAGCCCGAGGACATTAGGCGGCAGCGGTATCCGTTATGCCTGCGGCGTGATCCAATAACCCATCAGTCAAAAAAGATCATTCCCTGATAAGGCGCCCGGCGGCATGCTGCTAGCCGCTGGGCCAGCCCACCGACATGGAGCTCCAGCTTATGACCATCTGGGTCAAGGAAATAGCAGGACTCCCCTTCGCTGCGATTAGTTTTCCAGAATGTGACGCCAGCGCGATGTAGATAGCTGAGCATTGCCGGATAGTCTTGCTCACTGACCGAGAACGCATAATGGGTGTAATCGCCATCAGCGCGAGCATCCCGTTGTTTATCCTCCGACAGGCAGAGCCATAACTCGCCGCAGCTCAGATAGGCCCCGTGGCACCAGGTGGCATGTAGCCTCATCCCCGGAAGATGACGGTAGAAATGGACACTGCGCTGGAGATCGAACACCGCCAGTGTCAGGTGATTAAGCCCTCGCAACATGGTGAAATAGCCGTAATAACAAACAATATTGCGAGTATAGCATCGCCAGTATTATTGCCTGCTGGCAGTAAATGCAGCCACCGGGTGCCCATCACTCACCGGGGACCCGGATACCAAACAACCGCTGCAAACCGCGCTGGCCCGCCGCGGTAATCACCACTTCCCGGTAACCTGTCTCACGCGTTAACCAGCCTTTCTGCTCACAGGCACACAGCAGCGCAGCCCCCGCAGCGCCCCCCAGATGGAAACGCCGCTCACTCCAGTCCAGGCAAGCACAGCAGGGCTTACGCCGGGTGCTGCTCTCTATCACGATCCCCTGTGCCGCAAATTGTTGCCGCCCCCGGGTTGTCAGTGCGCTGCCATCAGCATTCAGCCACCCGCTATCCACCATCGACTGATAAATACTCACCGCAACGGCACCTGCCAGATGATCGTAGCAGGTACGCGCCAGACGCAACCTGGCCGGCGTGCGGCTCACCGGCGCCGCAGCGTGTGGCACGGAGAGCCCCATAATAGTTTCCAGCAGGCTGGCCACATCCTGTCCTGCCAGACGGTAGTAACGATGTCGCCCCTGGCTGACACAGCGGATCAGCCCGCGGCTCAATAACCTGGCCAGATGGGCGCTGGCGGTAGAGGGGGCAATATCAGCCACTGTACTGAGCTCGGTGGCCGTCCAGGCCCGGCCATCCATCAGGGCACATAAGATACGGATCCGTGATGGATCGGCCATCGCGGCAGTCAAGCTGGCCATGGCATCCTCCAGGACGCTCTCTGGCCGGCTATCATCAGGCGGTACGAGCAACGGCATTGTGGTTATATCCCCCAGGGCTTAGTTATCTGGCGCGCCAGTTCGTCGTCATCGGTTATCAGGATCAGCCGATTATCATGATCACTGTACTGTACCAGTATATTGATTCCGCGGCTGGCCAGGGCCTGGGCTATTTTCCCCAACTCACCGGGGGATGCCTGGTGCAGACGGCGGATCACCGGCCGGGTCACAGCGGCCACCACAAACCCGGCCCTCACCAGTACATCCCGGGCGCGGGGCCCGTCTGCCACCAGAAAGTGCCCATGACACTGCTGACCCACAGTAAATACCCCGCCCCCTTCCAGACCAATCCCCTGATGGCCCAGCGCATTGCCCATCAATGCCAGGGCGCCGGGGTTATTCCCCATAATTACATGAATATCAAACATATTATTTTCCCTCGCGCTGGACACTGTATTCCCGGGTAACCTCAGTAATCGTAATGCGGTAGCCGGAAAACAGACTGTCGCGCCCCTCCTGCTGGGCAGCCTGATGAGCGGGATGGCGGCGCCATGTTTGCACTGCCCCGGCATCCTGCCACCAGGAAAGAGAGAGCAGTTTCCCCGGGTGGGCAAGGCTTTGGAAACGTTCGATGCCGATAAATCCAGGCATATCGGCTAACTGCTGGCTTAACCCGGCGGCCAGCGCCAGGTAGCGTGCCTGCCCTTCGGGTTTGACATTAACTTCAAACAGAACAGCAATCATGATAAGGCTCCTGTTGATAATAAACCGCCTCAGTGTATTGCTGTATCAGGAGGGATACTTCGTCGCAGAACGAAGTATCCCTGTCGCCGCGCTCCGGGCAGTACTGCGCCTTTACCTCCCCAGAGGAGAGTGATAGGGTAACCCCATGAACACGGTGATTTTCGTGACCCATCAGGCCTCTGCACGCTGGTGGCTGCCTGACTAAAGGCGGCACGAATACCCATTCCCGTAAGCCGCCGAAAGGCGGCTTATCTGTTTTTACCCGGCGCCTTTCGGCTTAACACCGTAAAAGGAGCTACCATGAACACCACCCACACGATTCTGACTGGCGATCGCCCCACGGGCCCGCTACACCTCGGCCACTATGTTGGCTCCCTTCGCCAGCGGGTGAGCCTTCAGCACCAGTACCGCCAGTTTATTCTGATCGCCGACTTGCAGGGCCTCACGGACAACGGCAGTAACCCGCAAAAAGTCAGCGCGAATATTCTCGAAGTGATGGCGGACTATCTGGCGGCAGGGATCGACCCCACGAAAACCATGATCTGCCTGCAATCCGCCTTGCCTGCCCTGGCCGAACTGAGTGCGTTATATATGAACATCGTCACCGTGGCCCGGGTAGCACGCAACCCGACGGTAAAAAATGAGATAGCCCAGAAAGGCTTTTCCCGGGCATTACCGGTTGGTTTTATGGCCTATCCCATCAGCCAGGCGGCAGATATCACCGCCTTCCAGGCGGATCGGATCCCGGTGGGTGACGATCAACTACCGATGATCGAACAAACCAATGAAATCGTCCATAAAATGAACAACCTGACCGGGGCGCCCGTCTTACGCCACTGCCAGGCCTTACTCAGCCCGGTCAGCCGCCTGCCGGGCATTGACGGCAGCGCCAAAATGTCGAAATCCCTCGGCAATACCCTGCTCCTTTCCGCCAGCGAGCAAGACATCCATCGCGCCGTCAGCGCAATGTATACCGATCCTGACCACCTGCGGGTGTCCGATCCTGGCCGGGTGGAAGGCAATGTGGTGTTTACTTACCTCGATGCCTGCCACCCGGATCCCCACAAGGTCGCCCAGATGAAAGCCCACTATCAGCAAGGGGGGCTGGGGGATCGGGCCTGCAAGGATGAGCTGGAAAATTGCCTGCAAACGCTACTGGCCCCAATCCGCGCGCGGCGCGCGCAATTTGCCGGGGAGAGCGACGCACTGCTGGCGCTACTCAAACAGGGTAGCGAGGCGGCCCGTGACATCACGCAACAGACACTGGATGCCGTAAAACGTGGCCTGGGATTGCCCGTGCTGTGGTAAGCGCCAGACAGATCGCGGCGATCGGCTATTCCTCACCACGATCTGCCGGTTATTCGGTAAATAGCTGCATAAATTGCTGGCGCAACCAGATATTCCCCGCATCCCGGTGAACATGGCTGTGCCAGAACAGATTGATCTGCACCACCGGCAGCTCACAGGGTAATGGCCGGGCCACCAGCCCGAAGCGATGCGCGGTTTGCAGCGCCAGCTTTTCAGTCACCGTCACCACCAGATCCGTTTCGCTGATGATATAGGGCACCGCCATAAAATGCGGCACCCGCAGGCGGTTATGCTCCGGTACACCGGCCCGGGAGAGCAGCTCAACGATCCGCTTATGCCCGGTGTCCTGTGCCATCACGATAATATGCTGGGCATCGCGAAATGCCGCCTCATCAAAGGCTTCCTCACTGAGCGGATGCCCGGCACGCATCAGGCAAACATAGCGCTGATCAAACAGACGGCGCTGATAAAACCCGGCCTCCAGCTGCGGGAACAAACCAATCGCTAAATCCACCCGACCGCTTTCCATCTCGGTTTTCAGCGGGATGGCGGTATCCCGAACAGTAGTGATACGCACACCCGGGGCGCAGTGGCTCAGCATATTAATCAGCCGCGGCAGTAAATAGACCTCCCCCAAATCGGTCATTGCCACATGAAACTCACGCTGGCTCTCCCAGGGGTTAAACGTATTGCGATAGCTGAGGGTCTTCTCCAGTGCACTGAGCACATCATCCACTTCCGCGGCAATGGCATCAGCATAAGGCGTGGGCTGCATTCCCCGGGCGGCACGTTCAAATAATGCATCCCCCAACATGGTGCGCAGCCGCTTCAGCGCATGGCTTACCGATGATTGCGTCAGCCCCATAATTTCAGCAACCCGCCCGGTATGGCGCTCCTGGTACATGTGGCGGAACACCACCAGCAGGTTGAGATCCACTTCAGTTAAACGTGACATAGATAACGTTATGCATCCGGTAAATAACAGCTATTGGCGGGGTGGCATACCTCGCGGCGTCATTTTTTTATACCTTTGATTAACAAAATCACAACATTCAAAGTAAGGAATTGTGATGCATCTGGATATCACGCCCCTAAATCGCCGTTTAACGCTGAGCCCGGGCAGTAATTTGCTGGATCTGTTACGTGAGCACCAGATCCCCATCTCATACAGCTGTATGGCGGGACGCTGCCAGACCTGCCGCTGCCAGCTACTGAGTGGCGATGTCGAGCACACCCTGCCCGCCGACTCCCCGGCAATGGCCCCGGGGGAAATACTGGCCTGCTGCGCGACGCTGCACAGCGACAGCGTTATCCGCCTGGCGGACTGCGATGATGTTGTCGTCCACCCGGCCAGGACGCTGAAAACCACGGTGACCGCCTTCACCCCGTTATGTCATGACGTCTGGCAATTACGGCTGCGCCCGGCCAAAGCGTTCAGCTGGTCAGCCGGGCAATTCGTGCGCCTCACCTTTCCGGGCGGTGGCCAGCGCAGCTACTCAATGGCCAGTACCCCGGCAGATGAGGAGCTGGAATTTCATCTTCGTATCGTGCCTGACGGGCGTTTAACCCCGGCGCTGCCCGGGACGCTCACCGTCGGGGACACCATCAAGCTCAGCGGCCCGCTCGGGGGCAGTTGGCTGCGCGAAAAACACCCTGGCCCGCTGTTATGCGTGGCCGGGGGCACCGGCCTGGCGCCGCAGCTCTCCATTATCCGTACCGCGCTGGCGAACGGGGTAACCCGGCCAATCGTGCTCTACTACGGCACCCGCCGGGAAGATGACTTATATGGCCTGGAACAACTTGATGCGCTGGCCCGACGCCATACCAACTTTCGCTTCCAGGTGGTGCTGAGCCAACAGAGCGCCACTGGCACGCGACGTGCCGGGCGCTTACCGGATGCGGTGAGTGAAGATATAGCGTCACTGTCCGGCTGGAAAGTGTATCCCGCCGGCAATCCGGCGATGGTCACCACCATGACAGCGCACGCGCTGAGCCTCGGCGCTAAACCAGAAGATATCCACGCTGATGCCTTTTACTTTCAACCCTGAAGCGCCGGACGATAACCATAAGGAGTCATCATGACTTTCACTGCTGAGCGTGACGTGAACCTGCTGTGGCCCGATGACGGCACCAGCCGCATTCCCTACTGGGCCTATACCCGCGATGATATTTACCAGCGCGAGCTGGAGAAAATCTTCTATGGCAAACACTGGAGCTATGTGGCACTGGAAGCAGAACTTCCCAACAACGGGGACTTTGTGCGTAGCGTGGTGGGTGAGCGTTCGGTGATTGTGGTACGCAATCAGCACGGGGAAATTAACGTAGTGGAGAACCGCTGTGCCCACCGGGGAATGCGCTTCTGCCGCGAAAAATCCGGTAATCGCCAGGATTTTGTCTGCCCGTATCACCAGTGGAACTACGATCTGGACGGTAATCTCCAGGGGGTGCCATTTCGCCGTGGCGTTAAGCAAGACGGCAAAGTTAACGGCGGCATGCCGAAGGATTTTTCCCCGTCGGAACACGGGCTTAACCGCCTGAACGTCGCCTGCCGCAACGGGGTGATATTCGCCTCTTTCTCGATGGATCTGGAACCGCTGGAAACTTATTTAGGGCCGGATATCCTGGGCTATTTTGACCGGGTGTTCAGCGGCCGCCCGCTCAGGCTGTTGGGCTATAACCGCCAGCGCATTCCCGGAAACTGGAAGCTGATGCAGGAGAACATCAAAGATCCTTACCACGCGGGCCTGCTGCACACCTGGTTTGTCACGTTCGGGCTCTGGCGGGCGGATAACCGTTCCCAGCTGATCATGGACAGCCGGTTCCGCCATGCCGCGATGATCAGCCGCAAAGGCAACGGCGGGAAAAGCGCGGTAACCCAGGGGGTCAGTAGCTTTAAAGAGCAAATGCAGCTTCACGATGGCAGCTTGCTGGATGTCGTCGAGGAGCCCTGGTGGAATGGCCCCAGTGTGGTGATGATGACCCTGTTCCCCAGCCTGATTATCCAGCAGAACGTTAACTCAATGTCAGTACGCCATATTCAGCCCCGCGGGCCCCATGAGTTCGATTTTGTCTGGACCCATTTTGGTTTTGCCGATGACGACGAAACGATGACACAGCGCCGCCTGCGCCAGGCGAATTTATTCGGCCCGGCGGGGTTTGTCTCCGCAGACGACGGTGAGGTGGTGGAGTTTTCTCAGCAGGGCATGGGGCAAAATCCGCAGCAGCGAACGATCGCCGAGCTGGGCGGCACCGGCCATGAAAATACTGACCATATGGTTTCTGAAACCCTGATCCGCGGCATGTACCATTACTGGCGCGGCGTACTGGAGATCTAACGATGAATAGCGAACTCTGGCAGCAAGTGCTCGCCCTCCAGACAGTGTACACCGCCATTGTCGACAGCGGTGACTGGCAGAAATGGCCCGATCTGTTTACCGACGATTGCCTCTACAAGGTACAGCCCCGGGAAAACTTCGATCGCGGCCTGCCGCTTTCCACCATCAATCTGGAAAGCAAAGGCATGCTGTATGACCGGATCTATGGCATCAGCGAGACGCTGTTCCATGATCCCTACTATCAGCGCCATGTGGTGGGCCTGCCCCATATCACCGCCATACAGGACGGCCGCATTTTTGCCCAAACCAACTACGCGGTTTTTCGCACCAAGCCCGACGGCCACAGCCAGCTCTTTAATGTCGGCTATTACCTGGATGAAATTGTCGGGACCCAGGAAGGGCTGCGCTTTGCCCGCCGCCACTGTGTCTTCGACAGCGAAATGGTACCTAACTCTTTGATTTATCCAATTTGAGGTGAGTGATGCAAGAGAACTGGATTATAGCGGCAACCCTTGCCGACTTACCGGAAGATGACGTCATCGGGATTGATATTAACGGCCATGATATCGCCCTGTACCGTACCGATGATGGGGTATTTGCCAGCGCTAACCTGTGCTCCCACGGCAATGCCAGGCTGAGTGATGGCTTTCTCGAAGAGGGTGAAATAGAGTGCCCGTTGCACCAGGGGCGCTTTTGTATCAAAACCGGTAATGCCCTGTGTAGCCCGCTCACCGAAGGGATTATGGTCTACCCGGTACGGATCGACGGTGATCAGGTGTTACTGAATTTTCCCCTGTAATACCAGAGCGGTAATACCGCCAGGGAGACTGCGGCGGTGATAATGCCGGGACCGTAGCCCGGTGTTTACTCCCGGGCTACGGCTTTTAGCGAAACGAACTGGATAACGGCACCAATAATGAACAACACAATCAAAATAACCGCAAACCCAAGCCAGAACGCGACAGATACCAGCAGCAGTAATGCGGCAGAATAAGGAATATGCATCCAGTGTAGCGAGCCAATAGCGCCATCTACGGAATAATACAGTGAACGAATTATCTTCCTAACGCGCTTTGCGCCTCCTGTAATTCCTCCTTTGCCTCGGTAACTTTCTTTTTTTTGCGCTCTATTTTTTTGGCGTTTCCCGTCTCCGTCGCATTCACCAATTCGGCTTCGCGATCTGCAACCTTGCGCTCTTTTTCTGCCACCTTTTGCTGCCGCTCACGCAACAGGCCAGCCTCCGTACAGTGCAGGCGGGTTTCATTTAGGGCGGCTTCCAGCCCCGCCACCTGATGATGGTTATTGTGTGATTTCGCATAGGTAATTTGGTTTTCTATTTCCGCCCGCTTGGCCGCACACCCCGTTAATGCCTCTGCCTGAGCCGATAATGAATAACCAAGCGCCGGCAGCATACATAAATAAACTGGTAACAAGACTTTTTTCATGGTTGACACTCCCGTTCAAGAAAACATCAGCCTGTGCCGCGTAACCTAAACGAAACAAAAACGTCATTTGCCACTTTAGAAAAAATTAGAATCTACAGACAAATGAAGATAAAGACAGGATCACACACGCTGTCACATCTAAGATTCGATGCCCCATAAGGAAGATATCAACATCATGAATATCCTTGTTTTTATTTATCTCGCCCGCGAATGCCCTGTGTCAAATGACCCACAGATCATGTGACATGGATGATTTTTTCTGATGCTTATCCCTAACATGATTTTGCGACATTCAAGAAGCCGCTAAACCAGCCTCTGGCGGATAAATAGCGGATAACAGAAAATGAAGAAGCAAAAAGCATGTTAAATAATAACAGTTCGATTATCAGTTCAGGCAGCCTGAATGAATAATTACTCAGAAAATTATTATCACTGATATTTCCAAATACCACGAATATGCGTTAGCTAATGCCATTAAGACAGTAGGCAAACGGCAAAGTAGCACCAGAGAATATATACCCATCCCCCTGCTGGTAAAGGCCAGTGTTATATTTCACTTTTGGGGTAAAGAAGAAGCCCGGGAGGAAAAGCGCCAGTTCACTGTTCCCGGCATTATCGGGTACAGCAATATCAACTCGTTGGGATGTCATATATAACATTTCACCATGGCGGGTATAGGTAAAAAGCACCTTGCGGTTCAATAGACCTTCTTGTAAATGCTGTCGCTGATAGTGGCCATTAATGAGCAGAACACCATGGCCGTCAGCAAGGTACAGTTTCATCGTGCCCGAGAAATGTAACAGCCTGGTCGTAATATCAAGGCTGGCCCGACAGGCGAGTCTATCTCCTGGCTCACGCCGTACTTTGCTATACCCAGTAAAATACCCCATCCCCCCGGACACGACGGCCAGGATCATCCCCGCCCCTGCCAATAATACTAAGCGCATCAGGTATCCTGCTGATAAAAACGAGAAAGGCAATCAGGTGCAGGCTTACGAATATCCTGTTCGCAGCTGATCACCGAATAGCGGTTAACACCATGGAAAGCCGTTATATAGTTATAGGGCTGTTCACTACAGTGCAGGACTTTGTTTTTTAGTAGATTAGTCAACAGGTTACCAGGAAAGCCTCGATTGAGAAAAATATGGCACTCCGGGTCAGCCGTGCTAACCGAATGGTAGCTGTCCATATAGTTTCTAGCCGAAGATTGATAATGCAATGGCAACGCCGCCAGCAGTATTATCATCGACACACATATTACGGCAGCCAGCCGTTGGCCCAATGATATTCTCAGACGTGTTGATAAAGCTACTGAGCCAGAATAGGGAGTAACCGGGATATTATGAGACAGTATGATCCCCCGGCGCGGTAACGTCATTACTATATCCCGTTTCAGCCCTAGCCGTACAAAAGCACGTCTTAGCAGGCTAATATTTTGATAAACCGCCCCCGGCGAGACGACAATCCCTCTATTTTTCCAGACATTATTCAGTATATCATCCAGAGTAAGCAGCTCTCCCTGGCGCTCAATAAGCAATGCCAGAAAATGTGTCGTTGGGGTATGTAACAACACCCGGCGTGTATTATTTTTATCCTGACATGATGGTCTATTGATTAAGGACAATGTCCGACTGTCGACATCAAAAACAATTAAATTATCGATAAGGAACTTTCCCGGCATATCTCCCTCCTTAAATGTCGGAAAGAGGAGATATTATCACAACAGTATAAAGATCATGATTGACTTATCACAATTATTACTACAAGCCATCCAGATTAATGTTAATTGCGGGTATACTTCGGCCCCATCAATAAGTACATAAGACGGCTAATTATAAAATCAGGAGGATATACTCTATGCCATTGCATAGTGTGAGTGAGGCCGCCAAACTGGCAGGCGTCACCCGCCGTACAATTTATCGCCACCTGGAAAACGGGAAGTTACAGGCAATACAAAGTGGTAGCAAAAATACAAGAATAGAAACCAGGGAGCTATTAAGAGTCTATGGGGATACGTTCCCTTTGGAGGATAATAAAATACCGGCTGAACTCTCTATTCCTCATGAAATTAGCCGTTTACTTTCGGAAATGGCGAATATTCACCGGGAATTACTGCGGATAAATAATAGAATAAGCACCTTATTTCATCTTTATCCCTCAGACTCAAACAGCCTTCCCCAGGGTGAACATCGCGTGCTGGAATGGGTTAAGGCCAGGCGCCGTCAGCGCACCGTGAAAGAGATCTGATTAAAACCAACCGCAGATCACACCCACGATAATAATCAGTAATCCAGCGACAATCAGGGAGGCAAAAATAAATGCGCCAGTGTAAATAATATCGCTATTGTCGGTCACCACCGGTGGTGCTGGCGCATTTTTCGTTTTTCTCTGTGGTGAGATTGTTTCCTCATCAACTAACACATGGCCTGTTGCCTCAGTAAACCAGCGGTATGCAGGTGTTCCCCGATCAAGAAGTTCATGAGTATCATTATAGAGCTGAAACCAGGCGGTCCTGCCGCATAGGGTACATTGCCGATAGGCCAGGTGCAGGCGCGTCCCACCCGCCATACGACTAACTGCCCGCCTGCGCATATACCCACCACATTCACAGATCATAAACCCTCTCGATTATGGCTAATATCCACCCCACTCCCGCCCGCCAGGAAAATTACGGACTCTCCCCCTCCACCGCAGTACATGTTGCTTCGGTCTTGCTCAGCACCAGGTTATCTATCAGCGCCCCGGCAATTTCCGTTACCGGCGCACCATTATCCAGGGCATGGAGCGCCTCGCCGATAATATCGTGGCGCAGCTGTTCGATATCGCTGTAGTAGAATAACGTATCGTAATCACCGGGAGAGCGACCCGATACCTGACACAGATACCGGGCATTATCGGCCTGGCGGGCCATATAATCGGATATCGCCCCGGCCTCCACTAACCTGGCGATCACTTTTGTCTGCCGGTAGTGGCACAGGGCGCGCCCACGCTGAATGCTGCTGGCGGTGCCAGGCAAAAACATCCAGTGGCGCTGAATTTCATTTTCGCTCGCCTCAAACACCGCCCTGGCACCGTGATCCTCTGCCCCCTGTGCTTTAAGGAAATCAACAACATCGCAATGCACTATATAGGGTAGCTTGCGTAATAAGTGCAGGCGCCTGGCCGCCTGTAGTGGGGAAACTTCCGTAAACGGATAATAGCGAGCCGGCCTCCCGGCCAGACCATAATTATCCGCCAGAAAGAGAGCCTGATAATCGCCCTGCAAACGGTGGGTCGCCGTCAGAGAGACCCCCTCACCATAGAGCGCGATAATTTCGGCGGCAAGTGCGGCTTGCGACGTTGCGGGATGATCGTTTGCCGGTATTTTCATCTATCAGTATCCTTTTTACCCGGTCTACCCAGCGTAGAATCCATCGGACAGGGCATGCGGTATGTCATCAACCGGCCCCTTGCCTATAGCATTATTTAAATGGCAGCCATGACGATGAGTAAACTGGCACCAGAAAAAAGGGTTGTTCATGGCAGGGGAATAAACACTAAGATGATTTGAGCGATGTGCAGCATAACGGTGCTTCTGCCCGCTTCTGCCGTGCTCACGGGCAACGGGATGCAATCAGCAGCTAAGAAAAGATAAAAAAGGATAAGATCGTGGAGAGAAAGAATCGACACTGACATTGGACCCTGTCGTTACTTATCCCATCCTGAGATTTTCGCCTCCGGTTAGCAGCGTCATCGTGGTGGAGTAGTAAAGGTTATGCAGTAAAACGTTGCGTAGTAAATCGCAGACACAAAAAAGCCCTGTCTTGCGACAGGGCTTTTCCGTTTAATTAAAGCCTGGCAGTTCCCTACTCTCGCATGGGGAGACCCCACAC
>NZ_WBXP01000061.1 GCF_016415625.1 Shimwellia pseudoproteus
TATCGGCGAAGGTGAGTTGATGGCTCATGATGTCCCTCTGGGATGCGCTCCGGATGAATATGATGATCTCATATCAGGAACTTGTTCGCACCTTCCTTAACAGTTAGCGGAAAGCGGCATCATACCAATACTGGCCGCTGTTTTTTAATAGCCCGATGCATATTGTCGGCGATTAAATCGTAAATGTTGCTATATATCACTGTTTTTTTAGCGTTTTATTTAAATGTGATCCAGCCCACAAAATAAGCCAATAGTTTAGCAGCCTTTATGAATCACCCGCCGATATCCCGGGCCCGGGACCCATTATAGTCCGTCATGACCAGCAGCAAGGGGGCCTGAATGATCCCGGGGGGCGTCTTGCGGTGAAAAATAGCGCGGGGCGGGATAAGGTCCGCAAGGGGGTCACCTTCCGCCAGCTGGTGAATGCTCGCTAACAGGGCAGCCAGCGGGGGCGCTACCGTGTGCAGCGCCCACCGGACCGATCACTTGCCAATACAAAAGCTGGAGAAGATACGCCCCAGCAGATCATCCGAGGTAAACGCCCCGGTTATCTCACTCAGCGCCTGCTGGGCCTGGCGTAAATCCTCCGCCAGCAGCTCACCCGCGCGTGCGCCCAGCAGCTGTGCTTTGCCCTGCTGGAGGTGTTCAGCGGCCAGCTCGAGGGCCTGGAGGTGGCGACGGCGGGCCAGGAAGCCCCCTTCCATATTGGTTTCAAAGCCCATGCTCTGTTTGAGATGGTCACGCAGCACCTCTACGCCGCCGCCGGTGCGGGCAGAGAGGCGCACCAGTGAGTGACCATTCACCTCGCTGATACCCGGCGCCTCGCCCGTGGCGTCGGCTTTATTACGCACCACGGTGAGCGGTAACGTCGCCGGCAGGCGGGCCATAAAATCAGGCCAGATGGCGGCAGGATCGGTGGCATCTGTGGTGGTCCCGTCCACCATAAACAGCACCCGGTCGGCCTGTTCAATCTCCTGCCAGGCCCGCTCAATGCCGATGCGTTCAACTTCGTCACTGGCTTCACGCAGCCCGGCGGTGTCGATGATATGCAGCGGCATTCCGTCAATGTGGATATGCTCGCGCAGTACGTCACGGGTGGTGCCCGCGATATCGGTGACGATCGCCGCATCCCGGCCCGCCAGGGCGTTCAGCAGGCTGGATTTACCGGCGTTCGGGCGCCCGGCAATGACGACTTTCATCCCTTCACGCAGCAGGCTGCCCTGGCGTGCCTCGGTACGTACCGCGTCCAGGCTGGCTATCACGTCATTCAGTTCGGCTTCGATTTTCCCGTCAGACAAAAAGTCGATTTCTTCATCCGGGAAGTCGATGGCCGCTTCGACATAGATACGCAGGTGAGTGAGTGCTTCCACTAGCCCATTAACCCGGCTGGAGAACGCCCCCTGTAACGAGTTAACCGCCGAGCGGGCCGCCTGCTCGGAGCTGGCGTCGATCAGGTCGGCAATTGCCTCGGCCTGGGCAAGGTCCAGCTTGTCGTTAAGGAACGCCCGTTCTGAGAATTCCCCCGGGCGGGCAATCCGCAGGCCGGGCAGGGTCAGAATGCGTTTCAGCAACAGATCAAGGATAACCGGGCCGCCGTGCCCCTGAAGCTCAAGCACATCTTCACCGGTAAAGGAGTTCGGCCCCGGGAACCACAGCGCAATGCCCTGGTCGAGGGTGGTGCCGTCAGCCTCCCGGAAAGGCAGGTAATCGGCGTAGCGCGGTTTCGGCAATTTGCCGAGTATCGCCTGGGCGACGGCGCTGGCCTGCTGGCCGGAGACCCGCAGGATACCAACACCGCCACGTCCTGGGGGTGTTGCCTGGGCAACGATAGTGTCGTTATGGCTCATGAGTGTTTCTCTACCCGAATAACGTAAAGTCTGGCGGCTGGCCCGCCCCTGAAAAACAAAGAAGGCGGTCATATGACCGCCTTCTGCTGAGTAGCGCTAACTGATTACGCTATCAGGATTTTTTCTCGCGGCTATGCAGGCCACGTTTTTCCAGACCGCGGTAAATCAGCTGCTGCTGGATAATGGTCACCAGGTTGCTGACGATATAGTACAGCACCAGACCAGACGGGAACCACAGGAAGAACACCGTGAAGATGACCGGCATAAAGGTCATTATCTTCTGCTGCATCGGGTCGGTTACTGTGGTCGGCGACATCTTCTGAATGAAGAACATCGTGATACCCATCAGAATCGGCAGGATGTAGTACGGGTCCTGAGCGGACAAGTCGTGGATCCACAGGGCAAACGGCGCGTGGCGCAGTTCAACAGAGCCCATCAGCATGTAGTACAGTGCCAGGAAGATAGGCATCTGAATAACCAGCGGGAAGCAGCCACCCAGCGGGTTTACTTTCTCTGCTTTGTACATCGCCATCATTTCCTGGCTGATGCGCTGCTTATCTTCACCTAAACGCTCACGCATCGCCTGAATCTTCGGCTGCAGCATGCGCATTTTCGCCATGGAGGTGTACTGCGCTTTGGTCAGCGGGTACATGATACCACGGACGATAAAGGTGATAACGATGATAGAGAAGCCCCAGTTACCCAGGAAGCTGTGGATAAATTTCAGCAGTTTGAACAGTGGCTGAGAAATAAACCACAACCAGCCGTAATCCACGGTCAGATCCAGATGCGGTGCAACAGCGGCCATTTTATCCTGAACTTCCGGGCCTACCCACAGGGTGCTACCCAGTTGAGCAGTCTGACCAGGCTGTACCAGAACCGGTTCGGATTTATAACCGATGGCGCCGATACCGTTGCCCAGATCGGCAGTATAGAAGTTGTTAGTGCCGTTGTTACGCGGAACCCATGCGGTGGCAAAATACTGCTGCAACATGGCAACCCAGCCGCCTTTGGATGACAGGTTCAGGTTTTCGTTATCCGCAATTTTGTCGAATTTGTATTTTTCATACTTTTCGTCTGGCGTGGAGTACGCCGCGCCGCGGAAGGTGTGCAGCGCAAAGTTATTGCTGCCGGTATCGCGGGTGGCAGGCAGCGTCATGGTCTGCTTCAGCTGACCAAAGGTTGCCAGTTCCAGCGGCTTAGCACCGGTATTTTTCACGCTGTAGTCAACATTTACCGCAAACTCACCGCGTTTCAGGGTGAAGGTTTTGGTGAACGTATTACCAGCGGCATCGGTGTAGCTCAGCGGGATGGCCAGTTCATTCTGGCCATCGGCCAGGGTGAAGGTATCCTGGGCGGTGTTGTACAGCGGACGCGGGCCGCTAGCCGGGTTATCCGGGCCGTCACGGCCTGTCAGGCCGCTTTGCGCCTGATAGATAAAGTTTGGTTTGGTTTCCAGCAGTTCAAAAGGACTGTTCGAACGCAGTTCTTGAGGATAAGTCAGCAGCAATGCCTGTTCGACATCACCACCGCGGGTGTTGATAGTCAGCTCAAGGACGTCAGTTTTTACTGTAATAGTTTTGCCCTGACCACTGGCAGGAACGCCCTGGTCTGCGGCATTACCCGCGGAGGTCGTCGTAGTCTGCGTGCTCTGTTGGGCCTGTGGTTGTGGAGCGTGATCCTGCTCCCAGGCTTGCCAGATCATGAAAGACACGAACAACAAAGCGATGATAAGGAGATTGCGTTGCGAATCCATCGTTAGTGTTCTCTGGTATCAAAAGGTCCAGGCGGGACGGGATCGTCACCACCAGGGTGTAAAGGGTGGCATTTTAATACGCGTTTCACTGTCAACCAACTGCCTTTTATCACGCCAAACCTGCGCAATGCCTCAATTCCGTAGTGTGAACACGTCGGCGTGAAGCGGCAATGGGGTCCCAGAAGCGGACTGATACACTTTTGATAAACCCTGATAAGGGCTATCAGGATCCGCGAGCCAGACGACAATGGCGGCGCCATAATTTATCCAGCGCCTCAGTAAGCGCCTGATTATCCAGGTCTGCAACCCCTTTCTTAGCCACCACCACAAAATCCATAGACGGAAGATCATGCTGACGTAAACGGAAGCTTTCACGCGTCAGACGTTTAATCCGATTACGCTCGTGGGCCCGTTTTACGTTTTTCTTGGCGACGGTAAGACCGATGCGGGGATGCCCCAGCTCATTCTGGCGGCCGAGGATGGTGATTTGCGGCGAGCCAGCACGCATTGGCTGCTGGAAGACATATGTGAAATGAGTGGGAGTTAACAAACGTAACTCCCTGGGAAAAGCGAGCTTCACCACTCAGGGATTAGCTTATTACTTAGATGCAACGGTCAGACGGCTACGGCCTTTAGCACGACGACGTGCCAGAACCTGACGACCATTTTTGGTGGCCATACGAGCACGGAAGCCGTGAGAACGGTTGCGCTTCAGTACAGACGGTTGAAAAGTGCGTTTCATGGCGTTTCTACCTAAACTTGAATAAATTCACTGGGTTATGCATACGTCTGTGCGAATAATCGCCTGATATATGACTCAGTGTGGCTGTTAAAGAGGCCGGATTGTAATAATTGTACACTCCGGAGTCAATTCACTTCCCCTATTTAGCCTGGATATTTAAGGTTGGCGCGCACTCAGGCAAACACACAAAGGTGCTGGCTTGACTGCCGCAGCGAACCGCAACACAACATCATCAGGCTAACGCGCCGCAGGACTTTTCCTGACACTGGCCAGTCAAACGATCCGCAGATCCCGGGGAGTACAACATATAAGCATACACAGCATAGATATGTTGGGTGGGGAATTATAAGCACTCCGGTATAAAGCGCAAGGATCATCCAGGATCTTCCCGCGGATCACCCTGCACTATTGTTATCCGGGATCATTAAATTTTCCAATATTGGCCAGAAACGATGCTGTTTTAGCCAGAGGATCGTTTACACTAAGCAATCCCGACCCCACCCTGTGGATAAATCGGGAAGAATCTGTGAGAAACAGAAGATCTCTGACGAACTTTAGGCTATGATCCGCGGTCCCGATCATGCACCCCAGGGATCTTTTGTGCTTCGGGGAAACCGTAGATAGCGGTTCGCACGCTACCCGGTCCGGGTTTGTCAGCGTGTGCCAACAATCATGAATAAATCTGTCTTCGTCATTTATCGACTTTAGTTTGAGTGGAGTCCGCCGTGTCACTTTCGCTTTGGCAGCAGTGTCTTGCCCGATTGCAGGATGAGTTACCAGCCACAGAATTCAGTATGTGGATACGCCCCCTACAGGCGGAACTGAGCGATAACACGCTGGCCCTTTATGCGCCAAACCGTTTTGTGCTCGATTGGGTAAGGGACAAATACCTAAACAATATCAATGGACTGCTCAATGAATTTTGCGGTGCTGATGCACCGCTGCTGCGCTTTGAGGTGGGCAGCAAGCCGGTAACGGCCACCATAACGGCCACCAACCGCGAACCGGCGAACAGCGTTGCGGCACCGGAACATACTGCCCGGGTCGTGACACCGGTGGCGGCGCGCCCCAGCTGGGACACCATGCCCGCCCCGGCGGAGCCTTCATACCGTTCCAATGTGAACCTGAAACATACCTTTGATAACTTCGTTGAGGGTAAATCAAACCAGTTGGCGCGCGCGGCGGCACGTCAGGTGGCAGATAACCCCGGCGGGGCATACAACCCACTGTTCCTTTATGGCGGTACCGGGCTGGGTAAAACCCACCTGCTGCACGCGGTGGGGAACGGCATTATCGCCCGCAAGCCCAATGCCAAAGTGGTGTATATGCACTCTGAACGCTTTGTCCAGGACATGGTAAAAGCGCTGCAGAACAACGCCATTGAAGAGTTCAAACGCTATTATCGATCCGTGGATGCGCTGCTGATCGATGACATCCAGTTTTTTGCCAATAAAGAACGATCCCAGGAAGAGTTTTTCCACACCTTTAATGCCCTGCTGGAAGGTAACCAGCAGATAATTTTGACCTCCGATCGTTATCCGAAAGAGATCAATGGCGTTGAGGATCGGCTGAAATCGCGCTTTGGCTGGGGGCTGACAGTGGCTATCGAGCCACCGGAGCTGGAAACCCGCGTGGCGATCCTGATGAAAAAGGCCGATGAGAACGACATCCGCCTGCCGGGAGAAGTGGCCTTCTTTATTGCCAAACGTCTGCGCTCTAACGTCCGTGAGCTGGAAGGGGCACTGAACCGCGTGATTGCCAATGCCAACTTTACCGGCCGGGCGATCACCATTGATTTCGTCCGCGAAGCATTACGTGACCTGCTGGCGCTCCAGGAAAAGCTGGTTACCATTGATAATATTCAGAAGACTGTCGCGGAATATTATAAAATCAAAGTGGCTGATTTGCTGTCCAAGCGACGTTCGCGCTCTGTTGCCCGTCCGCGCCAGATGGCGATGGCGCTGGCCAAAGAGCTCACCAACCACAGCCTGCCGGAAATTGGCGATGCGTTTGGTGGACGTGACCACACCACGGTACTGCATGCCTGTCGTAAGATTGAGCAGTTACGTGAAGAAAGCCACGATATTAAAGAAGATTTTTCCAACTTAATCAGAACACTATCTTCGTGATGCTATGAAATTTACCGTTGAACGTGAACATTTATTAAAACCCCTGCAACAGGTGAGCGGCCCGCTGGGCGGGCGCCCGACATTACCTATCCTGGGTAACCTGCTGTTACAGGTGGAGGACGGTACGCTGTCATTGACGGGGACCGATCTTGAGATGGAAATGGTAGCGCGCGTGGCGCTGGTGCAGCCCCATGAACCGGGTTCCACCACGGTACCGGCGCGTAAATTCTTTGATATCTGCCGCGGGTTACCGGAAGGGGCCGAAATCGCGCTGACCCTCGAAGGGGACCGGATGCTGGTGCGCTTTGGCCGCAGCCGTTTTTCACTTTCCACCCTGCCTGCCGCAGACTTCCCGAACCTTGATGACTGGCCGATCGACGTCGAATTTACCTTGCCCCAGGCCACCATGAAACGCCTGATTGAAGCCACCCAATTTTCGATGGCTCACCAGGACGTGCGTTATTACCTCAACGGTATGCTGTTCGAAACCGAAGGCGAAGACCTGCGCACTGTCGCGACCGACGGCCACCGCCTGGCGGTCTGTGCCATGCCGGTGGGTACCTCACTGCCGAGCCATTCAGTGATTGTGCCCCGCAAGGGCGTGATTGAACTGATGCGTATGCTGGATGGCGGCGATACTCCGCTGCGTATCCAGATTGGCAGCAACAACATCCGCGCCCACGTGGGTGACTTTATCTTCACCTCCAAGCTGGTGGATGGCCGTTTCCCGGATTACCGCCGGGTACTGCCGAAGAACCCCGACAAAACCCTGCAGGCGAGCTGCGATCTGCTCAAGCAGGCGTTTTCCCGGGCGGCGATCCTGTCCAACGAAAAATTCCGCGGTGTGCGGTTGTTTGTGGCGGATAACCAGCTGAAAATTACCGCCAATAACCCGGAACAGGAAGAAGCCGAAGAGATCCTCGACGTCAGTTACGACGGCACCGAGATGGAAATCGGCTTCAATGTGAGCTACGTGCTGGACGTATTAAATGTCCTGAAATGCGAAAATGTCAGTATTCGTCTGACCGATTCCGTGTCCAGTGTGCAGATCGAAGACAGTGCCTCACAAAGCGCACAGTATGTCGTGATGCCGATGCGCCTGTAGTTGCTTGTGGGTGGCGCGTTTCGGGCTTGCTGGCAGCGTAAACGGGTGTCAGACTGGCGGCATCTCCTGCCTTCGCAGGGGGTTGCCGAAAGTGTGCCACCGGTGTGTTGCCAGCCCCAGCTTATGAGTTAACCATGTCTCTGTCCCGGCTACTGATTAAAGATTTTCGCAATATCGCCGCCGCAGATCTTGCACTTTCCCCCGGTTTTAATTTTCTGGTCGGTGCCAACGGCAGCGGGAAAACCAGCGTACTGGAGGCTATCTACACCCTTGGCCACGGCCGGGCATTTCGCAGCCTGCAAACCGGACGGGTTATCCGCCACGAGCAACAGGCGTTTGTCCTTCATGGCCGGTTACAGGCAGAGCAACGCGAGATAGCCGTGGGGCTGACCAAAGATCGCCTCGGTGAGAGCAAAGTCAGGATTGACGGCAGCGACGGCCACAAAGTCGCCGAATTAGCGCTGCTGATGCCAATGCAGCTGATCACCCCGGAAGGGTTTACCTTGCTAAATGGCGGCCCAAAATACCGCCGGGCCTTTCTGGACTGGGGCTGTTTCCACAATGAACCGGGCTTTTTTACCGCCTGGAGTAATCTTAAACGGCTGCTCAAACAGCGCAATGCGGCACTGCGCCAGGTCAGCCGGTATGCGCAGCTGCTACCCTGGGACCAGGAGCTGGTCCCGCTGGCGACCCAGATCAGCCGCTGGCGGGCAGATTACAGTGCGGCCATTGCCGAAGATATGGCGGATACCTGCGCCCAGTTTTTGCCGGAATTCGCCCTGACTTTTTCCTTCCAGCAGGGCTGGGAAAAGGATACCGACTACGGCGAGGTGCTGGCGCGTAATTTTGAACGGGACCGCATGTTAACCTATACCGCCGTGGGCCCGCATAAAGCGGACTTTCGCATTCGGGCAGACGGTGCACCGGTAGAAGATACCTTATCCCGCGGCCAGCTGAAGTTGCTGATGTGCGCACTGCGCCTGGCCCAGGGCGAGTTTTTAACCCGTCAGAACGGGCCACGCTGCCTGTATCTGATAGATGATTTTGCCTCTGAACTGGATGATGCGCGCCGCGGACTGCTGGCCAGCCGCCTGAAAGCGACGCAATCCCAGGTTTTTGTCAGTGCGATCAGCGCTGACCATGTACTGGATATGGCGGACAAAAATTCAAAGATGTTCGCCGTGGATCAGGGTAAAATAACCGATTAACCCAAGTTTAAATGAGCGAGAAACGTTGATGTCGAATTCTTATGACTCCTCCAGTATCAAAGTCCTGAAAGGACTGGATGCGGTGCGTAAGCGCCCGGGTATGTATATCGGCGACACGGATGACGGCACCGGTCTGCACCACATGGTATTCGAGGTTGTGGATAACGCTATCGACGAAGCGCTCGCAGGCTACTGTAAAGATATCGTTGTCACTATTCACGCGGACAATTCCGTCTCCGTCCAGGATGATGGCCGTGGCATCCCGACCGGCATTCACCCAGAAGAAGGGGTATCGGCAGCGCAAGTTATCATGACCGTGCTGCACGCCGGGGGGAAATTTGACGATAACTCTTATAAAGTGTCCGGCGGCCTGCACGGGGTAGGGGTGTCAGTGGTTAACGCCCTGTCCCAGAAACTGGAGCTGACCATCCGTCGCGATGGTAACGTTCACCACCAGATCTACCAGCACGGTGAGCCTCAGGCCCCGCTGGCAGTGACCGGTGAAACCGAACAGACCGGTACCACGGTGCGTTTCTGGCCAAGCCTGCAAACCTTCACCAATGTCACTGAGTTTGAATATGAAATTCTGGCGAAACGTCTGCGCGAGCTGTCATTCCTGAACTCTGGCGTTTCTATCCGCCTGCGCGATAAACGCGACGGCAAAGAAGACCATTTCCACTATGAAGGCGGTATCAAAGCCTTTGTTGAATACCTGAACCGCAACAAAACCCCGATCCACCCGAACGTGTTTTATTTCTCCACCGAGAAAGACGGCATCGGCGTGGAAGTGGCCCTGCAGTGGAACGACGGGTTCCAGGAAAATATTTACTGCTTTACCAACAACATCCCGCAGCGCGATGGCGGTACCCACCTGGCCGGTTTCCGGGCGGCGATGACCCGTACCCTGAACGCCTATATGGACAAAGAAGGGTACAGTAAAAAAGCCAAAGTCAGCGCCACCGGCGATGATGCCCGTGAAGGCTTGATTGCGGTGGTTTCCGTTAAAGTGCCGGACCCGAAATTCTCCTCCCAGACCAAAGATAAACTGGTCTCGTCTGAGGTGAAAACCGCCGTTGAGCAGCAGATGAACGAACTGCTGAGCGAGTACCTGCTGGAAAACCCCAGTGATGCCAAAATCGTGGTGGGTAAAATCATTGATGCGGCCCGCGCCCGTGAAGCGGCCCGCCGCGCCCGTGAGATGACCCGCCGTAAAGGCGCGCTGGATCTGGCTGGCCTGCCGGGCAAACTGGCGGACTGCCAGGAGCGTGACCCGGCGCACTCTGAACTGTACCTGGTGGAAGGGGACTCTGCGGGCGGCTCTGCAAAACAGGGGCGTAACCGTAAGAACCAGGCGATTTTGCCGCTGAAGGGTAAAATCCTTAACGTTGAGAAAGCCCGCTTTGACAAGATGCTCTCTTCCCAGGAAGTGGCAACCCTGATCACCGCCCTGGGCTGCGGCATTGGCCGTGACGAATACAACCCGGATAAACTGCGCTACCACAGCATCATCATCATGACCGATGCGGACGTGGATGGTTCGCACATCCGTACGCTGCTGCTGACCTTCTTCTACCGTCAGATGCCGGAAATTGTTGAGCGTGGCCATGTCTATATTGCCCAGCCGCCGCTCTACAAAGTGAAGAAAGGCAAGCAGGAACAGTACATCAAAGATGATGACGCCATGGACCAGTACCAGACCTCTATCGCCCTGGACGGCGCGGCGCTGCATATCAATGCCAACGCCCCGGCGCTGTCTGATATGGCCCTTGAGAAGCTGGTTTCTGAGTTTAACTATGTGCGTAAGATGATTGGCCGTATGGAGCGCCGCTACCCGCGCACCCTGCTTAACCAGCTTATCTATCATCCGACCCTGACCGAAGACAACCTCAAAGATGAAGCCTTTGTCACCCGCTGGGTGTCCAGCTTAATTGCTGACCTGACCGAGGGCGAACAGCACGGCAGCATCTGGAAGTACGACATCAACGATAACGCGGAAAAACAGCATTTTGAGCCGGTTATCCGGGTACGTACTCACGGTGTGGACACCGACTATCCGCTGGATCATGAATTTGTTACCGGCGGCGAGTACCACAAAATCTGTCACCTGGGTGAGCAGTTGCGTGGCCTGGTCGAAGAGGGGGCTTATGTTGAGCGTGGCGAACGCCGCCAGAACATTACCAGCTTCGAGCAGGCGCTGGACTGGCTGGTGAAAGAGTCCCGTCGCGGTCTGGCTATCCAGCGTTACAAAGGTCTGGGTGAAATGAACCCGGAACAGCTGTGGGAAACCACCATGGACCCGGAAAGCCGCCGTATGCTGCGGGTGACGGTGAAAGACGCCATTGCGGCGGACCAGTTGTTCACTACCCTGATGGGGGATGCGGTTGAACCGCGCCGTGCCTTTATCGAAGAGAACGCCCTGAAAGCCGCCAACATCGATATCTGATGGTGTGAGGCTGCTGAAAAAACACCGCCTTCGGGCGGTGTTTTTGTTTATGGCGCCGGTCGCATTCCAGGTAAAAGCGCAATAAAGCGGCTATTTTCGTGAGCGGAATCGCGTTAGCATGAGGCATTGCTCTCTCTGACGATGAAAAGCCGATGACGATAAAACTGATTGCGATTGATATGGACGGCACGCTGCTGCTGCCTGACCACGCTGTTTCCCCGGCAGTAAAAGCGGCCATCGCCCAGGCCAGGGCGCAGGGTATTCGGGTGGTTATCACCACCGGCCGGCCTTTTGCCGGTGTGGCGCGTTATCTGCAAGAGTTGGGGATGACAAAAGACAGCGACTACTGCATCACCTATAACGGTGCGCTGGTGCAGAAGGCCAGCGACGGCAGTACCGTGGCCCAGACCTCGCTCAGTTATGACGATTATCGCTATCTGGAGGCGATGTCCCATCAGGTGGGGTCCCACTTCCACGCGCTGGATCGCCACACGCTGTATACCGCCAACCGCGATATCAGCCGTTATACCGTCCATGAAGCGGCGATCACCGGCATTCCGCTGGTGTTTTGTGAAGCTGAAAAGATGGACCCGGCCACGCAATTTTTGAAAGTGATGATGATTGATGAGCCAGAGGTGCTGGATGCGGCCATTGCCCGGCTGCCGGCGGAAGTCCGGGCGCGCTATACGGTAATGAAAAGTTCGCCGTTCTTCCTTGAGATCCTCAATAAGCAGGTCAATAAAGGCACCGGGGTGCGCTCCCTGGCTGAGGCGCTGGGCCTGCAACCGCAGAATGTGATGGCGATTGGCGATCAGGAGAACGACATTGCGATGCTTGAATATGCCGGTACCGGGGTGGCGATGGGTAATGCGATTTCCTCTGTGAAAGAGGCGGCCAATGTGGTGACGGCCTCGAATCTGGAAGACGGTGTTGCCGTGGCTATCCGGGAGTATGCGCTTCAGCCCTGATTTCCGTTGCTGTCCTGTTTTCCCATAACCTCGCTTACCCGCGGGGTTTTTTATTTAGGGTAGTCGCCGGTTACTGGCGGTGGGTACGAATCGCTATTCGTCCCCGCTTTTGGCGTTTACCTATACCACCTACCAGATTCAGGCACCGGTCTATGTGCGTAAAGTGGAAGGGTTCCGCTCCCTGATGATGGGCACGCCTTTGTCACTAGCGGAACCTGGTCGCGTCCCAGGAGGGGGTCCCGGTCCCCTCCTGGGTACCTGCCCGGCCCGCGACAAACCGCCGCTAACGCGGTGCGCTACAACTCCGGCTTCATCTGGCGGACCAGTCAGGATTCGGCATCCATGCCTCAACCTTCCTTCTGGCTGCCATCCAGGCAGCCAGTCCTTGATGTGCGCCTGCGTTTTCGCCGGTTGTCCTGATGCGGGGGTCTGACACCCGCGCTGCACGCCTGATATTTTCCGTAACACCCTTTTTGCTGAAACTGCCCTGTTATGCCGCGGGGGTGTTTAGTCCGGCATTGAAATCGCCTGCGTGTAGCCGGTCGCCCGGGGCCGCCAGCAGGGATGCTGGCGGAGGCAAGCCTTACAGGGAGGTTACCTCTTGCCGTCCCCGGATCAGCGACCGGGCGGAGCAAAGGGTACCGCGCAGCGGCGATTTCATCGGCCGGTGGCGGGGATTCCAAAGGGGCGCGCCAAAACGCCCCTTTGGACGTTCACGGGGACCGGAAGTCCCATAGGAATACCTCACTTAGTGTGAACGGAACCCATCGCCAGACGAGACGAGCATAGTGACGCTAACAGGCAGTCGCAAATCGCTATTCACCTGCACCACCCCGACCTCCCTTCCGCTATCACATATTTTCCCTGGCTGTTCTTTTTGTGATCTAAATTGTAGTACAACACAATAATCTTGTAATACATTAAATACAGATAACGGGCCATTATGATTTTTTTTGTACTGCAATATCGCGTGGCATTTAGGCTGTCGGGGTAGAGTAATCATCACAAGACAGGGTACCTAAGGACACGCCATGACGATAACCAAGACAGACCGCATCATTTTGACCCTCGGCCAGCAAATCGTGAGCGGCAAATACGCCCCCGGCGCCGCACTACCGGCCGAAGCCGAACTCTGTGCCGAGTTTGACACCTCGCGCAATATCATCCGCGAGGTGTTCCGCTCCCTGATGGCGAAGCGGCTGATTGACATGAAACGTTATCGCGGCGCCTTCGTCGCGCCCCGTAACCAGTGGAATTACCTGGATACCGACGTATTGCAGTGGTGCCTGGCCGAGGATGACGACCCGCAGCTGATCGCGGCCATGTGTGAGGTGCGTAATCTGGTGGAGCCCGCCATTGCCCGCTGGGCCGCTGAGCGCGCTACCTCCAGCGATTTAGCCCTCATCGAAGCGGCGCTCAATGACATGATTATCCACAACCAGCAGCGGGATGCCTTTAACGAAGCGGACATCCGCTACCACGAAGCGGTGCTGATATCGGCACATAACCCGGTGCTACAGCAGCTGAACATTGCCATCAGTTCACTGCAACGGGCGATTTTTGAACGCACCTGGATGGGGGATGAGGCCAATATGCCCACCACCCTGCAGGAGCATAAGGCGCTGTTCGATGCTATCCGGCATCAGGATGGTGATGCGGCAGAGCAGGCGGCAATGGCGATGATCGCCAGCGCAACCCGAAGGCTGAAGGAAATCACATGACAACAGGCTATATCGCAATCGACTGGGGGTCCACCCACTTACGGGCCTGGCGGTATCGGGATGGAGAATGTATCGACAGCAGGCAATCAGACGCCGGGATCACCCGCCTGAATGGCGAATCCCCTGCGGCGATATTAGCCAGGATAACCGACGGGTGGCGTGATGCCACCACCCCGGTACTGATGGCGGGCATGGTCGGCAGTAATGCCGGATGGCAAGAAGCCCCCTATTTGCCCTGCCCGCTGCCGCTGTCCGCCATTGGTCGCCAGCTGATGCCGGTGGCGGATAACGTCTGGATCGTGCCCGGTATACGCTCCCCAGGCACAAAAAATCCGAATGTGATGCGCGGTGATGAGACCCAGCTACTGGGGGCGGCACAGCTGGCGCCCGCCACACTGTATGTGATGCCCGGCACCCACTGTAAATGGGTGTTCACCCACCACCATAAGATAACCCACTTCCAGACCGTGATGACCGGGGAGTTACATGCGCTGCTACTGCGCCATTCGCTGATCGGTAACGGCTTACCGGAGCAAACCCCCAGCCCGTCGGCCTTTGAGGATGGTCTTGCCACCGGCCTCGATAACCCCGCCATTCTGCCGCGGCTGTTTGAAGTCCGGGCGGCCCACGTCCTCGGCGCGCTGCCCCGGGACGCCGTCAGCGATTACCTGTCCGGTTTATTGATTGGGGCCGACGTCGCCACCATGACCGCAGATGCCGATCGCCAGCTTTCTATCACCCTGGTCGCCAGTGACGGGTTATCCCGGCGCTATCAGCAGGCATTCCACGCCATCGGGCGCCGGGTGCAGGCAATATCCGGTGACGAGGCATTTCAGGCAGGTATAAGGAGCATCGCTTATGCAATGGCAAACCCAACTTCCGCTGATAGCGATTCTGCGCGGCATTAAACCCGCAGAGGCCGTTGACCACGTGGCGGCAGTGATTGATGCCGGGTTCGACACTGTCGAAATCCCGCTAAACTCCCCGGACTGGCAGCACAGCATTCCCGCTATCATAGCGGCCTTCGGCCAGCGGGCGCTGATTGGCGCCGGTACGGTACTCACGCCTGAGCAGGTGGACAGCCTGGCGGCCATGGGCTGCCGGCTGATTGTTACCCCCAATACCCAACCGGCGGTGATCCGCCGGGCCGTGGCGCAAGGGATGACAATCTGCCCCGGGTGCGCCACCGCCTCTGAAGCGTTCAGTGCCCTGGATGCCGGGGCGCAGGCGCTGAAAATTTTCCCCTCTGCGGCATTCGGGCCTGGCTATATCAGCGCGCTGAAAGCGGTATTACCGGCGGATGTCCCGCTGTTTGCCGTGGGGGGCGTTACCCCGGGTAACCTGCACCAGTGGCTGGCGGCGGGCTGCACCGGGGCCGGGCTGGGCAGCGATCTTTACCGGGCAGGGCAGGGCGTGGCCGACACCGCCCGCCAGGCAACCGCGTTTGTGAATGCGTATCGGGAGGCTGTGCAATGAAGATAACCACACTCACGACCTATCGGTTACCCCCCCGCTGGATGTTCCTCAAGATTGAAACCGACGCGGGAATTACTGGCTGGGGAGAGCCGGTAATTGAAGGCCGGGCCCGCACTGTCGAGGCGGCGGTTCACGAACTGGGTGAGTATCTGATAGGCCAGGACCCGGCGCGAATCAATGACTTGTGGCAGGTAATGTACCGGGGGGGATTTTACCGCGGCGGCCCGATACTGATGAGCGCCATCGCCGGTATTGATCAGGCGCTATGGGATATTAAAGGCAAAGCGCTTAACGCTCCGGTGTGGCAATTACTCGGCGGAGCCGTACGCGATAATATCAAAGCCTATAGCTGGGTCGGCGGCGATCGTCCGGCTGAGGTGATTGCCGGTATTACCTCCCTGCGTAATATTGGCTTCGATACCTTTAAATTAAGGAAGGTGCGAATAAGCAGGTCATTTCTTCCCAAGCTGACTCGCTGATTAAAATTTCGCGGATCTGGGCCGATTTTTTTCCCGCAAACACATCGA
>NZ_WBXP01000062.1 GCF_016415625.1 Shimwellia pseudoproteus
CCATTGGGCTGGGCGCACATTCTACTGACTGGCGAATATCTTTGGCCCAAGGAACCGAAAGCTTAGGGTGTCATTTCGCCCTCAGCCGGAACCGACCCCTTCAGCCGTGCGCGAAACCGTGGCGGTTTGGCCGCTGCTTTGCGTGCTGGACATCGCCGCCAGAGCCATCGACTTGTTAAATGAAACTGCCGGAGCGGCGGGGCGAGGAAGGTTTGTTGTGGTATCGGTTGACGCGGTGTCCTGCAACCCCAGCGGGTTTTCAGCCATCCCCATGCCCTGGCGTTTCCGTCCGTAACTGACATCATCCGGTGCCGTTTTTGCCTGTTCAGCCTTGGGAGCGGGGGCGCTCATGAAATGGTTATAAGCCCAGTCACCCATCCAGGCTAATACGATAAGCGCCGCCAGAAGCAGTATTCCCAGCGTCATAAGACGGTTTTTACCGCGCTTTTTGAGGCTGTTTACCTCTGGTTGGTCGGGTTTAACGTCCTCCACCGGTGCAGACTCTTTACGCTGTGCCTGCGCCCGTTCGCGTGCTTCAACTTCCAGCTCGGCCACCGTTTTTTCTCTCTCGGATGAAGGGTTTTCGCTCCCATCGAGAGGCGTTGGGTTTTGCGTATCCGTCATGGTTTTTCCTCCAGTTTAACCGCCGGTGAAACGGTGCTGCCGTTGCTGACCGTTGCCAGACCAAATCCCTGATTAACAATGCCCACCACGGCGTCGCCGTAGCGTAAGACCAGCTTTGGAGCCAGCGAGTGAACGACCATCACGCGATAGTTTCCCTGTTGCGAGAACGACGGGATGGTCGTTTGTTCTTTGCCGTTGACGAGCAGGAAGGGACTCGGGATCTTTTTCAGCGGTGAAAAGCCCAGGTAAGTGAAGCGGCCATCGTCATAGGCAAAGTCCGGCATAGCCATTTCACTGCCCTGCTTCACACGCTGCGCATAGTTCCAGTTTCGCGGTGTAGTGGCGGCATTAAACGCTTTGGCGATGCGGCTTTTTTCCTGCGCCTCCGTCAGCTCCTTTTGCCGCGCCTTCACGGCTTCCATGCTGGCCTTACGGCTGGCCTCGGGATAATTCCAGGTCACAACAAACGCCAGACTGCTTGCCGGTGCGCCTTCATCGAGTACGTTAAGTTCCAGACTGTAGAAGTGTGCCGACGTGGTGACAAACAGGTTGGTTTTCCAGTCTTTCGACTCGGGTAAAAATGCCTGCTGGACGGTTGAGCCGTCCGCATCCGTCACCGGCTGCGTGATGGGGGCGGGGCGAATATAGACGCGGTTCGCCTCCTTTGTTACCGCCCATCCTTTAATGAAGCCGACTTCGGTACTGATCACCGCTTCATCATCGGCAAAAACTAACGTGGTGACGTAACCGGCGCGGGTGTTGATCACCGTGCTGTTTTGCACGTTGTACGCCACCTGCTGCATACGGCTGTCGTACCGGCTACCCTGCGGGGTTGCGGCTCCCCACGCCGATGAGCAGAGCATCAAAGTGAGAATGACGAATAGATTACGCATTATTCTTTCCTCAGTTCTTTGTCACGCTGGTAACTGGTGACGATGAAGCCCAGCGGATTACTCTCACGCTGCACGTCAGTCAGCGCCTTGTGTGGCACGTAGTGGTATGTCAGACGAACGTTCCAGAATTCGACGCGCGTCGCGCCGTCAACAACGTGGCGGATGGTTCTTTTCAGTCGGAGGGTTGCCAGCATATCGGGCGCGGTAGCCTGGCTGATGATATTGGAAATGACCTCAGTTTCCACCACGTTAGCCGCATTCTGATACACCTTGTCGGGTGCATCCTGTCCGGCGAACCAGGCAAGATAGTCCGCATTGACCTGTCCGCTGTTAAAGAGCTGCACCGTGTCATAATTGCTTTGCAGGGCGAAATAGTTGTATCCCTCCCGGAGCGTGGCGTAATTGGCGGCGAAGGCTTTCGCCATTGCCTCCTCGGTCGCAATGTCTTTTTCTTTCACTCGGGTGACGTATTCCGCCCGCCCGCTGTGGCTGTCTACGGTGTAAAGTTCGACCTCCGTGTGTTTTAGCGGAAGCATGACAATGACGGCCACAACGGAAAGTAAGGCAAATACCGTGGCGACGGCGGCGATAACAAAGGCGAGTTTTTTAGCCCGCGCATCGCGTGTCAGCATCACTTTTTCAAACGACTGCGAGGCATTCAGCATTTTTTGTAATTCAGACATTATTCACCTCCTGCATAACGGAAGCGGAATTAACGGGTTGAAGGTCGCCGGAAACATCCGGCGGGAAATGGTTTTGCTGTGCGCAGCCCGCAAGGGTGCACAACATCATAAATATGATGAAGCGTTTCATGGTTTAGGTTCCTGAAAGGATTAAAAAGTAATGAGTCGTGCGATGGGAACAGGTGTGGCGGGATATCTGCTAGTTCTGGGCTTTCATTTTCTCCACTGCGGCTTTTGCCGATGCTTTGGCATTACTGGCCGATGAGCCTTTGAGGTTATTCGCTGCCTTATCGCCAATACTGCCTAAAGCATTCCCCACGGGCTTTCCTACGGTACTTGCGGCTTTTTTCGCTGCGCCCCCGCCTGCCATTAGCCCCATTTTAGCCGCGCCCTGTACCACACCCTGTACGCTAGCCCCTGCCAGTGAACCGGCAATTTTTGCCGATAACCAGACTACGAACCCGGAACCGATACCGGCAAGGCAACACTGTGCGGCCAGCGTTACAATGTTGTTGGCATTAGCCCCGACGCTTGCTTTGTCCAATATGTTACTAAGGTATTCAATCGCGATCCGTAAAGATAAGGCCGAAAACATGAGGGTCAGGATAGCGGTGAAGATTACCTGGAGCCAGTTATTGAACATCGGTCGCAGAAAACCGTAGATAAGGCAGAAAATGAATATGGGTGCCGTTGTTGTCATTAATAACAACATTATTTCAGCCCCCATATTAACAATGGTGGCGATAATTAAGGCTACTATTGTTCCCCCCCAAACTAATAGCTCAGCAATGCCGCCATTGAGTTGCACATAGGTTGAATTATCTAGGTTAAATAAGGTTTGCCCCAGCGTCTGAGCTTTACTCCAAAGTGTATCTAGTAAAACCCAGACATTTTCACTTCCGCTGAAACCATCTTTTAAACCGTTAATGGCAGCAACCGAGGCGTCTAGGTAGCCATCTGCATTAGTGACAAATGCCAGGATGATCCCCATTCGCGCCAAGTCCCACGCTACGTCCTCTACCGGGGTATGTAGCTTCCCCGCCAGTGTCTGATAGCCACGCCAAAGAATGTACAAAGTGGTAGAACCGGTAACTAATCCTGCCATCAGCGTTGAATACAGGGACATTTGCCCCTGTAAAACACTGTTTAAGCCATTCATTACAGCGGCATCCATTCCAGAGAAAACACCTTCGCTACTCATGACTTTTATTCTCTGGATGCATCCTGCTTTTTACGTACTCTGTTTGCACTTTTTGTAGTCCAGCTACAACGTCAGGCTCATTCATTGACCTTTTGGAAGCATTCACAACAGGGATGCACCGCTCACTGCTGAATGTTTGGGTTTTCAAACAATCGGCATAGTCTTTTATTAATTCGTCATGATGAGCCATATACCACTCTTCAGTTTTTTTCTCTTCACAACCACCTAAAGCAAACAGGCTTAAAACAAGCAGGGAGGATAAAATAGTGCGGTTATTGATCGTCATATGAAAAATCCTTGTTATAAGTTGTTCAAATCGGCCACCGGTGCGTTGAGTTGCTGCTGCTGGCCTGCCTTTTGTCGCTGCGATGTCAGCATTTGATCACGTAGTTCCGACTGTTTCACGCTCATTTCCCACTGCGTGGTCAGAGCGTTTAACTGTACACTTTTTGACGTTATGGTGTTCGCCAAATCCTGTGACTCTTTAGCGTCTTGCGACATTTCTATACGACTTACAAGGGTAGAAATATCACTCACCGTACTGTTGATCTTCTCCTGTACCGCAGTGGTATCTTCGACGGCCACCGCCCGGTTAATGACGATTTGTTTACAGGTATCAGCATAGCTTTGTGTCTGCGTAGCATCACAGGTGTCAAACATCTTGTACTTGCTATACAAGCCGTTTAGCGCACTGCTGTATGACCCGCCGGAGTTCGTCAGCAGGTCGTTGAGTGAAATGCCGTTTTTTTGCAGGTTTTTAAGGTCATTCGACAGCCCCTTAGCCTGGCTCAAAAAGTCCTGCACGTTGCGTACGCCGGTCGCGGTCGCCAGTTGCGATTTGTAGGCATTAAGCTGGGATTTATACTGTTCCACTGTTTTAAGCCAGTTTTGGGCGTCGGTCGCGTATTGAATCTGACGTAATGGATCAGCATCAACCATGACAGGAATACCGGCATAGGCTGTCAGTGATGGACACAGCAAAGCCCCCGCAATATAGGCGGCAGACAGAGTTTTCAGTTTCATGTTATTTCCTTTCAGAGTGCGAGTTGCAGGTAGCGTTCCAGCCAGTCGTCCGGCTTCATGCCGTCCTGAAACACAGAGTCAAAAATTTCGAGGTTGTCAGCGCTGCTACTTAACACTTTTGTGTAAGTACCAAGCCCGGACAGGTCAAGGGTGACGAGTGCTGCAAAGTTGCGTAAATCACCCTTTTTCAGGGGGCTTTTCACTATTACGAACTGGCGTGACAGCGGATCGAGGTTCTTGATGATGTCGAAGATCTCCGGGGCGACTTTCAGACCATCAACATAGTCTTTGCGGTCAGCCTTCGGGTTTGCCGTAAAGATTTGCGTGCCGCACTGCTCCACCACGGCAGGAGATATCGGGTTAATCAGTATTTCCGCCGGTGACTGAGTACCAGGAATAAACAGGCCATTCAGTTTGCGGATGACTTTCAGCACGTTAAAGGCGAAATCAGAAAAGACCGGGTCGTTGAGCCATTTCCAGAATTCATCCATGAAGATCACCAAGCGTCGCCCGTCGAGCAAGCTGGTGACGCGATACAGCAGGTAAAACGAAATCGGCGCACACACGTCGGCATCGTCCAAAAATTCCGTGCCATCGATGCCGAAATTGTCGCATTCGCCAATATCAAAGGTGTCCAGGTCATTATCGAAAACCCAGCCGTATTCGCCACCCTGCGCCCACTGTGACAACCTGACACGTAACCCGTTTTCCTGCGCTTCCTTCGTTGGCGGCTCGGTAAGGTTCTCCAACAGCCGGGTAATACCAAACCCACGGTGTTCAGCCGGTAGCTCCTTCATGACCGCATCCACTGCCTGACTAAGACGCAGCTCGTCGCGCGGGAACAAGGTTTGTCCGTTGCGGGTGCAGAGTATGCGCATCAGCTTCTTGATGAAGTTCAGATTGCGTTTTGTCGGTGGAAGCCGGAAGGGATTCCAGCCGGTAGGCTCACCGCTTTTCACCTTATAATACTGGCCGCCCAACGCCCTTACGTTAAGTTCTGCCCCCCTGTCCTTATCAAAATAAACGGTAGTAAGACGCTGAGTTTTAGCCTGCGGCGAAAAACTCCGGGGTTGCCGATATTTCTGCATCATGACCTGAATGAATGCCATCAGCATTGTTTTGCCCGAACCGGCGGTGCCGATAACGCTGGTATTGCCTAGATTTTTCTCGTTGAAATCATCCTTATTGAGCATTGAGTTGTGCAGGTTCATGTAATACGCCCCGCCCGAGGGGGTTTTGAGAACGCAAAGCGCTTCACCCCAGGGGTTCTTATCCCGTTTCCCCGTATAGAAGTTATGGAATGACGCCAGTTCTGCAAAATTCTGGCTGCTGATGGGGACAAGTCGCGGCCTTAGCGTGTACACACCTGGCATTTGTGCCAGATAGGCAGCGGGCAGCGACAACGTGGAGAGCGTCGGGGTGATACCCAGATCGGTGAAGGCGTTGATCAGGCTGTTGGTGTCTTTAATCAGCCGTTCTGTGCCGGATGCCGATACCATCAGGGAAAAATGATATTTACCAAAGGCAATGTGTCCGGCCTGCAACATGTCCAGGGCAACAAATAAGTCTTCCTGCTGCGAAATGGCATCATCTTCCGTGCTGCGTAAACGCTTGGCCGTCTGCTTGATGTGCTTTTGCGCTTCGTCTTTCGCCATACAGGTAAAAGACTGGGTGATCACATAGTCACACGGGGCATACAGCAACACGTTCATTATCCCAGTGAAGGATTCCGGCGCGTAGTCTTTCACTTCCAGCCCACGGAAGAAGGTCTTCCCGTTTACGTTATTGCTTTGCCCGGCATCGCCGGTGAAAAACAGGTCGGTTGTGCCGAGCGTTTCATAAAATGGCGTGCGCGTAACGGCTGTCTTCTGCCAGACGCCGCTTAACAGCCGCCGATAGAAAGACAGTTGCGACGAAAATACGCGGCCATTTTCTTCATAAGCCCCTAGTTGGTTCGCGGTGAAACGCGACAGGGACGTGCCGACCGTCTGGCATATCTCCAACATCTCTTTTAATGCACTGTCTAACGCATGTTGCTTCTGTCCGTCGGACATCCGTTTGCGCTCGACCTTATCCAGTCCGACAAAGGGCATATAACAGGCGGTGAAGAACAGGCGATTATGGCGGAAAGGATGGTTTTCAATCGTCGAGTAGTACCGTTCGCTGACCGTATCGGCAAAATCGTTACCCGAATGCCCGTCAAAGTGATCGTGGTACGTTTCACGGATATTGTGAACGTAAAACGTCACCGGTCGCCCTTCAAAGGACTTAATCAGGTTATTAAACTGACCCGACAGAATGTCGAGATTTTCTTCCGTATCACATTCAAACGCTGTTCCGCCAATTTCCCACGTTGCAATCAGGTCGCTACCTCGGGTTTTAATGACGTTTTCATGAATGTGCGACGAATACGGAATGTGCTTGGTGAGCGTGACCCGTTCGTTAAGTCGCATAGTGTTGATGAACTCCGTGATGTCTACGGCGTCGTAGTCGTTCGCCAGGAACGCCGTTGCGCCGTAGTGGGTGTTGCACGTCTTATTGCCCCGCGTTTTCAGTTTTAAAAAGGCTAATCCGAAAATGTGGGCATCCTTTCGAGCCATCTGGTTCATGACAAACCAGCTTACCGGCAGGAACAGCAACAAAAGTTTAGTGAGGTATATCGCCAGCAGGATAATTGCCCCGCTGACGATAACTAACGGCACCATCGGAATGCCAAACAGCATAGCGGGGCGCGTCAGGGCTTTATTCAGCGTGACCATTTCCGCCCCTTAGCTCATCAACAGAGCGCCGATTTCTGCACCGCTGGCAATAAGAATGCCGCCAATGATGATCCCTTTACAGTCGTGAAGGCTTTTGCCGTCCCATAACACTTTGTAACCGACCCAGATAACGGCGATGGTAATGGTGACGATGGCCAGACCGGTGAGGCCAGACGAGATTTTTTCCAGCAACGTTTCGGCTTTGGCGAACCCGTCCGCGAATGCCGGTGAGGACATGGCAGCAGAGGCCGCAACAGCAGCAAGGTAGGCAGGAGCGTTTTTAATAGAGCGTAAAATTTTCATGATATTTCCTTATTTAGATGTAGTGACTACAAACTCCCCCCGCACAACCTGTGACGGGAAAGAAACGGGTGTAGCCTGGTTAGGTGACGCTTGCGCGTCGGAGGTGATGAGATCGCCGCGTACAATACCTTTGGGGTAACGTATCTGCGGCGTGGGTGCTGCATTGCCTGGTGTGGCGTTTTGCTTTTCTTGATCGGCCTTGCTGGAAGGCACGACATATTTTTGCGCGGGTTTGTAACCCATCCGCTGTACATAGCTGGTTTTGGAAAATGCGGCTTCGGGCTTCTGGCCGGTATCAAAGTTGCCGGAGTAATAGCAACTCAGCGCCCTTTTCAGGGTGCCGCCCCGGAGGTAGCAGTCAGTGATGATTTTTTCGAAGACGGTCAGGTTGGTGCAGGGATTAAACAGTTGTTTTGCAGTGACACCGTAACGGGAAAAATTAGCCTGGTTGATTTGCATCAGACCGACCGAGTAATTTTTACCTTTCGCCTTGAGCTGGTCGATATGATCAAGAGCGTCGTTTATGTTGCTGGGGAAAAGCCCTTTTTTTCTGGCCGACAACACCAATAGCAAAGGGGTTTAACCCCGACTCAACTCTGGCTACATCATGCGATGTATCAGGGTGAATGGTTGGGGCGCATTGCATCGCCAGAGTCAGAAGCACGGCGGATGAAATCATGTATCCTCCTATTAGATGGTTTATTCCTCTTCAGTGGGGGGAGCCTTCTGCAACTGGTTAAGCAGTGAGGCATGGCCTTTTTTGGTGAATTCATCAATCAAGTAGTGAAGGAATGTTGTTGTCTTGATATTGGTGTTGGATAAATAACTGATTTCACGAGCATGTTTTGCTAACAGTTGGTAACGCTGCTGTCCGATGTAAATCACCGCCGTACTCGTTGGCTCGCCCAACTTCTTTTTCGGCATGGATATGGCTACTCCTATTAAAAAGGCACCGCAGGCTATTGCCCGCAGTGCCGGTATGTATAAAAGAATGAGGTTGGGTTTAAAGGTTGGACGATTGCAAAAGGTGTGAAAAGGCAACCTGCCGTTGTTCTATCGACCTGATAAGCGAGATTTCCTGAATTTTTAGCAGCAAAGCGGGCGAAATATTACGGCACTCAATAGCTTGATCATCATTGTTCAGCGCTATCAGGCGGGCGCATTCAATCGCGGATATCACTTTCTGGGGAACCGTACAGGCATCTGAACCGAAACGAATGAAGCCGATGGCCCCAGGGATAGAGGAAATCGTTGATGTATGGATTTTGTTGATATCAAAAGAGAGGAACAAATAATTAGGGAACAACACTTTTTCGTCGATCCGAACCGAATTACAGTCGGTTCGGTGAGAGACTCTTACATAACGAGGACAAAAAACACTAACGCCTAAGCTGTTGACCCTTCTGGTTATTTTGTCAACATCCTGAGTCTTGCAGTACAACACATACCATAAATTCATGTTTCCCATCCTTGTGGGCACAAGCCCCCATTTTCCGCCGCTCTAGCTTGGCGAAAACTAGAACGAACGTACTCATAAACATGACAAAACAACTGTATATAAATACAGTGCTTCTATTATATCCAGTTGTTTTGTTGCGTCAACCTAAAGCACTTTAGAGATAATAGCATTAATGTTTCGTAAATCAAAACATGATGAGAGTGTTTTGATTTACGAAACGCTAGCGAACTATTCACCCGATATGATCAGTAGCTAAAAAAGGTGAGTATTATGGTGCCAAAACGGTTAAAAGAAGCTCGTGAGTTGGCTGGTCTTTCACAGGAAAAACTAGCGCAACTGGTTGAAATAGAGAGTGTAAATAGTCGTTCTAGAATATCGAATTATGAGGCAGGACGTTTTACCCCGCCTTTTGACTTTATTCTTCGAGTGGCCAAGGTTTTGGGGTATCCAGAGTACTATTTTTATACAGTTGACGACGAGGTAGCTAAAAACATCTTAGAGAATCATCGTAAGATGATGAATTGTAATGATAATCCACTCAACCATATATTGGTTGAGAATAAAAAATTACGTGAACAACGTGATGAAGTTCGAAGATTATTAAGCCAATTCAATGACTGTATGAAGGACTAATGGGAAGGGGCAACGCTCGCCGCAGCCTTTGATTGAGGCGGAGCGCAGCCATAGGCGAGCACCGAACACTCAAAGCGAGGAAGCGAATTTCCACTGAATTAACAAAGAAATGCGTTCACTCTGAACCTACATAGGCAAGAGAAAACCCCTGTTGATATTCACAATGTTAATAATGTTGAGACTCAATATCTGTATGAATTGATTGGGTAAATTAGATATGTTCTTTGCGGGATCTTTTGGCGGGGGAATTGATCGTTGCTTCACTACGTGGTAATTTACCTGCGTTTACAAGTATTCATACGGGTGGGACGTTCCCGGTAATAGCGTCTAGGGAAAGGGTGATAGGCAAAAGCCACACCCTGAATGCAAAAACCCCCTGAAATCCTGACGAACTTGGCGGAACGAGGGATATTCAGGGGGGCGAAAGCAGGCGCGGTGCCTGAAAAGGATTATAGCAAATGCATAACCTAAAACAACCCCTCTTCCTCGCCATAAGCGCGGGCGGGCGTGGGTAACCAGACTAAATCTTCCCAAGAAAACCCCGATAAACGTCACCGTGGCGAACATTCTACAGCCTGTAAATGTCCGTTACCGCTCTACGTGCGTCCGGCGCATTATAAGCCCCTCAGTAAACAGCATGGTCGAGCCTTACGTAACCTTATGAGCCAGGACAAAACCTCTGGTGCCTGGGTTATTCGTCGTCGTGTTTCTGCCGATCCAATCTTCACTTTTTTGCGACCTGTCGCGGACAGAAAAAGAGCTTTCCGTGAAGTACGCCGGCGTTTGCTCGATGCGTTGTTTGTGCTTTTCGTCAACAAAGCCGATCTTGCTACCGGTATTGTCACTATCAACATCACTAAGCTGGCTGAAGAACTCAGTCCACGGAATGAAGATGGCCAGATCATCCCTGAAACTGCCGTGACGGTATCCAGGGTGTCGCGTCTGATAGACGAATTGGCGAGGTTTGGCATAGTCCTTGCGCCTGAAACTGAGTGGGATTATGTGAACGGGTGCCGTTTTCCTAAGCATATAATCATTACAGAAGAAGGCTGGCGTCTTACCGGTGTGGATATGGACAAGCTACGAGCAGAGCAAGAAGAACGCCTACGCGCTATTGAGGACGGCATTCTACAACCCGGCGAGGCTATGACAGTAAAAGAAGCCCGTAAGCGCTGGTATGAACGTTGTCGCCATCAGACGATACTTAGCCGCCGTACACGCGCTATTGAGGGCAAACAACGGCGTAAGCTGGCCGAATTACCGTTCGATGAGCGAAAGCGTCAGGTGGCCGAGCGTATTTTCCGTGATATGAAGGGTGATACACACCATCTAACCCCTCAGCAGTTTGAAAAAATGGTCTGGACTCAGCTTTACCAGCTTGAACTGGTAAATATGGAGCAGCCAGGCGCAGCCCCGCCTCACTAACCCGCCCTCTTTTTACTAATCCGTTTCCCTGCGGAGGATGTTCGTTGTCCATCTGCTAAAACAGATCGTTTTTTAGCCACCATCATCACGATAACCTCACCGATATTTGGTCAAAACCCCAATCAACACCGGCGTTATATCTTTTATGCACACTTATCTGCAAATAGGTAAATAGGATTATCTGCAATCAACCAATAGTTAGCTGCAAAATAATCAGGTCTTCGACCTACTTAACTTCATTAAAGATCTACTTATTCGCTGGATAAGATCTGTGGATAACGGGGAAAACCGATAATGACCGCCCTTGCAGCGGCCAGACGGCCGCGCCGGTTCGGCATGGTCGCTATGCTCCCAAAAGACTTTAAGTAGCACCTCCGGCCTTAGCCGGAGGCATGGAGTCAACGAGACGCAATGCAGCGAAAAGGCGCTTTTCGCCCTTACCTACTTCATCGCTAAAAGTAAGCTAAAAAAACAGTCTGGCAGGAAGGGGGCGAAATCCGTTTGGGTGTATTCGTTGACACCAGGAGCAAGTATTCCTATCATTGTGTTGATAGTTAACACAGGGGGCGTTATGGCCAGAACAACAAGCGTTACGATTGGCGAACAGCTCGATTCGTTTATCAGTCGATTAATAGACAGTGGCCGTTACGGCTCTGCAAGTGAAGTTATGCGCTCTGCGCTGCGATTGCTGGAGCAACAGGAAACAAACGATGAAGTTATTCGCCAGGCTGTTATTGCCGGGCTGGAAAGCGGTGAAAGCTCGCTATCACTGCGGGATATTGCAGCAGAAAGAAAACTGAGACATCGTGTATAAACTCACCGAACGGGCGGCAGAAGACTTCGCCGGGATTTATGATTATACGCTCTTGAAATTTGGTGAAGCTCAGGCAGACCATTATACCGACGCACTTGAGGCATTTTTCGAGACACTGGCCGGAATGCCAGATATGGGACGTGACTACCATGCCGTTCCTGGTGTAATGCGCATTGAATTTCAGCGACATGCCATTTTTTATACGGTTCGTGATACGGATATTCTGATTGCGCGTATTTTGCACCAACAGATGAACCATAAACGCCATTTACTGTAAGTCTAAACACGCTGCCGCGCTTTGCTTGGCCAACACCGATCTGGCACATAAAAAATTTATGCACCAGATCAGTGTTCTCGGTAAGGATAGGTGTGTTTTTGAGTTAATGTGTTTTTACTCATTTGTGTTTTTAGCTGTCATTTTCTTTCAGCCAATTATCGACCAAATCCTTTATCACATCAGTAATAGATGTACCTTGTTTTGCACACGCAGCTTTGAAGCGGATATGTATTTCTTCATCAAAGTTAACGTTGACTCTCTTTTGCTTTCCCGTGGGTGTGCTATTGACGACTTTTTCAAGATCCCGATGCTCACCGAAACTCATTGTTTTTGATGTATGTTGCTTAGTTAGTGCCATACATAACCTCTTAATATGCTGAAATGAGTATATGAGTTTTTACTCAAATGAATCAAGTATTTCTCGCGTCAGAATGGCTATCTCGCCCTTTGCTGCTCCATCGTTGGTATCGAAAACACTCTCACCCTCCATGACGGATTTAACGTAACTTTGGCGTTGTGTGATGGCAGTTTTAAACGGCTTAATACCCGTCTGAGCAATGCTATCTTTCAGAACGTTAAGCATGGTGGCTTGTTCGATTTTCCGTGTGATGAGGAATCGAGCTTCAACCGGACGATTATAAGCCTGGGCTTCCAGCACAGTGACTACAGAACCGGCAGCGGAAAAATCCAGAGGGCTGGGTGTTACCGGGATGATAATCAGGTCGCTGACCATCACCGCAGCGGAAGTAATAACTGACAGAGAACCGGCTCCATCAATAATCACAAAGTCATATTCAGCCAGATCTTTTCTTACCTGGTAAACGTCTTTCTCTGATGCTGCGGTGTAAACATCGAATGCTGCTTTCTCTGCTTTGTTCCAGTTAGTCAGGCTCATTTGTGGGTCTGTATCTACAACTGCAATTTTCTTACCCGAACTGGCAAGGCAGCTACTGACGTTGATTGTTGCCGTCGTTTTACCGGAGCCACCTTTAGGGTTGAGGAACGCGATAATTTTCATGTCTAAACCTCATTTGTGTGTTTACTCATTTGAGTTTAATTATACACAAAAACACAAATGAGTAAATACGGTTTGTGTGTAAATGAGTATATGAGTGTTAGAAGGGGTTTGAAGCCCATATAGACAAATTCACGTCCCAGTGTGCTTTAATTTTTAACGAGCGTATCTTTATTCATATCTTGTAGCGAATGAGGGAAACGCCGATGGAAGTGAATATCAAAGACATTACGGGTAACTGGGATCGTGGTGTTGTACTGGACAAGCACAGCAAGTTCAGCGTGGTGACAGGACAAAACGAGTGGGGTCACAACATTTATGACACTACTCGTACCGAGGTAGGTGAAGCTGTTTATCAGCTTAAATATAAATCTGACTGGACTAAGGTTCAGCCGCTGGCCAAATGCCTTTATGCTAAAGCCTACCCACTGTTTCAAAAAGTCGGGTTCATGGTTAGGAAACTGGAAAAGCGCTTCAAAAATACTCTGACCATGAAAACCCCTGTCAGAAACGCAGTGATGACGTGATGACAGGTGAGTTATGGTAATAAAATGCCGTTTCCGGTGTATTTTTAACCTGAAACCCATTTTTCAGGCGCACTTATCCTGCAGTCTGTCCCAGAAGCCATCGTTTCCGGTCGATGTTATGTTGCCTTTCTGCTACTAATTCCGACGCATGCCTGCCAGCCTGCGCACCGGTAAATCGCAGCCGGTTGCCGCACAGGATACATTTGTACGGGTCCGTACCCAGGAACCCCTTCATCAGCGCGGCGAAGCCCGGCTGATCCGGTTTTTTCCGCGCCTCCATCTGCAGGGCTTCGTACACCTTCGCCAGCAGCTCGCCCCGTTTCCGGTTAGACAAAAAACCGTAGTAGCGCACCATTTTAAAGTGCTTCGCCGGGATATGACTGATATAGCGCCCGATCATCTCTTCCTGCGACAGCGTCTGCTTCCGGTACTGCTGCGTACGGTGGTCGTAATAGTGATGCACCACGGCACCGCCGCTGTAGTGCCTGAGCTTCGCCGCCGACACCGGCGGTCGTTTCAGATACCGACCCAGGTATTTGACGCTTCGCCAGGCCCCCCTGGTCTTCTTCGCGAAGTGCACCTTCCAGCGGCGTCCGTACTGGGCCTGCAGATAGCGCTCCCACTGTTTTTTATCGCGGATATGCCCCAGCCCCGGCAGGCTGCCGGGATTAATCAGGTCATAGCTGTGGCGCAGGAGCCGGATAACCGCCCCGCGCCAGATTTCCTCCACGGCGTGCTTCTTAAAGAAGATATCGCGCCAGACGCCGTGTTTTATATCGAGCCCGCCGCGGGTGACGGAAAGGTGGATGTGCGGATGCTGGTTTAGCTGGCGGCCGTAGGTGTGCAGGGCGCAGAAGATGCCGACCTCCACGCCCTGTTTGCGGGCCCATCGCAGCATGGCGCGGGTTGCAGCCCGGAACAGGGCATTGAGCAGGGGCCAGTTGTTGTTGAAGAAGGGCCACAGCAGGTGGGGCATGGTGAAGGTGATGTGCTGCCAGTCGCAGTCGGGAAGGATGTGGCTCTGCTGCGCCACCCACTGCTCTGTGGCTTTGACGCCGCAGGAACTGCAGGTTTTTGACTTACAGCTCTGGCAGAAGAAGCAGGAATGTGTACAGCCCGGGGAGGAGCAACAGTAGCGGCGTACCCCCATGCTGGCTGTCCCGCAGGCGAGCATGCGCTCAACGCTGAGGTGGGTCCACTGACTTATACTGTCGCTATTCGAATCGAGAAACTTATTCCAGCCGTCATCGACGGTGAACAGCAGTTTTGCCGGGCGGGGAATAAACATATTCCCTGATTATTCGCATTATATTAAATATTGCCTAAACAGAGTGGTAAAATAAATGTTACCACTCTGTGGTGGATGTTTATTTTCGGCGCGTAATTACCTGTTTCCGTTTTATTTTACTTCCTGCAACCCGGTATCTTTCTGACTGGATTTTAAGAAAATTTCCGGTGTTTTGTAAAAAGCAACGATTGGCGCGGGCGATTAATTAACCTCTTGTCGATCGTTTTCATTAATCAATCCTGTAAGATTGATTGTTATTGTCGATCACCATGGGTTCCCTTATTATTCCTTTACCTTAATTTGCGTAACTAACTATCTCCGCTGTCTCTCCCTGCGTTGCGGGCGCACTGCCGACAACCGGTGAGCAGAGGGCGCGAAATATCAGGAAGCCGAAAGGAAGAAAGCAGTGGCAGAAATAAACACAGTGACCGAAAACAATGAAACCCGGGCCCCGTTAACGGTTGTTGCAACAATAACGGCCGGCGAGGGTCAGGCGGAGGCCGTTGAGGCCGCACTGCGCACGGCGGTGGCATAGGTCACCGGAGAGCCGGGATGTGAAGGGTACACCCTCCATGCTGACACGGAGAACCCGCAGGTCTTTATGATGTTTGAACGCGGGTCCTCCCTTCAGGCGCTGGTGCACCACAGTGAGGCGGCACCGTTCAGGAGGCTGGTTTCAGCTCTCGAAGGACGGGCCACACTTAGCGTGGCGACCAGTCGCCCGCTCTGCTGAGAGGTGTCGCCACAGGTGCCGGGTGTCAGAAAAATTCCTGGTACCGGCATTTTTGTTTTCCGTCTTTTGATTGGGGTCTGAGGGCCAATGGAACGAAAACGTACGCTAAGGAAATAACCAATTGTTATAATTGATATTATTCATTCTTCTCTATGAACTGAAAGCCCGCAC
>NZ_WBXP01000063.1 GCF_016415625.1 Shimwellia pseudoproteus
GATGTGTTTGCGGGAAAAAAATCGGCCCAGATCCGCGAAATTTTAATCAGCGAGTCAGCTTGGGAAGAAATGACCTGCTTATTCGCACCTTCCCTATCTATACGAATCCCTGGTGGTTAATCAGACTATTAACCCTGTCTATGATGTTGCTGGTTTTGCCTTATCCGATGAATGGAAAAACGATATTGTGGGGCCAGGCAAGCTGATTAAAAATGGCGAGGGCAGCCTGACGCTTGCCGGCAATGATCGTTTTGGCGGTCTGGAGGTCAATAGTGGAATGCTGATTATTTCCGGCAATGCACAATACAGCGATAAATCCGCAGTTAACGGAGGGGTGCTGGTTATTCGCGGGGTGTTAAATTCAGGTCTGGATATCAACGGTGGCGGAGTTGTCATCGCCGATGGGTCGGTAAACTCGACGTTAGATGTGAATCAGGGCGGGTTGCTCAGCGGGAACGGGACCCTGAATAGATTAACTGTACATAAGGGCGGCGTGGTCACGCCGGGCCACTCTATAGGTGTGTTGAATGTCGCAGACAGGGTAACTTTTGAGCCTGGTTCGCAATATCAGGTAGAGGTGGCGGCAAATGGTCAGAGTGATCGAATACAAAGTGCAGGCACGGTGGTTTTGAATGGCGGGAACGTTAATGTCTCTCTGGAAAATAGCAGCAATCATCTCTCGCAAAACGAAGTGCGCAGCCTGCTGGGCCAGCAGTACAGTATTTTAACCGCCCAGCAAGGCATCAGCGGGCAGTTTGATTCTGTCGCGCCAGACTATCTGTTCCTCGGCACCGGATTAACCTACCGGCCAGACCAGGTGATACTGAGCGTTGGCCGCAACGACACGAGCTTCGCCAGTGTGGCGGCAACACACAACGAACGTGCGGTGGCGGCATCAGCAGATGCACTGGCGGTGGGCAACCCCGTTTACGAAAGCATACTCAACGCCGGTTCGGCGGGCGAAGCACGGCAGGCATTCCGACAGTTGTCGGGGCAGATCCATGCGGATATCGCCTCGGCACAGGTGAACAATAGCCGCTATCTGCGTGAGGCGCTGAACGGCCGCCTGCGCCAGGCGGAGGGGCTGTCGGGCTCGTCAGCCATCAAAGCGAACGAAGGCGGAGCCTGGGTGCAGCTACTGGGGGCGTGGGGCCACGAGTCAGGCAACACCAACGCTACCGGCTATCAGGCCTCGACCTACGGGATAGTGGTCGGGCTGGACTCGGCGGTAACGGACGACGGGCGGCTTGGCGTGGCGACCGGCTACACCCGTACTTCGCTGCACGGCGGCTACAGTGCAGAAGCGAACAGTGACAACTACCACCTGGCAGCGTATGGCGGTAGGCAGTTTGGTGCGCTGGCGCTGCGTGGCGGTGCGGGCTACACCTGGCACCACATCGACACCAAACGATTGGTGAACTACGGGATGCAGTCGGACCGTGACACTGCGAAGTACAGTGCGCATACCGGGCAACTGTTCGCAGAAGCCGGTTACAATGTGAAGGGTGAGTGGCTGAACCTGGAGCCGTTCGTGAACTTGGCGTATGTGAATTTCGAAAACAGCGGCATCGCGGAGAACGGTGGTGCTGCGGCACTGCGCGGCGACAGGCAGCACACGGACGCGACGATGTCGACACTCGGGCTGCGCGCGGACACCGAATGGCAGGTGAGCCTGGATACGGCAGTGGCACTGCACAGCGAGCTGGGGTGGCAGCATCAGTACGGCGGCCCAGAGCGGGATACCGGACTGCGGTTCAATGGCGGAAACGCGCCGTTCGTGGTGGACAGTGCGGCGGCCTCGCGTGACGGTATGGTGCTGAAGGCGGGAGCGGAAGTGTTAGTAAACGAGAGCGCGATACTGTCGCTGGGCTACAGCGGATTGCTGTCACAGCGTCATCAGGACAACAGCGTCAACGCCGTTTTTACTTGGCATTTTTGACATACGATACAAGTAACCTGAGCTGGACCTAACTCTGGAGGGTTTCAAACCAGCCCGGCTGGCTGGTTTGAAACAAGATAGCCACAACCATCAAGCTGGGTCGCTCAGGTCCGGCAGTTTCATTACAATTTTGCTGCTATTACGTTGGTGCGCATAATGTATATTATGTTAAATTGTATTTGGCATTAAATTACTCCGATTAATCAATAAGATAACCGCAGCCACTATATCGGTACATTCTGGCCTGACCGGCACCACGTCTATACCCTCTTCTTCAGATCCCGGATCCAGTACGCTTGATAGTATCCCCGTCAGCCATGATATCCGCCTATGATTCGTTTGCCGTGTGCTGCCATCTCTTTTGCCCGCGATTCGCCATAGATTGTCGTTATCCGCCTCTGCATCACCTGGCGACGATCATCTACGTCTGTGGCAGTCAATCTCCGCATCAGAATACCCAGGTCACGGCCATTATCTGCCTACGAGCGTCCGCGAACAAAAACCGCTGCTGCACCCGGAACCATAAGCCATCGCCCGCAGCGCAAAACCTGGCGGTAGCCACATTTACCCTGCGCCCATCTCAGACAATTTATTTAATGCACTACATCAAATAAATGATACTTATTCTCACTGCCTTGCTGTGTATAGTAAGTCTTACCCGGCAAGCCCGAGCCGCACTGCTATTGGTGTGGATGGCTGCTGCTCATTCTCTGAAACCAGGAAAACGACGCCATGAAAAAGATCGGATTTTTATCGTTTGGCCACTGGACCCCATCGCCACAATCCGGAACCCGCTCGGCTGCCGACGCGCTACTGCAATCCATTGATTTAGCGGTTGCCGCTGAAGAACTGGGTGCGGATGGTGCCTATTTCCGGGTTCACCATTTTGCCCGCCAGCTGAGCTCTCCGTTTCCTTTACTGGCCGCCGTGGGCGCCAGAACCCGGACGATTGAAATCGGCACTGGCGTTATCGACATGCGCTATGAAAACCCGCTGTATATGGCAGAAGATGCCGGCGCGGCTGATTTAATCTCCGGCGGGCGTTTACAGCTCGGCATTAGTCGCGGCTCGCCGGAGCAAGTTATTGATGGCTGGCGCTATTTTGGCTATGAACCCGCCGAAGGTGAAAATGCGTCGGATATGGCGCGCCGCCACACCGATGTTCTGCTGGATGTACTACGCGGCGAAGGTTTTGCCAAGCCTAACCCGGAACCGATGTTCCCTAACCCGCCGGGATTATTGCGTCCCGAGCCCTACTCCGCTGGATTGCGTGACCGTATCTGGTGGGGTGCCGGCTCAAATGCCACCGCCGTGTGGGCGGCCAACCAGGGCATGAACCTGCAAAGTTCCACCCTGAAAGACGATGAAACCGGCGAGCCGTTTCATATTCAACAAGCTAAGCAGATCCGGGCATACCGCCAGGCCTGGGAAGACGCCGGACATACCCGCACACCGCGCGTCTCGGTCAGCCGCAGCATTTTTGCCCTGATGAATGATCGTGACCGGATGTATTTCGGCGCTAACCGCGATAGCGACGATCACGTCGGTTTTATTGATGAGAAAACCCGGGCCATTTTTGGCCGCAGTTATGCGGCAGAGCCAGAGAAGCTTATCGAACAACTGAAACAGGATGAGGCGATCGCCGAAGCGGACACCTTACTGTTGACGGTACCAAACCAACTGGGTGTGGATTATAACGTGCACGTTATTGAATCCATTCTGAAATATGTTGCCCCGGAAATGGGATGGCGTAAGGCATAGCCCTGACGGTGACATAACAAATAAATCCGGTTATTTGCCCTTTGGCGGCTAAATAACCGGTCTCCTACCCTTTCCTGTTGTTACCCCCCGCCCATAGCCCCGCGGCCAGACAGGTCGCCATACGGGAACGGCTGGATTGGGTATGCCCGCCACCATGCGAGAAATTTTCCGGCGTTATTTACATTTTGAAATGATGGCTTGCCCGGCCCCTAAGGGATACATCAGCAAAACAACGGCACTCTGTATGGTCATATCTGGTCATATGCCGCTCGTTACCTTCCCCCGCCGCAGAATGGCTTCTTTAACCAGAAATAAATCAGGCCGCTTTTTTGTATTAAACTTATTTGACAGTATTACCCCGCCTGTGTGCGATTGATACTATAAATATATCATTATGCTGCATCCGACTTATTTATTGTTTAATGAAGTCATTAATAGCAGTGTTTTATATATGTAAAGTAGCATAATGAAACATTCTCCCTATCACTGTGATAGTTGATAATTGATACTGTGCATTCATTAATTATATATCGCCAAACCATGTTAATGACTTCGTACAATCAGAATTAGCAGCAAAAAACATGGAATGACGTAATATTCTTTCATACTCTTTTTGGGCAATATCAGTGTAATGTTCGAAGAGTAAAGCTATAACCATATTAACCGGCTTCGCTTGGTTATTTGTTTTCGATACCACTAATAACGCCATTTTTAGTGCGGGGATGCGAGATGTAACACAACATTGCAAAACACCCATAATATCAACAAGATATAAATAATAAGAAATACTATCACGCTATCATGTAAGCGCTGCTCGCTTATGCGGACGCTTATAAAAATAATCTTGTAAAAGAGGGTGATATTATCTAATAAAACCTGGTAATGCCGGTGTAATAACTCAACGGTGATCCTTTACGCGTGCGAAAAAAAGCGTTCTTACCTTATTTTAATAAAAATTGAAATGAGGTGATTATAGCCTGGTGTAATTCAGCACATGATAAGAGCCACCATTCGCTTATTAAGTTAATTGATGGGTAATATATATGAACAGTAGAAACGATGAATTTGAGCGTATGATTGGTCGCTACAAAGGCGATGGCCCCTATTTGCACGACGGCGAACGGGTAATGATCGATGCGGCGTCAGGAACGTTTAACCTGCCCTTCGGTTATACCCATGAACGGCTGACAAACAAGCTCAAACAGCAACTCGACCGTTGCACCCATCTGAGTTCTGCTTATACCAAACCCATCGCCGAACATATATTGCAGCGGCTCAAGCCGCACCTCCCCGAGGGGATTGATCGTCTCTGGCTCAGGGACGTATCCGGTTCTGGCGCGGTCGAAGGGGCTATTCGGATGGCGCAAAAGTACACCGGCCGTTCGGGCGTTATCTCGCTGTTTATGTCGCACCACGGCCAGTCATTGGCCACAGCGTCGATCTCCGGCAATGCTTTTCGTCTGCAGCACTTTAGCGGCTATATTGACGGCTCATTCAAAATCCCGGTACCAGAGAGCGAGCTCGCAACAGGGCAAAATCCCCAGGCCCTGGACGTGGACCATTTCTCTGCGCTGGAGGATTTCATCAGCTATGGTTCCACCGGCAACATCGCCTGCCTGATTGTCGAGCCGGTGCTTGGTAATGGCGGCAATATCGTATTGCCGGTTGAGTTTTATCGCCAGGTGCGCGAGATCTGCAACAAATACAACATTGTGCTGATTGCCGATGAAGTACAAACCGGCTTTGGCCGCACCGGGACGTTCTTCGCCACTACCGGTTACGCCAAAGCACTCAAACCAGATATCATCGTGTTTGCCAAAGGCGCCGGCGGTATTGGCATCCCTACCGGGGGGATCCTGATGAATCACCAGCTGGATGTGCTGGAGGCCTATGAGCACTCCAATACCTCAGGGGCCAACCCGTTATCCCTGACCGCGCTCCACGAAACTATCGCCATCCTCGAAGAGGAAAAGCTGCTGGAAAATGTGCAGCGTAACGAGCGTTACCTGCGCGATGCGCTGCTCAAACTGCAAACTAATCATCCGCTGATCACCAACGTGCGTGGCCTGGGCTATATGTTCGGCTTTGACACCCCAAGCCCGGAAATTGCCGTGATGGCTATCGATATCGCGGCGCAGCTGGGGCTTATCATTCGCGGCTCGCGTTACGGTAAAGGGCGCGCCATCAAAGTCCGCCCCCCGCTGACCTGTGACACAAACCACCTTGACGAAATCATCGACAAGCTGGATAGCACCTTTACAAGACTTGAGCAAAAACTGAATACCACCCAGGAGGCAGCCCGATGAAAGCACTGAAATTTAACGGGGTATGGCGTGTCGCCCCCCAGGAAACCCCCGCATTACAGTGTATCGACCCCGATGATGTGATTGTGGCCGTTGAAGTATGCGGGCTGTGCGGTACCGATGTCGGTATCATTACCGGCGCGTACGCGGTAGCGGTGCCCGGGACCACCCTTGGCCATGAGTCGACCGGCACGGTCCTGAAGATTGGCCCCGCGGTGACCCGTTTCAAGGTGGGGGATCGCGTGGTGATTAACCCCACATACTCGTGCGGAAAGTGCCGCATGTGCCTGACGGGCAACCCTAACCACTGCGAACGCAAGCACGGCACCGAGGCCGGTGTCTCTTATGACGGCGCCTTTGCCGATCAGTATCGTGCCAAAGAGGACTACCTGATCCCGCTTGATGATCATGTTAGCTTCGAGGAAGGCGCCCTTACCGAGCCCCTGAGCTGCACCGTCACCGGGGTGGATAAGCTGAATATCACCCATACCAATATTCGCGCTTGCGTGATTGGTGCGGGCCCCATGGGAATGCTTTATCTGTGGAGCCTGCATCTGCGCGGGGTGACGGCCTTTTTAGTGGAAAAAAACGCGCATCGCTACCAGTTTGCCCAGGATGTGCTGCCTGAAGGGAGCCATATCTATACGGACTTTGAACAAGCCATGCGCGAAGAATACGGCAGTGACGATGAGATGCTGGATTTGTGCGTTGATACCACCGGCTACCTCTCCGAAATCGTGTTCGACCGCTTAGCCCCCGGTGGCAAACTGCTCAACGTGGCACTGAAAGCGTACACCGCCCAGCTGGATATCCTCAAGATTGCCGATAAGAGCCTGTCGGTGATTGGCTCAATTGATTCTCTCAACAACAGTTTCGAACGCGCCTATGCCATGATCCGGGACGGGGAAATCCCGGCGGCCAGGCTTATCAGCCACAGCTTCCCCTTCCATGACTACCAACAGGCTTTTGCCATGGTCGGCTGTAATATCGCCGCGCAACAGCAGCAACCCATCAGCGAGCCAAACTGCAAAGTGCTGCTGCGCATCGCATCCCCGCAGGAGGCATACCTGTGATGAACACGCTGAACGTTATTTTTGATATTGATGGGGTGATTGTCGACAGTGAACAATTGCACTTTGATGTGCTCAGCGCCCTGCTGCCCGCCCAGACTCGCGGGGTAAGCCCCGAAGATCTTATCGGTCTGAGTCTGGAGGCCACCTTGCTGCGCATTGGTATCGCCCCGGAGCAACATCACGACATCACCACGCAGATAATCAGCGCCTATAAGGCCTCGCTCGGGCCGCGGTATCTGCGGGCCGGTATCCGTGGGTTTATTCAGCACCTGATGGCCCAACAGATCCCCTTCGGCTTTGTTTCCACCGCGCCGCGGGATATCTGTCTGGCTAATATTGCCACCCTGGCGCTACCGATTACGCCGTTGCTTATCAGCGGCGATGATGTCGGGCGCACCAAGCCGCACCCGGATCCCTACCTGGCGATGTTGCAACGCCTTGGTGCGCGTCCTGACCAGACCATCGTCATTGAGGATACCGATCTGGGGATCCAGGCCGCCACCGATGCCGGCATCGAACGGGTCTACGGCTGGCCCCACGGGCTTTCGGGCACCGAAAGCTATGCCCGGGCCCATAAGGTTATCCACGCCCTGTCGGAGATAGACGCCGTCGAGGCGATATTAACCTGACGCAAACACCGGGCACCGCCGCCTGTGTGCCGGTGCCCGGTAACATTTCCGGTAACGACAAGGAGTACCACACCGTGGTCGCTAACGACACGCCGTATTCGCTTCCCCGCGCGATTGTCTCCACGCGGATTGCCTTTTTTATCGCGGGCCTGAGTCTTGCCACCTGGGCGCCGTTGATCCCGCTTGCTAAGTTACGCATGATGGCCGACAACGGCACCATGGGTATGGTGATGCTGGCCTTTGGCATGGGGTCATTACTGATGATGCCGCTGTCGGGGGTGCTCGCGTCGCGCTATGGCTGCCGGGTCGTTTTCAGTGTGGCGACGCTGATAGTGTTGCTGCTGTTGCCGGCGCTGGTCACCCTTGATACTCCGGTGATGCTTGCGCTGGCATTATTTGTGTTTGGCGCCGGTATCGGTGCCATGGATGTGGTGGCCAATATTCACGCGGTCGAGGTTGAGAAACTGGCCGCCCGCCCGATTATGTCTGGCTTTCATGCCTTGTTCAGTATCGGTGGGGTGGCCGGTTCAGGCGTTGTCAGCCTGCTACTTATCGACAACCTGACCCCGCTCGTGGCGGTCAATATCGTGATGCTCCTGGTGCTCGGGCTGCTGATCCTCGCATTTGGCGGGCTGCTCAGTTATTCCGAGTCAGACGACGCGCCCTTTTTTGTCATCCCCAGAGGGGTGGTCATCTTACTTGGCGCGCTGTGCTTTGTGGCGTATATCATGGAGGGGTCAATGCTTGACTGGAGCGGTATCCTGCTGACCAACCGTCGCCTTGTCACCACGAATTTTGCCGGGACTGGCTACACCACATTTGCCATCGCCATGACCCTGGGCCGTCTGTTTGGCGATCGGCTGGTTAAGTCCTTTGGCCGCTTCGCAGTTTTCCTGGTCAGCTCCCTGATTGCCAGCGCGGGCCTTATCGTGGTGGTCAGTTGGGAGGATATCGCCACCATGATGGCCGGTTTTTTCCTGGTGGGTGCCGGGCTTTCAAATATCGTCCCCATCCTGTTTAGCGCCGCGGGGCGCCAGCGCATAATGCCAAGCACCATGGCCGTCGCCGCCATTTCCAGCATCGGCTACTCCGGTATTCTGCTTGGTCCGGCATTTATTGGTGGCATTGCGCATCTGTCCAGCCTCACCGTGGCGTTTATTGTCGTGGGGATCCTCTCCCTGAGTCTGCCGCTATCTAGCGTGCTGATACGCCATTAAGTGGCGCCGATACCCTTAACAATACAAGGAAAACTGATGGATATTAAACAGGGTAAGTGGCTCAACGAGCCAACTGAATGGACACTGGAAAACGACGTGCTCCAGGTGACAACCAATAACAACACTGACTTTTGGCGTGAAACCCATTATGGTTTTACCCGCCATAGCGGCCATGTGTTTGGTGTTGAGGTCCGGGGCGATTTTACCTTACAGCTCTGTATCGAGGGCGCATTTGAGCAGCTCTATGATCAGGCCGGTCTGATGATTGAACAAGGCCCCCGGCAGTGGTGCAAGGCCGGGATCGAGTTTTCTGACGGCCAGTTTCTGATGAGCAGCGTCCTGACAAACGGCCAGTCTGACTGGGCCACCGGGGCCTTTCAGGGTAACCCTGAAAAGTTCTGGATGCGGGCCACTCTGGAAAACGGCGTGTTACGGCTGCAATATTCCCGGGACGCTATCACCTGGCCCCTTATTCGCCTGTGCCCGTTCCCCCCGGCGCAGAGGCGTTTTGTCGGTGCCATGTGCTGTACCCCGGAGCGTGAAGGCCTTAAGATCCGCTTTAGCGAATTTCGCCTCACTAAGCCGCTGGGTAAAGCGCTACATGATTTAAGCTAATACAGGCGGCGGTTCCCGCGCAGAACCCCGTATTCAGAGGAATGAACATGAAGCCGGTAACACTCTATGATGTCGCAGACTACGCGGGCGTCTCTTACCAAACCGTGTCGCGGGTGGTGAACGGGGCCAGCCATGTCTCGTCCAGGACCCGGGAAAAAGTCAACGCGGCCATGAGCGCGCTGAATTACATTCCTAACCGGGTCGCCCAGCAGCTGGCCGGGAAAAATGCCCCGCTGATTGGCGTTGTCACCACGACCCTGGCGCTGCATGCCCCGTCGCAGATTGTCGCGGCAATCAAATCCCGCGCCGATCACGCCGCCGCCAGTGTGGTTATCTCGATGGTTGAACACAGCGGTGTGGCGGCGTGCAACGCCGCCGTGCGCAGCCTGATGGCCCAGCGGGTCACCGGGATAATCATTAATTATCCGCTGGATGAACCGGCGGCCGCGGAGGTCGCCACCGCCTGCGACACGGTGCCGGTGCTGTTTCTCGACGTGCCGCAACAGGCGGCGGTGAACCATATTGTCTTCTGCCATGACGACGGCGCCCGCCTCGGCGTTGAACAATTGATCCAACACGGCCACCGGCATATCGCCCTGCTGTCCGGGCCACACCATGCGGTGGCGTCCCGGCTGCGGCTCGTGGGCTGGCATCACGCCCTGGCGCAACACGGGATAACCCCCAGCATCGAGATGGCCGGTGACTGGAGCGCCATGTCCGGTTTTCTGCAAACCCAGCAGATGCTCAATAACGGCACAGTACCGACGGCAATGTTGATTGCCAACGATCAGATGGCGCTGGGGGCAATGCGGGCCATCAGTGAGTCTGGCCGACGGGTAGCGGCGGATATTTCCGTGATAGGCTATGACGATACAGACGACAGCGCCTGTTTTACCCCGCCGTTAACCACCATCCGGCAAGATTTCCGCCTGCTGGGTGAGAACAGCGTGGACCAGATCCTGGCCCTCTCCCGGGGTGAACAGGCCAGTGTTCGTCAGGTATTGCCGGTTGCCCTGGTGAGCCGTAAAACCGTTTTACCCCCGGCGGCCCAGGGCGGCTCACCGCAAGTGCTGGCTGATGCCCTGATGCAGCTGGCACAGCAGGTGGCCCAACTGGCGAACTGATCCCCACCCAATATTGTGAATGCGCTCACCTATTCCGCCGGTGAGGCTTTACAGCGATTATCCGCGGCTTTTATTTTGGTTGAATTGTTACCCGCTCACAATTTACTGTCCAACAATAACACCCAGGGATAATTGATGCTTCTCGACACTGATGCGCTTAGCGCCGTGCTGGCCCACCGCGACTGGGAAACCCCGGCAGTCACCCACCGTAATCGTCTGGCGATGCACCCGCCGTTTTTCAGCTGGCGTGACGGCAACGATGCCCGGCACAACCGGGCATCCTCCCGGCGGCGTTGTCTCAATGGTGAGTGGGCGTTTTCCTGGTTTTCCGCCCCCCAGGCGGTACCGGATCACTGGCGGTGGCGGGATCTGGATGGCGCAGCGACCATTACCGTGCCGTCTAACTGGCAAATGGCCGGGTACGATACCCCCATCTACACCAATATCACCTACCCCTTTCCGGTTGATCCGCCCAGGGTTCCGGCAGAAAACCCCACCGGCTGTTACTCGCTCACGGTTGCGATTGATCCGGCCTGGCGCCACAGTGGCCACACCCGCATTATTTTCGATGGCGTCAATTCCGCATTTCATCTGTGGTGCAATGGCCGCTGGGTCGGCTATAGCCAGGACAGCCGCCTGCCCGCGGAGTTTGATCTCAGTGACTATCTGGTCGACGGGGAAAATCGCCTGGCGGTAATGGTGCTGCGATGGTGTGACGGCAGCTACCTGGAAGATCAGGATATGTGGCGGATGAGCGGTATTTTCCGCGATGTCTCCCTGCTGCACAAACCGCGGATTAGCATCAGCGATTTGCGCCTCACCCCGCATTTTAATGATGATTTTACCCGCTCCACGCTGAATGCGGAGGTAAGAATAGCCGGGGAATTATCGCCGGATTTACGCGCCACCGCGCAGCTGTGGTGTGGGGATACACTGGCCGGCACCGCAACGTCCGCGTTCGGCAGCCAGATCATTGATGAACGCGGGGCCTATGGGGACCGCACCACCCTGAAGATAGATATCGCGCACCCGGCCCTGTGGAGTGCCGAAACCCCGAACCTGTATCGCGCCGTTATTCTGCTGCATACCGCAGACGGCGCGCTGATCGAGGCTGAAGCCAGCGATGTGGGCTTGCGCAGCGTCAGTATTGAAAATGGCTTACTGCTGCTGAACGGTAAGCCGCTATTGATCCGGGGGGTTAACCGCCATGAACACCACCCCCAGCGGGGCCAGGTTATGGACGAGAACACCATGACCCAGGACATTATGCTGATCAAACAGCATAATTTTAATGCGGTACGCTGCGCCCATTATCCAAACCACCCGCTGTGGTATACCCTGTGCGATCGCTACGGCTTGTATGTGGTTGATGAAGCGAATATTGAGACCCACGGCATGGTGCCGATGAATCGCCTGACCGATGATCCGCAGTGGCTCCCCGCCATCAGCCAGCGGGTCACCCAGATGGTACAGCGCGATCGCAACCACCCGTGCGTTATTATCTGGTCCCTCGGTAATGAATCCGGCCACGGCGCCAGCCACGATGCCCTCTATCGCTGGCTGAAATCGGACGATCCCTCCCGGCCGGTGCAATATGAAGGGGGCGGCGCCGATACCGCCGCAACGGATATTATCTGCCCGATGTACGCCCGGGTCGATCAGGATCAGCCTTTCCCGGCGGTGCCTAAATGGTCGATTAAAAAGTGGCTGTCGATGCCTGGCGAACAGCGCCCGCTTATCCTGTGTGAATATGCCCACGCCATGGGCAACAGCCTGGGGGGATTTCACCGTTACTGGCAGGCGTTTCGCCAGTACCCCCGCCTACAGGGCGGGTTTGTCTGGGACTGGGTGGATCAGACCCTGCTCCGCTATGACAATAATGGCCAGCCCTGGTCCGCCTACGGCGGCGATTTTGGCGATACGCCGAACGATCGCCAGTTCTGTATTAACGGGCTGGTATTTGCCGATCGCACCCCTCACCCGGCACTTTATGAGGCGAAATACGCCCAGCAGTATTTTCAGTTCCGCCTGCTCCCGGGGACCCCGCCGCAGATTGAGGTGGCCAGCGACTACCTGTTCCGCCACAGTGATAATGAAATCCTGCACTGGGCTGTTACCCTGGACGGCAACCCCGTGCTCAGCGGTGAGGCCAGCCTGTCCATTGCCCCCGGCGGCCACCAGCGCATTAGTTTACCGGCGATCCCACCACCGGCCACGGCGGGCCAGCTGTGGCTAAATGTGCATATTGAACAACCCCGGGCCACCCCGTGGTCCCCGGCGGGCCATCGTAGCGCATGGCAGCAGTGGCTGCTGGCGGAAACGCTTAGCGTGGCGGTGCCGCCAGCACCGGAACAGCGGGCGCAGCTGCACGTCAGCGACGCGCTATTTACCGTGACGGCCCACAATAGGCGCTGGGAATTCAGCCGCCAGCAGGGGCTACTGGTTCAGTTATGGCACGGGGATAATGCCCAATTACTGTCCCCGCTGACTGATCAGTTTATCCGCGCCCCGCTGGATAACGACATCGGCATCAGTGAGGCCACCCGCATTGATCCCCATGCCTGGGTTGAGCGCTGGAAGGCGGCAGGCCACTACCGGCTGGAGGCCGTATTACTGCAATGTGAGGCCGATACGCTGGCCCACGATGTGTTGATTACCACCACCCACGCCTGGCAGCTCCGGGGAAAAACGCGGTTTATCAGCCGTAAGACATACCGGATCACCGGACAGGGAGCGCTGCAGATAACCGTAGATGTTGATGTTGAGGTGGCCAGCGATGCGCCTCACCCGGCGCGGATCGGGCTGAGCTGCCAGCTGGCCCATCAGGCCGATCGGGTGAGCTGGTTTGGCCTCGGCCCCCATGAAAACTACCCGGATCGGCAGGCCTCGGCACAGGTTGGCCGCTGGGACTTACCCCTCGATGAGATGTATACCCCTTATGTCTTCCCGAGTGAAAACGGCCTGCGCTGCGGTACCCGGGAGCTGAACTATGGCCCACATTGCTGGTGCGGTGATTTTCTGTTCAATATCAGCCGCTACAGCCAGGCGCAGTTAATGGCCACCAGCCATCGTCACTTACTGCGCCCGGAGCCGGGCACCTGGCTCAATATTGATGGTTTCCATATGGGGGTTGGGGGGGATGATTCCTGGAGCCCGTCGGTCGCTGAGGAATATTTGCTCAGTGCCGGGCATTATCATTACCGGGTGGTGTGGAAATAACCGCCACCCGGCGGCGGGCGGCAGCGCGCGCGTGGCCGTCGGGGCAATGCATTGCTCCAGGTGCAAAACCAAGAACGGGCGCGGTTTAGCCTAACCGCACCCATCTTGCTCACAGAGTTATGCACCATTTTTGTGGATAACTTTTGTTGCCGTGTATCAGTAACGCTGGTAAAGCCACCAGTAAACGCCCGCGATAACGGCCAGATTCAGTAACACGCTCAGCCAGAACCAGGTTTTAAACGGCTGTTTCTGGGTCTTGTGGCGAAACAGTTGCTGGCCACAAATGGCCCCCGGCCAGCCGCCCACAAACCCAAAGGTCAGTAACGTGAGTTCCGGCACTCTGCGCCATCCCTGACAGGCGGCCAGCTTATCGCCGCCGTAAATCAGCAGGGTCAGAATATTGATAATCAATAACCACATCAGCAGATGATGCGGAAAATACAGGCTACCGGCTATCGCCAGGGCCATCAGTAAATAACAGAAACGATGTAAATTCATACCCTTCACTAGCCTAATTCCCGAATGGCGCCCGGGATAAAACACCAAAAAAATAAGGTCCCACTATACCTGACGGGGACAGACGCGGCGCTGATATTTGTGCCGCTATCCGCGGGAATTATACCCGGGCGGCTATGCTGATTTTATCGCTGCCCGTGTTATCCCTGTCGTTGCTTACTGTTTTTGCCCGGCGGCCTGACTCACGGGGACGAATTTATAAAACAGATTGGGTTCGCTGGCGACATAGATGTTGCCCTGCGCGTCCGACGCAACCCCTTCAGCCTGAGGAACGTCTTTTTTCAGCCCGTGGTGGCCAGCGGTTAAATTAAGCACCGCAGTCACCTTCCCCTCTGGGGTTATCTGCAGTAAGCCTTTAGACTGATCGGACAGAACGAATAAATTACCGTGGTCATAATTCAGCGCCGAAATATCATTCACATTGATATCTTCAAGTAAATCGTTCACTTTATAAATGCCGGTAATATGATTGTTTTCATCCCATTTGACAGAGTACAGCCCATAGGGGCTGCGTTCTTTAGCCACATATAAGGTGTTTTGATCCGGGGCCCAGGCCATACCTTCAAATCCACGATTATATTCCGGGGTAATGAATTTCAGATCGATAGCGCTCACCGGCTGTGACGGCTGCAAGTCAGACAGATTGACGATATGTAATACCGAGTCGCGTTCATCCACCATGGCCAGTTTCCCGTGGCCAATATACTCAACCGTCTCGGCATCTTTGATAAAGGGCAGATCGTGACGGGAGATAACCTCACCATCGGTGGTCAGCTTGAGTAGCGTTGCTGGTTTGTTCAGGGTCACGACGAGGATGTTCTCTTCAGGCACATAGGTTAGCGACGACAAATCGTCGACATCCGGTAACTTTTTCATCATTTGCAAGGTATAGGCCGGATGTTTAACCGTAACCTCACTGGCCATCGCATAATACACCAGGCTGCCCCCGGCCAGGATAAACAGCAAGCAGGCGGACGATGCTATTTTAACAATTTTCCTATATACACTGGCTTTGTTGAATAAATCGAACTTTTAGCCGAAATTAGGATCAGATCACCACACTCCTGACCCTGTAGCGACATCCTGTGACAAAGCAAAAGTTC
>NZ_WBXP01000064.1 GCF_016415625.1 Shimwellia pseudoproteus
ATGTGTTTGCGGGAAAAAAATCGGCCCAGATCCGCGAAATTTTAATCAGCGAGTCAGCTTGGGAAGAAATGACCTGCTTATTCGCACCTTCCCTAATATATTTACCAAAATGAATAATGCGGTAAATAGTGGCTTATAATGTGGCTGGAATAGCAATAATAATAAAGTTAGCCAGGGGAATACGTCAGTGTTATTAATGGATTACGGCGCGTCGCATATTGCCCCTGTTGTTTATACCCTGACAGGGGCCCGACTGGCACCCGCACACTCACTCACCGGAGTGGGGGACTTTCGTCAGCCCCGGCGCCTGCCACATTGAGGTGGTTAACCCGCTGTCCACCAGGCCAAGCTGCCCGGCATATACCGAGCGCCATTTCTCCATCATCCCCTGATACAGCTCGCGGTGGGCCGGGTTCGGGGTGAACTGGCGCTGCCAGCTCACCAGCGTTTCACCGGTGGTGGCCATAGTGTCGTAAAGCCCGGCCCCGGTGCCCGCCGCAATGGCGCAGCCCAGCGCTGTAGCCTCCCGCACGGCGGGGACATACACCGGTAGCCCGGTAACATCGCTGAGGATTTGGCTCCACAACGCGCCTTTTGCACCACCGCCCGCAAAGACCAGCCGATCAAAAACGACCCCGGAAAAGTGCGCTATCTGGGCGAGGTTACAGGCGGAGACAATGGCGGCGTTCTCTTCCAGCGCCCTGAACAGCGTCGCCTTATTGCATTTTTCGGGATCAATCGACAGGTTAATAAACGCCGGGGCGGCGTGGTACCAGTGCTTAAAATGCATGGCGTCAGAAAAGATAGGCATGACCCCGTGTGAACCTGCCGGTACCCGGCTGGCCATCTCTTCTAGTAGGGTATAGGTATCGGTACCCAGACGTTCGGCGATCAGCTTTTCTTCCGCACAGAAGGCATCCCGGAACCAGCGCATGGTTAGCCCGGTAAAAAAGCTGATCGATTCCGCCTGTACCATGCCGGGGATCACGTGGGGATTAACGCGAATGTTCATTTCCGGATCAGTGCGGACATGGGGCAAATTAACCACCTGTTGCCAGAATGTCCCGCCCAGCACCGCGGTTTGCCCCGGACGTACCACCCCCAGCCCCAGGCAGCCGAGCTGGACGTCCCCCCCGCCCATTACCACCGGTGTTCCGGCCCGTAGCCCGCACTGCTGTGCGGCGGCCGGGGTTATTGCCCCCAGTACCGTACCGGTCTCTTTTACCGGGGAGAGCAGGTCCGCCCGCAGCCCCGCCATATCCAGTAGGCCAGGGCGCCAGTCCCGGGTGAACAGATCTAACATGCCGGTGGTACCGGCATTGGAGGGGTCCACCGCCAGTTCGCCACACAGCTGTGCCGCCAGCCAGTCGCTTATCATGGTCATGGTGGCGGTGTTGCGGTAAATGTCCGGGCGATGATGGGCCAGCCACAGCAGGCGCGGCATGGCGCTGAGCGCCAGGGTCTGGCCAGAGACATTATACACTTCGGACTCAAAGCAATAATCATGCAGTTCTTTCAGCTCGGCCACTTCATGGCTGGCCCGGGCATCGACATTGGCACAGGCCCAGATGGCATCCCCGTTGCTATCATAAAGGACTATCCCTTCACGCATCGAGCAGCAGGCCACGGACTGGATATCCCCGCCGGAAAGGTGGGCGGTTGCCAGCGCCTGGCGGATACACTGGCAGGCCAGTCGCCAGTTAACGGCCAGATCAAACTCCATAGAGCCGGGCACGTTATCGACACTCAGATGTTTCCATTCCGCTTGTCCCACGGCAATCTGGTGGCCGGAAAGATCAAAGATAACGGCCCGAATACTGCCGGTGCCGGCATCCAACGCTAGCAGGTAACTCATGGTGTGCGCCTCGCGGTTATGCGCGGCGCCTGGCTGTCAGTGAGCCAGCTCCAGCACCGCGCGTGCTGTTGTCTCTTCCGTTACCAGGCCGTTAATATGCTGACCCACCAGGGCGGCATAAATCGCCTGGGCTTTCTCTGTACCACCGGCAACGCCAACCACCGCAGGCAATTGCACCAGCTCCTCCAGGGTGACCCCCAACAGCTCCTGATGGATAGCCAGCCCGTCTACCTGTTGGCCATCGGCCTGTAAAAAGTAACCGAGGATGTCACCCACCGCGCCTTTACGGGCATACATCAGTTGCTCCCCCTCGCTGATGTAGCCAGCCCGCAGAATGGTGGCGTCGCGGCGCTGATCAACGGCGCCAATCCCCACCACCGCCACGTCTGCCGCACTGGCGGCCATGATGACATCCTGGACGCTGGACTCCCGGCGCAAGATCTCGGCCACCTGGGGGGATGAAACCCGCAGCGGGGCCGGGATCATGCTTACCCGACAGGCGGCATCCAGCTGGCCAATGCCCGTCATATAGGGGCCAACGCCGCCAGACAGGGTCACCAGGCGCACCTGCTGGGCGCTGATAAAACCACTCAGATGCTGTAAGCAGCTCATGGTGGCCTCACCAAACCCCACCGCCAGGAGTTGCCCCGGTGCCAGCATGCCCATCAGTGACTGGGCAGCCCCAATACCGAGCCGTATGTTCATTGGCGGGCTATTCAGTGCCGGTAATACCCGGGCAATTTTTAATCCAAAACGCTGTTGCAGGGCGGTTTCCAGGGCCAGGCAGCCTTCATAGCGTGAGTTGATTTGCACCCGGATCACCCCGGACTGGCGGCCTTTCTCCAGCAGGCGGGAGATCTTCAGGCGCGGCAAGCCAAGCCGTTCGCCAATGTCGTTCTGGGTCAGGCCATCGTGGTAGTAACACCAGGCCACCCGGGCAACCAGTTCCTCTTCCGCCAGCGCCAGTCCGGCGTAGCGGCTTTCCTCAGTAAGGCGTTTTTCGCTCATAAAGTGAACTCTTATAAAAATCTAGATCATATGTTCTTAACCAGCGGGCCGGAAAATGTGAGGCCACTGGCAAAACCGATCATTAATGATCTGCAGGATTTATCCAAGGATATAAAACAAAAAACTGTGATCTCTGCACGCTTGTAAATATAGTTCGTCGTCTACGCTTTTGAACATTATTAAATTAAAAAATCATTTGTTCACACGCAATGTGCATAGATGAGGAAAGAGGTGCAGCGCGATGCAGCCACTGGTTGAAGCCCGGCAAATCCACAAACAGTTTTCAGGCGTCACGGTACTGAAGGGGATCCATTTCGCCCTGCTGCCAGGCCAGGTCCACGCCGTCATGGGCGGTAACGGGGCAGGGAAGTCGACACTGATGAAGATTATTGCCGGGGTGGAATCCCCGGACGCCGGTGAACTGCTGCTCAATGGCAAACGCTTTACGCGCCTGAACCCGGGCCAGGCGCACCGTGCCGGGGTGTATCTGGTGCCCCAGGAGCCGATGCTGTTTCCTAACCTGAGCGTGGAGGAAAATATTCTGTTTCGGCTCCCCCGCAAAGCGGATCCCGGCATGCGCTTGCGGCAAAAGCTACAACAGCTGAATTGCCCGCTTAACTTACAGGCCACGGCCAGTACCCTGGAGGTGGCCGATCAACAGATGGTCGAGATCCTGCGCGGGCTGATGCGTGACGCGCAGATCCTTATCCTCGATGAGCCAACCGCATCACTGACCCCCGCCGAAGCGCAGAGTCTGTTTCACCAGATTCGCGTGCTGCAGGATCTCGGGGTAGGGATCGTGTTTATCTCCCACAAATTGCCCGAGATCCGCCAGATAGCCAGCCATGTCTCGGTGATGCGCGATGGGGTGATGGCACTCAGTGGCGATATTGCGCAATACAGTGACGGCCAGCTGATTAACGCCATGACACCCAATCTGCGCGGCAATAGCCTGAGCGATAACCAAAAGCTATGGCTCGCTTTGCCCGGTAACCGGCGTACCCAGCCCCAGGACTTTCCGGTGTTACGGGGTGAGGATCTGACTGGAGAGGGTTTTACAGATCTGAATCTGGCGATTTACGCCGGTGAGATAGTCGGCCTGGCGGGCCTGGTGGGATCCGGGCGTACCGAACTGGCCGAAACACTCTATGGCCTGCGCCCGCTGCGATCGGGGCGGATCTGGCTGGAGAATCAGGATATTAGCCATCAGCATACCCGGCAGCGGCTGGCCCGCGGGTTGGTCTATTTACCGGAGGACCGGCAAGTGTCCGGCCTGTTCCCGGATGCCTCCATACGCGGGAATACCGTGCTGTTTAACCAGCCGTCTATCTGGCAACAGGGCCGCCGGGAAGCGGCAGTGGTGGAGCGCTACCACCGGGCGCTGGGGATCAAATTGCAGGATGCAGAGCAACCGGTGCGGACATTATCAGGCGGTAACCAGCAAAAAGTCCTGCTGGCCCGCTGCCTGGAGGCCAACCCGCTATTACTGATTGTCGACGAGCCGACCCGCGGGGTCGACGTTGCCGCCCGGGCTGATATCTACCAGTTACTGAAAAGTGTCGCGGCCCAAAATGTGGCGGTTCTGATGATCTCCTCGGATCTGGATGAGTTTATCGGGCTGGCCGATCGGGTGGTGGTGATGCATCAGGGCAGGCAAAACGGGGAATTGTCCCGGCAGGCCATTTCGGTGGATCGCATGATGGCCATGGCATTTGGGGAGGCGTTATGACGCTGTTACTTAAAAACCGCGAGATCAGTGCATTATTCGCCATTATTGCGCTATTTGGCCTACTTATTGCCCTCGACTCGGATAATTTCAGCCTGCAAACCCTGGGGATGATTTTTGCCAGCGCACAAATACTGTGCCTGCTGGCGATGGGGGCCGCCCTGGTGATGTTCACCCGCAATATTGATGTTTCGGTGGGGTCGATTGTTGGCCTGTGCGCGATAACCGTTGGGGCCGTGCTTAATCAGGGGGGCGGGTTGAGTGTGGCGGTTGCCTGCGCGCTTGGCGTTGGCTTACTGGCCGGAACGTTTAATGGCTTGCTGGTGGTTGGCCTGCGCATCCCGGCAATTGTCGCCACCCTGGGCACCCTGGGGTTATACCGCGGAATAATGTTGCTATGGACTGGCGGTAAGTGGATTGAAGGGTTACCTGACAGCCTCAAATCACTGGCTGCACCGCTGGCACTGGGGATTTCCCCCCTTGGCTGGCTGGTGATGGTGATACTGCTCGCCGGGGCCTGGCTGTTGGCGCGCACCGCACCGGGCCGGGATTTCTATGCCACCGGCGACAATGTGGCAGCGGCCCGTCAGTTGGGGGTGGCGGTTAACCGCACGCGGATTCTGGCTTTTGCGCTGAACGGGATGCTGGCAGGCTGCGGCGGGATTATTTTTGCGGCCCAGATAGGCTTTATCCCGAACCAGACCGGCAGCGGGCTGGAGATGAAAGCCATTGCCGCCTGCGTACTGGGGGGCATCTCCCTGCTGGGGGGAACCGGCACGCTGGTGGGGGCGTTCCTTGGGGCATTTTTCCTCACCCAGATTGACACGGTACTGGTGCTCTTGCGGCTGCCGGCCTGGTGGAATGACTTTATCGCCGGGCTGGTATTGCTGGGGGTGCTGGTGCTGGATGGCCGGTTGCGCCAGGCGCTGGCGCGCCACCAGCGGCAGCTGAAATACAGCCGCTTCCAGCCGGGCAATCCGCCTGCCAGCCAGCACAATACACCGCCCCCGGCGGCAAAAAACAAAGAGGTGGCATAAATGAAAATGCACTGGGAAAGCGTGCTGCTTGTGCTGCTGGTGGCCGAAATTGCGCTATTTGGCGTGATTAACCCACGGATGCTGGACATCAATGTGCTGCTGTTCAGTACCACGGACTTTATCTGTATCGGTATTGTCGCCTTGCCCCTGACCCTGGTGATCATTAGCGGCGGTATTGATATCTCCCCGGGGGCCACGGTGGGCCTGTGTGCGATTGCGCTGGGCGTGATGGTGCAAAGCGGCTGGCCGATGGGGGTGGCACTGGTGCTGACCCTGGCGCTGGGCCTGCTGTGTGGCCTGGTGAATGCCGCGCTGATCCACTACACCGGCATTAGCCCGCTGGTGATTACCCTCGGGACCCTCTACCTCTACGGCGGGGCGGCACTGTTGCTGTCCGGTATGGCGGGGGCCACCGGTTATGAGGGGATAAGCGGCTTTCCCGACAGCTTTACCGCATTGAGTAGCCAGACGTTGCTGGGCCTCCCGGTGGCGCTGGTGCTGTTTTTGTTGTTGAGCGGCTTTTTCTGGCTGCTGGTCCACCGTAGCCGGTTTGGGCGCCATCTGTTTCTTGTGGGGCAAAACCCCCGGGCGGCGCGTTATGCGGCGTTGCCAGTCAATGGCATCGCTTATGGGCTGTATGGGCTGGTGGGGATAGCCTCGGCCATTGCGGCGGTGGTGATGGTCTCGTATTACGGCTCTGCCCGCTCAGATTTAGGGCGTGACCTGCTGATGCCTGCGCTGACCGCGGCGGTACTCGGCGGGGCGAGTATTTATGGCGGGTCAGGATCGGTTATCGGCACGGCTGTGGCGGCGCTGCTGGTGGGGTACTTACAGCAGGGGTTGCAGATGGCGGGGGTAGCGAACCAGGTTTCGGGCGCCTTATCAGGGGCGCTACTGGTTGTGGTGGTTATGGGGCGCTCGGTTAGCCTGCACCGTGATGCGGTGCGTATGGCCTGGCGGCGCTTTTTCTCATGGAAAATACGCGGAGCATAAGATGACGGTGAAACGCATGGCGCAGTGGAGCACGCTGGCTCTGGCACTCAGCACGCTAACGGCACAGGCAACGGATCGCATTGCTTTTATTCCCAAGCTGGTTGGGGTCGGCTTTTTTACCAGCGGCGGTAACGGCGCCAAAGAGGCCGGTAAGCAACTGGGGGCCGATGTGACCTATGACGGCCCTACCGAGCCGAGTGTTGCCGGGCAGGTCCAGCTGATTAATAACTTTGTCAATCAGGGCTATAACGCGATTATCGTCTCTGCGGTTTCGCCAGACGGTCTGTGCCCGGCGCTGAAACGCGCTATGCAGCGCGGCGTCAAGGTGCTGACCTGGGACTCTGATACCCGCCCCGAGTGCCGCAGCATTTATATCAACCAGGGGACACCGCAGCAGCTGGGCGGGTTACTGGTGGAGATGGCCGCTAAACAGGTCACAAAGCCCGACGCCCGGGTGGCGTTTTTCTACTCCAGCCCCACCGTTACCGATCAGAACCAGTGGGTGAAAGCGGCGAAAGCGCAGATCGCCAAGGCGCATCCTCAGTGGCAGATCGTCGCCACGCAATTTGGCTATAACGACGCCACCAAATCCCTGCAAACCGCCGAGGGGATCCTCAAAGCGAACCCGGATCTTGATGCGATTATTGCCCCGGATGCCAATGCGTTACCGGCAGCGGCCCAGGCGGCAGAGAATCTCAAGCGTACCGGGGTGGCGATTGTCGGGTTCAGCACCCCGAATGTGATGCGCCCGTATGTTGAGCGCGGCACGGTAAAAGCGTTCGGCCTGTGGGACGTGATGGATCAGGGGCGGATTGCTGTCAGTGTGGCGGATCACTTATTGAAGCAGGGCTATCTCAGCCCCGGTGACAGTGTGGAGGTAAAAGGCATCGGCGTGCTGAAGGTCCAGCCCAACAGCGTGCAGGGCTACCAGTACGAAGCAAAAGGCAACGGGATTGTCTTGCTGCCGGCGCGGGTAGTGTTCACCAAAGACAATATTAATCACTACGACTTTTGACGGAGGGCAGGATGGCTGACCTAGACGATATTAAAGACGGCAAGGATTTTGGCCTCGACCGGCCGCAGCAGAATGCGGCCTATTCGCTGAAGGGCTGCGGTGCGCTGGACTGGGGGATGCAGTCCCGGCTGGCGAGGATTTTTAACCCCCGGACTAACCGCACCGTTATGCTGGCCTTTGATCACGGTTATTTCCAGGGGCCAACCACTGGGCTTGAGCGTATTGATCTGAGTATCGCGCCGTTATTCGATGAAACCGACGTGCTGATGTGTACCCGGGGGATCCTGCGCAGCACGGTGCCCGCGGCAACCAATAAACCCATAGTGCTGCGGGCCTCCGGCGGTAATTCCATCCTCAGCGAGCTGTCGAATGAGTGCGTGGCCGTTGCCACAGAAGATGCACTGCGCCTGAATGTGAGCGCGGTCGCCGCCCAGATTTATATCGGCAGTGAGTATGAGCACCAGTCCATCCGCAATATTATCCAGCTGGCCGATAGCGGCAATCGCTACGGTATACCGGTGATGGCGGTTACCGGGGTGGGCAAAGAGATGGCCCGGGATGCGCGCTATTTTTCCCTGGCCTGCCGTATCGCTGCTGAAATGGGGGCGCAGTTTGTCAAGACGTACTATGTCGATGACGGCTTTGAAAAAGTGACCGCCAGTTGCCCGGTGCCGATTGTGATTGCCGGTGGGAAAAAGCTGCCTGAGGACGCGGCGCTGGAAATGTGCTGGCGGGCTATTGATCAGGGGGCATCCGGTGTTGATATGGGGCGGAATATATTCCAGTCCAGCGCACCGCTTGCCATGCTGCAGGCGGTGAAAAAGGTGGTGCATGAGGGGGTCTCCGCCCGGGAGGCGTACCAATACTGGCTGGAGATGGGCCAGGAGGACAGATCATGAATGTGACGCTGGTTGAAATTAATATCAAACCGGAGCGGGTAGACGAGTTCCTGGCTGTCTTCCGTGCCAACCACCAGGGGGCCCTGGCGGAGCCGGGAAATTTACGCTTCGACGTATTACAGGACCCTGAGATTAATACGCGTTTCTTTATTTATGAAGCCTACCGGGATGACGCTGCGGTACTGGCCCATAAAAAAACACCACATTATTTAGCGTGTGTTGAACAACTGGAGGCGCTGATGTCGGAGCCACGTAAAAAACGAACTTTTGTCGGGTTATTACCGGAAATATAACAGTATTTTTATTGCTCTATTTACGGGGGCCAGATCCCGGTATGGCTCCCGTTTCCCTCTCTGAACTGCCCTCTGATAATCTGCCTCAGACAATATATTTCACCCTACAGAATGTACCGTTACTTGCTTCACTGAACCCATTGGCTCTTGCTGTCATTATGGGGATTTCATAGAAATATTTATAATAATAAGTGAGTTATTTGAAAAGTATTATTTATATTGTGGATGTTAATATTATGGCAATGATGGATATAAAATCCCTGGCTATCAGGGGTATTTTTTTGATTTTCGCGGTGATCATTTTTATTGCCGCTAACCGGGGTGGTATGGCAAGGGCCTCCGCCAGAAGCATCGCAGTGTCGTGGCCATAACACACTGTGTGTTCATAATAATGTAATATTTATATCTTATCTTTTGTTACTTATTGGTTATTTATTCTGTGTTAATATTGTTAATTTGTTACGTTATAACATATTTTATGGTTTGTGGCTGTTTCCTTGATCTCTGGCTACCAGGGGTGCTAAGGTTTTATTATGTTATTAATAGAATAAATAACCCCTCTTTTGTACGGATATATATGCGGGCACAGGGACTGTCACTCCAGTTGTTAGCGCATGCCGTGAATATTATGTAGTGGCTTATCTTTCGACATGGCCTGCTGTTATTAATAGTTAAATGCAAATAATGAAAATTTGTTTTTCTCAGGTTTTCACAACGTGATTGTGAAAATGCGATCGCTCATACTCTGTGAAATTGTATAAACTATGCCAGCTAATAACCGTATTACAGACTTTATTCGTGGCCGTTCCCGTGTTATCGGGGCGATAGCGATATTCTCATCAGTGATTAATATTCTGGTGCTAGCGCCTTCACTCTATATGTTACAGGTATATGATCGGGCGCTGCCGGCCGGAAATACCACGACGTTATTAATGTTAACCCTGCTGGTTTTAGCCATGTTTATCTTTATGGCGCTGCTGGATTATGCCCGCAGCATGATAATCATTCGTATTGGCAACCAGTTTGATAATTTGCTATCCCCCGCGATTTACTCGGCGGCCTGCGAAAGCAACCTCAAAAATGGCACGGTTAATGCCGGACAGGCCATCAACGATCTCACTACGCTGCGGCAGTTTGTTACCGGGCCAGCGCTATTTGCCGCCTTTGATGCCCTCTGGTTGCCGCTCTATGTGGCGGTGATTTTTTTACTCAATATTTGGCTGGGGGTGTTTTCCCTTGGGGCGATGGCTTTCCTGGTTGCCCTGGCCATCGCCAATGAAAAGCTGACCCGCCAATTGCTGAATGAAGGCGGGAGCCTGGCGCTGCGTTCTGCCCAGCAGGCGCACAGTACATTACAGCAAGCGGAAGTGGTCCAGGCACTGGGGATGCTGGCCAATGTCAGGGCGCGCTGGGCGGGGTTGCATCAGCAATTTTTGCAGCGCCAGAGCGCCGCCAGCGAACGGGCGGCACTGATGGCATCGGCCACTAAATCCGGGCGGATGGCGCTCCAGTCTCTGGTGTTGGGGTTAGGGTGCTGGCTGGCGATCCGCGGGGATATTACCCCCGGGGTGATGATCGCGGGCTCGATTTTACTTGGCCGGGTGCTGTCACCGGTGGAGCAATTGATCGGTGTCTCCCGCAGTTATCGGGGGGCCAGCCAGGCATGGGAGCGGGTGAACCGGTTACTGGCCACGCATCCACCGGCCCCGGAAGGGGTGGTGTTGCCCGCCGCCAGTGGGGTATTAACGGTCGAAAATCTGACCCTGAGCCCGCCGGGTACGGTGAATAACCCGGTGCTGCACAATGTCTGTTTCCGGGTTCTGCCGGGGGATGTGCTCGGCATTATGGGGGCCAGTGCGTCGGGGAAATCTTGCCTGGCCAGGGCCTTGTGTGGGATTTGGCCCGCCAGCGAAGGGGTCGTGCGGCTCGATGGTGCAGACATTTATGCCTGGCAGCAGCAGGCTTCCGGCCCCGCCATTGGCTATTTGCCCCAGGATAGCGCGCTGTTTCCCGGCACCGTCGCGGAGAATATTGCCCGCTTCGGGGTGATTGACTCGCCAAACGTGGTGGCCGCGGCGGAAATGGCCGGGGTCCACGAGATTATCCTGCGTCTGCCGCAGGGGTATGACACTTTGATAGGTGAGCGGGGGGCGATGCTCTCTGGCGGCCAGCGGCAGCGTATCGGGCTGGCCCGGGCCTTGTATAACGATCCCGCACTGCTGGTGCTGGATGAGCCGAATGCCAGCCTGGATGAGGCCGGTGAGCAGGCGCTACAGCAAGCCGTGCAGCGCCTGCGGCAGCGAAACAAGAGCGTAGTGATTATCTCTCACCGTCCGGGGGTACTGCCGCTGACCACTCATTTGCTGGTGCTTGATGCCGGAAAGGTGCGGCTTTTTGGCCCCACCCGGGAGGTATTACAGCAGGTTTCACGCCAGAAAACCCCGCCCGCCGCCGGAAGTTCACTGCGGATGACCCGTACGGAAGGAGCAGCCCGTGTCTGAGAACCTGACAACAGAATATGCTGCGGTTAACGAGCGGTACTTTGTCCGCTTTGGCTGGCTGATTTTACTGGGGGGGATGGGGTCGTTTTTGTTGTGGGCGACACTGGCCCCGCTGGATAAGGGCGTTGCCTCCCCCGGTACCGTGATGGTGGATGGCTACCGCAAAGTGATCCAGTCCCCGGTTAGCGGTGTGGTCACACAGATCCTGGTCAAAGACGGCCAGCAGGTGCGTAAAGGCGATCAGCTGGTATTGCTCAGCCAGAAGCAGGCCCAGGCCCAGCAGGTTGCGGCCCGCCAGCGCTATATTACGGCACTGGTCACCGCCCGGCGTTTAGACGTGGAGCTGCAAGGGGGAAGCCGTATTGGCCAGCCGGTATTGGGCGAGGATGAGATTGCACCGGCGGCCTTACACCAGATTATCCGGCAGCAAAATCAACTGATGCAGGCGCGGCAAACCGCCCTCAAAAACGCCCAGCAGGGGGATGAACAGGCTATTGCCGGGCTTAGCCGCCAGCGTGACGCCTTGATTCAGGCCAGCCGTAGGAAACAGACCGGTCTGGCACTACTTAACCGCCAGTTGCAGGATTTGAAACCGTTAACGGCGGAGGGCTATTACCCGCGTAATCGCTATCTGGAGACTCAGCGCCAGTCCACTGGCCTGGCGGGGGAGATCAGCGAAACCGAAAGTAATATTGTCCAGTTGACCAACCAGATTGCCCAAAAGCAGCGGGATATCCGCCAGCGGGTGGCGGATAACCAAAAAGAGATTGAAAGCCAGCTGGAAGATATTCGTCTGCAAATCAGCGAGAGCAAAAAGCAGCTGATCCTGTCTGATGTGGATCTGGCCCGTACCCAGATAACCGCCCCGCAGGATGGGGTTATCATGAATCTGACCCTTGCCAATACCGGGGCGGTGGTCAACCCCGGGGAGCAATTGATGGAGCTGGTACCGCAAAAGAGCACCCTGATTGTGGAGGCACGCCTCGATGTGGCGATGATAGACCGGGTGCACAACGGGCTGCCCGTTACCCTGTTGTTTTCGGCGTTTAATCACCAGCGAACCCCACGGGTGCCGGGGTCTGTCACCCTGGTTTCTGCCGATCGCCAGACGGACCCGGTAAGCCATCAACCCTATTACAAAATCCAGGCAGCGGTATCCCCGGAGGGCATGAAAATGCTGAAAGGGGAGGTTATCAGGCCCGGTATGCCGGTTGAGGTATTTATCAAAACCGGGGAGCGCTCACTGCTGAATTACCTGATGAAACCCATCGCCGACCGCGCATTTGAGTCGTTTATCGAGGAATAGCCATGTCGCCAACGACAATTGTCAGCCTGTTACTCGCCGTGGTTTTCTGGTCGCCATTACCGGCCGCCGGGATAACCCTGACCCAGGCCTGGTTTATGGCCCTGGATAACGATCCTGATTATCTGGCGGCGGTGCAGGATAAGCTGGCCGGAGAGGAATATATCTCTATTGGGCGGGCGGGGTTATTGCCAACAGTGAGCCTCAGCTATCAGCGGGCCCCGCGCAACTGGCAAAAACAGCAATATCGCCAGACCAATCTCCAGGGCCAGCATACAGATGTGGTACAGCACCAGCAGTACCAAAGCTATTCCGGTTCCGTGACCCTGGTGCAGCCGCTGTTTGACTATGAAGCATACTCCCGTTACCGGATGGGGATTATGCGCAAGTTGCAGTCAGATGAACGCTACCGGGGGGAGCTGGTGGCGCTGCAAACCCGGCTGGTGGATGCCTGGCTGGCGCTGGCGGAAGCCCAGCAGCGGCGCCAGCTTTCGGTGATGCACCGCCAGGCGCTGGAGGAGCAACAGCGGCTCATCCGGCGGCAATATAGCGCCGGGGAGGGGACGGTTACCGACACGGCAGAAACGGATGCCGCGCTCAGTCTTGCTGTTGCCGATGAGAGCGATGCCCAGGACACCCTGGAGACCGCCCGGGATACCCTGGCGGCGATTATTGGCGCCGATCTGCCCGGGGAGCATCCGCTGCCGCTGCTGGTGGATAAACCGCTGCGTCTGCCGCTGGCCTCAACCCAATATCGTTACTGGGAGCAGCGCGCCTTTGCCCACAACCCGGATATCCTTGCCTCTGGCCATGATGTGGAGGCGCGGCGCTATGAGATTGAAAGCAATCGCGCCGGACATCTCCCCCAGGTACAGCTGTATGCGATGCATTCGCAAAATGACTCCGGTAATGACAACACGGTTCATCAGAAATACCGCACCGACAGCATTGGGCTGCGGGTCAGTATGGATATTTTTTCGGGCGGCCGGGTTTCTGCCTCAACCCGGCAGGCGGCGGCCCGCTATGAACAGGCACAGCATCTGCATGATGCCCAGAGCCTGAAGACCATTAATGCGATAAAAAAATCACTCAATAAATGCCTGCATGGCCCCACCCGAATAGCGGCCTACCGTGCGGCAGTCGTTTCGGCCAGCAAACAAGTAGAGGCGACCAGAAAAAGTATTCTGGTTGGCCAGCGAATGAATATCGACTTATTAACTGCAGAACAAACCTTGTACAAAGCCAGAGTTGAGCTTTCCGCTGAAAAACATGCCGTTATCAAAGCATGGTTCGGATTGCTCGCACAAACCGGTGAAGTCACCAGCGACAATATTATGTTACTGGACAAGCACTTTGCCGATTAAATGTAATGTAACAGGAGAATGTTATTATGCCGGTATTTGATTACCTGGGTGGCAATGACACCCAATTGATTAAAGATGCCCTGACACTGGCGAAAGTTTATTGGGGAGGTAATACCGACCAGAACTACCAGTATTCCGCAACGGATGGCTGGAAAATTCTCGATAAAAATATCCTTAATTATGATGGTAAGGTGAACCTGCACGGTGCATTTTATGGGGAGAAAGCATTATTTCGCAGTGCGGAAGCGAACGTGATGGGGAAATATGACGCCGAGGGGCATTTGGTTAACATCGGCATCAATTTTTGGGGGACAGGTGCTGATGCCAGTGCCTCCAGTCTGGAGCAAAAATTAAACTCCTGGATGGACATCGGCCATGATCTCGCCTCGGCAATTCCGTTTGCCAATGTTGCGGTAAATTATGTGATGAATGCCTATAGCCACCTGATGTCATCGGTAGCTGACTTTGCCCGGGAAAATGGTTTAACCGGCAATGATATCATTGTTAGTGGCCATAGCCTGGGGGGCCTGGCGGTAAACAGTATGGCAACCTTGTCTGCCGAGGGGGCCTGGGATGGGTTCTTTACTGATTCAAAATACATTGCTTTCGCCTCGCCTATTCAAAATCAGTTAAACGATAATGTCCTGAATATTGGTTATGAAAATGACCCGGTATTCCGCGCACTTAACGGTGATGCATTCACCTCAGAGACGCTATTCCGCCATGATACACCGCGCGAGACGGCGACAAATAATATTGTCAATTTTAATGACTACCATGGGGGCATGAGTGCTGCCGGTATTCTGAACCCGATGTCTATCGTCTATTTACCTTCCTGGCTGGCCCATGTCGGGAGTGAGTATGCGGACGGTGTATCGCGGATCATGAACGCGGATATTTATGATTTAACCCATCAGGACTCAACGATTATCGTCTCTAACTTGTCAGAGCCGAACAGAAGCAAAGTATGGGTTGAGGATTTGAATCAATCTAACCCGCATACCGGGTCGACATTTATTGTGGGTACCGAAACCAATGATTTGTTGAAAGGTGGCTCAGGTAACGACTATTTGTACGGTGGCGGTGGGGATGATAGCTTCAAAGATCACAGCGGCTATAATGTTATCTATGGCGGTGAAGGGGAAAATACCTATATCACGGAAAGTAAAATTTCCGACTTCTCTTTCAGTCATGATTTGTTCGGGAATTTGTACTTTAAATATTCTACCGGAGATATTACCAAGGCAGAGAATATTTCTTATGTCAATGGGCTTTGTTGAATAAATCAGATTTCGGGTAAGTCTCCCCCGTAGCGGGTTGTGTTTTCAGGCAATACGCACACTTTCAGGCATACCTGCTTTCGTCA
>NZ_WBXP01000065.1 GCF_016415625.1 Shimwellia pseudoproteus
TCGGCGAAGGTGAGTTGATGGCTCATGATGTCCCTCTGGGATGCGCTCCGGATGAATATGATGATCTCATATCAGGAACTTGTTCGCACCTTCCCTAGCAATTTTTGCCGAATTAATTCGAAGTGCATTTCATTTAGGTAACATTTATCTAGCATGTGCTTCTGCTGCACTTTTTTTCAACAAATTGATTGACCCTCCCCCTCTGCTATGACTAAATGAGCCTATCGCCCCTGAGTGGGTATACCTAAAGGATAATTGCGTGACACAGGCAACAGCTGTACGAAAAACGGCTACTCCGCTACGAAAGCGACACCGATTTAACCGCCGCATGACGCGTATCGTACTCCTCATTAGTTTTCTGTTCTTTTTTGGCCGTTTAGTCTACTCCTCCATCGGTGCCTGGTATCATCATCAGGACAAAGTGCAGCAACAGCAAAGCCAGCAACAATCAAGCCTGATCCTCAACGAGGCCGACAGGGAATAGCCGTCGTTACGTAGCACACTTCCGCACTGATTCACCTGTATGCCAGAGATCGCTTCCCGCTGGCAGGTAGTGTTATATCCATCGCCAGACAGATACCCGCACCGTGATCCCCCATCATAATGGTGGTGCCAGACGGCGAGCCTCTTTCGCCACATTAACGGCCATCGCTACCCGGGCAACCTCAATCACCTGGCCCGACAAGGCATAACTGCCCTTGCTCTGTAACCAGCTGAGGATATCGCTCAGGTGCCAGATTGCGGTGCTGCCTTCATGGACCGGGGCCGGAAAACCGCCGGATGATGCCAGCATCAGCTTACGCATATTTTGCCGCGACACGCCGACAATACCCGCGGCATCAGTCAGCCCCACCAGATCAGGAGCAACCTCAATCAATACCGCAGCCGGGACAATACGCTGGACATCTGCCAGCGCACTCTGAATGGCCTGCCCCGCGTCTGGCGCCTCACGGGTAAATGCCAGCGCCACCCGGCCAGGTAAACCAATACCGACAACGGCATCATCACAGCCGCCGCCCCCCAGACGCTCAGCAACCGCCAGCGCATCGCTGTCCTGTGCTGCCAGCTGGTAACGCAGGGTAAATTGATATTCCATCATTCCTCCTGTTGAGCGCTGCCGGCAGGCCCCGCCACCGCACAGTGGTCGACAACCCGGCATAACGCCCTGGCATGATTATGGGCATTCTTCGGTGTACTCCAGATGCAGGTAATACAAAACTCCCCACAGCGGCAGTCACGGCCGTGGCATGGGCAATACATCCGCCCCCAGGCGTGCCCGCCACCGGCCACTACCCGCCAGCCCCAGGACTTCGCATAACGGAGTGCGGCCTCAATCTCCTTCACCGGGTGCGATCGTCTGCTCATAAACCGACCACCAGTATGCAAGCCCCCGCAAAGGTTGTCAACTGACAACCATTCTCATTTACCCAACATACGCCAGCCCTGATAACCGGCCCTGTTGCTCCCTTTTCCGACACCATAATGCGCATCGTCGTTCTCCGTGGTGATGATGATATCCCCGGACAATGGCAGAAAAAGCGCCCACACGCTCAGCCGGTTAGGTAATCCTCGTGATAGCCCGTAAAAATAGCGCAGGAAGCGGGCGGAATGGCGCATGGTAGAGCAGGTGGGGGGTTACTCGTACGTAGGGTTACTCGGCATCGCCGTCGGTAAGAGGGTATTTTTGACGCGGGTGCCCCACACAACTGATGCACCCAGACAGGCGCATCACAGTACTAAATAGCTTTAAGCTGGTTGATAATAAAAGGGTTAGTCTGCAACAATATCAATAGTTTTCGCGACGCACCGGTTGGCTGGCGACGCCTGGTTTCCCAGCTTTTTACAAGGTCATAGCTGACGCCAACTGCAATGGCAAATTCCTGCTGTTTCAACCCGGTCGCCTCACGTATCGCTTTAACGTCAATCGGGCTAAACGTATGCACATGCTCCGGCGCCGGCGTCTGTTCACCCTTTTCAATTCTTACCATTTCTTCTGCACTGGCCAGCAGATCGGCAAATAATTCGTCTTTCATCTGTATCTCATCGCCCTCGTTGACGCCGCATCTGGCCTTATACTTCACCTGTATGGGAGTTACAAACCTCAGTGTTACACCAGCATATCGGATAACTGCTTCAGAGCTTTCTTTTGCGCTTCCGTTAAATTATCCTGCTCATTTTTAGGGTATATCAGAGCCAGATAAATTCGTCCTTTACTCGTCACATTGTAGTAAATCACCCGTACGCCACCACGTTTTCCCATCCCCGGGAGACTCCAGCGAATCTTCCGAAAGCCGCCCGTTGCAGCGATAGTCTCACCGGTTTCAGGATCCTCAATTAATATCTCCTGAAAGGCCCGATACTCGTCATCCGGCAGAAGCTCCTGACGCCGTTTACTGAAACCCTGCAGCTCAATAAAAGTGTACATCTCACTCCCTGACGTTATCGCAACTTTCACGCATTGTAGGTGTACATAGTACATCACTCAAGCCATTTAATGTACTGCGTACACTTCTGTGATGATTGTCGTATCCTTCACTTATCATCATCCCGTCGACAAGCCGATTTTCTTTCCTCTTCACCCTCCAATCCCAATAAAAACAAAAAAGCCCGCAGTTACGCGGGCTTAGAGGTACTTTACTGCTTTTACGTGCAGGCTGTTGCCAGACGCGAAATCATTCCCACTCGATAGTGGCAGGCGGTTTACCGGAGATATCATAAACCACGCGGGAGATACCGTTCACTTCGTTGATGATACGGTTGGACACCCGGCCGAGGAAATCATACGGCAGGTGCGCCCAGTGCGCGGTCATAAAGTCGATAGTTTCGACAGCGCGCAGGGAAACCACCCAGTCGTACTTACGGCCATCGCCCATGACCCCAACGGAACGCACCGGCAGGAACACGGTAAATGCCTGGCTCACTTTATCGTACAGCTCTGCTTTACGCAGTTCTTCAATAAAGATCGCATCCGCACGGCGCAGCAGGTCGCAGTATTCTTTCTTCACTTCGCCCAATACGCGTACCCCAAGGCCCGGGCCCGGGAACGGATGACGGAACAGCATGTCGTACGGCAGGCCCAGTTCCAGGCCGATTTTACGCACTTCATCTTTGAACAGCTCTTTCAGCGGTTCAACCAGGCCCATCTTCATCTCTTTCGGCAGGCCGCCAACGTTATGGTGAGATTTGATGACATGAGCTTTACCGGTCGCGGACGCGGCAGACTCGATAACGTCAGGGTAGATTGTCCCCTGGGCCAGCCACTTCACGTCTTCCAGTTTCAGCGCTTCTTCGTCGAACACTTCCACAAAGACACGGCCAATGGTTTTACGTTTAGCTTCCGGATCGCTGATCCCGGCCAGCGCGATCAGGAAACGCTCTTCCGCCGGGACATGGACAATGTTGAGACCAAAACGGTCACCGAACATATCCATAACCTGCTCAGCTTCATTAAGACGCAGCAGGCCGTTATCCACAAACACACAGGTCAGACGATCACCAATGGCGCGGTGCAGCAGCATCGCGGTTACTGACGAATCCACCCCGCCGGACAAACCGAGGATAACCTTATCTTCGCCAACCTGTTCACGCAGACGCGCTACCGCGTCGTCGATGATTTTCGCCGGGGTCCACAGCGCTTCACACTGGCAGATCTCGAGCACAAAACGCTCCAGCATCCGCATCCCCTGACGGGTATGCGTCACTTCAGGGTGAAACTGCACACCATAAAAACGTTTTTCTTCGTTGGCCATAATGGCAAACGGGCAGGTGTCGGTACTGGCAACAGTCACAAAGTCGGACGGAATAGCCGTAACTTTATCACCGTGGCTCATCCACACATCCAGCAGCGGTTTGCCGTTTTCGCTGGTGGCGTCTTCAATACCGCGTACCAGTTCGCTATCGCACAGCACTTCCACCTGAGCATAACCAAATTCACGCTCATTGGATGCTTCAACGTGGCCACCCAGCTGCATTGCCATGGTCTGCATGCCATAGCACACGCCAAATACCGGCACACCTGCCTCAAATACATACTCAGGCGCACGGGGGCTGTTCATCTCAGTGGTGCTTTCCGGGCCACCAGACAGGATAATACCGCTGGGGTTAAACTCACGAATCTGAGCTTCAGTAACGTCCCATGCCCACAGCTCACAGTACACGCCCAGTTCACGCACGCGACGCGCTACCAACTGGGTGTACTGAGAACCGAAATCAAGGATGAGAATGCGATGTTTATGAATGTTTTCCGTCATTGACGCTAATTCCGAGGCAAGTAGAACAAAATCAGAACGCCCGGCAGGTAGCCGGGCGCGGAAGTTTTATCAGGAGCCCAGACGGTAGTTCGGGGACTCTTTGGTGATGGTCACATCGTGTACGTGGCTTTCCTGAATACCCGCACCGCTGATACGCACGAATTCCGCTTTAGTACGCAGCTCGTCAATGGTACCACAGCCAGTCAGGCCCATACAGGAGCGCAGGCCGCCCATCTGCTGATGGACAATCTCTTTCAGGCGACCTTTGTAAGGTACGCGGCCTTCGATACCTTCCGGTACCAGTTTGTCGGCAGCGTTATCGCTCTGGAAGTAACGGTCAGAAGACCCTTTTGCCATCGCGCCCAGTGACCCCATACCGCGATAGGATTTGAAAGAACGGCCCTGGTACAGTTCTATCTCCCCCGGAGATTCTTCCGTACCCGCCAGCATAGAGCCAACCATCACGGCTGCGGCACCGGCGGCGATGGCTTTCGCGATATCACCGGAGAAACGAATACCGCCATCGGCGATAACCGGCACACCGGTACCTTCCAGCGCTTCAACCGCGTCAGAAACGGCGGTGATCTGCGGAACCCCTACCCCGGTAACAATACGGGTAGTACAGATGGAGCCCGGGCCGATACCCACTTTCACCGCGCTGCAACCGGCCTCAGCCAGTGCACGGGCACCGGCAGCAGTCGCGACGTTACCGCCGATTATCTGCAGATCCGGATATTTAGCGCGGGTTTCGCGAATACGCTGCAACACCCCTTCGGAATGACCGTGGGAGGAGTCAATCAGCAGCACGTCAACCCCAGCAGCCACCAGCGCATCGACGCGCTCTTCGTTACCTGCACCAGCACCCACAGCGGCACCCACGCGCAGACGGCCATGTTCGTCTTTACAGGCGTTGGGTTTACGTTCCGCTTTCAGGAAGTCTTTTACGGTGATCATCCCGCGCAGATGGAAATTGTCATCAACCACCAGCGCTTTTTCTACGCGTCGTTCGTGCATTTTGGCGAACACAACGTCACGGGCTTCGCCTTCGTGAACGGTAACCAAACGCTCTTTCGGGGTCATGTAAGCCGTTACCGGCTGGCTGAGATCGGTCACAAAACGCACGTCGCGGCCGGTAATGATCCCGACCAGTTCGTTATCGTGGGTGACCACCGGGTAACCGGCAAAACCATTACGTTCGGTTAATTCTTTGACTTCACGCAGAGTGGTGGTTGGCAGGACGGTCTGTGGATCAGACACGACGCCGCTCTCGTGTTTTTTGACACGCAGAACTTGTTCGGCCTGGCGCTCGATGGACATGTTTTTGTGAATGAAGCCGATGCCGCCTTCCTGAGCCAGCGCAATTGCCAGGCGCGCCTCAGTAACGGTATCCATTGCTGCGGATAACATCGGGATATTCAGACGAATAGTTTTGGTCAGCTGAGTGCTGAGTTCAGCAGTATTCGGCAGAACGGTAGAGTGTGCAGGGACGAGTAAAACGTCGTCAAAAGTGAGTGCTTCTTTAGCGATACGTAGCATGGCAATATCTCAACCTGGGGTGAATGAGAACAGATAAAATATTGCCGCGGCATTATACAGAGCGTATGCGATTGCCGCTACATTTTTTTCAAAAAAAGCTTGCCTGAAAGGCTCACCGGGTTATTATCGACTGAATAATCTGCTGATTTAAAATTTGATCCAGCTCACATGTCGCCAACAAATTCCCCCGCAGTCTATAGTGTCAGTCGCCTGAATCAGACCGTCCGTTCGCTGCTTGAGCAGGAAATAGGACAGGTGTGGATCAGCGGCGAGATTTCAAACTTTACTCAACCAGCCTCCGGGCACTGGTACTTCACGCTCAAAGACGATACCGCACAGGTGCGTTGCGCCATGTTCCGCAACAGCAACCGTCGGGTGACCTTTCGCCCCCAGCACGGCCAACAGGTACTGGTACGGGCTACCATCACCCTCTATGAACCACGCGGTGATTATCAGATCATTGCCGAAAGCATGCAGCCCGCCGGTGAAGGCTTACTACAGCAACAGTATGAGCAGCTAAAGCAGCGTCTGTCGGCGGAAGGCCTGTTCGAACAGGGCCATAAACACCCTCTGCCCTCACCGGCCCACTGTGTGGGGGTGATAACCTCCCGTACCGGGGCCGCACTGCACGATATTCTGCATATTTTACAGCGCCGCGACCCGTCATTACCGGTGATTATCTATCCCTGCGCCGTACAGGGGGCAGATGCCCCCGGGCAAATTGTGCGTGCTATCGAGCGGGCAAACCAGCGCGCTGAGTGTGACGTGCTGATTGTCGGCCGCGGCGGTGGTTCACTGGAAGATTTGTGGAGTTTTAATGACGAGCGGGTAGCCAGGGCCATTTTTGCCAGCCGGATACCGGTGGTCAGTGCCGTAGGTCACGAAACCGATGTCACCATCGCGGACTTTGTGGCCGATGTGCGCGCCCCGACACCTTCCGCCGCCGCCGAAATTGTCAGCCGCAATCAGCTCGAGCTGGTGCGCCAGCTCCAGGGGCAGCAGCAACGGCTGGAGATGGCTATGGACTACTATCTGGCCCACCAGAACCGGCGTTTCTCACAGCTCAGCCATCGCCTGCAGCAACAGCATCCCCAGTTGCGTCTATTGCGCCAGCAAACCGCCCTGAACCAGCTGCAACAGCGGGTAGTCAATGCCATGGATACCCGACTACGCCTCGCCCGGGAGCGTAGCGAACGCCTGGCAAAACGCCTGAATCTGCAGCAGCCTTCCCGGCGCATTCACCAGGCACAAACCCGGATACAGCAACTGGAATATCGCCTGGTGCAGTCGGTGCGTGAGCAAATGAACGCCACCCAATCCCGTTTTGGGACCGCCCTCACCCACCTTGAGGCAGTCAGCCCGCTGGCCACCCTGGCCCGGGGCTATAACGTGACCACCCTGCCTGAAGGGGCACTATTAAAGCAAACCCGTCAAGTGAAAACCGGTGATACCCTAACAACGCGGCTGGAAGATGGCTGGGTGGAAAGCCAGGTCACCGGGGTGAAAAAGCAGCGGCGGCGTAAAGCCAGCGCCCCCCTTCCGCCCCGGCGAAATAAACGCGTCAGGTCCCGGGCTGGGGGACGAACTCCACCCGCTTGCGTGAAATCATGCCGTGGCCATGCTGGCAAAAATAATCCACCGCCCCACAGGCTTTCAGGACCTCAAGAGACTGGTGGCACTCCGGGCAGTGTGGCGCCAGGGTAAAATGGTGCCCACAGGCGGGGCAGTGGCCTTGCAGGCCATCCTGTTCAAGGATCGTCTGGCAATCCGGGCAGTGAATATCCATGTTATGACTCCGCAATAATAAAACCGGTTATCGGGATTATTTCCGACAGCATACCACTGCTAAAACCCCGGGCTCCAGAGACAAAAAAGCCCGCACGGAGCGGGCTTCAGGGCATGGCGTATTCGCGCGTTATCGCTACAAATACTACGTCGCCGGATCAGTTAGTGGCTTTGTCTTTCAGCTCTTCGGCACCGTCTTTGGTGGCGTTCCAGGCTTTTTCAGACCCTTGCTTGGTTTTATCCCAGGCTTTTTCCGTGCCCTGCTTAGTGTCATTCCACGCTTTCTGGGAGCCTTCACTCACCTTACTGCCTACGCTGTCACTCTTGCCCTGCGCGGCATGCTCGGATTTGAGCTTCATCTCTTTGCCGTGGTCCTGCGCCTGATGCAGTTTCTCTTTGGCGGTATCAGCATTCTTGTGCGCCTCTGCCACTGTGTCATCTGTCGCGTGAGTCACTGTGTTAGCAAAAACCGGTGCAGTCAGCAAAAGGGTAGAGAGTGCAATAATTGTCTTGTTCATCGTTTTCTCCTCTCAATAACGAGTATTTAGCATGGCATAAAACAATAATCATGAGCTTTAAGAATAAACTGGAAATAAAAAATCAACAAAAAAACCACAAATACCAGACATTGCACCAAAACACGATCAAATAACGGAATGATCAACCAGCAGTGAGTGTCGATTCTGCCGCTACCGGCTCACTGCGCACCGCGCGCATTTGATCCAGTAGCCAGGCAACCTGCGGCATCGCCAGGGTCTGTGCGGCATAGCAGATACCGGTACGTCTGATTAGCGGGTGCTCAGGCAACACGCGACTGATAACGCCCGGGCGATCCGCCGCCAGCGAAGCGGGTACCATCGCCGCCCCGATGCCGGCCTGCACCAGCAACAGCGCCAGGGTCAGGGTACCGGCATTGGCCGCCGGGGTTGCCGCCCGGGCCCCGTACAAGGGCAACAGGCGCTGGTGAGAATCGTGCTGCGGGCACTGGATCCAGTCAATACTGTGCAGATCCTCCTGGCTGACCCGGGCCGCTTCAGCCAGCGGGTGGCTGGCGGGGAGCGCTAATACATAGGGCTCGGTAAACAGGGGGAGGAATAGTTCATCCTCACAGCGCTGCTCCTCACTGCCAAAACGAATATCGCCGGTGCAGTCTGGCTCCAGGGTGATAAGCAGCGGGCAATCACTGCGCTGAATGGTGCGCAACAGGCAGTCAACTTGTCCGGGGGCGGTATCCGCCTCCACACCGATCACCACCTGCTGGCGGTTTCTCTCTTTGCGGAAGCTTTGTGCCAGGGTGTCTGCTTCGGCCACCATTCGCCTGGCCTGGGGATACAAAACCCGGGCGTCAGCCGTGACCTCCACCCCTCTGGGCAGCCGCTCAAACAGCACGACCCCCAGCTCCTCCTCAAGGGATTTTATCGTGGCAGACAGTGCCGGCTGGGTCAGGAATAGGCGCCGGGCGGCGCTGGTGATGTTGCGCGCTTCGAACACCGCGATGAAGGACTTCAGTTGCCGGTAATCCATAATAATTTTTGATGCCTGTGAAAAAAATAAACCATTTTTAATGGTTACGCTGCGCGGACTACACTTTGTTGAGCGTAGTCGATATCAAATTTAATTATGAGGCGTAAAGATGAGTAATTCAAAAAAACCCCTGGTTGTGATTACAGGTGCCAGCTCTGGCATCGGTATGGCGACAGCGAAACGGCTGTCCGCAGCCGGGCACTCACTGCTGTTACTTGCCCGTCGTACCGCCCCGATGGAAGCACTCAACTTGCCGGATACGCTGTGTAAAGCGGTGGATGTCACCGATCGTGATGCCTTTGTCGCCGCCGTTAATGATGCCGAGCAAAAATTTGGCCCGGTTGATGCGCTGGTCAACAATGCCGGTGTCATGCTGCTGGGCCATGTCGCCACCCAGGATCCGGCAGAATGGGACCGGATGCTGGACACCAACGTTAAGGGGCTGCTGAATGGTATTCATGCGATAACCGCGGGTATGGTGGCCAGAAAACAAGGCACTATTATCAACATCAGCTCCGTAGCCGGGCGTAAAACGTTCCCTAACCATGTCGCCTATGTGGGCACCAAATTTGCCGTTCACGGTATTTCGGAAAACCTGCGTGAGGAACTGTCCCCCTACGGCGTGCGGGTTATCACCATCGCCCCGGGAGCAGTAGAAACTGAGCTGCTCAGCCATACCAGTGATGACGATATCAAAACCGGCTACCAGGCGTGGAAGCAAGAGATGGGTGGGGTTGTGCTGTCTGCTGAAGACGTCGCCAACAGCATTCAATTTGCCTACAGCCAGCCGCAGAATGTTTGCATCCGCGAAATCGTGCTGGCGGCAACGCGCCAGCAGGCCTGATAAGGCACATTGGCCCTGCCCTGCGCAGGGCCAGATCTCCCCACGACCCTGTCTGGATCTCCCGGCGGATTGCCAGTGATGACAAATCACGATAATTTATGACTGCCGTCATTAAATCACGACCCAAACACTGGGAGAATTACCCCATGCACCCGGAAGATTTGTGAGCGTGCATGTAACAGGGTGTACCAAGGTGAAAGAGACGAAGACCGTGCCGGAAAGTAGCGCGCATACCAAATCAACAATAATTATTATCCTGATAACCACACTGGTATTTGCGATATTCATTAATCATGAGCTGGACAACTTAAATAAATATAGCCGGTATATTGCGGAAAACGGCAAGTCTGCACTGTTTCATGAAGAATATATCAATCAAAAGATATCACTACACCTCAGCCGTTCATTTTCTGCCGGGGAGCATAAATATGCCCACGGCCCTCTGAGCCCAGCGGCTATCTGCCAGCGAATGGAACACACTGGTAATATCTACGGCCTTAACCTGAATGGCCACACATTCCCTTCACTGCCCGGTACGCTACAAACCTACGATCCTGACTGCAAAAAATGGGCGGCGGATGTGCCTGGCCTACTATTTTTTAATAACCAGATTGGGGATACTTCATCAAAATATAGTTTTTCAAATTACACCGGGTATAAATTCAATAACACCCGCTATTATATCGACCTGAAAAATAACTATATCTACATCGATAAAATAGTTAACACTAAAGAATACACCTTCAATAACTGGTTAATCAAAAACCATGACAGCATTGATATCAAACAAAGCGCCCATACCATTGATATTGATGAAAATGCTCTGACCGATCTGGAGAAAGGCGAGAGCATTGTTTCGCATATTTATCGTGATGGTTATACGAAAAATAATATTATCAGTTTACTTACCCCGATATTTACCCATGGCGATATAAAAGGCATTATTTTAACAGATATCAATATTGCCGATCTCACCACCTCATTCTACACTCGCGATCGGCCTTTCTTGTGGAAGTTTCTTACCCTGTATGTAAAAGATAACAACACCGGGAAAATCATCAAATTCCATAGCCCATCATTTACATTATTTAATACCGGTAACAGTCTGGCTAGCATCACAAAATATTACACCCTGCACATTGGTATTGACGTCCAGTATTTTATTATCACTAATTTCTGGATATTTATTTTATATATCTTATCCACCTATTTGCTGTGTGAGTATACGAAATATCATCAAACGCGCCAACAGTTGCTGGCGCAGGAAAATATTACCGATGCCATGACCGGGTTGTATAACAGAAAGATATTCGCACTGACGCTGAATAAACTGGTCCCCCAGCTATTAAAAAAACAGGTACCGATAACGGCACTCGCCATCGACTGCGACGGCCTGAAGCGCATCAATGATACCCAGGGCCACCATATGGGCGATTATGCTATCGAATGCATCGGCCAGGCGATACGGCAGTCGATCCGTAAAAATGATTACGGGATTCGCCAGGGGGGTGATGAGTTCGTCATCCTGCTGATTGGGCACACTTATCATGAGGCACAAGCCGTGCTGTCACGCATTGCAGAGGCCTTACGCATCCTGGATAAACAGCATATCGTGGCATTCTCCTCCGGCTGCTATCAACTGGAGGCCAGCGATACGCTGGAAATCGCCCTGCATAAAGCTGACGCACGGTTATATGCCCATAAACGCAGCAATAACACGGTGCGCCGGCCGTGATAGCCAGCCGTCTGCCCAGCGCCAGTCATCGTCTTTCCCGGTCACCTCATGAACCGTCACTGGGCTATCTCACATTCAGCAAGCCGCCTCAAGGGAGCCGGCACCTGTCCGTCACTTTTAAAGATATATCGATATACCGGGTATCAACCCAACTCGCAGTACGCTGTCGCGTGGATGTGGTTCACGTCTGACACCGCCGCGTTATGCGCTAAAGCCGGCGATAAATCCCGGCCAGCAGTTGTTCGCTATCCGCCCAGCTCAGGCATTCATCGGTAATAGACTGACCATAGACAGCGGTAGGGTTATGTTCCGGCTGGTTCCCTCCCACCAGGAAACTCTCCAGCATAATACCGGCGATACCCCGCTCTCCATCCTGTAGCTGGTCGATAATGTTGTAGGCAACACCCGGCTGGTTATGCGCTTTTTTCTGGCTGTTTCCGTGGCTGCAATCAACCACCAGCCGGTTCAGCACATCGCTCCCCTTAAGCTGTTCACAGGCGCGAACCACATGCTCGCGGTGATAATTTGGCTGGCGACCACCGCGCAGGATCAGGTGCCCAAAGGGGTTACCTTCAGTGATTAACGCCTGAGGCCCGGTTTTCAGCCCGCTGGAGCACAATATCTGCGGGGTGCTGGCGGCGTGAATCGCGTCAATCGCAATATCGACATTACCATCAGTGCTGTTTTTAAATCCTATTGCGCAGGGTAGTGCCGAGGCGAGCTGGCGATGGGGCTGGGATTCTACCGTTCGCGCGCCAATAGCCCCCCAGCAGATAAGATCCGCCAGATAAGGCGCCAGCGTGGTATCCAGAAACTCGGTCGCGGTGGGGACCCCCATGGCCAGAACCTGCTTAAGAAAACGCCGGGCGGCCCACAACCCCTCGCCAATGTTATAACTGCCATCCAGATGCGGATCGACCAACATCCCTTTCCAGCCGTGGCGCGTGCGCGGTTTTTCAAAATAGGTGCGCATGACCAGCAACAGCTTATCCTGGTAACGCGTCGCGAGGCCCGCCAGGCGCTCAGCATACTCCAGCCCCGCTTTCGGGTCATGAATAGAACATGGCCCGATAATCACCAGCAGGCGCGGATCAGTACCGGAAATAACATTGCAAATCTCATGACGTTTTTCCTGCAGCCACGCAGCCGTATGAGCAGAAATATTAACCTCCTGTACCAGCTCATCGACGGCTGGCAACGGCGATAATGTTTTTATCCGCATAGTATGTTTCATATTTTCGGTCTTTATCCTTGGTTCAAGCGGTTAATAAGGTGCTTGTTTCACCTTATTCCGAAATATCAATGCGCCATGATAGCGAGCGTCAACAACCCGGCGGTAACTGGCTGAGGATTGCCTGATACATCAGCCCCTCACGACGGAGTAATACCCAGATAACCGCATCAGTTTTCTATCACCGACACGCGACTGCTTTAGCATTTTCACATAACATAGCGCAAATAGTATTGATAATCATTATCAATTGTACTACTGTTTTTTGGTAGCGAAAATGTCTTTATTTTTATATGTGCAGCACCGGGAAAATAGATGCACGACTTCTGCTGCTATTAACGGAAACGCTGGCAACACTCATGTTCAAATGCATCCATAACAAGGATTCACTCTAACCAATTGTAAAACAATAAAAATCAACCACAGAGAAAGAACAGATAACCACACAGGTGGCTGGCTATATACGGGGGGAACGTTACTTCCTGATAACCGGTTGATTTGCTGTCTTTTATAATAGCGATAACAGCAGGGTCATTATCAATGGCGGCATCGGAGCGACGCGTAATATCAGAAAATAAAAAAAAGGTTTCACCATGTTGCTGAGGATAGCGGCAGGCATTCCAGCCACAGAATAAATAGCGATATCCCGGCACTTACTAATGTAAATAACATAAGTGGACGCCAGACTATTTTTGCTGACGAGATTCTCCGTCGCAACATTATCCGGGCATGATTGCGCAATGCGTGGGCTATCTGTTTTTTTGATGGCAGGGGTTGCTAACCCATATTGAGTACAACACCTGTATTCCTTTACCATTGGCAGGGAATTAATTATGTCTGTTACGCCGAATTCATACACATTGCGGGATGATGATTTTATTTTCTTATCCCCCCATAAAAGCCTGGTCGCCCGGGGGACATTTGCTACCCTCACTCACCCTGCTGAGTCCGGCCATGATGCCGGGGGAGCATTTCAACAACAGGTACAACAGCACTTTGCCGCTGCCCGGCTGGCGGGCATCAAAAAACCGATAATCACCGGCGCTATCCCTTTCGATAAACGACAGCCCTGTTTACTTTCGGTACCACAATCTTATGACTGGGTTGATCGCACAGCCATCGCCCCGCCCCCTGCTCCGGAGCCGTTTTCAGGAGATATTCGCTACCAGCCAGACCATGACGCGTTTTGTGACATGGTCGCAAAAGCGCTGGATACGCTGCATACGCCAGCGCTGGACAAAGTTGTCCTGTCGCGTTTGCTGAATATTGAGAGCGACCAGCCGCTCAATACGCTCCGGCTATGGGGCGAGCTCAACCGTCAGAACCCGGGCAGCTACAACTTCCATCTGCCGATGACGGACGGCACCTTAATCGGCGCCAGCCCCGAATTATTACTCCGTAAGCACAACGCGTTGCTGCAATCTCTGCCGTTAGCCGGCTCGGCACCGCGCGACAGTAATCCACACACCGACAGGCTTGCCGGCGAAAATTTACAGGCTTCAGCCAAAGATAGGCATGAACATCTGATTGTTATTGCTGACATTCGCCGCAGCCTGGCGGGCCACTGCCAGCAACTGGATGTCTTGCCGACCTCACTGCTGAGCACGCCGAAACTGTGGCATCTCGCTACCGAGATTCAGGCCACGGTGAATAACAACCGGGAAAATGCATTGTCTCTGGCCTGTCGGTTACACCCCACCCCGGCGCTTTGTGGTGCCCCTTATGCCGAAGCGCGCGATCTGATAACCACCCTCGAACCGTTCAACCGCGAGTGGTTTGGCGGGATTGTCGGCTGGTGCGACGATCAGGGTAACGGTGAATGGGTGGTCGCGATACGCTGCGGGAAGGTCAGCCACCGCCAGATAACGCTCTTCGCCGGTGCGGGCATTGTTCCGGCCTCACAACCAGAAAGCGAATGGCGCGAAACCGGTACCAAACTTGGCACTATGCTCAACGCACTCGGTGTTGTTGTCCAGCCGGCGGGAACAACATGATGAGCCCTCCCCCGGAGATGTAATCCCGGCCGCAGTATTGGTGCCCGGCCCTGTGATAATAACAGTCGGCACCTTGCCGGCGGCATCTGTATTCGCTCTGGATGAGAATTACATTGTCATTTTGTGTTGTAAATGAAAATCATTATCATTATAGTTCGCATTGGCTTTGTTGAATAAATCAGATTTCGGGTAAGTCTCCCCCGTAGCGGGTTGTGTTTTCAGGCAATACGCACACTTTCAGGCATACCTGCTTTCGTCAT
>NZ_WBXP01000066.1 GCF_016415625.1 Shimwellia pseudoproteus
ACTATCGGCGAAGGTGAGTTGATGGCTCATGATGTCCCTCTGGGATGCGCTCCGGATGAATATGATGATCTCATATCAGGAACTTGTTCGCACCTTCCTAAGATGTATTGAGTTTTCTGCTCCGAATTTTTTAGCAATGTTCATTTTGTGGTATTGCACTGTTTTGTAATTTATACCAAGTATTTTTGATATTTCCTGAGGCGGCTTCTGGTCATATAACAGAAAAAACACCTGTAACTCACTGGGGGTAAGTTGGGGAATATCGCTGTGTTCTAAAATACGCTGAATACCGGGGCTGATGCGGTGCTGCTCTCTGAATCCGTTAATTACCGCGCTTAGTAAAAAGTCCACATTGTCTTTTTTGGACACCACGGTGACTTTTTCGAATGCCAGTAATTGCTTGATAAACACACAACAATCGACATCGGTAAATATAATGATGTGGTGCTTTTTCAGCACTGGCCACTGGCGGCGAATTAATGCAAAACACTCGGTTATCGAGTGCTGATTGTCGAAGATATCCATAATGATGGTATGGGTGTGGCTATCTTCGAGCATAAGAAACAAAGCAGAAAAATTATGCAGGCATCCCGCCACGGTTATTTGGTTATCTTTTAATAACCACCGCAGGCTGGTGTTTATCAGGGGATCTGAATCCATGATCGTGATTTTTTTCATATATTGAGAGCCCATATTTCCCCTTGAGAGATAGCAGCAGCCCTGACCGCGACCGGCACCTGCGGGCGGGCGTTCTTTTTTATCTCGATATGCGCTGGATACGCCTGTGGATGCCATAAAAAGGGGCCCCCACGCGAGTGGGATTGCCCCTGCCTGTCACGGTGTGGCCCGCCACTGGCGGCGGGCACAGCACCATCACAAAATGTTACTATAAAGTTAATTTAATGTAATGCGATAGCGTTGTCCGCAAATTGGGAAAAATGAAATCTATGTTGGCATGTGCATTTATTACGGCGTGTTAACCTATTTTTTTAGTTATAGCAGAGTATTATTCTGATCAGGCACCCGATTAGGGCAATCGCCGCCAGTGTGGTGTTGATGTTTTGTTGAAAATGCACCAGGAATGTTCTTGATTCACTATTTTTGTGCATTCACGCAGGGGGCGGCGGGCGAAAAACCCCTGAGGGGCGCCGGATGTATGGTGATTTGGTTCACGATAGATTAAAATGCCTTTCAAATACATTTTATATATTCAATAAAAATGACACGTTTTTTTGTGGGCAACACCGGCCGGATACCCCGTCTGGCGGTCAGTCGCGGGGCAATATTAATCTGCCTTCCGGCTATTTTGGTATGGTGCTGGGTATTATCGGTATGGGGCAGGCCTGGCGCTATGCCGCTACTATCTGGCCACTTCCCGAGGCCCCCGGCCTGTTGCTGATCGGGCTGGCTATCACTATCTGGCTGTTACTTGCGCTGGCCTGGCTCACCCGGTTGTGCTGCCATCCCCGGTACGTGCTGGATGAGATACGCCATCCGCTGCAAAGCAGTTTTGTTAGCCTGTTTCCGGCCACCACCATGCTGGTGGCGATTGCGCTGGTCCCGCTGGCGCGCCCGCTGAGCGTGGGGTTATTTAGTGTGGCGGTGACGGCGCAACTGATTTATGCCGCCTGGCAAAGCGGCGGGTTATGGCGCGGCGGGCATCCGGCAGAGGCGACCACCCCGGGCCTGTATTTGCCCACGGTGGCGAATAATTTTATCAGCGCCATGGCGTGCGGCGCCCTGGGGTATCACGATATCGGTATTCTGTTTCTCGGGGCGGGGGTTTTCTCATGGCTGAGCCTTGAGCCCGCTATCCTCTACCGACTGCGCAGTGTCAATGAAATGCCGTCCGCGGTGCGGACATCGCTGGGGATCCAGATGGCCCCGGCATTCGTGGCCTGTAGCGCCTGGCTAAGCCTTAACGGCGGGACCGCAGATGTTTTTGCCAAAATGCTGTTCGGCTATGGGCTGCTGCAATTGCTGTTTATGATCCGTTTGTTCCCCTGGTATACGGTTAACCCGTTCAATGCCGGGTTCTGGAGTTTCTCATTCGGCGTCTCTTCTCTTGCCGCCACGGCGCTCCATCTTGGCCACAATGCACCGGGCGGGGCGCTGGCGTGGATAGCGCTACCGTTGTTTATCTTTACTAATCTGATAATCGGGGTGTTGCTGCTGCGTACTGCGCTATTGCTGGTGCAGGGGAAATTGATTGTACGCACGCCGGTGCAGGTTATCTCCCCGGATAAGGAATCGAAATGACTGTACGTGATGAAAATTACTTTACTGAAAAATATGGCCTGACCCGTACCCACTCAGAGGTGCTGAATGCGGTTAACTACCTGCACGGTGGTAAAGCGCTGGATCTGGGTTGCGGCAATGGGCGTAATAGCCTCTATTTGGCCGCCAATGGCTTTGACGTGACCGCATGGGATAGGAATGCCCAGAGCATTGACAATGTGGTGCGTATTGCCGCCGAAGAAGGGCTGGAAAATCTCCATGCCGGGGTGGCGGACTTAAACGCGTTCCACCCGCAGGGGAACTGGGACTTTGTGTTGTCCACCGTGGTCATGATGTTCCTGGCCCCCGGGACCATTCCGGGGCTTATCCGGGATATGCAGCAGGTTACGCTGCCCGGGGGCTATAACCTTATCGTGGCAGCGATGGACACCGCCGACTTCCCCTGCACGGTAGGTTTCCCGTTTGCCTTCCGGGAAGGGGAACTGCGTGACTATTATCGCGGCTGGGAACTTATCAAATATAATGAAGATCCCGGCGAGCTGCACCGTACCGATGCCAACGGTAACCGTATTAAACTGCGTTTTGCCACCCTGCTGGCGCGTAAACCGGCCTGATCCCGCTCATCGCCCCCCAGCGGGGCGATTGCTTTTGTTAACTCCCTCTCAGAATTGGCTTTTAGTGTGTCACGGTTATTGCCACCATCGTTTATCGTCATACGCGGGTTAGCGGCTGATATTACGCCGTTTTTTTATGCTGTTTGTTGAGGTTTATTTATGAGAGTGCGTTTATCGCCGGTACGGATTGCATTAGTGGCAGGGATGTTGATGCTGGGAGGGTGTAGCTCGCCGCACACACCGGCGGAAAAATACTCGGGATTTTTGAAAAATTACAGTGAATTGCGTGAGACAACCTCCGCCAGCGGTAAACCGATACTGCGCTGGGTGGCCCCGGGGTTTGATGTCAGTAAATACGATACCCTGGTATACCAACCAATGAGCTATTACCCGGTGCCGAAGCCCTCCAGCCAGATTGGCCAGCGCACCCTTGATCAGTTACTGGCCTACGCGAACCAGCGCCTGAAAGCCAGTGCCGCAGAACGCATTAACCTTGTTGACCACCCCGGCCCCCACAGCCTGATTTTCCGCGGGGCGATAACCGGGGTGGACAGCTCCCGGGAAGGGCTACAGTTCTATGAAGTGGTGCCGGTGGCGATGATAGTGGCCGGTACCCAGGCGGCCACGGGCCACCGCACCATGAACACCCGCCTCTATTTTGAAGGGGAGGTGATTGACGCGGCCACCGGGAAACCGGTTATTAAAGTGGTCCGCTCCGGCAACGGTGAGGATCTGGCCAATGAACATACCCCGATGACTTTCGACACGCTGAAACAGGTGATCGATGATATGGCCACCGACGCGTCGATGTTTGAGGTGAAGCGCTAAACGCGGTGACCGGGGATGCCCGGTCACCTGTTGGTCACTCAGCGGCGCCGGCGTCAGGCTCGCTGGCTGACGCGCCATTGCCACCAGCCGGGTTTGGCAAACATCACCAGGTTGCCGGTAAGGATCAGGGCCAGCCCGATAATCCCCGGCACATTCCAGCGGTATCCCTCGAAGAAGGTTGAAATGGTCAGCGCCACCAGCGGGAACAGCAGCGTGCTGTATGCCGCTGGCCCGGCACCGATCCGCCGTACCAGGGTGAAGTAGATCCCAAAAGCGATAACCGAGCCAAATAGCGCCAGATAGATCAGTGCCCCGAGGTAGTGCCCGGTGAGGTAAGGGGCAAAACTGTCCCCGCGCAGGATAACAATCAGCGCCATGATCCCGGTACCGTAACACATGGCCCAGCTATTGGTGGTCAGGGTGTCCAGCCCCCGTTTCTGGTGGCGTAAATTGATAATATTGCCGAGGGAAAAACCATACGTGCCCAGTGCACTCAGCCCGATACCCGCCAGCAGCGCAGGCGCCATATGGCTGTGGGCCAGGTCCTCCCAAAACAGGGCGACAATCCCGCTTAGCCCCATGATAGCGGCGGCAAAAAAGCGCGCCGGTGGCCGCTGCCCCCAGAAGAGAAAGCCGTTAATGGCATTAAACAGCACCGCCATTGAGAAAATGACCGACTCCAGCCCGCTACTGATCAAGGTGGCCGCCTGATAAAAGCACCAGAAATTGAAGCAAAACACGCAGGCCCCCTGGAGCAGACAAAACAGATGATCACGCCGGGCCATCGGGCGCAGGCGTTTTGTCAATGTCATGGCCACCAGCATCACGCTACTGGCAATCGCAAAACGCCAGAAAATCGACACCGGTGCCGGGACGCTGCCTTGCTGCATCACAATGGCAATCCAGGTGGTCCCCCAGATGGCAACCACCAGGGCATATAAAAACAGGTTCATGGGTATTCTCCGCCAGTGTTTGAGAGCGGCAGTATGGTGGGATGGCGGGGAGGGCACTTGCAGCGGGTTGCGGTTATTGCAAAATCTTGCGCTTTTTTTCTGTGCTCCCGGCACAAGTCGCGCCAACCCAGGTAATATGGGCGCATCTTTACCGGGGATGAGTCGCCGATGGCCGCAGAGTCTTATAACTACTTTGATAACCTCAGCCGTTGTAAAGCCAGGCTGCACGATAACGTCTGGCTGGATAATGGCCTGCAACTGGCGGCGTGGTCTAACCGCAACGACCGGGTGCATCAGCACAGCGATCATCACACCATCAGCCTGTACGTGGCGGATGGCTACCAGACATACCACCGCACCCGGTACGGCTGGCAAAATGGCGGCGGCCCGGACAAAGCCTGCCTGATGCCGGAGGACAGCGAGTCCGAATGGGATATCCGCGGTGAGCTGGGCTTTGTGCATCTCTATTGCCGTAATAACCACCTGATCACCATTGCCGAGCAAATTTGGGATAAAAGCGCCCGGGAGCTACAGCTTGATGAAAAGATCTTTTTTGACGATGGCGGCATTTCCCGGCTCTATCGGCACTTTTTAATGGACTGCAACTGGCGGCAGCCCGCCAATCAATTGCAGCTTTCCAGCGCCGCCACCTTATTGCTGACCCATGTTGTGCGCCATTACAGTACCGTACAGTGGCGGCTACCGCGGATCACCGGTGGCTTATCCCCGGTGGTGCTGCGCCGTACGCAGGAGTGGATAGAATCGCACCTGTCCGGGGGATTAACCCTGCGCGAACTGGCGGCCGTTGCCGGGCTGAGTGAGTTTCACTTTGCCCGTATGTTCCGCCATTCGGTCAATATGGCGCCCCATCAGTATGTGATGCAGCGCCGGATGGCGCGAGCCGAGCAGTTGCTCAGCCACAGCCCGCTCAGCCTGACGGAGATAGCCCTGGGATGTGGGTTTAACTCTTCCAGCCATTTCAGTAACCGGTTTAAAGCGGTGTATGGCTGCACGCCCGGGCAGTTACGGGCGGCGCGCCAGGGAAAATAGCCCGCCGGCAATACCGCCGCCGCCAGTGTTTTTCAGCCCCGCAGCGGGCGCCGGGGGAAAGGGGTTTCTGAACCGGGCACTTATGACTACAATAATGCCCTTTCAGTCAGTCTGGATAATAACCACGATGCGCCAGCGCTCTCATCTTGAATTACTCAGCCCGGCCCGCGATACGGCCATTGCCCGCGAAGCGATTCTCCACGGGGCCGATGCGGTTTATATTGGCGGCCCCGGCTTTGGCGCCCGCCATAACGCCGGGAACAGCTTGCAGGACCTTGCGCAACTGGTCCCTTTCGCCCACCGCTACGGGGCGCGTATTTTTGTTACCCTGAACACCATCCTGCACGACAACGAACTGGAACCGGCCCGTAAGCTTATCCACCAGCTGTACGACACCGGTATTGATGCGCTGATAGTACAAGATATGGGCCTGCTGGAGCTGGATCTGCCGCCGATTGAGATCCACGCCAGTACCCAGTGTGACATCCGCAGCGTCGAAAAAGCCCGTTTCTTATCGGATGTGGGGTTCTCCCAGATAGTCCTGGCCAGGGAGCTGAATCTACAGCAAATCAAAGATATCCACGACCAGGTGGACGCCACCATAGAGTTCTTTATTCACGGCGCCCTGTGTGTGGCCTATTCCGGCCAGTGCTATATCTCCCACGCCCAGACCGGGCGCAGCGCCAACCGCGGCGATTGTTCCCAGGCCTGCCGGCTGCCCTATACCCTGAAGGACGATAAGGGGCGGGTAGTGGCCTATGAAAAACACCTGCTGTCGATGAAAGATAACGATCAGAGCGCCAACCTTGAGGCACTGATCGCGGCCGGGGTGCGCTCGTTTAAAATCGAAGGGCGCTACAAGGATATGAGCTATGTGAAGAACATCACCGCGCTGTATCGCCAGCAGCTCGACAGGATCATCGCGCGCCGCAGCGATCTGTCCCGGGCGTCCGCGGGCCGCACCGAGCACTTTTTTATCCCCTCAGCGGATAAAACCTTCCACCGGGGCAGTACCGACTACTTTATTCACGGCCGCCAGGGCGATATCGGTGCTTTTGACTCGCCGAAGTTTATCGGCCTGCCGGTGGGGGAAGTGCTGGCGGTGGGGAAACAGTACCTCGATGTTCAGGTGCGTGAGCCTCTGGCCAACGGTGATGGGCTTAATGTGCTGATAAAGCGCGATATTGTCGGCTTTCGGGCCAATACAGTGGAGAAGACCGCCGCCGATCGCTACCGGATTTGGCCCAATGAGATGCCCGCGGATCTCCACAAACTGCGCCCCCATCATGTGCTTAACCGCAACCTTGACCACAACTGGCAGCAGGCGCTGTTAAAGACCTCCAGCGAGCGGCGGGTGGCGGTGGATTTGGCCCTCGGCGGCTGGCAGGAGCAACTGATGCTTACCGCCACCAGTGAAGACGGTATCTCGGTGACCCAGTATCTGGATGGGCCATTCAGCCCGGCCAATAACCCGCAAAACGCGCACAGTACCCTGGAAGACGGGTTGCGCAAACTGGGCCAGACCCTGTATTACCCCCGGGAAGTGAATATCACGCTGTCCGGGGCGCTGTTTGTGCCTAACAGCCAGCTTAACCAGCTGCGCCGCCAGACCATCGCAGCGCTGGATGCCGCCCGGGAAGCCGCCTGGCAGCGGGGCCAGCGCAAGCCGGTGGCGCAACCGGCGCCGGTATTTCCAGATAGCCAGCTCAGCTTTCTGGCCAACGTCTATAACCAGAAAGCACGTCAGTTTTATCAACGTTACGGCGTCACGTTGATTGAGGCGGCCTATGAAGCGCACCAGGAGAAAGGCGAAGTGCCGGTGATGATAACCAAACACTGCCTGCGTTTTGCCTTCAATATGTGCCCGAAGGAAGCTAAAGGGGTCAAAGAGGTTAAAGCCTGGCGCGCCACGCCGATGCAGCTGGTGTATCAGGATGAGGTATTAACCCTGAAATTTGACTGCAAACCCTGTGAAATGCATGTCATTGGCAAAATAAAAAATCACGTCCTGAAAATGCCCCTCCCGGGGAGCGTGGTGGCGGAGATTACCCCGGAGGATTTACTGAAAACCCTGCCGTCTAAACGTGGCCGGTAACGCATCCCCGTTATTCGCTTCGCCATCCCCGCGGCCTGACCGTTAACCCTACCGCCAGCCCCTCGCCGTTCACCGGAGAGAGGGGCCTGGCGGCCAGAACGTTATCGGGATGTTTTAATTGTTAAGCATTGAATTATAAAAAGAAGGTTTAATGCTTTTCTGACGGATAAGATTTTAAAGTGTGACCAGGATCTACTATCATAGGCAGCGACCATCGCCTGAGTTCACTATTTTTTATGGTTCTATTGTCCTGCACTGTTTTTCCTTTCCGGGTTGCTGAGGCCCAAACGCATTTATGATTAGCCTGATCGATACACTGACAACCTGGCTGTATTTCCTCAAAATCGGGCTGATTATTTTGGCATCGCTGATGCTGATCAACGGGCTGGACGATCTGTTGGTGGATATTCTCTACTGGTGTCGAAAATCATGCCGCAGCGGCATTTCCCGGCCGGTGCCGTTCCCCTCAGCGGCGGATCCCCGTGAAAAACCACTCGCTATCCTGATCCCCACCTGGCAAGAGGCGGGGGTGATTGGCCAGATGCTCCGCCTGGCAACCCGGGAGCTGGATTATGAGAACTACCATATTTTTGTTGGCACCTACCGGGACGATCCGGCCACCACCGCTGAGGTGCAGGAAATCTGTGCCGCCTATTCTAATGTCCATCATGTGGAGTGCGTGCCGTCGGCCAGGCCATCAAAAGCGGTTTGCCTGAATAGCCTGCTGGATGCGGTATTCGGTTTTGAACGCCAGGCGAGCTTCACCTTTGCCGGGTTTGTGTTGCACGGTGCCCAGGATGTGGTGATGGCCCAGGAGCTCAAACTGTTCGGCCAACTGGTGGGGTATCACGATGTGGTGCGTATTCCTATTTATCCCTACGCCCGCCGCTGGTACCAATTCAGCGGGTTGAGCTATATCGATAAATTTGCGGAATTACAGGGCAAACTGCTGCCGGTGCGGGCCGCACTGACCGGGCAGGTTACCCGCACCGGTGCCGGATGCTGCATCAGCCGGCGGGCAATCATGGCCTTGCTGGAGGAAGGCGACGGCGTTGCCTTTAATATCGACAGCATGGCGGTCGATTATGAAACCGGATTTATTCTGCGCCGCCGCGGGATGCGGGAAATATTCTGCCGCATGAAAGTACCCCAGACCGGGGACCGTTTTATGGCGGCCGGGTTCCTGACCCCTATCCCGCAACTGATGTGTGTGCGCCGTTACCTGCCGGGCACCTTTTGCAGTGCCGTGCGCCAGAAAGCGCGCTGGAATGCCAGCAGTGCCTTTCAGGGGCACAATCGTCTGCGCTGGAGCCAGCACCTGTGGCCGAACTATTTCCTGTGGCGGGATCGCAAGGGGGTACTGGTCAGCGCGCTATCGCTGCTGATCGCGCTGTGCCTGCTTCAGCTTGGGGCGGTATGGGTATATGAACACAGTGTCGCGGATGCCTGGCACTTCCTCGGGGTATTCAGCGCCAGCCGGTTACTGATGGGGCTGCTGGTGGCAAATGGCGTGCTGCTACTCAACCGGATAATACAACGGGCGCTGTTTGTGGCGGTGGCGTACGGTGTCTGGCAGGGGGTGGGCAGTGTCGCGCGCCTGTTCTGGTCCCTGGTGGTGAGTATCAGCGCCTGGTGCTGTGCTATCTGGCGCTTCCTCACTGACCGGGATATGCGCAAATGGATCCGTGACAAGAGCCACCACTCCTTTCCGGCCCAGAGGATTCAGCGCCGGGATGCCACGCCCCTTGGTCAGATATTAATTGCCCAGGGGGTAATAACCCCGGCGCAACTGGAAGAGAGCCTGTCCCGGCGGATAAACGGCGTGCGTCTGGGAAGCAGTATGGTGCGCCAGGGGGTAATTACCCCGCAACAGCTAGCATCGGCGCTGGCGCACCAGGCGGGAATATCGGCGGAAGATGTCGACTGCCGTAAACTGGACCCGCAGATGATCAAACTGGTCCCGGCCCGGGTTGCCCTTCACTATGCGGTATTGCCCCTGCGCACCGAGCGGGGGACGTTAATTGTTGCCCGGGAGAGCCCGCTCGACCCGGTATCCCTGGCGGCGATGGCGCGTAAAATCGGCATGCCGGTAAAACACGTGATTGCCCCACCAGGCCAGGTGGTTGTCGGGGTGCGACGTTGGTACAGCCACCGCCGGGAAGATCACTACGCGTGTGTGGTCAGGGCTGTTGAAATGGGGTTGTTCAGCGCGGTGCAGGGTGAGCAACTGTGGCAGCAGTATGTTGCCGGCCAGGTGCTGTTTGCGGAAGTGCTGATAAGCCAGGCGTATATTAACCCGTCGGTACTGCATACCTTGCTGCTGCGTTATGAACACAGTGACCTGATGTTCGGGGAGTTTCTGGTGGAAGAGAACGTGGTCAGTGAAGATGCGGTTGCCAACGCACTGCGGCGCCAGCGGCAAATGCAGCCCACCATGGAAGGCTTGTTCAGCCAGCAGGGGATCAACCATTTTATGTTTGCGGCACTAAGCGCAGGGGCGTTGTAATGCGCATTGTCTGGAGCCTGCTGCTGGTACTGCTGCTGGGGGGAAATGCCCTGGCCGGCGATGATCTGGTGATGCCCCCCGGGCTGACCGATTACCAGCAATTTAAAGTGTATCCGTATCTGGTCCGCGCCAGAGAGGCGCTGGCCCGGGGGGATCAGCAGTCTGCCCTGGAAAACTACCGCCATGCCCATGCGCTGGTGCCGGGGAATGTCGATCTTACCCTGGCGGTGGCCCAGGCCTGGCATGAGGCCGGGCATGATGGTAAGGCCCGCCAGGTGCTGCGCCACCAGATGCGTACCCAACCGGATAATCCCCGGCTGCAGGCGGCGCTGGAAAAACTGCCCCTGCGCCTGCCGGAGGTCCATACCCGGGAGCGCCTGGAACGCTGGCAGGCGGGCTGTGAACGCTCGCCGGATCGGCGCTGCCTGATATCGGTGGCGCAGAAGGCCATTGAAATCGGGGCGCTGGACATTGCCTGGCAGGTGGTTAACCAGCCTGAGCTGATTAACGGCTTAGCGGGCCGGGATCTGTTAACGCAACTGTCCCAGGTGGCGATTGCCCAGCGCCAGTGGACGCTGGCGGACAATTGCTTTGCGTCGATGGATCACCGGGCCACCCTGGCCCCGCAACAATATGAACAGTGGTTTGAGGTACTGCAACAGTTGCAGGATGACCGGCGTATTCTCGATCTCCAGGGGCAGGGGGTGATGAACAGCCCGCAAATGCAGCTCGACTACGCCGAGTCGCTGGCGGCCAGGGGGGAAGCGGGCAAACTGGCGGATTATCTGGAAAGCCACGCCCCGCACTTCAGTGACCGCCAGCATGAACGCCGCTGGGTGCGGCTGATTTACCGCGCTTCCCGCCATCCGGTGCAGCAGGTTAACGCGTACCGGGCGGCCAGTAAGGCACGCCAGCATCACGGGGCGGCAGCGCAAAAAATCACCCCAGCCCCCCGGGAATAATAGCGCTCGGGTTTTGGCCCTTTTTTTGTTATCATATCCATCACATTTTGTAATGAATATGATCCACTATGAGTCGTCACGATCCCGAGTTTATCGCACAAAAAATTGCCTATTCCGAAAGCCGCGTCGCCAAAGTCGTTTTCCCGCCCACCATTAACCACCACTCAACGCTGTTTGGCGGCACGGCGCTGGCCTGGATGGATGAAGTTTCCTTTGTGACCGCCACCCGCTTTTGCCGTAAGCGCCTGGTCACGGTCTCCACGGAAAAGATCAACTTCCAGACCCCTATCCCTTCCGGCACCATTGTCGAACTGGTGGGGAAAGTCACCCGGGTGGGCAATTCCAGCCTGACGGTTACCGTCACCGTTTTCCTCGAAAGTATGTACCAGGACGGCAGCGAAGCGGTGATCAACGGCCAGTTTAACTTTGTGGCGGTTGACGATGACGGGAAGCCCACACCGCTTTTTGACTAGTCTGCATTGTACTGACGATGAAAAAATACCAGCAGGTCGCGGCCAGTATCCAGCACCAGATAGCCCTCGGTGCCTGGCTTCCCGGGGATAAATTACCCTCCCTGCGGGAGCAGGCGGCCCTGACGGGCACCAGCCTGATCACCGTCACGCACGCTTACCAGCAACTGGAGCGTCAGGGGGTTATCCAGGTGCGCCCGCAGTCCGGCTACTACGTGAGCCCGACACTGGCACCGCCAGTCAGCGACGGGCCCGGGCCACAGGCCGGGAGTGATTCCCCGGCTGATATCCAGGGAATCAGCCAGGCGGTTTTTGATGTCTTACAGTCCAGCTGCCGCCCGGGCATGGTGGCGTTCGGCTCCGCCTTTCCGGACCCCGGGTTATTCCCCCATCGCCAGCTCAACCAGGTGCTGACGCGCGTCAGCAGTAGCGCCACCGCCTACAGCGTGGCGGATTATCTCCCGCCCGGCAGCCTGCCGCTGCGCCGCGCCATTGCCCGGCGCTATGCCCAGCAGGGGATTGCGGTGGATGCGGCTGAAATCGTCATCACTGCCGGGGCCCTGGAGGCCCTGAACCTGAGCCTGAGCGCGGTCACCGCGCCGGGGGATTATGTCATTGTCGAGACGCCGTGTTTCTATGGCGCCCTTCAGGCAATCCAGCGTTTGCGCCTTAAACCGGTGACTATCCCATCCACCGCCGGTGAGGGGATCGACATGGCGGCACTGGAAACCGCCCTCAGCCGCTGGCCGGTAAAAGCCTGCTGGTTGATGACCACCCATCAGAACCCCACCGGCTACAGCCTCAGCCCGGAAAAAAAACAACATCTGGTGGCCCTGCTGGCCCGGCATCAGGTGGTGCTGATTGAGGATGACGTCTATGGTGAACTGTACGACGGGGTGGCAAAACCACTGCCGGCCAAAACCTGGGATAATGCCGGGCAAGTATTACACTGTGCGTCGTTTTCTAAGTGTCTGGTGGCCGGGTTTCGCATCGGCTGGGTGGCCGCCGGGAAATATGCCCGCAGCATCCAGCAAATGCAGTTTATGAGCACTTTGTCTGCCAGCTCACCCATGCAGCTGGCGGTGGCGGAATATCTGGCGACCCAGCGCTACGATGCCCACCTAAAGCGCCTGCGCCATACGCTGCATCAGCGTAAGCAATATGCCCGGGCGTTGCTGGCGGCCACCTTGCCAGAGGCGGTAACCATCCACTGCCATCCCGGGGGATATTTTCTGTGGCTTGAATTACCGCCGGGTATTGACAGCCAGCGCCTGAGCGAGCGGGCACTGGCGGACAATATCAGTATTGCGCCGGGGCATCTGTTTACTTTCCAGGGGCTTTGTTGAATAAATCGAACTTTTAGCCGAAATTAGGATCAGATCACCACACTCCTGACCCTGTAGCGACATCCTGTGACAAAGCAAAAGTTC
>NZ_WBXP01000067.1 GCF_016415625.1 Shimwellia pseudoproteus
TTGAACTTTTGCTTTGTCACAGGATGTCGCTACAGGGTCAGGAGTGTGGTGATCTGATCCTAATTTCGGCTAAAAGTTCGATTTATTCAACAAAGCCGTCATCAGCCTGAAAGTACCCATATGCTGACGCGGATCTTTTCTTTTCGCGGGATCCCTTCGTCATATCGTAAAGTGGATGGCTGGGGCGTCCACGCCTTCAAATTGATTAATGCCAAAGGCGAAGTGACTTATGTGAAGTTTCACTTTAAGAGCCGCCAGGGCAATGAAGGATACAATGTTCATCAGGCTCAGGAAGAGCAGGGCAAAGATTTTAATAACCTGACAGATGATCTGTATACCAACCTGAAGAAAGGTAATTTCCCGGTTTGGGATCTCTATATTCAAACCTTAAAACCCAGCGAGTTGAACAACTTCCGTTATAATCCGCTGGATGATACTAAGGTCTGGCTGGATGTGCCGGAAGTTAAAGTGGGTACCCTGACACTGAATAAAGTGCCGGATAATTTCTTCCAGACCACTGAAACCGTCGCTTTTGATCCGTCGAATATGGTTCCGGGTATTGAGCCTTCCGAAGATCGCATGTTGCAGGGGAGGTTATTCTCCTATGCCGATGCCCATATGTATCGCCTGGGGTCAAACTACCAGCAGTTACCGATCAACCGGCCACGGGTACCGGTAAATAACTATAACCAGGATGGTTATGGCAACCAGGAACATACCAAAGGAGACGTAAACTATCAGCCTTCTGTTGAAACGGGTGCCGTCACCGATAATCCGCAGTACAAAGCAACGCAAACGGCGTTGAGCGGTACCACGCAGCAGCAGATTATCGCGAAAACCGATAACTTCGAGCAGGCCGGTGTTTATTACCTCTCCCTGACCCCGCAACAGCAGGATGACCTGATTGAAGCCCTGGGGGGTGAACTCAAGAAAGTGAAAAACCCGACAGTGCGCCAGGCCATGCTGAGCCACTTCTACAAGGCGAACGCGACCTACGGTACCCGGCTGGCCAACTGGACAAAAGATGATGTGAAAACCATCCAGGCGCTGGCGGACAAATTAAAAGATTAACCCATCAAGGAGCTGCCCACCTTTGGTGGGCAGAGTCACTGCGAATGAACAGACTATATTTATCGGGCGTTCTGGCGGCACTGTTGATCTCGACTTCGGCAGTTGCTGCCATGGACGAGCGGCTGGGAGAGGCGGCCCGCCAGGGGGACTTGGCCACCATTAAGGCGTTGGCCAAATCCGGGGTCAATCTTAATGAATCTGATGACAGCGGCTACACGGCGCTGATTCTAGCCCTTTATCATGATCAGCCAGCGGTGACCCGCTACCTGTTAGCCCAGGGGGCAGATCCTAACCGGGCCGATAACCATGGCCGCACGGCGCTGATGGGGGCGGCATTTAAGGGCGATACTAAGGCCGCGGATATCTTGCTGGCCGATTCGCGTACCCAGATTAACCTGCAAAATCCCCAGGGGCAGACGGCGGCAATGTATGCGGCGCTGTTTGGCCATAAGGTCTTTTTACAACACCTGGTCGCGAAGGGGGCCCGGCTGGATATTAAAGACGCGAAAGGAAATACCGCGGCCTCGCTGGCGGAATCCCAGGGCAATCAGGAACTGGCTAACTGGATCAAACAGCAGCAACATGCCGGTTGATTACCTTAACTGCCTACCCGGCACGAGATAGCGCACATGGCATCTCGTGCCGGGTTTTCTCATCGTCTTCGCGTCTTTTCCAGTCACTATTCTGCTGACACATTACCGCCGATACGGCGCCGCTGTCACGGTTATCCCGTCAGGTGGCGAGGGTTCACATCGGCAATCAATCAGTAAATCTGATTGATTACTCTGTTTTATCTATTGGACCCACCAGACGGCGGCGTGAATACTCAGTGATTGCCATCTGCGGCGTAAGGTGATGGCGAAGGGATATCGGCTGCGGCTCTCCGTCAGGGGGCCGCGCGCGTGAGCCTGCTTCCACCCTGAATCGCTGAGATTTCCCCACCTCACCAACACGCCCGCCAGTTTTCTTGTCCGCGTGCCGGGTTTACCGGCAGTCATATGGGTTATGTCATAGAATCACCGGTCCTCTCCAGCGTGTGGGATCAGGTGCTGAAAATGGCTAACCGTATGAATAAGGAAGTCATAATGAAAATTATCACCATTGAAGAGCATGTCTCCGACCCGGATATTGCCCGTGCCTGTCAGCAGCGTAGCCAGGCAGAATCGCCGTACTTTATGGACTGGGTTAAGGCCTCACGCGATATCCCTGAACTCTTGAGCCAGGACTTTCCACACCTGGTGGGGGCCCAGACCGCGATCACCCGGGCGGCAGATATGGGGGAGCAGCGTCTGGCCAATATGGATGCCTGCGGCATTGATATGCAGATCCTCTCTTATAGCAACTCACCGCAGTTGCTCGATCCTGAACAGGCTATCCCGCTTACCCGGGCGGCCAATGACCGGCTGGCGGCTGCCGTTGCGGCCCATCCCGATCGCTTCGGCGCGTTTGCGACGCTGCCGTGGTCAGACCCACATGCCGCTGCCCGGGAGCTGGAGCGCACAGTCACCCAGCTGGGGTTTTGCGGTGCGCTTCTGACGGGCCGCCCCGGTAACACGTTCCTGGACGATCCGTTTTATGGGCCGGTGCTGGCCGCCGCCGAAGCGCTGAATGTCCCGATTTACACCCACCCGGGGGTGCCGTTACCGGCCGTGCAACAACCGTATTACGGCGGCTTCTCTGCGGACGTGAGCGCCCGTCTATCGATGTTTGGCTGGGGATGGCACGCCGAAGGCGGGGTGCAAATTATCCGCATGATCCTGAGCGGAGTCTTCGATAAATACCCGCGGCTGCAAATTATCGCCGGGCACTGGGGCGAAATGGTGCCGTTCTATCTGGCGCGGATGGATGAAGCGCTGCCCCAGGAAGTCACCGGCCTGACACGCACCATCACCGACACTTTTATCCAGCATTTTTATATTACGCCGAGCGGTATGCTGAACCGGCCACATATGCAGTTCACGCTGGATGTGGTCGGGGTGGATCGGATTATTTACGCCGTCGATTATCCGTACCTCACCAATAAAGGCGCCCGTGATTTTCTGGAAACGGCGCCAATCAGCCAGCAGGATAAAGAAAAAATCGCGCACCGCAATGCCGAAACGCTGTTTAACATGCAGCCTCAGTAACAGGAACGCTGACGAAAACACCGCCGAAGAGGGGGAACCGGATGCGGCGGTGTCTTTCAGGGCAGTAACTCATGGATGGGAGTAAACATTTAGTATGTACAATAAATTCGCGAAGCAGGTTGTGGCTGAAACCCTGGTCTGGATTGAAGAAAACCTCACCGAACCTTTATCAATCGAGGCGATAGGGGCCCAGTCCGGCTATAGCCCGTGGCATTTTCAGCGCATGTTTAAATATTTTACCGGGGTCACCCTGGGGAAATATATCCGAATGCGGCGCCTGACCCGGGCAATGATGGAGCTGAAATACAGCACCAAAAAAATCGGCTGATATTGCCGTTGATTATAATTTTCAATGCAATGCGTCGTTTACCAAATTCTTTACCCAAAATACCGGTGTGCCGCCGTCGCAATACCGTAAAAGCCCGCGCTTTTTCAATCGTAGTTTTACCCCGCCAATTAGCCTGTACCACCCGGTGGAGCTTAAAACACCGGTGATTATTCAGCGCGAGGCGATCTGCTGTCGGGGGGATAATGATATATTGAACTGCGATGCATCCATCGGTGAGCAGGATTATCTGCGCTTCTCCCGGCAGATCCAGCGTGATTATTTACACAAGTACGGGGAGTACGCCAGGCTTGCCGTCACTCACGTACGCAGCAACCAAAGTAAACACTATATCTCGTTCGATAAATATGTCGGTACTGGCGTTAGCCAGCCTGTTTCTGGACGTAATACAGCGCTTTTACCTGCCGGTAATTATGCACGATTTATTTACCAGGGCGATGGGCGGAACTATTTTTATTTCTTAATGCAGGCCCATGCCTATCTGTTAAATGAGATGCATTTCAGGAAAATAGGCGAGTATTTTATTGAAAGTATTGTCGCGATGAGCCATCAGGATACTGAAGTGCCTGAGTTTACGCTGCATCTGGATATTCCGGTTTACGATGATGGATTACCTCAGGAAGATAAACAGCCCCGGTGGTTGGCGCCAGCGTCCCCGCGCGATCTCACCTGTAGCGCGGTGATGGAAGGTGCCTGACCGGTATTTTATTATACCTTGCGCATAAACAGACAAATTTTCTGTGAGAGTGGATAGTAAATTCAGCAACAGATTTATATCGTCATAACAGGATGCTGTCCGTAGCCCTGGGCTACGGCAGAAAATAACAGGAGTTCATGGATGTCTCCGATACTTCATTTATTGCCCGGCGCGGCCCGGCAATGTCATCGCGCTATCACCGCCGCGGGCGCTATGGCGCAGAAAAAACGCGCTCCCGCCAGCAGAAAAATGGTGCTGACCATAGTGAGCGAAATCGCCGTTATTCTTGCGGTTATCCTGGTGGTATTTTGCACCCTGCGGGAGTGTGTTTTAAAAGTCCAGGCCATCAGGGATGCCGGGGTGAATGCTACCCACTGCGACAAGCCGCTGACGTATATTCCCCGATGGCAATAAGGTTATCACCCTGAACAACAAAATAATAAAACTCAATGCATTAGCGGATGGTAAATATGTTGGCTGGTTTATTTCAGGTGAGTGCTGCACGGGTTAACGCGATAGGAATACCCTCGTTGCGGTATTTTGCCGTTATTCACCTGCTGGCGCTGGAAATACCCGTCCCCCGGCTGGCCTGGCCGGGAGACGGGCTGCGTTTATGGCGCTCCCGATGGGGTTAAAAGTCAGCGGAGAGCCCCAGGGTATATGAACGCCCATCGAGGACTTTGCCGTAGCCCTCTTCTGAGATTTGCTTATCAAACAGGTTATAAATGCCGGTGTACACTTTGGCATATTTAACAAAACGATAGCTGGCGCCCATATCCATCATCATATAAGACGGGGTGGTGGTGTTATTGCCGGTGCGCTGGGTTTTACCGCGATAGCGCGTACTGCTCCACAGGTTAATGCTCTCGGTTACGTCCCAGTCGAGGGTCAGATTTGCCATCTGGCGCGGCAGGTCGCTAAACGGTTTGCCGTCATCCGGGCCGCCGGTAATTTTACTGCGCTGGTAAGTATAATTAAGGCTGGCATTCACCTCACCGATCGGGAAGGTCAGGGTGCTTTCCACCCCATAAAGATCGGCGCCGTCTTCGTTAACATACTGGCGAATAGACTGCCGGTAATCCCCGTTATAAAAGCAGCTCGCGGGTTTCCCTTTTGCGGTGGAACAAATTTCCCGGCGATCAATTTTATCGGTAAAGCGGGTGTAATAGGTCGTCACCCCCAGTTGTACTCCCTGGGCACCATCCCAGACGGCACCCAGCTCATAGTTGGTGCTGCGTTCCGGTTTTAAGTTATCATTGCCCATATCCCAGGCGCGTCCCCGGGCCGCATTCTCCACAATATCGCTGCTGGCCTGTTTCAGGGCAGGGGTTTTATAACCGGTGCTGACCCCGCCCTTGAGGGTAATATGCTCGTCAAGGTGGTAGACCAGGTAACCCCGGGGGGTAAAATACGAACCGTATTTCTGGTTCTTGTCGTAGCGCAGGCCTACTGTCAGGGCCAAATCATCAGTAATACGCCATTCATTCTCACCAAAGCCGGAATATTGCCAGCGATCCAGATCGGTCTGTCTGGAGCCGGGGAAACGCCCCGGGGCGTGGTTTATTTCTTCATACAGATAGTCCGCGCCCAGCACGGCATTATTATTCCCTATGCTAAAGAGCGTCCGGCTATTGAGATTGGTCTGGCGATAGTCTGAACTGGAACCGGGGTTATTCGCGCTCTTTTTCTCGCGGGTTTCGACGTGTTGCCGGGTATAAAAACTCTGGGTTTCGGTGGTCTCATTCCAGCGAATATTATGGCTCAGGGTGAGGCGGTCGGTATCGCTACTGGTGCCGGTTGGCGAGCTAGACTTAGGATCGCTTTTTGCTGTCCGATCGTATTGCTGGTGGTTATGGCTGACGTCCAGATCCAGCTTCTGGTGTTCGGTAAGTACTGCACTCAGGGTGCCGCCCAGATTTTGGTTACGGGTTTCCGGATAACCGAGCGGCTGGCTATCTTCACTGCGGTGCATTGTCGAGCCGTACAGGGACAGCCCAAGATGTTCTCCCCACAGCGGGCCGCTGAGGTAAAATTTCCCCAGTCCGGTATTCCCGGAGTGGCGGCTCTCGGTGAGGGAGCCTTCGGTGGTGACGCTGCCGCTCCATTTTTCTGACTGGGTTTTGGTGATGATATTGACCACCCCACCGGAGGCAGCGGAACCATACAGTGATGACATTGGCCCACGGATAACTTCAATACGTTCAATGGCTGACATTGGCGGCAGCGAATTGGTTTTTTGCCCGCTTCCCCAGCCGTTATAAAAAGCCTGTTCGGTATCGCCCACCGGTTTACCATTAATTAAAAATAGTACGTATTGTTCCGTCATCCCCCGGATGGTTACCGATTGGGCATTTAATTTCCCGCCGCCGGGGTTTTCAATCGACACGCCGGGGATATTTTTTAGCGCATCAGTAATATTGCGGTAGCCATGATTTTCAATCTCCTTAGCAGAAATCACCGACAGGGTTGCCGGTGCATCGGCTATTTGTTGTGGAAACCCTGCGGCGCTGACGGTCAGGGTATCTTCTTGCTTGTCACTAACATAATTATCACCGTTGCTGCCGGTGGGCGATTCGTCCTGCGCATAAACGCCGGAAGATAACAAAACTGAGGCTGCGGAGGTTAATAATAAACGCCGCGTAGTGATTGTATTAAGTTTATGCATAATAAAAATTTCACCCAGATGAAATTAATGAATAGCATCACATGTCATCCGTTTAAATTACGTCAGATGATAATGTTCGCGAAATAACAGCGAAGATATTTTTTATTTATTATCAGTTAATAACGATGGAGAAACTAAAACGACTGCGTTTAAAGCGAAACATTGACGTGACAAAATTACCGTCGGTGCGGCCAATATACTCTGCAAAGTCCCGGGTAATTTCTGCATCCCGTTCCATATTATCGGCAATCACTAGCGTGCCAGGATGAAAGCGCTCCTCCAGCATTTTTACCATCGGCAGGTACAGCGTCTTGTCGCCGTCGAGAAAGAGCAGATCAATCTCCCCTGCCAGGTCGCTAAGGGTTTCACGGGCATCCCCCACTTTGATGACGGCCAGCGAGTCTAACCCGGCGTCTTTCAGGTTCTGGCGGGCTTTGCGGGCTTTTTCCGGGTGATATTCGCTGCCGATCACATGGCCCTGATTTTCCGCTGCCGCCGCCGCAAGGTACAGGGTTGAAATGCCGTAGGAGGTGCCAAATTCGACAATATTTTTGGCCCGGCTGGCCCGGGTAACACTGTATAAAAATCGTCCCTGTTTTGGGCCCACCGACAAATAATGGGTTTTATGCAGTTCAGACGATCTGAAATCAGCACTACCGTGGCTGGCTCCGGCCAGCTGGCGCTGCTTTTCCCGTATTTCAGATTGTATTTTGGCGGCGGCATGTTCCCGGTTAATAACCGCAGCAACGGGAGGAGAATAAAGTATCGACATCATTATATCCTTAATAGGGCAAGATAACGGGGCAGTGGCGTTCAGGATGGGTAATAACGCAGACATCCTGCTGATACACGGTAGCGATCCGCTCACGTGTTAATACGTCCTGGGGGGGGCCGGCGGCAATCAGGCGGCCATCCTGCAATATGGCAATCGTGTCGGCGTATGCGGCGGCGACATTAAGATCGTGCAGCACCACCAGGATTGTCGTCCCCTGGCTTGCCAGATCTTTCAGGGTGGCCAGCAGCCTTTCCTGATGGCGTAAATCCAGCGCGGCGGTGGGTTCATCCAGCAGGATAACCGGCGTTTGCTGGGCCAGTACCCGGGCAAACGTCGTTCTGGCCAGCTCCCCACCGGACAGGGTCTGAATGTCCTGCCGGGCGAGATGGCTAATTTCCGCGCGCTGCATGGCCTGGTTAATGGCGTCGGCATCGGTATGCGGCGGCAGATCGCGCATCGCTCTGCCCATGGCCACCACCTCGGCGACCCGGAAGCCAAAATGCACCCGGGTATTCTGGGGAAATACCGCCCGCTGCTGCGCCAGCGCGCGCAGGCTATAGTGCTGGGGGGCTTTCCCGGCCAGGGTGATGGTCCCGTCTGAGGGCGGTGTATCGCCGGCCATCACCGACAATAATGTCGACTTTCCCGCACCGTTAGGGCCGACGAGGGCGGTTAACGTCCCTGGTGCACAGTGCAGGGTGATCCGGTTCAGCAGGCGCTTTCCCGCCACCGATAATGACAGATTGTCAGTACGAATCATCGTTATCTCCCCGGCGTTCAGCGCTGGCGCTTACGCCACATCATCCACAGAAAAAACGGGCCGCCGAGTGAGCCAATAATCATGCCAATCGGTAACTCTGAAGGTGCATCCAGGGTTCGGGCGGCAATATCGGCCAGTATCACCAGCAGCGCCCCGCCCAGGGCGGCGCTGGGGATCAGCTTGCGGTGCCCCGGGCCGACCAGTAAACGCGCCAGATGGGGGACCACCAGGCCGACAAAGCCAATGGTGCCGTTAAATGATACCGCGGCGGCAACCAGTAGTGCGGTGATAAAAATAAGCCGCCGCTGTAGTGCGCGTACATCTACCCCCAGATGGCGCGCCTGGCGGTTTCCCAGCGCCAGCAGATCAAGGGGCGTGGACCAGGCAATCAGCAGAGCAATCCCGGCGATGGCGGGGAGCAGGGTAATGCCCACGGTCAGCCATTTTGCCGAGGCCAGCGACCCCATGGACCAGAAGGTAATATTCTGCAATTGCTCCGCGCTGGCCAGATAGGTCAGAAAGCCCGTGGCCGAACCGCAGATGGCATTGATAGCAATGCCGATCAGCAACAAACTCGCGTCGGCATGGCTGGTTTTACCGGGCCGGGCAATGGCGTAAATCACCCCCGTGGTGGCGATCCCCGCCAAAAAGGCCCCCAGGGGCAGTGTCCAGGAGCCGAACATCGATAGCTGCAACACCACCACGATAATCGCCCCCAGTGAGGCCCCGCTGGACACCCCCACAATGCCGGGATCCGCCAGCGGATTGCCAAACAGCCCCTGCATGGCCGCCCCACAAGTTGCCAGGCTGGCACCGACGATCATGGCGGTGAACAGCCGCGGGAGCCGTAAATCCCAGACGATCTGTGCATGAAACTGTTCCGTGGCGGACAGCGGGCGATGGGATAATGGGCTCATCAGCGCCTGCCAGGTCTCCTGTAGCGACAGCGACACCGCCCCGGTGGTGATACTGGCCAGTAGCGCCACGCCAAAACCGGCCAGCACCACGAACAGGCTTATCCAGCGCCAGTGCGCGTTGGCTGCGGGTTTACAGACTGTGATGGTCATCGGACACCATATCCTTCAGTGCTTTTGCTAACGTTCGGGTGGCAATCCCGCTGGATGCCGCATCGGCGCGGACCTGAAGATCACGCATAATAATTAAATTATGCTGGCGTCCCGCCGGGGTCATATTCAGGCCCGGCACCGTTGCCCAGATAGTGTCTGCCCCGCCCAGGGCGGGCAGTTCATCGACCGAGACAATAATGACATCCGGCGCCGCGGCAATAATGCCTTCCGGCGTAATCGGGGTATAGCGGTCATTACCTATCTCCGCCGTGGCGTTTATGGCGCCGACACGGCGGATTAAATTATCCACTGCGGTGCCCCGCCCACCGGCGGTAAAGTGATTACCGGCGCCAATCCGCGAAAGGTGCATTAGCCGCAGCGGTCTCTGCCCCGGGAGCCGGAATGTCTGCGCTTCGCGGTAGTCCTGATCCAGAGAGGCTACCAGGGCCTCCCCCCGCTCAGGATGGCCCAGTAATGCGGCCATACGTCTGATTTTCTCCCTGGCGGGGAGCGTGCGATCCACCATTTTTGTGGTAATACCGAAGGGCTGCAGGCCATTAAGTAACTTAATATTGACCACGCTGGAGCCCACCACTTTCCCCGGACGCAGTGCCAGCACGCCCTCCACCCCAGCCCAGTCGCGGATTTTATGTGGCGTGTTGGCTATCCCCGGTAAATCCACCCGGGCCGGGCGCGCCAGAATATGATCTGCCATGCCGAGGGCCACCGTGATTTCTACTAAATCTATCCCGAGTAAGACCAGATCCGGCGTGGTGGTGGCCGGTGGGCTCTCCACCGGGCGGTATATCGCCGGGTAAGCCGGTGCCCCGGAGAGATCCACCACCGTGGCTATTGCATTCTGGCAAAGGAATAATGCCAAACATCCACTAATCAAAAAGTTACGCATATTGGTTATACTATATTGCTGCTAATGTATTATTAGCGGTAAGGGGTTAATTCAGCATCCGCTATTTAATTATGGTGTTGTCTATGGCGCGGTTATTTATCTGTTATGGCGCGATATTTTTCGGTGCAAATCATTTATTTGTTTTAGTGTATTTATGGTGTGCTGGGCGCGAGTTTCAGCAACTGATAATAACAACATGTCCAGACATAACATGATGGGGCTATGTGGATTCAGGCCATTACTGGCCGGGGCGCAGGGAATGGTTATCACGGCATCGGCCTCTTTATTTAACCGGGTATTACTGGCGTAATCTATTACTACCACGGGTATACCCAGCCGTTTGGCTTCACGCAGGCCGGAAAGCTCTTCATAAGCGGATAATTGCCCGGCGATAATTAGCATCATATCGCTGCACTGCAGGCGACAGAGCTGTTCCGCCATCCGCACCCCCGAACGGTTGATCGCCAGGGCATGAATCCCGGCATGGCCAAACATTCGCGCGCTGTATTTTGCCAGGGCGCTACAGTTGCCAAGCCCTAATACCGCCACATTGCTGGCATCGCTAATTAACGCCACGGCCAGGGTGATGGCGTGCCGGTTATCCGGGCGGGACAGCAGTTCTGACACGAGGTGGTTGGTGGCCAGTACCCGATCGATCCCGGCATTCACATCACGGGCAATTATCGCCATGGATTCGGTCAGGTTTGCTGCTGGCGCCAGCGAGTGGCCAATAATATTTTTCAGCTCCCGCAGCCCGGCAAAACCGAGGGTTTTTACCGTGCGGATTACGGTGGCGTCAGAGGTGTGCGTGGCTGCCGCAATATCCAGTGCTGTGTGGTGTAATACCTCTTCGCGGTTTTCATCAATAAAGCGCGCCACCGCGTGCTGGCTGGGGGGGAGCTGATGATAACGCGCCCGCAAGCGTTCGCCGTAAATATCGTTGTTACAATGTGTTTTATTCACTGTTCGCATCGTTATACCGGCCCTGTTGGTATTCCCTGGCGTTGGGTGTTGCAATTAAAAAAAGTGTAAATGAATCTCATTACCAGATGGATAGTGCTGGGTTGTCCGGTAGTAGTCAATCGATTATTCCGCGCAGGAAACTGTCAGAAATATGCCGTTTTATTGTCGTAACCAGCCGGCATTACACTAATAAGCGTAGCAATATCAACGTGATATTATGCCACGGCATTGCTGTAGTGGCAGAAGGGCCGATTGTCAGCGGGGGAAATAAAAGGCCCGGTGGTGATGGCCCGGGGGGCAATCACCGGCTTAGTCGCGCATCCCGGGCTGGGGGTTAACCGGCGCTGGAGGCGCTGGCTGGCGTGGTGATATTGCCCGGCTGTGGATGTGAGCGAGTGACCGGGGCAGGCTGGCGGGCCATTGCCCGGAAATGGCAGTAGCTGCCTGCGGAGGCCATAAAGCAGAGAACATAGCCGAATGATTCGCTGCATTCTTCAATGGCATTTTTAAGTACTCTTATATAGCCGTCATTAAGTACGGCATGCCATATGAATTGCATACCGAATAGACGCGAAAACACCAGTACACATAGCAGGCCGCTCATCATGATCCCGTAGTAAGGTGTCCGGGTATAATGCGTCAGTTGCGCCAGGGTTTTATTCCAGTGGCGCAGCGGGCGACATAACGATAAGAACGAGGTGAACAGGGCGAACCATACCCAGCTGCCGTGGAAGAATAAATCGAAAAAGCTGTCCAGTTCGCGAATTAGCATGGCGAGGAAAAAACCGCCGATCAGAATATTACAGTAGCGCTGGGTGTCATATTTTTTTGCCAGCCAGAAATGCATCACCACAATACATCCCAGCAGGGTTTCCTGAACGATCTCTGTCAGTGATATTTCCGGGACATCATCAGCGAAAACGTGAATATCGACCCATAACAAAAACACGGGAATAGCCGCTGCCGCTGCGGCACAAAGGAAAAAAAGAAAGCTTTTTAGAATAGACATCGCCGCCACTTATTCTGTTAAAAATGGCATGATAAGTAATATATATGTCGTATTGTTTTCACTTTGTGCTCATTTTATGACGTGATTTAACGTAACGAGCTATGGCGAGTGAGGTAATTTAAACAGGGTATTATATATCTGACTATCTAAGGAAGGTGCGAACAAGTTCCTGATATGAGATCATCATATTCATCCGGAGCGCATCCCAGAGGGACATCATGAGCCATCAACTCACCTTCGCCGA